>NZ_VBUI01000023.1 GCF_005780185.1 Halomonas urmiana | reverse complement strand
TCGAAGCTCGAAGCTCGAAGCTCGAAGCTCGAAGCTCGAAGCTCGAAGCTCGAAGCTCGAAGCTCGAAGCTCGAAGCCAGTAGCTTCGCTTCCCCCGATACAGAGAAAACCCCCGTAGTCAGGCTACGGGGGTTTTCTCTTCCAGCTTCCAGGCGCGGAGCGCCGCTCTTCCAGCTTCAAGCTCAAGCCCGCGGAGCGGCGCTCTTCCAGCTTCAGGCTTTGGCTTCACCGAGGACTTCGGGAATGGTCATGCGCACATAGCGCCCCGGAGCCGGCTCGAGGATATCGAGCTCGCCGTCCCCCGGCGTGCGCGCCGGCACCATCTTCTCGGCGTCGACATAGCCGTTATCGAGCATCCACCGCTGCCAGTGCGGCCACCAGGAGCCCTCGTGCTGCTGGGCGCCCTCGAGCCATTCTTCGGCGGTGTCAGGTAGTTCATCGTTGGTCCAGTAGCCGTACTTGTTCTTGCTGGGCGGGTTGACGATCCCGGCGATGTGGCCGGAACCGCCCAGCACGAAGGTCACCGGCCCCTTGGGCAGCAGCGCCCCGTAGTAGCTGCTGTTCCACTTGGCGATGTGATCCTCGCGGGTGGAGATGAAGTAGCTCGGCGTGGAGATCTTGCGCAGGTCGATCTTGACCCCGTCGAGTTCGATCCCGCCGGGCTGCACCAGCCGATTCTCCAGGTACATGTGGCGCAGGTACCAGGCGTGAGTGCCCGCCGGGAGGTTGGTGCCGTCGGTGTTCCAGTACAGCAGGTCGAAGGGCGCCGGAGCGTCGCCCTTCAGGTAGTTGTTGATGTAGAAGGACCAGAAGAGGTCGTTCTCGCGTAACAGGTTGAAGGAGTAGGCCATGACGCGACCGTCGAGGTAGCCATCACGCTCGAGCTTGGCCTCGATGCCCTCGAGCACCGGCTCGGTGAGGAAGACGCCAATCTCGCCGGGGTCGCGGAAGTCCTGCAGAGTGGCCATGTAGGTCACCGACTTGACCTTGCGGCCACGCCGCGTGCTGGTCAGGTAGGCCACGGTCGAGGCGGTCAGGGTCCCGCCGATGCAATAGCTCACCAGGTTGACCGACTTCTCGCCGGTGGCCTGCTCGATGGCGCCCATGGCGTCGATGGGCCCCAGCTGCATGTAGTCGGCCCAGGTCAGGTCGCGCTGCTCGGGCCCCGGGTTGCGCCAGGAGATCAGGAACACGGTGTGGCCCTGCTCCACCAGCCAGCGCACCAGGGAGTTGTCCTGGCGCAGGTCGAGGATGTAGTACTTGTTGATCCAGGGCGGCACCACCAGCAGCGGCGTCTTGTAGACCTGCTCGGTGGTCGGCGTGTACTGGATCAGCTGGATCAGCTCGTTTTCGAAGACCACCGCACCCGGCGTGACGGCGATGTTCTCGCCGATAGCGAAGGCGCTGCGATCGGTCATGGTGACGTTGAGACCCTCAGCGGAGTTGGCCAGGTCCTCGCGCAGGCGAGCGAGTCCCTCGACCAGGTTCTGGCCGCGGGTCTCCTGGGTCTTGCGCATCACCTCGGGGTTGGTGGTCACGAAGTTGGTCGGCGCCATGGCATTGACGAGCTGGCGTGCGTAGAAGCCGAGGTTGCGCTTCTGGTCCTCCGAGAGGCCATCCAGGCGCTCGATCAGCTCCTCCACCAGGCGCGAGAACAGCAGGTACTGCTGCATGATCGCCAGGTAGTAGGGATCCTCTCGCCAGGCGTCGTCCTTGAAGCGGCGATCTCCCCGGGCCGGGGTGACCAACGGCTCGACGTCCTCGCCGGCCAGCCGGCGCAGCGACTGCTGCCACAACTGGAACTGCTCCTGAAGCAGCCGAGACTGGGTCTGCCACAGCAGGGACGGGTTCTGCATCAGCGACTGGGCACCGGCCTGGAAGCTGCGCCGCATGTCGTCATGGACCGATTCCGCGGCATCGCTGGGCACCATGCGCGCCAGCAGATCCTGCATCAAGGCCTTGTATTCCTCGCCGATCGCCGAGAGCTGGGCGTTCCACGCCTCGAGCTCGGCCTGTGTCGGTGCTTGCACCCCTGACTGCATTGACCCCTCCTGTTGTTGATATCGACCGTTGGTAACGACCCGTTCATGTCGGCCGCACACCGTGCCGGCCGAGGGTTCGACGCGACCTTAGCCGCATCGCCTCGCGACGCGCAAGGCATGGTCACAACAACTGACTCCGATACCCGCGGGGCGGGTATCGGAGCGTCGTGGTGACGGACGAGGAATCAGCGCTTACGCGACGAGGACTGGCTGGTCGCCTTGGCGGGCTGCTCCGCCGGGGCGGTCTCCTGCTTGGCCGCCTGGCCGGCCTTCTCGGCCTCTTCGGCGAGCTGCTTGCCGGACTCGGCATAGAGCTTCTCCAGCTCGGCCTTGAACTCCAGGCTCATCTCGCTCATGGCCTTGGCGTCCTCGAGCATCTGCTTGGAGAGCTCGTTCATCATCTCGGCCTGGCGGGCGCCGAAGTCGCGCATGCTCTCGGCATCGGTGAGCTCGCCGGCATCGCGCATGCGCTCCGTGCCCATCTGGCTGTAGCGCTTCATCGACTCCATCTGATACTGGGTCATCTTCTCCATGTTGTTCAGCATCAGAGAATTGAGCTTGCGCATCGGTTCGAAGAACTGACGGGTCTGCTCGTTGAATGCATCGATCATCTTGTCCTGCATGTCGAATCCCTCCTGGCGGTTCGGTAACAAACGACTTGTTGCACTGCACAAAGATTAGTCCGCGACGCCGAGGCTTGCAACCGGATTGCGGCCGACCCCGGCGAAGGTCGAAGGGTGCGTGAGGCCGGCCCTCAGCTATCGTGCTTGCCACGCGAGCGAGCACTGGCCGTCGAGGCTCGGGAACCGCTGTCGGACGACTTGCCGGAGGACTGGGTCTTCTCGGTGGAGGACGACGACTCGCTCGAGGAGGCCTCGCCGGACGCGTCGCCGCGACCGGAGCTGGCCGCGGCCTTGGAGAGCATATCGAGCATCATCTGCTGGTAGTTGCCGAAGCTGGAGAGGCCCTGCGAGAGCCCCTGCGTCAGGTTCTGCGACAACCCCTGCTGCTGCAGGAAGGGCTGCATCAGGCTCATCGGATCGTACCCCTCGACGCCCGACTCCATCTGCTTCTGGATCCGGTCGAGCAGATCCTTCTGGAAGGCCTCCACGTCGGGCAGGCCCAGCGCCTGACGAAACTCCTCGGGGGTCAGGTCGAATTCGACGTTGATCTTCATGGCGTCACTCGTGTGGTTGGACGCCTGAAGTGTAGCAGCCATGCCCCGCGGGGCGGCTCAACGCAAGCGGGGGGTCGAGACATTCACCTCGGCGTTCTGGCCGCGCTGGCGCAGCAGATGATCCATCAGGGTCAGCGCCATCATCGCCTCGGCGATGGGCGTGGCACGGATGCCCACGCAGGGATCGTGGCGACCCTTGGTGACGATCTCCACCGGCTGACCGTGGACATCGATGGAGCGACCGGGCGTGGTGATGCTGGAGGTGGGCTTGAGGGCCAGATGCGCGACGATCGCCTGGCCGCTGGAGATGCCGCCCAGCACGCCGCCGGCATGGTTGGAGAGAAATCCCTCGGGGGTCATCTCGTCGCGGTGCTCACTGCCGCGGCTTGCCACCGAGGCGAAGCCGTCGCCGATCTCGACGCCCTTCACCGCGTTGATGCTCATCAGGCCGTGGGCCAGCTCCGCGTCCAGTCGGTCGAAGACCGGCTCCCCCAGGCCCGGGGGCACACCCTCGGCCACCACGCTGATCTTCGCCCCCACCGAATCCTGGTCGCGGCGCAGCTGGTCCATGTAAGCCTCGAGCTCCGGCACCCGCTCCGAGTCGGGACAGAAGAAGGGATTCTCGTCCACCGCTTCCCACTGCTTGAAGTCGATGGCGATGGGGCCGAGCTGGCTCATGTAGCCGCGCACCGTGATGCCCTGGGCCGAGAGGTATTTCTTGGCGATGGCCCCGGCCGCCACCCGCATGGCGGTCTCCCGGGCGCTGGAGCGCCCGCCGCCGCGGTAGTCGCGGATGCCGTACTTGTGGTGATAGCTGTAGTCGGCGTGGGCCGGCCGGAACTGGTCCTTGATCTTCGAGTAGTCGGTGGAGCGCTGGTCGGTGTTCTCAATCAGCAGGCCGATGGCGGTGCCGGTGGTCACGCCCTCGAAGACCCCGGAGAGGATGCGTACCCGGTCGGCCTCGCGACGCTGGGTGGTATGGCGGGAGCTGCCGGGGCGGCGGCGGTCCAGATCATGCTGCAGGTCATCCTCACAGAGCAGCAGGCCCGGCGGGCAGCCATCGACGATGGCCCCCAGCGCCGGGCCGTGGCTCTCGCCGAAGGTGGTGACGGTGAACAGCTTGCCGAAAGTGTTACCGGACATGGGCGCTCCTCCTGGGGTCGGGAGAGATGGGGCGGGAGAGGTGGATCAGGCGAAGGACGCCGCATGGGCGTCGAGTTCGGCGGCGCTCAGGGCGAAGATCCCCTGGCCGCCGCGCTCGAATTCCAGCCACAGGAAGGGCACCTCGGGGAAGACCGCTTCCAGGTGGTGATCGGAGTTGCCGACCTCGACGATCAGCACGCCGTCGTCGCTCAGGTGGTCGCGGGCCTCGCGCAGGATTCGCCGGACGATGTCCAGTCCGTCCTGGCCCGCGCCCAGCGCCAGCGACGGCTCATGGCGAAACTCGGCGGGCATGGTGGTGAGGTCGCGGCTGTCCACGTAGGGCGGATTGGAGACGATCAGGTCGTAGCGGCGACCGGTGAGGCCCGCGAAGAGATCGGACTCCACGGCGCGCACCCGCTCGCCCACGTCGTGGCGGGTGATGTTGCGGCGCGCCACCGCCAGGGCCTCGAGGCTGATGTCGGCCAGATCGACCTCGCAGGTCGGCAGGTGCAGCGCCGTGGCGATGCCGATGCAGCCCGAACCAGTGCACAGGTCCAGCACCCGGGCGGGCGGCTCGTCGGGGAACCAGGCGGCGAAGCCGTGCTCGATCAGCTCGGCGATGGGCGAGCGCGGAATCAGAACCCGCTCATCGACGCTAAACGGCAGGCCGGCGAAGAAGGCCTCGCCCAGCAGGTAGGGCAGCGGCCGACGCGTCTCGATGCGTGCCCGCACCAGCGACACGATGCGCGCACGCTCCATGGGCAGCAGCCGCGCCTCCAGCACTGCCGGGTCGACGTTCCAGGGCAGGTGCAGGGCACCCAGGGACAGCGCCACGGCCTCGTCCCACGCGGAGGCGGTGCCGTGGCCGTAGTGCAGGCCGGCCAGGTGGAACTCGCTGGCGGCCCAGCGCAGGCAGTCGCGCAGGGTGATCAGGCCGTCGCTTAAGGCCTCGTCGCTCAGCACGAGGGTGGACGTAGACGCGTCGGGGAGAGATTCAGCCACGGGGCTTCCTGGAGTCGGGTGTTCGGGAATGACGACGCCAGATTGTAACCGGGCCCGCGGTTCACAGCCACGGCTGGGGCGGTATACTGACGGCTCGCTCCTCTACCCGATGGTCCCATGAGTCGAGATCGCCACGTCCCGGACGACGACGAGATCAACGCCTTCCGCCAGGCCCTGCGCGAGGCCGGTGTGCGTCCCATTGCCAGCAACCGGGCCGATCCCGGTCGCCGGCGCCGGGGCGATGCCGCCGCGGCCGAGCGGCGCGCGGCCGCCACCACGGTCGCCGACGATCTCGCCGGTGGCGGGCGCACCTCGGATGGCCGGGTGGAGCCGGTACGGCCCTCGGAATTCCTCGACTTCGCCCTTCCCGACCTGCCCTGGCGCACGCGCCAGCAGCTCAAGCGCGGACGCCTCGCCTGGGAGGCGGGGCTCGACCTGCACGGCCACACCCTGGAGGAGGCGCGGGAAGAGCTCGAGGCCTTCCTGCGCGACGCCTGCGACCGCCGGCGACGCTGCGTGCTGGTGGTGCACGGCAAGGCCTGGGGCAGCACCCGCGACTATCCAGTGATCAAGAGCCACGTGAACGCCTGGTTGCGGGAGTGGCCCAGCGTGCTGGCCTTCTGCTCGGCCACCACGATCGACGGCGGCACCGGGGCGGTCTACGTGCTGCTGCGGCGCCGCGGCGCCGACGCCTGAGCGGCACCCTGGCTCACGACGCCTGCTCCTCTTCCCCGGCCGGCTCGACGACGATCGCCTGATCGCCCCAGCCCGGATGGGTCACCCCCTCGAAGCGATCCAGGGCGTCCACCGCCAGGTGGCGGCCGAGGCTGATCAGGGCCTCGGCACGGTGAAACTCATAGGCGCCGCACACCGTCTTGGGCACCTCGATCAGCACGTCCGGCGGATAGCCCGCCACCTTGTACTTGGCCAGCGCCGCCTGGGTGATGTCGAAGGAGGCCAGTACCATGTCCAGGCGCCCCCACTGCCGACGATCGCGCTCCAGAGTCTCGTCCGCCTGGCTCTTCCTGCCGGCGCTGCCGAGCCCGCCGCCGTTGCCGTTGGTGGTGCCGTTAGGGGTGCCGAGGCCGTCAAACAGCCGCCGCGCGGCGCCGCGTACCCCGTCGACCCAGCTGGCGAAGTCGACGCCGCCGGCGTCGCGGGCCTTCTCCCGAGCCTGCTCCTGGGCGGCCTCTTCAGGGGGCAGCAGCTCCTCGAGGGTCACCGGCCGGGGGCTATGGGCGGTGACGTTGACCGCCATCACGAAATCCGCCTGGGCCGACACCGTGGGGATGATCGGCAGCGGGTTGAGCAGCCCGCCGTCCACCAGCACCTGATCACCACGATGCACCGGGGTGATCACCCCAGGCACGGCGATGGAGGCGCGGATCGCCTCGAGCAGCAAGCCGCTCTGAAACCACACCTCGCGCTGGCGAGTCAGGTCGGTGGCAACCGTGGTCACGGCAATATCCAAGTCCTCGATGCGGGTATCGTCGATCAGGCTCTCGAGCTTGCCCATCACCTTGTTGGCGCGCATCGCGCCCATCGGGCTCCAGGTGACATCGACCAACCGCAGCACGTCGAAGTAGTCGAGCTGGCAGACCCAGTCGCGGTAGGCGGCGAGCTGGCCCGCCGCATAGACCCCGCCGACCAGGGCCCCCATGGAACAGCCCGAGATCGCCACCACGCGATAGCCGCGAGCCTCGAGTTCCTCGATCACCCCGATGTGCGCGTAGCCGCGCGCCCCGCCGCTGCCGAGCACCAGGGCCACCGTCTTGTCCCGAGGGCTTGCCACCTGCTGTTGTCGATTCATGATCCGCCCTCCCTCTCGTGCGTGCGATCATGCGTTCTCTCGAGGGCATGCCAGTCGGCGATGACCCTCGCCACCTCCCCCGTCGCGGCAGGCTCCAGGTGCAGGTGGTGCCCGCCCGGCAGCACGCGGCGCGTGAGGTCCGCCACCTCGGCCCGCGCCCGGCGTGCCCGGGGACGATCGCCCAGGATGCCGGTGGCCCCTTCCACCAGCAGCACCGGCGCGCGCAGCGCGCGGAGCATGGCGGAGAGCTGCTCGGGGCAGAGCCGCACCGGCGAGGGGCGAAGCAGGCGCGCATCGGTGCGCAGGCGGACCCGCCCGCCGGGTAGGCCGTCGAGGTTTCGCAGCATCAGCGGGCGCGCCGTCTCGGCATCGATGGGCGTCGCCCCGCCGGCAACTCGCGCCGCCACGGCGGCCTCACTATCAGGATAGCTCGGTGCTCGGGAGCCAGGAGAGTTCGGTGTCCGGGAACCAGGCGTGCTCGGCGCCCGGGAGCGAGCACGCCGCGCGGCGAGCAGCCCCTTGCGCAGCTGGGCCGGGGCGTCGTCGGCCGCAGTGGTCAGCGCGCCCAGCCCATCGATCAGCACCAGCGCCGCGACCCGTTCGGGCAGGGCAGCCGCCGCCAGGCAGGCCACCCCGGCGCCCATGGAGTGGGCCAGCAGGGTCATCCGCGAGAGGCCGAGTTCGTCGCCGGCATCGAGCAGGTCGTGGACATAATCCCACAGCGCATAGCCGCCGTGGCGGTGCGCCGACAGGCCGTGGCCGGCGAAGTCGAGGGCCACCACGCGGATCCCGAGGCGCTCGAGCAGCCGCGGGGCCAGGCGCGAGAAACTCGCGGCATTGTCCAGCCAGCCATGCAGGGCGAGCCAGGTGGGGGCCGCAGGGTCTCCCCAGGCCAGGGCGGCCAGGCGCCCATCGGCAAGGCTCAGGGCCTGGGGTTGGAACCGAGAATCGCTCATGATGGCTGTCCGATCAGGTCGTCGATCATCGCCACCAGGGCCCTACGGGTCTCCTCGGGGACCTCCATGGGAAACATGTGCCCCCCCGGGACCTCGGCGACGCGCACCCCGCGGCGGCGCAGTCGGCGCCGGCGGTGGGCGGTGAGCACCCGGGACTCGCGGCCCGCGAGCACGCCGAGGGGGACCTGGACTCGGGCGGGCAGGTCATCCAGGTGATCGGGCAGGTGGCGGAATATCTGTACCTCGATGTCGGGATCGTAGACCAATACCACGCGGCCATCGTCGAGTTCCCGGGTGCCGCCGTCCACGTAGTCGTGAAGGGCCCGGTCGGTGAAGCCACGAAACAGCCCGCGGCGACGCAGGTACTGGACCATCGCCTTCCGGCTGGGCCAGCTGTCGCGGCGCCCCAGGGTGCGGCCGGCCGGCGTGACACGATCGGCCAGCCCCAGTCGCTTGGCGGCCTTCATGACCAGGGCGTCCAGGCCGAGCATCAGCGGCGGGTCGAGCATCACCACGCCGTGGAAGCGCTCGGGCGCTTGCTCGGCGGCCATCGCCATGAGCACCCCGCCCATGGAGTGGCCGACGCCGATGACCGGCCCGGGGCGCTCGGCGAGGTACTCGAGGAGCTCATCGCGCAGGGCCAGCCAGTTGTGCCCCACCGGGAAGTCGGGGTGATGGCCGAGGCGATCCAGCGGGTGCAGGTCGAAGCGTTCGGCCAGCGGCGACAGGAAGCTGCGATAGCTCTGCCCCGGGAAGCCGTTGGCGTGGGCGAAGACGAGGGGAGAACGCGAGGTCTGGTCGGAACGGCGCATGGGGGCTCCTTAGGGGGCAGCCGGCCGGTGCCCTTCTGGCGATAGCAGGCTAACGGGATTACCATGGCTCGCCAAGTCGTCCTTGGGCGGCAACCCCACCGAGAGGAGCTTACCGTGGCCGATCCCCGCAAGCCCACCCGCGATACCCGCGCCCGCAATCGGGTGTTCTTCATCACCATGATCACCGCCGTGGTCGTCGGTCTCTGGCTAGCGCGCTGATGAGCCTGCTGGACGTATTCCTCGAGACCTTGAACGTGACTCTCCCAGTCTTCGCCATGGTCTTCCTGGGACTCATCCTGAAAAGGCTTCGATGGATCGACCAGCCCTTCGTGTCGACGGCCTCGCTGCTGGTGTTCCGCGGCACCATGCCGACACTGATCTTCCTCAGTATCATCCACGCCGACCTGGACGCCACACTGAATCCAGCCATGCTCGGCTTCTACGCCCTGGCGACTCTGGCAAGCGTGCTGTTCTGTTGGGGGTGGGCGAGCCTGCGGGTGCCCTACCGGGAGCGCGGCGTCTACATCCAGGGCGCGTTCCGCGGCAACTGCGGCATCGTCGGTCTGGCGCTCGCCGCGGGCATGTACGGCGATTTTGGCCTCTCTACCGGCAGCCTGCTGCTGGGGGTGGTGATCCTGACCTACAACGCCTGCTCGGTGATCGTGCTGGTCGCCTTTCAGCATGACCAGCGCGCCGATTGGCGCAGCATGCTGCGCCATATCGCCACCAATCCGCTGATCCTTGCGGTGGCCGCGGCGGTGCCGGTGGCGGCGTCGGGCTGGGCCCTGCCCGGCTGGCTCGCCACTTCCGGCGACTACTTCGCCTCGCTGACCCTGCCGCTGGCGCTGATCTGCATCGGTGCCACGCTCTCGTTCGGCGAGGTCCGCCACTCCGGTCGCCTGGCGCTCGGCGCCAGCCTGCTGAAGATGGTCAGCCTGCCGGCGCTCTGCACCGGCGCCGCCTGGCTGATCGGCTTCGAGGGGCCGGCCCTCGGCGTGATGTTCCTGTTCTTCGCCAGCCCCACCGCCGCCGCCGCCTTCGTGATGGCCAAGGCGATGGGCGCCAATGCCGCCCTCACCGCCAACATCATCGCCCTGTCCACGCTGATGGCCAGCGCGACGATCACATTGGGCGCCTTCGGCCTGACCGCCGCCGGTGTGATCTAGGCGCCGATCATTCGCCGGGGCCGCGCGCCTCGGTGCCCTCGACCACCTCGAACTGCTCGATGCCGCCGCCCTCGGCGGTGGCCTCCGGCGGCAACGGATCGGCATGGGCACGCTTGAAGTCGTCGCTGCCGACCCAGGCCCGGAAGGCGGCCTGGCTCTGCCACTCGGTCTCCACCACGTAGGGCGCCTGGTTGCCCTGGGGGCGCAGTACGCGCATGGCTTTGAGCCCGGGCTGGGTGTCGATCTGCCCGGCCCGGGCGCGGAAGCGCGCCTCGAATTCGTCTTCGAAACCCGGGGTCACGTAGATGCGGTTATTGACGATATAGCTCACGAAACCTCCTGATCATTGATGTCCGCCGGCGAAACAAGGCGGCGCAGGCGGGCGCAGCCGGCTGCCCGCACCTCGGCCTCCAGTTCGGCCACGGCGGCCGTGACGAAGCCGGGGCCACACTCGGCCCGCCCCTCCACCAGCAGGCCGGTCAGCGCGGCGACCAGCGGCATGTGGCTGACCAGCAGCAGCGGACGATCACCGGGCTCATCGAGCAGCCAGTCGATCACCGTGCCGGGCGGGGCGTCGGGAGTGATCAGCGCCAGGGTCTCCACCTCGAGCCCCAGCGGTGCGGCGATCCACGCCGCCGTCTGCCGGGCCCGCCGGTAGGGGCTCGCCACCAGGCGCAGGCGCGTCGCGTCGAGATCCGTGCGCGAGGCGAGCCAGCGGCCCATGCGCTCGGCCTCGCGCTCGCCACGTGCGGTGAGGGCCCGCTCGGCATCGGGCGCGCCGGGCGCAGCCTCGCCGTGGCGCATGATCAGCAACCGCTCGGCCGGTGGTTCGGCGCCTCGTTCGGTCATGGCCGCTCCCCGCCGCCGCGGCGATCCTGGCGGACGTCCGAGCGCGGCAGCACGAACTCCACGTCGCTGCTCTGCTCGCCCTGCATCAGCAGCCGCGCCATCTCCCGGGCCGGTACGCCCGCGAACAGCACCTGGTAGAGCCCCTCGGCCAGCGGCATGTAGACGCCGTCCTCGCGGGCCTTGTCGCGCACCAGGCGCACGGTATTGACGCCTTCGGCGACCTGGCCCAGGGCCTCGACGGCCTCCTCGAGGGTGTGGCCCTCGCCCAGGGCCTGGCCCACCCGGTAGTTGCGAGACAGTGCCGAGGAGCAGGTGACGATCAGGTCACCAACGCCGGCGAGCCCCAGGAAGGTCATGGGGTTGGCCCCCTGGTTCACCGCGAAGCGGCTCATCTCGGCCAGCGCCCGGGTCATCAGCATGCTGCGGGTGTTCTCGCCCATGCCCAGCGCCGCCGCCATGCCCGCGGCAATGGCGTAGATGTTCTTCAGCGCGCCACCCAGCTCCACCCCGAAGCGGTCGTTGCTGGCATAGACCCGGAAGTAGTCGCAGCCCAGCGCCGTCTGCACCCGGGTGCGGGTCTCGGCGTCGTCGCTGGCGATCACCGTGGCGGTGAGCTGCTTCTGGGCGATCTCCGAGGCGAGGTTCGGCCCCGAGATCACGCCGATATGGGCGAAGCCGGTCTCCTCCTCGAGGATCTCGCTCATCAGTTTGAAGCCCTCCTCCTGGATGCCCTTGGTGGTGCTGACCAGTATCTGGCCCGCGTCGAGGAAGGGGCGCGCCTGGCGCACCACCTCGCGGAAGGCCTTGGAGGGAATGGACACCAGCACCAGGCCGGCACCCTCGAGCACCTCGTCCATGGCGGTGGAGGCCACCACCGCGGGGTTGATGGCGTAGTCGGGCAGGTAGCGGCCGTTGCGGTGTTCGCGGTTGATCTGCGCCGCCAGCTCGGGGTCGCGCAGCCACTGGCGGACCTCGGCCCCGTTGTCGGCGGCGATGCTGGCAAGCGCCGTGCCGAAGCTGCCGCCGCCGAGCACCGCCACGCGCATGGGTTGGTCTGACATGATCGCCCCGGAAAACTGAATGGATGAGTGATTGTAACCAAAAAACGCCCCGTGAAGGGGCGTGTTGGCGCGACCTGTCGACGCGACTGGTCGGTGGGGTGAGAGCGCCGCCCGAGCCGGCTTCCGGCCCGGGCGTGCCGGGGTCAGTCGACCAGATGCAGCAGCGAGTCGATGCTCTGGCGCGCATCGCCGTAGAACATCCGGGTGTTCTCCTTGAAGAACAGCGGATTCTCGATGCCGGAATAGCCGGTCCCCTGGCCGCGCTTGCAGACGAACACCTGCTTGGCCTCCCACACCTTGAGCACCGGCATGCCGGCAATCGGGCTGTTGGGATCTTCCTGGGCCGCGGGATTGACGATATCGTTGGAGCCGATGACGATCACCACGTCGGTGGAGGCGAAGTCGTCGTTGATCTCGTCCATCTCCAGCACGATGTCGTAGGGCACCCGGGCCTCGGCGAGCAGCACGTTCATGTGGCCCGGCAGGCGGCCGGCAACCGGATGGATGCCGAAGCGCACCTCCTTGCCGGCGCTGCGCAGCTTGCGGGTCAGCTCGCTGACCGCATTCTGCGCCTGGGCCACCGCCATGCCGTAGCCCGGCACGATGATCACGCTATCGGCATCGTTCAGCGCGCTGGACACGCCGCCGGCATCGATGGCCACCTGCTCGCCCTCGATCTCCGCCGCGGGGCCCTGGCTGCCGCCGAAGCCGCCCAGGATCACGTTGACGAAGTTGCGGTTCATCGCCTTGCACATGATGTACGACAGGATCGCACCGGAGGAGCCCACCAATGCGCCGACGACGATCAGCAGGTCGTTGGAGAGCGTGAAGCCGATCGCCGCCGCGGCCCAGCCTGAGTAGCTGTTGAGCATCGACACCACCACCGGCATGTCGGCGCCGCCGATGCCCATGATCAGGTGATAGCCGATGAAGAACGCCAGGCCCGCCAGCACCAGCAGGGTCCAAAAGCCCGCCCCGTTGAGGTAGAGCATGGCCAGCACCACGGACAGTCCAGCCGCGGCGGCGTTCAGCAGGTGGCCGCCGGGCAACTGGCGAGGCTTGCCGTCGATCTTGCCGGCCAGCTTGCCGAAGGCGATCACCGACCCGGTGAAGGTCACCGCGCCGATGAAGATGCCCAGCACCACCTCGACCTGCAGGAAGGTCAGCTCGGCCGGGGTCTTCTCGGCCACCAGGGCGGCGAACGCCGAGAACTCCTGGGACGTAGCCTCGATGGCGCGGGCCGCCATCACCCGGCGCCGTTCCAGGTCGGCGTTCCAGGCCACGAACACCGCGGCCAGGCCGACGAAGCTATGCAGCGCGGCCACCAGCTGCGGCATCTCGGTCATCTCGACCTTGCCGGCCACGTAGACGCCGATCCCCGCGCCGATGGCCATCATCGGGATCATCCACCAGTAGCCGCCGATGCCCGGTCCGAAGGCGGTGAAGAACACCGCCACGGCCATGCCGACGATGCCGTACCAGACGGCGCGCTTGGCCTTCTCCTGGTTACTCAGCCCCCCCAGCGAGAGGATGAACAATACACTTGCCGCGATCGCCGCGGCAGATACGAATCCTTGACCCAACATGTCGTCTCTCCGCCGCTCAGGATTTCTGGAACATGGCCAGCATCCGGCGTGTCACCAGGAAGCCACCCACGATATTGATGGATGCGATCAGTACCGAGATCGCCGCCAGCACGCCCACCACGACGCTGCCCGAGCCGATCTGCAGGATCGCGCCCAGGATGATGATGCCGGAGATGGCATTGGTTACCGCCATCAACGGGGTATGCAGCGAGTGGCTGACGCCCCAGATCACCTGGAAACCGACGAAGCAGGCCAGCACGAAGACGATGAAATGCTGCATGAAGGAGGGCGGAGCCACCTGGCCGAGCAGCATCATCAGCGCGCCGCCGACCGCCAGCAGGGTCACCTGGCGCTTGGTCTGCGCCTTGAAGGCGGCGTGTTCGGCGGCCTTTTTCTCCTCCGGCGTCGGCTCCTTCTCCTTGGGCTTGGGCTTGGCCGCGCCGATGGCCTTCACCTTGGGCGGCGGCGGCGGGAAGGTGACCTCGCCCTGGTGGGTGACCGTGGCGCCGCGGATGACGTCATCCTCCATGTTGTGGTCGATCACGCCCTCCTTCTCGGGGGTGAGATCGGTCAGCATGTGGCGGACGTTGGTGGAATAGAGCAGCGAGGACTGGGTCGCCATGCGCGAGGGGAAGTCGGTGTAGCCGACCACCGTCACGCCATTGTCGGAGACCACCTTCTCGTCCGCCCGGGTCAGGTCGCAGTTGCCGCCCTTCTCGGCCGCCAGGTCGATGATCACCGAGCCGGGCTTCATGGCCGCGACCATGTCCTCCAGCCACAGCTTGGGCGCGGGCTTGCCGGGAATCAGCGCCGTGGTGATGACGATATCGACGTCCGGCGCCTGCTCACGGAAGCACTCGAGCTGCTTCTCGCGGAATTCGGGGCTGGAGGGGGCCGCGTAGCCACCGCTCTCGGAGCCGTCCTGGCTGTCCTCGAAGTCGAGGAACAGGAACTCGGCGCCCATGGACTCGATCTGCTCCGAGACCTCGGGTCGCACATCGAAGGCGCGCACCACGGCGCCGAGGCTGGTGGCCGTGCCGATGGCGGAAAGCCCCGCCACGCCGGCGCCAATCACCAGCACCTTGGCGGGCGGGACCTTGCCGGCCGCGGTCACCTGGCCGGTGAAGAAGCGTCCGAAGTTGTTGCCCGCCTCGATCACCGCCCGGTAGCCGGCGATGTTGGCCATGGACGACAGCGCATCCATCTTCTGGGCCCGCGAGATGCGCGGCACCATGTCCATCGCCACCACGGTAGCGCCCTTGGCCCGGCATGCCTCCAGCATCTCCTCGTTCTGGGCCGGCCAGAAGAAGCTGATCAGGGTCTGGCCCTCGCGCAGGCGCTCGGCCTCCTCCTCGAGGGGCTCGCGGACCTTGATCACCACCTCGGCATCGGTCCACAGCGCCTCGGCGCCGTCGACCACGGTGACGCCGGCATCGCGGTAGGCGGCGTCGTCGAAGCCCGCCGCCGCGCCGGCACCGGTCTCGATGAGGCAGTCGTGTCCAAGTTTCTGGATGAACTTCGCGCTGTCGGGGGTCAGCGCGACACGCGCCTCACCCTTGGCGAGCTCCTTGGGTGCACCAATCTTCACGTTGGATCTCCCGCTAGTTATTGGAATCTTGCATGGGTTAGACCGGATATTCATACCTGAGCATGCCGCAATGCACAACAGCCGAACGGACGTCCGCAGGGCTATCGCAGATAGCTCCCATCGCTCGGGGCTGATCTGGGGGCAAGCCTTTGAGCGGGGCCGGCCCTCCGGAGGCGCTGTGAACCCTTCCTTGGGCGCTACCGACGCCCTGCTTCGCTCTCGCATCCTGCTCCGCTTGCAGGACCGGTGCTGGCCCTCCATGGCCAGCCCGTTCGGAAGGATCTTCCTCACCCCTGGCGTAGGACCTCCTCGTCGGCTTGCCCCCAGCGCCCCTCAGCTTTCGTAACTGCGATAGCCCTGCGGACGTGCGAGAGCATGCCATACTCGCCCTGCCATCATAACGGCGGAGCAATCGATCAGCTGCTGACGGCATCCCTCGACGCCAAGGTGTCGCGCTCGATAACACGGTCCACCAGGTTCCCCGGCCGCCGAGCATCACGGCCGCAGCACAGGGGGTCAAGGGCCACCGGGATCACCGGCTGACAGCCCACCACCAGGATAGCTCGGGCCGATCTCCAGGTCGTCGACCCGCGCGAGGGGCAGGCGCGCCCCCGGCGGGACCACCGCCGAGGCGCTCCAATGCTGGGCCTGCCCCATCGGGGATGACACGGGCACATCAGGGCTCCAGGATGACTTTGGCCGCCGAGGTTTGACCCGCGACGAGTTCGGCGAACGCGGCGGCCCCTTCATCGAGTCGGCGCACCTCCACCCAGTCGAGAGGCCCCAGGGCCTGAGAATCCAGCAGGTCGACGGTAGCCCGCAGGTCGGATGGCGTATAGGTGTAGGCGCCGAGGAAGGTCACCTCCTTGAGGGTGATGGCCCGGACATCGAGCCCTCCCTCGTTGTCCTGCAGCCCGAGGTGCATGATGGCCCCGCCGGGACGCACGGCCCCAACGGCCATGTCCCGTGTAGGGGCCGCCCCGACACAATCGAAGACGGCCTCGTAGCTGTCCGCCTCGGGCGAGTCGTCCCGCGGGTCGAAGACCTCAAGCCCGGCCTGCTCGGCGGTGCGCCGGCGAAGCGGATTGGTGTCGGCGAGTTGCAGGTGGCGCACTCCCTTGTGGCGCAGGATCAGCCCGACCAGCAGACCCACGGCGCCGGCACCGATCACCAGTACCCGAGCCTCGGAGAGCGGCCTGGACAGGAATCGCTCGAGCCGGTTGATGCCGTGAAGCGCGGTGGCCGCCGGCTCGGTCAGTGCCGCCGCCACGGCGGGCAGGGAATCGGGCAGCTCGATCAGGCAGTGATCGGGGATGGTCAGTGTCTCGGCGAAGCTCCCGGGGCGGGTCATGCCGATCATGGTGCGATTGCTGCAGAGGTTCTGGCGCCCCTCGAGACAGTAGTCACAGTGGCCGCAGACGATCAGCGGGTTCATGGTCACGCGCTTGCCGGCCAGGGCCCCCTCCACCACCTCGCCGGCGGCCTCATGGCCGAGGATCAGCGGCGGCTGGCGGCGCGGATCATGGCCGTGGAAGGCGTGCAGATCGGACCCGCAGATGCCGGTGGCCTGGATGCGGACCCGAGACTCGCCCTCGACCAGTGGCGCCTCCTCGGTCTCGCGTAGTTCGAGCCGCTCGGGCCCGACGTAATAGAGTGCTTGCATGAGGATCTCCTTGCAGGGGCGTCACTTAGCGGTGAAGCCGCCATCGACATAGAGGGTCTGCCCGGTCACGTAGCCGGCAGCAGGTGAGGCCAGGAACACCGTGGGCCCGGCGATGTCCTCCTGGGTGCCGTTGCGGCCGATGGCGGTGCGCCCGGCCAGGGCCTCGGCCGAGGCCGGGTCGTCGAACACCGGCGCCGTCAGTTCGGTGGGAAAGAAGCCTGGGGCGATCGCATTGGCATTGATGCCGTGGCGGGACCAGGCCTCGGCCATGGCGCGGGTCAGCTGGACGATGCCGCCCTTGCCGGCTCCGTAGGGCGCACTGTCGGGGAAGGCACGCTGTGACTGCAGTGAAGCCAGGTTGATGATGCGCCCATAGCCCTTCTCGCGCATGCCTGGCACCAGCGCCCGGGACAGGAAGAAAGGTGTCCCCAGATGCAGCTGCAGAGTCAGCTGCCAGGACGCCAGATCGACCTCCTCGATGGGCTGGCGCAGGTTGACGCCGGCGGCGTTGACCAGGATGGTCACCGTGCCGAAGGGCTCGGCCGCCCGGCGAGCCGCCTCGTCCAGGGCCTGCGGATCGGCGAGGTCGGCAACGAGGGCGGCCGCCTGGCCGCCCTGTGCCTCGATGGCCGACACACTCTCCTCCAGGGCCTCACGACGACGGGCAGCCACCACCACCCGGGCACCCGCCGCGGCCAGAGCCGCAGCCATGGCCCGACCCAGGCCGCTGCTGCCGCCGGTGACCAGCGCCACCTGGCCGTCGAGATCGAAGACTGGCTGCATCTCACACCTCCTCGGGGATTACCAGGTCGAAGGTCTCGTCCGGGTAGTACTTGGCCAGGCGGACGTCACCGGTGCGCGCATGCCCTTCCATGCCTTCGCAGCGCGATAGGCGAGCGGTGGCCGCCGCCACGCTGCGGGTGGCCTCGCGGTTCTGACGCTGATAGCTCACGATCTTGAGGAACTTCTGGGCGCACAGGCCCCCGGTGTAGCGGGCCGCTCCCTTGGTGGGCAGGATGTGGTTGGTCCCGGAACACTTGTCACCGAAAGCCACGGTGGCCTCCTCGCCGACAAACAACGACCCGTAGCTGTTGAGCCGCTCGATCCACCAGTCGAGATCGGCGACCTGCAATTCCAGATGCTCGGAGGCATAGCGATCGCTGACCTCGACGACTTCCTCCCGGGTGTCGCAGACGATGATCTCGCCGTAATCGCGCCAGGCCGCATCCGCCGCCTTGCTCTGGGTCTCCGGCAGAGCCTCGATCAGCCCCGGCATGAGCCCGGAGACGGTATCGGCCAGCTCACGCGAGGTGGTGAACAACCAGACAGGCGAATCCGGCCCGTGCTCGGCCTGGCCCACCAGGTCGGCGGCGACGATTTCGGGATCCGCGTCCTGGTCGGCGATGATGCCGATCTCGGTCGGGCCCGCGAACATATCGATGCCGCAGCGACCGAAGAGCTGACGCTTGGCCTCGGCCACGAAACGGTTACCCGGGCCGACCAGGATATCGGCCGGCTTGCCGGTAAAGAGCCCGAAAGCCATGGAAGCGATGCCCTGCACCCCCCCCATCTGCAGGATGGTGTCGGCCCCGGCCAGGTCCATGGCATAAAGGATCGCCGGATGGATACCCTGCTCGTCGCGCGGCACCGAGCAGGCCACGACATTCTTGACGCCGGCCACCTTGGCCGTGGCTACGCTCATGATCGCCGAGGCGATATGCGCATAGCGCCCGCCGGGCACGTAGCAGCCGGCGGTCTCCATCGGGATCAGCTTCTGGCCGGCGAACAGCCCCGGCGACAGCTCGGTCTCGAATTCACCGATGCTGTCACGCTGGGCGGCGGCGAAGCGGCTCACCCGCTCGTAGGCGAAGTGGATGTCCTGCTTGAGCTGCTCGGGCACCTTGGCCTTGGCCGCCTCGATCTGCTCGCGTCCGACCACCACGTCACCTTCCCAGCCATCCAGGGTGCGGCAGTATTCCTTCGCCTTGCTCTCTCCCTCGGCCTCGATCTCGGCCAGCATGCGGGAGACGGTCTCCTGGGTCTGGTCGTAGCCGGTGGACGCGTTCTTCTCGGCCTTCTTGTAGTAGTGGATTGTCATTTGTGTCTTCCTCTGGCTTGGGTTGCCTATCATTGGATTACCAGAGCCCGAATGGCCCCGGATTACACGGTGGGGCGGTCCCTAAGGCTGGCGCCCTTCCCCTGGAGTGACGGGGAGCGCACCGGCTGCAACATCTCTTGTTGCGCCCCTGGTACTGCATCAATCTCTATACTTCATTTATGTAAGCGCTTACATTTCCAACTGATCATTCAAGATGGCCCTTGAATGCTGTGCTCCTCATCGGGGGCCTACAGCCACCAGGTCGATAGCCAAGGCACGAAGGCGATCAGCAGCACCACCAGCAACATGCCCAGCACGAAGGGGAAGGCATAACGCGCGATGGCCAATACCGAGCAGCGTGTCAGCCCCGACACCACGAAGAGGTTGAGCCCCAGCGGTGGCGTGATGAAACCCAGCCCCAGGGTGGTCACCATCAGGATGGCGAAATGGAACTCGTTCATGCCCGCCTGTAGAGCCAGCGGCAGAAGCAGAGGCGACAGAATCACGATGTTGGGCGTAGTTTCCATCACGCAGCCCGCCAGGACCAGGATGCCGATCATCAGTAAAATGACCACCGTTGAAGAGTCGGTCAGCCCACCGATACCGCTCACCAACGTCTGGGGAATGTCGAGGCTGGCCAGCGTCTGGGCCAGGGGCAACGATACGGCGATGATCGGCACGATGACGCCGCACACCCGTGCCGAGGATTCCAGCATTCGTGGTATATCACCGAGACTCAGGCGTCCCTGATGGAGGCCTATCAGCACCACTACCACCACGGCCACCGAAGCCGCCTCGGTCGGGGTGAAAATCCCGGAGTAGATGCCTCCTAGGATCACCACCGGCACGAACAGTGCCCAGCGCGCATCCCATACCGTGGCCCCCCAACGACGCCAGGAAAAAGGCGCCCGATCACCCTCGAAGCCATACAGGCGATTGAGCACCACGTTGGTGGTCATCACCGACAGCATCACCAGCACCCCAGGAATGGCGGCGGCCAGGAACAGAGTCGATACCGACATGCCCAGTACCAGTCCCATCACGATATAGGCGATAGATGGCGGGATCAGGATGCCCGTACAGGCACCAGACGCCACCAACGCACAGGCCGCTGGAAGGGGATAACCGCGTTCCACCAGGCGATGAATGGTCATGCGCCCAACCGCTGCCGCCCCGGCGGCGTCGGAGCCGGAGATGCAGGCGAAGAAACCGCAGCCAAGCGTGGTGGAGCTACCAAGTCCGGTGCGCATTCCCCCGACGCTCGCCTCGGCCACGTCGAGCAACTTGTCCGAGAGCCCCGAGCGCACCAGTGCATCCCCGGTCAGGATGAACAGCGGCACAGCGATCAACGCGAAGGCGTTGATGCCTTCGAACAACGACTCGCCGAACACCGACAATGGCAGGGTCTCGGTCATCGTCAGCATGCCCAAGGTCCCGAGGCCGATGGCTACCCAGATGGGCACGCCGAATACGATCAATCCGACCAGGACCGCCAGGGGCGCATAGAAGGTCCAGCCCAGGTCTGCGGCAGCCTGCCCAATAGTCATAAATTCCATAGCGGACCTCCTCAGTCGAACAACTTGTGGCCATCAAAGGGAGGCTCACCACGGCGCATGCGACGGATATCTCCCAGCATCGTCTGGACCACCCGGGACGCTACCAGCAGGAAGCCAATCGGTATCGCCATAAGGAAAATAGCCTGAGAGAGGCGCAGCCCGGGGGTCACCGAACCGAAGTTCAACGATGTCAGCACCGGTGAGATCGACAGCCACAACGCCCATACCGCCAGCACCAGAGTGGCAATGTCCGAGAGCCACCAGCCCAGTCGCTTCATCTTCGGGCCGCCGAGATTGACCAGCACGTCGATACGAATGTGGGCGCGGTCACGGACCGCCGCAGCTGCGGCGATCCAGGCGAGGTAGATGAAGGCGTAGCGAGCCAGTTCCTCCCCCCATACGGAGGAATAGTCCAGCAAGAATCGGCGGATGACCTCGATGGCAACCGTCAAGATGATCAGCGCATAAAACGTCAGCAGCAGCCAGCGTTCGCTCTTGCGATCGATACGGTCGCAGCGCAGACGGAAAGCACGCCAAGCCTCCTTCTTAGGAGTTGTTGTCGACGAAGTAGCCATTCGACACCTCCGTAGCGGCCAAGAGCTCGTCGAACACCTCAAGCGACCCGGCCAGCTCACGCTTGGTGTCTTCCCAGGCCGGAAGCTGGTGACCGCAGATGGCCTTCCACTGGGCGAGCTCATCGTCGGTTGGCGAATAGATCTCGACCCCGGCCTGGCGCATCTGGTGGTAGGCATAGGCCCGCGCTGCCGGCACCTTGGCCAGGTTCTCGCGGAAGGTGACGTCAGCGGCCTGCAGGATGCCTTCCTGGATCGCGGCGGACTGTGCATCGAACCATTTCTTGTTGCAGGTATAGACCTGGGCATCGGGTACCGACTGGATGGTGGAGATGCTGGCCAGGACGTCGGTGAAGCCAAACACCAGCAACGCCTGAACGCTGGGATCAAGGGCATCGGCGACGCCCTGCTGAATCGCAGAGGTGGTCTCGCCCCAGGCCACCGGGGTGGGGTTGGCCCCGGCCAGTCGATAGACCTTCTGCAGGATCTCCGAGGATGGCACCCGGAACTTGATCCCCTTGATGTCCTCCGGGGTCTTCACCGGACCGTCGCGAAGGCCATTACGCACCGCCACGGTACGCGGATCGATGCAGATGTAGTTCAGCACCTTGAAGCCACGCTCTTCCACCTTGTGATGGACCACCTCGCGCCAGCGCTTGGAGGTGACCAGGTTGACCAGGCGCTGATTATCGCCGCACCAATAGGGGATGTTGATCAGGTCGACTTCGGGGGCGAACGGTGAAAGGTTGGAGATGGAGTGCTGCGCGATGGCGATGGTGCCGTTCTGCACCTTGCTGACGAGGTCACCGCCGGCTCCAAGCTGACCACCCGGCGCCAACTTCACGTAGAGCCGCCCGCCGGTGAAGTTCTGCAGGTTCTCCTTGAAGTTGAGCTGCATGATCGGATAGGCCCGAGACGCCCCCAGGGTGTAGCCGGTGGCCATCGTCAGGGTGACCTCGGCGGCGGCGGCGCGCTCGCTCTCCTCCTGGGACGTCTGGGCCATGGCCTGCTCGGAGAACAGGGTGCCACCGACGGCACCGATCACTGCGGCACTGAAGCCGTAGCGAGCCACGGCACCCATGAACTGTCGGCGCTCAGGCCGAGAGGGCTCACCAGTGGTATCGAGGTCTTGAAAAAACGGTGTCTTGAAAGGTGACATGAGCTTGCTCCTCAGGATTGTTGTTAATGTTTGGCCAGACTCAGGGTCATGGCGGGGAGGATTGTCGTGATTCGAGCCTTAGACATCCGGAGATGAAGAAGGCGGTTGCGACCACCAGCAGTACCGCTTCCAGAGCCGGCGCAATGTCGTATATCCCCGGGAAGAAGCGTTGCATGACGACGTTGAGGAAGAAGAGAGCGAACAGACCGAGGGCCAGCCATATCAGGCCACCCAGGGACCCGCTTGCCTTGCGAGGTGAATCCGGCATGTTGCGTGCCTCCCGCGGTGTATTGTTGTCGTATGCCCGGCGAGGCCCCGCGCGCCTCAACCGGTCAGGGTGCGGCGCCTGCTTGCCGATCCCCCACGGGGGCCTATACTGACGGCAAGCAACTTGTAAGCGCTTACAACCCATGACTCCAAGCTAGACTCCTCTAGATGACTTGTCCAGAAAAAAATGCCTCGCCGAATGCCCTCCCCGCCGACGAGCCACAACAGAAGGCCGAAGCGCTCATGAGCAAGCAGATATCCCGCACTCTGCTCCAAGATGTGGCCCTTGAGGCCGGGGTTTCGACGGCCTCGGTGTCGCGGGTCCTCAACCGGGCTCCCCATGTCAGCGAGCGGTTGCGACGGCGCGTCGAAGCCGCCATCGACCAGCTCGGCTATGTCCCCGATGGCACCGCTCGAGCTCTGGCGTCCCGCCGCATCGGCGCCATCGGCGCCCTGGTACCGACGCTGGACAACCCCATCTTCAGCGCCATGATCGACAGCCTGGAGCAACGCCTGAAGCGTCATGACTGCCGATTGTTGATCGCCACCTATCGTTACGACCTGGACGACGAGCTCCAGGCCCTGAGGACCCTGGTTCAGCAAGGAGTCGATGGCGTCGTCCTTATCGGCCATGATCACCGACCCGCGGTGAAGACTCTCCTCGAGCGACGCCACCTGCCCTTCCTGACCAGCTGGCACGCAAAGGACGACCCGAAGTGGCCCTGTATCGGCTTCGACAATACCGCACCGGCACGCCACCTAGCGCATCACCTCCTGATGCTGGGGCACCACCGTCTCGCTGTCATCACGGCACCCACCGACGGCAACGACCGGGCCCGAGCCCGGCTGGAGGGGTTCCGACAGGCGATCGCAGCAGCGGGCCGTGACCTGCCGCCGGAATACACCGTCACGGTGAACTACGGCATCGCCGAGGGGGCGCAGGCCTTCGAGACCCTGATGGGGCTCGAAGAACCACCCACGGCGATCCTCTGCGGCAACGACACCCTCGCCTTCGGCGTCTTGCTGGCCGCCCAGCGGGCCGGCGTCAGCATTCCTGAGGAGCTCTCGGTCACCGGCTTCGACGATCTGCCCCAGGCACGCTTCATGTCTCCGCCCCTGACCACGATCGCCGTGCCAGCGAACGAGATCGGCCGCCAGGTGGCCGATACGCTTATCGCCAGCATCGGGGGCAATACGCCACCCCATCGCCGTCTTCTGGATGCCCCCCTGGTGCTCAGACAGTCGACCGGCCCCGTGCCGCCGGCCTCCTAGCGCCTCAGCCTATTTCCGCGTGGGCCTCGAGGGCGGCCACCAGGGCCGTGGGCAACGTCAACTGGCCGCCCCCCTCGCGGCGCAGCCGGTAGCGCCGCTCGCCAGGTAGCCTGACGCCGGGCTGGTCCTGCATTGCCGCGAACAGCGTCTCGGCATGCTCGAGAAAGCCACTCGAGAAGCGGGCCGGGTCGAACAGCAGGATCAGTTGGGCGATGCTAGGGGCCTCGCCCTCGGCATCGAAGAAGGAACTGGCCTGAAAGCCGAAGTGGCTGCCGGCGAGCCCCGCGGTAAGCAGCTCCACCATCAGCGCCAGGGCGGCCCCCTTGGCGTCGCCCGCTGGGATCATGCTGCCGGCCAAGGCGGCGTCGGCGTCGGTGGTCGGCCGCCCCTCGATATCCAGAGCCCAGTCGTCGGGAATCGGCTGGCCCTGTTTCTTGGCCAGCATCACCTTGCCGCGGGCCACCCTGGACAGCGACAGGTCGATCAGCAACGGCTCGGCGTCCCGCCGCGGACAGGCGAAGGCGATGGGGTTGGTGCCGTACAGCGGCCGATTGCCGCCCCAGGGGGCCATGGCCGCGGGCGCATTGCTGAACGCCATGGCCATCAGCCCCTGACGCGCCGCGGCCTCGACCGGGGCCCCCGCCACGCCGAAGTGATGCGAGCGGGCGATGGAGATGGCCACCAGGCCACTCTCACGCACTTGGCATAATCCGGCCGCCAGCCCCTCGGCCACCGCCGGGAAGGCCAGGCCATGACCCGCATCGACCCGCACCACGGCGCCATCGACCTCCACAAGGGGTATCGCCGTGGCCCTCACCTTGCCGCTGGCGGCCTGATCGAGATAGAACGGCAGTCGCGACAGGCCATGGGATGGCAGGCCATCGCGCTCGGCATCCAGTAGTGCCTCGACGGTGGCCGCGGCCTCGGACTCGCCGAAGCCACGGGCGCGCATCGCCGCCATCGACAGGCTTCGCGCCGCCTCTTCGGTCATGTCAGCGGCATCGTTCATACCTGTTCCTCCGTCGTCTTCTGATGCATGAGTACCGCACGAACATTGTCGGCGGTCATTTGGCTGATGCGGGCATTGGATTCCTCGGTCACCCCGGCGATATGCGGCGTGAGGATCAGGTTCGGCACTCCCACGAGCGCAGAGCCAGCCGGCAGCGGTTCCTGTTCGAAGACGTCCAGCATGGCACCGGCCAGGCGCCCCTGGCGCAGCACCACTGCCAGGGCGACCTCGTCGACGATCCCCCCCCGGGCGGCGTTGATCAGCACGGCATCGGACTTCATCCTGGCCAGGGCCGCGGCATCGATGAGGTGATGGGTCGCCTCGGTCAAGGGGACGTGGAGGCTGACCACGTCAGCGGATGCGACCAATGCGTCCAGGTTCTCGTGACGGTTCACCCCGGCCCACTCCGGAGCATCCGCCGCCAGGTGAGGATCGAAGGCCGCCACCCGCATATCCAGGGCCAAGGCACGTCGTGCGGTCTCCCGGGCGATGGCGCCGAAGCCCACCAGCCCGAGGGTGCTGCCGGCCACCTCGCGGCCGATCAGCGCCTGGCGCGGCCACTCTCCCGACTGCATGGCCTGGCTGGCGAAGTAAGCTCGGCGACGCAGCATCAGGGCACCCGTCAGCACGTACTCCGCCACCGAGCTTCCGTTGCCGCCATGGGCCGGCTTGACCGTCACGCCCCGGGCCTCGCAGGCGGCCAAGTCGATGTTGTCGAGCCCCACGCCCAAGCGCCCCACCACCTTCAGATGCGGCGCGGCGGCCAGCAGCTCGGCATCCACTTGGGTGCGGTTGCGCACGATGATAGCGTCGGCCTCGGCCACTGCTGCAAGCAGCGCCCGGCGATCCTCCACCAGGCCACTGTCGAAGATCACTTCGAAGCGGTCCTCGAGGCTTGCGGCGGCCCCCTCGTCCATGAATTCAGAAATCACGATCTTGACCATGGGAACTCCCCTCCTCTTCAACGAATGCGTCCCGGTATCGGTTGTTGTGATGCTGGCCGTAGCAACGGCCCTTTCCTTTAGCCCATCCACCATTTGCCCACCGGTAGCGGGACATTGAGCAGCACCGCGAAGAGCCCGTAGAAAAAGGCCACCAACACGGCACCGGTGATCAGGTGCCCCAACAGCCGGCGCGGCGTCCAGGGCTCGTGCTGGGCGATCAGCATCAGGGTGACGAAGCTCGCCAGCCCCGCTAACAGGAAGCCGGCCCAGGGCATGACCAGCGCCCAGGCGGTCATGGCGAGCACCAGCAGCACCCGGCGCGGGGTCGAGCCCCGCTGGCGCGCGGCGTTGCTGAACACTCCGCGCAGGGCCAACTGCCCCAAGCGCAGCACGCCGGCGGCCAAGGTCACCGCAGCGATGGTGGTGGGAAAGACAGCGCCAAGCTGGCTCATATCCCGGCCCTGCCAGATGCACAGCGCGCTCATGGCGATGAACAGCAGCGGCAACAGGAACTCGGCGCGGGCCGAGCAGGCCGCCTGGACCTTGCGGGTCGCATCCGTCATGAGGAAGTCTCCTGGTGGGAATCCCCACCGTCATGGCCGCGCCGCCGGGCCCGTCGCGCCTTGATCAAGGGGTAGAAGACACTGAGCAGCGACAGGGCGATGATCGTCAGCGAGATGGGCCCGCCGAAGAAGGTCGTGGCATAGGAACCACTGGCACGCCCCATCAGGAAGCCCTGGACGAAGCCCTGTTCGGCGATGGGCCCCAGGATCAGTCCCAGCACGATGGGCGACGGCCGGAAGCCGTAGCGGTTGAGCAGCCACCCCACCACCCCGAGGGTCAGCATGATGATGACGTCGCTGATGCTGTTGCGGATGGCATAGGTGCCGATCACGGTCATGAAGGCGATGGTCGGCACCAGCAGCGCCTTGGGAATGGTGATGATCGACTTGAAGGCGTAGCGGCCGATCAGCAGTCCAAGTGGCAGCAGCAGGATGGTGGCCAGGAAGAGGCCGGCCACGAAGGTATAGGTGATGTTGGCATTAGTGGTGAACAGCTCCGGTCCCGTGCGGAACCCCTGCACCAGCAAGGCGCCCAGGATGACCGCATCGGGCGGAGTGCCGGGGATGCCCAGCACCAGGGTTGGAATGAAGCCGCCACCCACCGTGGCATTGTTGGCGGCCTCGGTGGCCAGCACCCCCTGGGGATTGCCCTTGCCGAAGCTCGCGGAATCTCGGGAGGCACGTCGCGCCTCGGAATAGGACACCAGGCTGGCGATGGAGCCCCCGGCGCCGGGCAGGATGGCCACCCCCGTGCCGATGGTGGCCGAACGCAGCAGGTTGAGCTTGCCTAGCCAGGCATGCGCCAGGCCTTCGCGCAGACGAATGCCCCGTTGCTCCTCGTCGACCTTCAGGTGGGCCTCAGGCGTTGCCACCAGGTCGATCAGCACCGGGATGCAGTACAGGCCGATCAGCGCCGATACCGTCTCGATGCCGCCCAGCAGCACCTGGGAGCCGAATGTGTAGCGGATATCGCCGCCCACCACGGCTACACCGACAGTCGAGAGTAGCAGCCCGAAGCCGGCGCCCATGAAGCCCTTGAGCGTCGAGCCCTCGGACAGCGCCGAGATGAGCGTCAGCCCGAAGATCGCCAGCCAGAAGTACTCCACCGGACCGAAACTCAGGGCGACCTGGGCCAGCAGCGGCGCCAGGGTCAACAGAGCCAGTACGCCGACCAATCCGCCCACCACGGAAGCCAGCGTCGACAGGGTCACCGCCAGATCGCCATCCCCTCGCTTGGCCATGGGATAGCCATCGAAGGTCGTGGCGATCGCCGAGGGGGTCCCCGGCGTGTTGACTAAAATGGCGGCATAGGAGCCGCCATAGATCGCCCCGGTATAGATAGCCCCCAGCATGATCAGCGCCGATTCCGGGGCCATGCCGAAGGTCACCGGCACCAGCACCGCTACGGCCATGGTAGCCGAGAGTCCCGGCAAGGCCCCGATGATGATTCCCGAGGCCACGCCGAGCAGGGCCAACCCCAGGTTCACCGGCGACAGGGCCCCCAGGGCATAGCTGAGCATATCCATTGCAGCTCCTCCCCGAATCAGTCGATCAGGCCGAGTTCACGCGCGGTGGCCTCGTAGACGCGATGCTGCTCCGCCATGAAGTCATCCATCTCGCCCAGTGGGACGTCCATCAGCACGAAGCCGAGATCCTGCATCTTCTGCTGGAACTCGGGATTCTCGTTGATCTGCTGGAAGATGTCGGAGAGCCGCTGCTGGATCTCCTCGGGGGTTCCCTCCGGCACCGCCATGCCGCGATAGGCACCGCCCACCATGTCATAGCCGAGCTCCTGGAAGGTGGGCACGTCGGGGAACAGTGGATGGCGTTCCTCGGCGGCCACGGCCAGCATGCGGACCTTGTCCTGGTGGTTGGCCGCCACCGTGGTGTAGCCCCATTCGGCCTGAACCTGGCCACCGAGCAGTGCCGTCACCGCGGCCCCGGTGCCCTTGAAGGGAATATAGGTGGTGGTGACGTCGGCCAGCTGCTGGAAGCGAGTGTTGGCCACGTCGTTGGCGCTGTAGGTGCCGCTGCCGGATAGCGTCACCGCGCCGGGAGCCTCCTCGGCGGCCTGGATCAAGTCGTCGAGGGTCTCGAAGGGGCTATCGTTGCGGACCAGGATGGCGTCGGGGGAGTAGTGGAAATAGAAGAAGTTGTTGAGATCGGCGGTCTGGAAGCCGACGTCCTTGCCCATGGGCTTGAGGATGATATGCGGCAGGTTAGAGCCCATGATGGTGTAGCCATCTGCGGACATGTCGGAGAGCTGGGACCAACCCACGGCTCCGCCACCGCCGGGCATGTACTGCACGACCAGCTGTTCGCCGGTGATCTCCTCGAAATACTTCTGCTGCAGCCGGGCACTGATATCGGACTCACCGCCGGGGCCGAAGGGGATCACATACTGGACGTCCTTGCTGGGAAAGTCGTCTGCGGCGGCCAGCGTAGTGACGCCGGCGGCGATGGTGATTCCGAAGCCCGTGGCCAGGGCGATGGAGCGAGAAATTCGCATGGCGTATCTCCAGATATTGTCGTTGTCGTGCTGAGCTTGCCTGCTGTGGGTCGTCGGGGTCGTCACGAACCCAACGCCTGATAAAAACAGCCCCTCCTCTCGCGGTAGGTGTTACATAGGCAAAAAGCCCCCACCGTCGGGTGGGGGCGTCGCGATCATATCAGGCACTTTCGTAGAGACGGGTCAGCACGAACTCACGATGCCCCAGGGCCTCGGCTGAGGTATGCCGACCGTTGGCGGTGCGCAGCATCATCTCGAGCAGCTGGTCGCCGGCCTCTTCCATATTGATCTCGCGCTTGAGCAGGTGTGAGACGTCGACATCGATGTGCTCGCCCATGGTGCGCACGGTGCGCGGGTTGGCGCAGATCTTGATCACCGGCAGGATCGGGTTGCCGATCACGTTGCCCTGGCCGGTGGGGAAGAAGTGCACCACGTAGCCCGAGGCGGCACACAGCGTCACCATCTCGGCGGCCGCGGAGGAGGAGTCCATGAACCACAGGCCCGGCTTGTCGGGATGCTCGGCCTTGTCCAGCACCCCGTCGACCCGGCAGCGCTTGCCGATCTTCTGGATGTTGCCCAGCGCCTTCTCCTCGATGGTGGTCAGCCCCCCCTCGATGTTGCCCTTGGTGGGCTGTGACTCGGAGAGATCGCTGGTCTTGTGACGATCGATCATGTCGCTGTAGCGATCGAACATGGCCTGGAACTGCTCGCGAACTTCCGGAGTGGCACAACGCTCGGCGACGAGATGCTCGCCCCCGGTCAGCTCCGAGGTCTCGCCGAACACCAGCGTGCAGCCCGCCTCATACAGCTTGTCGAATGCCGCACCGACGGTGGGGTTGGCGCCGCAGCCCGAGGTGGTATCGGACTCACCGCACTTGGTGGAGACCCACAGCTCGTCGACGTCGCACTCCTCTCGCTGCAGCTCACTGGCATGCTGCACGAATTCGCGAGCCTTCTTGGAGGCGGCGCAGATGGTGTTGTGATCCCCGTTCTGCTCGATCCAGAAACCCTCGACCGGCTTGCCGGTGGCCTTGATGCCGTCGACGACCTTACCGGTCCAGCCCGGCTCGATGCCGATGACGATGACCGCGGCGACGTTGGGATTGCAGCCGATGCCGATCAGGGTACGGAAATGCAGGTCCAGGTCAGCGCCGAACTGCAGGCGACCATAGGGATGCGGCAGCGCCAGGGTACCCTTGATGTTGTTGGCGACGGCCTCGGCGGCAGCGTTGGAAATGTCGTCGACCGGCAGCACGATGACGTGGTTCCGAACCCCGACCCGGCCATTTTCGCGACGATAGCCCAGAAACTTGCGACCCTTGATTTCCATCTTTTACCACCTCTTGGTTTTGACGTTGTGGACGTGCAGGTGCTCACCCTTCTTGATGGGCTTGATCACGCGACCGATGTCGACGCTGTACTTCATCACGGCGTCTCCCTCCGACAGATCGCGGATGGCGAGCTTGTGACCGATGGGAATGGGATCGCTCACCGTGCAAGTGATGGTCTGATCCTCCTGCATGACCCAGCCGGTCAGTTCCTGACCGGCCTGAATTCCCTCGACCACCGCGACGCCGACACTGTCGTCGGCATCATGTACTACGAAGTCGATGCTCATGATGTCTCCTCTCCACTTGCGAGGTTATGGGTGTTATCTCGATGACAGCCTGGACACAGGCCTCCTGATGGACTGACTGCTGCGAAGCTTCAACTCATGTATATGACACATGATACACGACCGTCAAGTCCTCTATATGTTTTTTTGGTATCATGTTCAGAGACTCTGGCATTCGAGGGGCCCGAATGCCGCTACGTGATTGAACCTAAGGAACCGCACATGAATGACTCTCAGACGCCCAGCTATCGCCCGCTCTACCAGCAGATCAAGGAGGCGCTGCTGTCACGTATCGTTTCGGGAGACTGGCCCCCCGGCACCTTCATCCCTAGCGAGTCCGCGCTCTCCCAGGAGTACGGCGTCAGTGTGGGCACGCTGCGCAAGGCGCTGGATGACCTGGCCAGCGATCACGTGGTGATCCGTTACCAAGGAAAGGGCACCGTGGTCGCGACTCACGACAACGATCGCTCGCTGTTCCAGTTTTTTCACCTCACGCGGCTCGACGGTACCCGCTCGATGCCCATCTCCCGGGTGCTGTTACGCCAGTCCCGACCGGCCACGGTGGAAGAGGCCGAGACGCTGGAACTCGAGGTGGAAGCGGAAGTGGTGCATATCCGGCGGGTACGGGAGCTGGAAGGCGTGCCCGCACTGCTGGAGGAACTGGTAGTTTCCGCAGCCCGTTTCCCGGCACTGGAGAAAGAGCCAGAAACGCTGCCGAACACCCTCTACCAGCTCTATCAGCAACGTTTCGGGCAGAGCGTGGCCAAGGCGGAGGAGCGCCTCTTCGCCGTGGCGGCGGGCCCGCCAGAGCAGAAGCAGCTGGGCGTAGCGTTGGGCTCGCCGCTGCTGGAGATCCGTCGGGTGGCCCGAAACCTCCAGGGCGAGCCGCTGGAGCTCCGGATCTCGCGCTGCGAGACCCAGCATCACTGCTACTTCAACGAGCTCTGAACGCACGCCGGCCGCCCAGGGGGGCGGCCGGCGGCACGTGGGTGACGCCATCCGCGGATGGCGTCTCGGGCGGGAAGGTCAGGCGCTCAACAGGGCATTGAGACGCTTGACGTAAGCGGCAGGGTCGTCGAGATGGCCGCCCTCGGCGATGATCGCCTGATCGAGCAGGATGCGCGCCAGGTCTTCGAAGCCGTCGCCTTCGACGCCCTCGAGGCGGGCCACCAGGGCATGCTCGGGGTTGAGCTCGAGGATCGGCTTGACCTCGGGCATCGCCTGGCCGGCGGCCTCCATGATGCGGCGCATCTGGAAGCCCATCTCGTGCTCGGGCAGCACCACGCAGGCCGGGGAATCGGTGAGGCGATGCGTCACCTTGACCTCCTGGACCTCATCGCCCAGGGCCTCCTTGACGCGCTTGACCAGCTCCTGCTTGGCCTTGGCGGTCTCCTCCTGCGCCTTCTTCTCCTCCTCGTCCTCGATCTCACCGAGGTCGAGATCGCCCTTGGCGACGTCGACCAGACTCTTGCCCTCGAACTCGGTGAGGTGACTCATCAGCCACTCGTCGATGCGGTCGTGGAGCAGCAGCACCTCGATGCCCTTCTTGCGGAAGACCTCGAGATGGGGGCTCGACTTGGCCGCGTTGAAGCTATCGGCAACGATGTAGTAGACCTTCTCCTGGCCCTCCTTCATGCGCGAGACATAGTCGGCCAGCGACTGGTCCTGGATGGCACTGTCAGTATGGGTGCTGGAGAAGCGCAGCAGGGCGGCGATCTTCTCGCGATTGGCGTGATCCTCCGCCGGGCCTTCCTTGAGCACGCTGCCGAAGGTGTTCCAGAAGGTCTGGTAGGCCTCGGGATCCTTGGCGAGCTTCTTGAGCATGTCCAGCGAGCGCTTGGTCAGGGCGCTCTTGATCTTCTCGACCTGCGGGTCCTGCTGCAGCAGCTCGCGGGAGACGTTCAGCGACAGGTCCCGGGTATCCAGCACGCCCTTGATGAAGCGCAGGTAGAGCGGCAGGAACTGCTCGGCGTCGTCCATGATGAAGACGCGCTGCACGTAGAGCTTCACCCCGCGAGCGCCGTCCCGCTCGTAGAGATCGAAGGGGGCCCGGCCGGGCACGTAGAGCAGGCTTACGTACTCGAGCTTGCCCTCGACCTTGTTGTGGCTCCAGGTCAGCGGATCGCTGAAGTCATGGGCCACATGCTTGTAGAAGGCCTTGTACTCGTCGTCGGTGAGCTCGCTTTTGGGGCGCACCCAGAGTGCGGTGGCCTCGTTGACGGTCTCCCAGGTGGTGGTCTCGCTGCCCTCGATCTCGTTGCCGTCCTCGTCGCGAGCGGTCTCGACCTTGGGCATGCGCACCGGCACCTCGATGTGGTCGGAGTACTTGCGCACCAGGCTCTGCAGACGGAAATCGTCGGCGAACTCGCGGGCATCCTCCTTGAGGTGCAGGACGATCTCGGTGCCGTGGGTCTCGCGCTCGATGTCGGCGACGGTGAACTCGCCCTCGCCCTTGGAGTGCCACTCGACGCCGTCGCCCTGCGCGGTGCCCGCCTTGCGGGTGCGCACGGTGATGTCGTCGGCGACGATGAAGCCGGAGTAGAAGCCGACGCCGAACTGGCCGATCAGCCGGGCATCCTTCTGCTGCTCGCCGGAGAGCTGCTTGAGGAACTCGGCGGTGCCGCTTCTGGCGATGGTGCCGAGGTTCTCGATCACTTCGTTGCGGTTCATGCCGATGCCATTGTCGCGCACGGTGACGGTACCCGCCTCGGCGTCGTGCTCGATCTCGATGCGCAGCTCGCTGTCGCCTTCATAGAGCGCATCGTTGTCCAGCGCCTGATAGCGCAGCTTGTCGCAGGCGTCGGCGCCATTGGAGATCAGCTCGCGCAGGAAGATCTCCCGGTTGGAATACAGGGAGTGGATCATCAGGTGCAGCAGCTGCTTGACCTCGGTCTGGAAGCCGAGGGTTTCTTCATGGGTGGCAGTGGTCATGTGGCTCGGACCCCTTTAATTGACATGACAATGGTGGCGACGCCACCGATATGGAACTGTCGTCGATATGGGGCCCGTCGCTGGCTTTTCAAGCACCCCCGTCATGCTGATGAGCGGAGGGGGCACCGAGCACGAAGTGCAGGCGTGCGGTGGCCACCGGCAGCGCCTCACGCTCCTGCCAGGCCGTGACCTGGACGTTGCCCAGGCGCCGCCCCTCGCGCAGCAGGGTACAGCGGGCCAGGGTCGGCATGACCCGAGCGGTGCGCAGGTAGTCGATGGAGAGATCGACGATGCGCGGCAGGCGCGGTTCACGAGCGGCCAGCATCAGGTCCAGGGTCGCGGCAGTCTCCATGAAGGCGGCCACCACTCCGCCATGCAGCGCCGGCAGCAGGACGTTGCCGACGTTCTCCTCGCGGGGATCGAGGCGAAACAGCAGGCCCTCGCCGTCCGGGTCCGCCTCGGCCGTGACGCCGATGCGGCGGGCATAGGGGATCAGCGACAGCCACGCCTGGACGTCGCCCTCGGCGCGAGTGCGCGCCAGCCATTCGACGTCGTGGAACCCTTCACGCATGGTCGTTTCTCTCCTCGAAAGGGGCCTCGTCGAGCGTCGCATCGGCGAACAGCGCCTCGGCGAAACCCGGCGGCGTATTGCGCGGCCCCAGGCGCACGAAGTTGCCGATGCCTCGCGCCAGCGGTCCCGCCTGCTGGCGAAGCGTGCCTTCGGTGAAGACCACCGAGGTGGTGACCCGCACCACCCGCGCCTCGGCGATGATCGCCTGCCCGGCCACGCCCGGCCGGTAGTGATCGATGCGCAGATCGAGGGTCGGGCAGACCTCTGGCGCCGGCAGCGCCGGCAGCACCGCTGCGCCGCAGGCGGTATCGAGCAGCATGGTCAGCACCCCGCCATGCACCAGTCCCCGGGCGGCGTCACCGAGCAGGTCATCGTGCCAGGGCAGGCGCAGGCGCACGCCCTCGGGGCCGGCCTCGAGCACCTCGAGCTCGAGTGCGCGCGTGTGGGGGATAACCGCGACGAAACGCGCCAGGGCGCGTCGCCAGTCGGCGGCGCCGGGGGGATGATCGGGGGGCATACGGACCTCGTGGGACGCCTATCGAGAAAGATTCAAACGATCGTATCAGGGCAGGTGCTCGTCGTCGCGTCGACCTTCGCCGGGGGGCGCGCCCGCCCCTTCTCGGTTCTCCCGCCAGACGCGATACCCCGCCAGGTGACGATCGACCCGGGTCAGCAACCAGCCGACGATCACCACGTCGTCGACCAAGCCGAGCAGCAGCAGGACATCGGGTATCAGGTCGAGAGGCAAGATCAGGTACGAAAGCGCCACCAGCATCCACAGGAAGGCGCCCCAGGGCACCGGACGATAGCGACGCAGCAGCACGTCGCGGGTCATGGGCAGGAAGAGCCGCAGGGCGCGGCCCATCTGGCCCAGCACCCGGGAGCGTCGCCGCAGGCGCTCCACCGGCCCTCCACCGCTGAATCTGGCCATCTTTCTCTCCTTGCCGCCCCGCACGAATCCCGCTACACGATAGAATATCCCCGCGGCGCCCGACAGCCGTCGCCTGTCGGGCTACGGCGACACTACTCAAGGCCGCCGCCATCGGCCACCATGGCCGACCGCCGATCGCGAACCGCAAGAGGTCCCCCATGCTCCCGTCATTCGGTCACTGCAAGCCCCTGATCGCCGCCGCCCTCTGCTGCCTGCCGCTGCTCGCCCAGGGCAGTGACCGCGCCATGCAGGATGCCCTGCAGGCCGCGCGCAGCCAGCAGTGGCAGAAGATCGATCAGCGCGCCATCGAGGATCACGTGCTGGCCGGCTATGTCGACTACCACCGCCTCAAGGCCCGCCTACCCGGCGCCGAGCCCGAGGCGGTGCTGAGCTTCATCGAGCGCCACGACGATACCCCGCTAGGGGAGTGGCTGCGCGGCCAGGCCATCGAGCAGTATGGCGAGGCGGGACGCTACGAAAGCCTGCGAGCAGTGGCCAACGGCGTGCCTGCAGGCACCGATCGTCGCTGCCACTACTACACCGCCCAGCTCGGCGCCGACCTGCAGGCGGCCGCCGAGGGAGGACGCGAGCTGTGGCGGGTCGGCCGTTCGCAGCCGGATGCTTGCGATACCCTCTTCGACACCCTGCGGGCACAGGGGGAGATCGATCAGGAGGCGATCTGGGAGCGCATGACCCTGGCCTGGCAGGCCGGCGAGACGGGGCTCGCCGACTACCTCGGCCGCATGCTCGGCCGGGAGTGGCAGAATGGCCGCACGGCCATGACCGTATTGAAGCAGGACTTCTCCGCCGTCACCCGCACGCCCGCCTGCCTCGGGCCGGAGTGCCGCGGCACCAGCGCGCTGTATGCCGCCGCCATGCACGGCTTCACCCGGGCGGATACCGAGGCCGCCCTGGAGGCCTGGCGCAAGCTCGCCCCCCACCTCTCCCTCCAGGCGCGCCATCGCCGCGCGATCGAGCACGATCTGGCCTTCTACTCCATGGTCCGCGACGTCGACCAGAACCTCGGCTGGGTCGACGACCTGCTGACGCGACGCGACGACGACGATCTGCTCGAACTGCGGGTCAGGACGGCGCTTGGCGATCGCGACTGGGCCGGGGTCATCGCGTGGATCGACCGGATGGACGAGACGCAGCGCGGCGAGAGCCGCTGGCAGTACTGGCTGGCGCGGGCACAGCAGCAGCAGGGCAACGACGGCCAGGCGCGCGAGGCCTACGCCCGAGCCGCCGATGAGCGCAACTTCTTCGGCTTCGCCGCCGCCGACCGCCTCGATCGTCCCTACGCCCTCAATCAGGCACGCCATCGGATCGACGAGGCGACTCGCCAGGCGGTGGCACAGTGGCCGGCCGTGCGCCGCACCGAAGCCCTACTACGCATCGGCGAGCCGGGGCTCGCCGCCAGCGAGTGGTATGCCGCCGCCGCGCGCGGCACAGAAGAGCAGGCCCGCCTGCTCGCCGACTATGCCCAGCGGCGCGGCTGGCAGGCCCGATTGGTGCAGACCACCATCGCCGGCAAGCTGTGGGATGACCTGGCGTGGCGTTTCCCCGAGGCCTATCGCGACCACTTCCTGCACTGGGGCCGGCAGACCCGCGTCGACCCCTACCTGCTGATGGGCATCGCCCGGCGCGAAAGCGCCTACAATCCCGATGCGCTATCGCCGGCCGGGGCACGCGGCCTGATGCAGCTGATGCCGGGCACCGCCACCCAGGTCAGCCGGCAGCTCGGCATGAACGACCCAGGGCCTTACGGCGTGCTCGACCCTGCGGTCAATATCCGTCTCGGCAGCACCTACATCCGCGACATGCTCGACCGCTACCGGGGCAATCGCCTGGCGGCCACGGCGGCCTATAATGCCGGCCCCCACCGGGTCGACCGCTGGCTGCGTGACGCCCCACAGGAGTTCGACCTCTTTGTCGAGAGCATCCCCTTCCGCGAGACCCGCGACTACGTGCAGGCCGTGCTCGCCTATCGCGTGATCTTCGAGAGCCTGGCCAACGGCGGCGACAGCACCGGCGTGTCGCTGCTGACCCCGGCGGAGACCTCGGTGCGCTACGATCGCTCACTGCTGGCCAGCAACTGAGCTGGAAGCTGGAAGCTGGAAGCTGGAAGCTGGAAGCTGGAAGCTGGAAGCTGGAAGCTGGAAGCTGGAAGCTGGAAGGCAGCATGATGTCACCCGCTTTGGGGTCAAGGTTTGTCTTCCAGCTTCAAGCTTAAGGCTTACAGCTCCGGACGAAGTCCGGTTTAGGCGGGCGGGCGCGTCAGCGCCAGCTTGATACCGAAGCCGACCAGCACGGCACCAGTCAGGCCGTGGAGCCAGCGCGTGAACGCCGCGCTCGAAAGCCACTGTCCGGCGCTGCCCACCATCGCCACGATGCCGATCTGCCACAGGTTGGCCACCACGAAGTGCACGCCGGCCAGCCACAACGACTTGGCGAGCGCGGGATCCCCCGGGGCGATGAACTGCGGCAGGAAGGCCATGTAGAAGACCACCGTCTTGGGGTTCAGCACGTTGGAGAGCAGCCCCTCGCGCACCGGCCGCCACAGCGGCACGGGCCGACGCTCCGTGCTGACGCCGGCCACGGGAAGGCCCTGACCCCGCCGGGCGGCCAGCAGGCTCGCCACGCCCAGCCACACCAGATAGGCGGCCCCCGCCAGCTTGAGCACGCCGAAGGCCCAGGCCGATTGCAGCAGGATCAGCGAGATGCCGAGCGCCGAGACCGTGGCGTGCACGAAGAGGCCACAGCAGATGGCCAGGCTGGTGGCCACGCCGTCGCGCCAGCCGCCCCGCGCGGTGTTGCGGATCACCAGCAGGGTATCCACCCCGGGGCTCATGCTGAGCAGGGTGATGGCCACCAGGAACGGCCAGAACTGAGCGTCGATCAACATGCGTCCTCCGAGCGGGAATCCTGAAGGCACCCTCGCCTTCCACGGTAGAAAAGCACCCGGCGGTCAGCCGTTGAAGATGCCGCGGCGGGCATGGCGCATGGAGATCTGGTCGTTAAGGGTCCAGAAATCGTAGAGCACCCCGAGCCCGCAGAGGCCGAAGGTCAGCAGGTAGAGGATGCCGGTCAGCCACTTGCCGAGGTAAAAGCGGTGGATGCCGAACACTCCCAGGAAGGTCAGCAGCAGCCAGGCCAGGGTGTAGTTGGTCGGGCCGGCCTGGAAACGCAGGTCCGCCTGGCGGTCCATGGACGGGATCAGGAACAGATCGATCAGCCAGCCGATGCCGAGCAGCCCGAGGGTGAAGAACCAGAGGGTACCGGTGACCGGCTTGCCATAGTAGAAGCGGTGGGCGCCGAGGAAGCCGAACAGCCACAGCAGGTAGCCGACCACCTTGCTGTGGGTGTCGCTGGAAGCGAGGTACGGATGGGTCATGGGGCTCTCTTTCGGTGATGAAGGGGGCGAGATGGAGGCTGGACGCTCACGGGCTTTCCATCTACAGTGTTTTTGCGGGCGGCAGCGCCAGTCTCCCTGCGACACTGTGTTGACGCAACCCTGGCGCTGTAGCACTATCCGTTGCGTTGGTCAGCAAGCAGAAAAGTCGTCAGTAGTACTTCGATTCCTTCGATATACCCGGTGCGCACTTGCTTCTTGTCCTGCCCACGTATTACGGGTCCATGGCGAGGTCGACCCTCCCTGGCCCAGCACCATTATTTAGTTAGTTAAGGAAATCGACAATGGCAACTGGCACTGTCAAGTGGTTCAACGACACCAAGGGCTACGGCTTCATCTCTCCGGACGACGGCGGTGATGACCTGTTCGCTCACTTCTCCGAAATTCAGGCTGAAGGCTTCAAGTCCCTGCAGGACGGCCAGAAAGTCACCTTCGAAGTGACCCAGGGCAAGAAAGGCCTTCAGGCCTCCAACATCCGCGCCGCCGACTGATCCTCGGTTGACCCGGAGACGACCGGCCGGCAGCGCCGTCCGAGCGTCATAGAGAAAGGCCCACCTATCTGGTGGGCCTTTTTCGTTGGCGGTGACCTTCAGGCAAGCGTGGTTCAATCTTCCTCGACAGGACCGGACTCGATATCGAGCTCGGAAGAGGTGTCCGGCGCCTGACGTTCGGCCTCCTGGAACTGCTCCTCGATCTGGCGACTCGCCTCCTCGAAGCGCCTCTCGGTTTCCTCGAGTATCGCGTCGATATCCGAGCTGGTGCTCTCCCCGGGCAACGCCTCACGCTCGTCAAGGTCGCCGCCCGGCGCCTCGTCGAGGCCGGTATCTGACTCTAACTCGGGCGACTCCATGGGTTCGAACTCGGCCGACTCTTCCATGGGCTCCAAGTCGGGCGTCCCCTCCTCGGCGCTCTCGAACTGCTCGTCGATGCGACGGCTGGCTTCCTCGAAGCGCCGCTCGGTCTCCTCGATGATGGCATCGACATCGGAGCGGGTCGTCTCCCCGGGCAGGGCCGCGTCCTCGTCCAGGGTATCGGCCGGTGACTCTCCAAGGGTCTCGGCCTCGGCGTCCACCTCCCCCTCCGCCTCGAGGTCCACTTCGCCCTCAGCCTCGAGATTGCCATCCGCCTCATCCGGTGCGGCGGCAGGCTCCGACTCCACGGGCGACTCGGCCTCGTCGGCCGACGGCTCCTCATCCGCCTCGGAGACCGGCTGAGCAGCTTCTTCCTGTGTTTCCTCGACCTCGGCTGGAGCAGGCTCGTCGTCGCCGTTGCCGCAACCGGCGAGTCCCACGGCCAGCGCCATGGCTGCGACCAGCGGCATCCGGGGTTTCATTGCCATTTTCTTGCTCCTGACGAAAGGGACGACATTGCACCAGAGCGCCCCTGCTCTCGCAAGGCGGCGTGATGCCTCAGGTGGCGAACAGCTGGCCGGCGATGTCGCGGAAGGCCTTGAACTCGATGGCATTGCCGCTGGGATCACGGAAGAACATGGTGGCCTGCTCGCCCGGCTCGCCGCGAAAGCGCAGGTAGGGCTCGATCTCGAACCGCACGCCCGCCGCGGTGAGTCGATCGACCAGGGCCTCCCAGTCGGCCATCTCCAGCACCACGCCGAAATGCGGGACCGGTACGCCGTGGCCATCGACCGGATTGCGGTGATCGTCGAGGCCCCGCTCGCCCAGCGCCGGGTTCAGGTGGCAGACGAACTGGTGGCCATAGAGGTTGAAGTCGATCCAGGTATCACTGGAGCGACCCTCCGGACAGCCCAGCAGGTCGCCGTAGAAACGCCGGGCCTCGTCGAGGTCACGGACCTGAACGGCCAGGTGGAAGGGGGTGAGCATCGCGACGTCCTCCGCTGATCAAAGATGGGCAAGCGATCCCTCATCATGCCGTCTCATCGGCCGACTCGCCAGCCGACTCGCCTCCCCTCTCACCGGGTGGGCGCGACGGACTCGGCAGCGGGCACCCCAGGGTCCAGGCCACCGCGCTCAGCAGCTCCGCCTCCTCGGGCTCGATCCGGCCATCGTGGGCCACGCAGCAGCTCATGGCCGCCAGCAGCGGGGCCCGCTCGGACGGGACCAGGCGCACCAGTCGAGCCATGGCCCAATCGAGATCCGTGGCCCGGGCCGGGCCGCGGCGTGCTGGAGCCCCACCTCGGCGGCCTTGCGCGCCTCGGTCACCGCCTGCAGGGTTTCCCGCTCATGGCGCATGTAGGCCTTCGCGGTCTCGACCAGGTTGGGAATCAGGTCGTGACGGCGCTTGAGCTGCACCGCGATCTGGGCGAAGGCGTTCTGGTAGCGGTTCTTCAGGGCCACCAGGCGATTATGGATGGCCACCCCATAGACCAGCAGGGTGCCCAGCAAGACTACGGGGATGATCAGCGAGAGGCTCATGATGTCGTCTTCCCTTGTCACCGGAATCGGTCCGCCCGAGGGCGGTTGCCACGTCTCTCATGTTCGAGCGTTCATAGTAGCCTCATGCCGGCCGAGAGAGCAGCGGGCACGTCGGCGACACCGCCAGCCACAGTGCCGCGGGATCGATCGTTACCGTGAAGCCCTGCCGCCGGGCGGGCTCGCCATCCAGGGTGAGCGGTACCTCCTCGTCGGCCTCGAAGGCGAGCCAGTCGACCCGTAGGGTATCGACGTGGGTGCCGCGGGCGGGGCGCGTCTCGAGCTCGTGACGCATGGCGCGCAGCTGGGTCACGGAGCCGATGTCGTGCAGGATCAGCACGTCGAGGCGCCCATCGTCCAGCGTCGCCTGCGGGGTCAGCACATGCCCCCCGCCCGACTGGCGGCCGTTGCCGACGGCCAGCAGGCAGACCTCGACCCGGCGTTCGCCATCCTGCCAGCGAATCCGCCCGGCATAGTGGTTGATGCGCCAGGCCTTGACGGCCCCGATCAGCGAGTAGGCCCCGCCGCCGAGGAGACGCTTCAAGCCCTTGGGCGTGGACCAGGTGATCTCGGCCCCGAAGCCGGCGGTGGCCATGTTCAGGAAGTGCCAGTCGTCCAGGCGGGGCACGTCGACGCGGTGCGCCGGCAGGCTCAGGGCCGCCTCGAGGGCCGGTTCGCAGGCCAGCGGCAGGTCCAGTGAGGTGACGAAATCGTTGGCACTGCCCAGGGGCAGGATGCCGAGCACCGGGCGACGTTCACGGGGCACGCGCATCAGGCCGTTGACCACCTCGTTGAGCGTGCCGTCGCCGCCGCCGGCGATCACTCGATCGACGCCGTCGTGTGCGGCCTGCTCCGCCATGCGCTCGGCGTCGCCAGCCTCCCAGGTGGCGCGTACCTCGAGGGCATCGCCTGCTGCCCGCCGGCTAAAGACCGCCTCACGCACCTCCGGCAGCTGCGCCGACTTGCCATTGAGAATCAGTCTGGCCATGCGCCCTCCTCTTGCCCGGTTCACCCTTTCCCGACTCACCCTGTCCTTTCGCTCCCTATTCTATTCGCGTTCTGGCTCGTCGCGCCGCCGACCTGTCACGACCGCGTCATCGCCGATGGGCATACCCCAAATCATGAATGCCATTCACCTTACGACTTCCCTACACTATCCGTCTTGCCGAAGATTGCAGAACAGGGAGTGTGCATGATCGAACCGGCCTTTCTTCTCACGGCCTTCCTCGGCGGCATGTCCGCGATGCTGCTGCGACTGCCGCCCATGGTGGGCTTTCTCGCCGGCGGCTTCGTGCTCAACGCGCTGGGCTTCGACAAGACCCCGCTGCTCGAGACCCTGGCCAACATCGGGGTCGTGCTGCTGCTGTTCAGCATCGGCCTGAAGCTGGACGTGCGCACCCTGCTGCGCCGCGACGTCTGGGGCGGCGCCACGCTGCACATGCTGGCCTCGACCCTCGTGATGGTGATGCTGCTCGCCCTGATCAAGTGGCTGGGCCTCTCGCTGCTGGCCGACACCGGCTGGTCCACCCTGGCCCTGCTCGGCTTCGCGCTCTCCTTCTCGAGCACTGTCTTCGTGGTCAAGGTGTTGGAGAAGCGCAGCGAGACTCAGACCGCCTACGGCCGTCTGGCCATCGGCGTGTTGATCATGCAGGACATCTTCGCGGTGCTCTTCATCACCGCCTCCACCGGCGAGCTGCCGAGCCCCTGGGCCCTGGGACTGGTGCTGCTGATCCCCCTGGCTCCCGCCCTGCGCGCCCTGCTGGACCGGCTGGGCCACGGCGAGATGCAGATGCTGTTCGGCATGCTGCTGGCGCTGGTACTGGGCTACGCGTTGTTCGACGCCGTCGGCGTGAAGGGCGATCTCGGCGCGCTGATCATCGGCCTGCTGCTGTCCCCCCACCCCGCCGCCCAGACCCTGGCGCGCTCGCTATTCAGCCTCAAGGAGCTGTTGCTGGTGGGCTTCTTCCTGAGCATTGGGCTGACGGCCATGCCGAGTGTCGAGATGCTCGGCGCCGCCCTGCTGCTGGTGCTGATCCTGCCGCTGAAGAGCGTGATCTATCAAGCGGTCTTCATGCGCTTCAAGATGCGCCATCGCACCTCGGTGCTGGCCACCCTCAGCCTGACCAACTATTCGGAGTTCGGCCTGATCGTCGGCGCCATCGCGGTCTCCAGCGGCTGGCTCTCGGGGGACTGGCTGGTGGTGATCTCCCTGGCCGTGGCGCTCAGCTTCGGGCTGTCGGCCGTCCTCAACGGCTTGAGCGAGCGCGTCTACCGCTGGCTGGAACCGCGGCTGCCCCGGATCAGCGTCGGCGAGCTCTCGCCCAGCGACCGTCCCATCGAGGTCGGTGACGCCGAGGCGGTGGTGCTCGGCATGGGGCGCATCGGCCGCAGCGTCTATCGCCGCCTGCAGAAGGAGTACGGCCTGCGCGTGCTAGGCATCGACAGCAACCCCCAGAGCGTCAAGACCTTGAGCAGCCGCGGCTTCAATATCCTCGAGGGCGATGCCGTGGACTCCGACTTCTGGGACAAGCTGTTGATGTCTCGCGACGTACAGATGGTGGTGCTGGCGATGCCGCACCATGCGGGCAACCTCTTCGCCCTCAAGCAGCTGCGCTCTCGCGAGTTTCCGGGGCGGATCACCGCCGTGGTCGAATATCCCGAGGAGATCGAGCCGATCCGCGAGCTGGGGGCCAATGCCGTCTTCCACGTCTACGACGAGGCCGGCCGAGCGCTGGCCGACAGTGCCGCCGAGGAGTCCGGCGTGGTCTCCCGGGCGAGCCAGCTGGGATGAATGACGCGCCCGGCTTGTCAGGGCGGGCCGCTTGTCGCGATACTTCCTCCATCGCTTGATGTCAGGGCCCGGCCGGCACGCCGTGGCCCCCACACCGGATCGCATCCCCATGGACGACGTCTTCAGCTTCATCGGCAGCGCCTTCGGCGAGTTCATCCGCTTCATCGTCGCGAGCCTGACCGGATTCTTTTCCGGCCTCGACGAGGCGGCCGGCAGCTTCATGCAGGGGCTGTCCAACTCGCTGGGCATCCCGATCACCCTGATCAGCCTGCTGGTACTGGCGTTCGGCCTGTGGCTCTTGTGGAAGGGGGTGGCCGCCCTGCTGCGCGGCGCCTTCATCATTATGCTCGTCTGGTGGCTGCTGGGGGCGACGGTGCTGAGCTGGCTGATCCACTGACGCCCTCGTCCTCCCCCACCAACGACGGCGCCGCCCTCTCGGGCGGCGCCGTCGTTTCCGACCTGTCGTTTCCGGTCGAGGGGTTCCGGACCGTGGTCTTCTGGCCGTCAGGTCCAGGCAGGAAGCGGCCCTCAGGCGAGCGCCTTCTCCACCACCTCATAGACGTTGGGCGAGAGCTCCTCGGCGCGGATGCGCTCGAGCTCGGCCTTCATCAGTTCCTGTCGCGCCTCGTCGAAGCGGGCCCAGCGGGTCAGCGGCGTGATCAGCCGCGCGGCGATCTCCGGATTGAGCCGGTTGAGCTCGATCACGGTGTCGGCCAGCAGCCGGTAGCCCGCGCCATCGGCTCGGTGGAAGTTGACCGGGTTCTGGTTGGCGAAGGCGCCGATCAGTGCGCGCACCCGGTTGGGATTCTTCAATGAGAAAGCCGGATGCGCCATCAGGAACTTCACGCGATCCAGCACGTCCGCCTGGGGGCGCGTCACCTGAAGGCTGAACCACTGATCCATCACCAACGGATCATGGGCCCACTTCTCGCCGAAGGCCTTCAGCGCCGGGTCGGCGATGTCGCCGCGCGAGCCGTGCACCAGCAGCGTCAGGGCATGGCGCACGTCGGTCATGTTGTGGTCGGCCGCGAACTGCGCCTGGGCGAACTCGAGTCCCGCCTCATCCTCGATGGCCATGAGATACGAGAGCGCCACATTCTTGAGGCTGCGCGCGGCGATCTGCTCGGGCTCCGGTGCGTAGGGTACCTCTGAGCGGTTCTCCTCGTAGAGCCGCAGGAAGTCATCGCGCAGGGCCATCGTCAGCGACTGCTTGACGAAGGTGCGGGCGGCGTGGATGGCGTCGACGTCGACCAGCGGCTGCTGCTCGGCGATGTAGGCCTCCGAGGGCAGCGTCAGCATCTGGGCCAGCACCGCCTTGTCGTCGATACGAGCCGCCAGCACGGCGCGGAAGGCCTCGACCACCCGCGGGTCCATCACCTTCTCGACCCCGTTGCGGTGGGCGGCGATCAGGTCGTCCAGGGCCAGCAGCGCCAGGCGCTGGCCGGCGTCCCAGCGATTGAAGCCGTCGGAGTCGTGGGCCTGCAGGAAGGCCAGGTCCTCGCGGCCATAGGGGAAGTTCAGCTTGACCGGCGCCGAGAAGCCGCGCGCGAGCGACGGCACCGGGGCCTCGCTGACCTCGGTGAAGAGGAACTCCTGCTCATCCTCACGCAGATGGATCACCGCATCGGTGCCGAGCGCCTCACCGTCCAGGGTCAGCGGCAGGTCGCGGCCGGACTTGGTGCCCACCAGGCCCAGGCGCACCGGGATGTGCAGGGCCTGCTTCTCGGCCTGGCCGGGGGTGGCCGGGGTGCGCTGGCGCAGCACCAGCCGGTACTCGGCATTGGCGTAGTCGTACTCGCCATGAGCGTCGATCTCGGGGGTGCCCGCCTGGGAGTACCAGCGCAGGAACTGGCCGAGGTCCTCGCCCGAGGCCTCGGCCATGCAGTCGACGAAGTCCTCGATGGTCACCGCCTGGCCGTCGAAGCGCGAGAAGTAGAGATCGCTGCCGCGGCGGAAGGCCTCCTCCCCCACCAGGTTCGAAAGCATGCGCACGATCTCGGCGCCCTTCTCGTAGATGGTCAGGGTGTAGAAGTTGCCGATCTCGATATAGTGGTCCGGGCGCACCGGGTGGGCGGTGGGGCCGGCATCCTCGGCGAACTGGGCGGTGCGGAAGAAGGAGACGTCCTCGATGCGCTTGACCGGTGCCGAGTTGGTATCGGCCGAGAAGCACTGATCGCGGAAGACCGTGAAGCCCTCCTTGAGGGAGAGCTGGAACCAGTCGCGGCAGGTGACGCGGTTGCCGGACCAGTTGTGGAAGTACTCGTGGGCGACGATGCCCTCGACGCGCTGGAAGGCGGCATCGGTGGCGGTGTGGGGGTGGGTCAGCACCGCCGCCGAGTTGAAGATGTTGAGCCCCTTGTTCTCCATGGCGCCCATGTTGAAGTCGTTGACCGCGACGATCATGAAGAGATCGAGGTCGTACTCGCGGCCATAGGCCTGCTCGTCCCAGGCCATGGCGCGCTGCAGCGAGGCCATGGCGTGGTCGGTCTTGTCGAGGTTCTCCTCCTCGACCCAGATCTGCAGGGTCACCTCGCGTCCGCTCATGGTGGTGAAGCGATCCTCGACCTTCTCGAGGTCGCCGGCCACCAGCGCGAACAGGTAGCTGGGCTTGGGATGCGGGTCCTCCCAGGTGACGAAGTGGCGACCGCCGGGCAGCGTGCCGCGCTCCACCGGATTGCCGTTGGAGAGCAGCACCGGCAGGGTCGCGGCATCGCCGATCACCGTGGTGGAGAAGGTCGCCATGACGTCCGGGCGATCCGGGTAGAAGGTGATGCGCCGAAAGCCCTCAGCCTCGCACTGGGTACAGTACATGCCACTGGAGCGATAGAGCCCCGACAGCGCCGTATTGGCATCGGGCGCGACCTCCACCTCGGTGTCGAGCAGGAAGGCCTGGGGCACCCGGTGCACGACCATCCCCGCCTCGCCGACCGCGTACTCGTCCTCGCCAAGCGCCTGTCCGTCGATGGCGATGGCCTTGAGGTTGAGCTGCTCGCCGTCGAGTTCGAGAGGCACGCCGGCCTCGTGTTCGGGGTGGCGCTCGACGTGCAGGCGCGCCTTGACCCGGGTGGCGGCGGGATCGAGGTCGAAGGTCAGCTCGGTGCGGGTCACGCGGTAGGCGGGCGGACGGTAGTCACTCAGGTAGATCGGCTGCGGTTCTGACATCTAGGAAGGGCTCCTGTCGGTAATTGCGATCCATTGTACGGCCCGCCGTGCCCGAAGCTCAAAGCCGGGCGCTCAGCGTGCCGAGATGGGCTCGGGACGCGACAGGACCCAGGCGGTGACCAGCGACAGCCCCGCGATGAGCGCGAGCTTCAGCCACAGCATACTGACGGTGAGGGCCAGCACCAGCATCGACACGGCGAGCATCGCCGCGGCGAGCCGCTTGGCATGGCGGGGAATCGCCCGCTCGGCTTCCCAGGCGGTGATGGCGGGACCGAAGCGGGGGTGTTCGCGAATCCAGGCGGCGAAGCGCGGCGAGCCCTTGGAGGCCGCCCAGACCGCCAGTAGCATGAAGCAGGTGGTCGGCAGCAGGGGCAGGAAGGCGCCGACCACGCCCACCCCGAAGCTGATCCAGGCCAGGCCCAGGAAGGCGAGACGTTGCAGGGTCGGCATCTGGCGCTCACTCCCGTTCATCGGCATGCCTCTCATTGAAGAGCATTTCGCCGCCCGGTGCCAATCGCGAACGCCTATGGACGCCATCGGGATGACCGGGATCATGCCGCCCGATCAATCGCCCGATTCGTCGCGACGATCCGTCCGAGGGTCAGTCACGAAAGTTGTCGAACTGCAGCGGCAGGTCGGGGCCGCCCTCCGCGCGCAGCAGCGCCATGACGGCCTGGAGATCGTCGCGCTTCTTGCCGGTGACACGCACCTTCTCGCCCTGGATCTGGGCCTGCACCTTGAGCTTGCTCTCCTTGATCCGCTTGGCGATGTCCTTGGCTTCCTTCTGGTCGAGGCCCTGCTTGAGCGCCACCTCCTGACGGGCACGCACCCCGGACAGCACCGGCTCCTCGACGTCCATGCAGCGGGCGTCGATCCCCCGCGCGATCAGCTTGTTGCGCAGCACGTCGAGCATCTGCTTGAGCTGGAAGTCGACCTCGGCCTCGAGGGTCACGGTGTCGCCGCTGAGCTCGAAGCTCGCGGTGACGCCCTTGAAGTCGAAGCGAGACTGGATCTCGCGATTGGCCTGATCCACGGCGTTGCTGGCTTCGTGCTTGTCGAATTCGGAGACGATGTCGAAGGAGGGCATGGCGATGTCCTGCGGGTCATGGAAGATGAAAGAAAGAAGACGATTCTATCAGCCTGCGCGCCGGGGCGCGGCTTCCAGAAAGACCTCCAGCGGCTTGGCCATCTGCCAGCCACCGCAGCCGTCCACGTAGTAATCGCCCAGCCAGCGCTCCGGGTAGAAGCCCATGCGTCGATAGAGCCCGAGCGCCACGGCATTGTCGGCACGCACTTCCAGGCCGAGCACCTCGGCCTCCCGCACGCGCGCCTCGGCCTCCAGTGCCACCAGCAGGCGCCGGCCGAGGCCTCTGCCGCGCCCCTCGGGATGCACGCAGAAGGAATAGAGTCGAGCGCGGCGGCTGCCGCGGCGAAACAGCAGGATGCCGTAGCCGAGCAGGCGCTGGTTCCCTTCGGCCGCGTCCTTGCGTTCCGCGACCAGGGTGACGGCATGGGCACGGTTGAGCAGGTGCCAGAGCTGACGACGGCTGAAGCGATCGCCGCTGAAGGCCACCTGTTCCAGCCGATAGAGAGCATCCAGGTCATGGCTGTTGGCCTGGCGCAGGGTGACGGTCATCTCGAGTCTCCAGAGGTCCTGGCAACGATTGTGATCATGGCCAATGTCGATGTCATCGGCGTCGACCATGAAATCTTTTCACCCATCGCGGCGCTTGTCGGCGCCTGGCCTCAGGCGCATGCTGGCCGCATTCCGGCGGCACCTCGCCGCCCTGCCTGGAAGCCTGACATGTGTCCGCTGCGCATCGTCGTCGACCGCCTGGAAGACTGGCGCCCCTACTTCCCCTCCGAGGATGTGATCACCGCCGACGACTTCCTCGCCCAGGACCGACAGCACCGGCTTGCCGATGAGCCGAACCGCACCACCCGCGTGATCAACCTGTGCGGCGAGCTCGACGATCTAGGTACCGGCTACTACGTATCGCTGCTGGCCCAGGCGCGGGGACATCGCGTCTTGCCTGCGGTGGAGACGCTCAATGCACTCGGGCGCAAGGCGCTGGTCGACCTGCAGCTCGATGGCCTGGATGCCCTGCTTGACGACCTGAGGCGCCAGGGTGCTTTGTGCGGCGACCGACTGACCCTGCGGGTGCTATTCGGCGACTGCCGGGAGCCCGGCCTCGCGAGGCTGGCGCGCAAGCTCTTCGAACGCCTGCCCTGTCCGCTGCTCGAGGCGCGCCTGGTGCGCCGCCACGGCGCCTGGCGGCTGGCGCGCCTGAAGCCCCTGCGCCTGCGCGAGCTGACCGCCGACGAGCAGGACCTGTTCGCGACGGCCCTCAATCGCCACTCGCGCCGGGTATGGCGCACTCCCCAGGCGCGCCGCCGCTACCGCTTCGACCTGGCGATCCTGGTCGATCCCGAGGAGGCGCTGCCGCCGAGTAACCGCGGGGCGCTGAAGGCGTTCATTCGTGCAGGGCGCCGACAGGGCATCGACGTTTCGCTGATCACCCGCCGCGACGCCGGACGCCTCGCCGAGTTCGACGGCCTGTTCATTCGTGAGACCACCGCGCTGGATCACCACACCTATCGCATGGCCCGACGCGCGGAACACGAGGGGCTGGTGGTGATCGATGCGCCCCGCGACATCCTGCGCTGCACCAACAAGGTCTACCTGCACGCCCTGCTGCGGGCCAGGGGCGTGCCGGCACCGGAGGGCATCTTACTCAAGCGCGGTGATCGCCGACCGCTGGCCGAGCGGGTTGCAGGCCTGGGTTTCCCGCTAGTACTGAAGATTCCCGACGGCGCCTTCTCCCGGGGCATCGTCAAGGTGGCGTCCCTGGAAGAGCTCGCGCGCGAATCTGAGCGGCTCTTCGCCACCTCGGCCCTACTGCTGCTTCAGGAGTGGCTGCCCACTGCGTTCGACTGGCGGATCGGCGTGCTCGACGGCCAGGTGCTGTTCGCCAGCCGCTACTACATGGCCCGAGGCCACTGGCAGATCTACGACCACTCCGGCGGCCGAGTGAAGAGCGGCGGCTTCACCACCCACGATCCCGCCGAGGTGCCGCCAGCCGTTATCAAGGCGGCACTGCGTGCCACCCGGCTGATCGGCGACGGCTTCTATGGGGTCGATATCAAGCAGGCCGGCGAGCGGGTCGTGGTGATCGAGGTCAACGACAACCCCAACGTGGATGCCGGCATCGAGGATGCCATGCTTGGCCGGGCTCTCTATGAGCGGATCATGGCCGTCTTCCTGGCGCGCATGGAAGCCCGGATAGGTCAGCGTGCCAGCCTCGAAGGCTGACGCACGACGCGTTCTGGCGTATGCTGCCACTCCTCGACAAGCCTTGTACACGTCACGGAGCCTCGATGAACGATCGCGATACCCGCCACCAGCAGGCGATGCAGAAACTCAAGACCCGGGTCGACGAGAAGGTCGCCGAGGCGACCGAGCAGCGCGGGCTGTTAATGGTCTTCACCGGCAACGGCAAGGGCAAGACCACGGCCGCCTGGGGCACCGTGACCCGGGCCCTGGGCTACGGCTACCGGGTCGGGGTGGTGCAGTTCATCAAGGGGCTCTGGGAGTGCGGCGAGCGCGAACGGCTGGCCGAGGACGAGCATCTCGAGGTCGCGATCATGGCCACCGGCTTCACCTGGGACACCCAGGACCGCGACGCCGACACCCGCGCCTGCCAGGAGGTGTGGGCCGAGGCCGAGCGCATGCTCACCGACCCCGACGTCTACCTAGTGGTGCTCGACGAGATCACCTACATGCTCAAGTTCGGCTATCTGGACATCGCCACCGTGAAGGCGGCGCTGGCGAACCGCCCCGCCGAGCAGACGGTGATCGTCACCGGGCGCAACGCCCACCGGGAGCTCGTCGCCATGGCCGATACCGTCACCGAGATGACCGAGGTTCGACACGCCTTCAACAGCGGCCTCCAGGCGCGCCGCGGCATCGATTACTGACGCCCTCCTCCGCCGACTGAATGCGCGAAGGCCGGCCCCCAGGGCCGGCCTTCGCGTCTTGCCGTCGGTGCGCGGTCGCGATCAGCCGCCGAACGGATTGCGCAGCACGATGGTCTCGTTGCGGTCCGGGCCGGTGGAGATGATGTCGATGGAGGTGCCGACCCTCTCCTCGAGGAAGCTGATGTAGGCGCGGGCGTTGGCCGGCAGGTCCTCGACGCGTTTGACGCCGAGGGTCGACTCGCTCCAGCCCGGCAGGTCCTCGTAGACCGGCTCGATGGCTTCGTAACCCTCGGAGTCCACGGGAGTGTCGAGCACCTCGCCATCCTTGCTGCGATAGCCCACGCAGACGCGGATGTTCTCCAGGCCGTCGAGCACGTCGAGCTTGGTCAGACAGATCCCGGAGACCGAGTTGATCTGCACCGCATGACGCAGCGCCACGGCATCGAACCAGCCACAGCGGCGCGCGCGCCCGGTGGTGGCGCCGAACTCGTGGCCCTTCTCGGCCAGGTGGCGGCCGTGGTCGTCGAACAGCTCGGTCGGGAAGGGGCCGGAGCCGACGCGAGTGGTGTAGGCCTTGGTGATGCCCAGCACGTAGTCCAGATAGAGCGGCCCCACGCCGGAACCGGTGGCGGTGCCGCCGGCGGTGGTGTTGGAGCTGGTCACGTAGGGGTAGGTGCCGTGGTCGATGTCCAGCAGCGAGCCCTGGGCGCCCTCGAAGAGGATGTTCTCGCCGGCGCGGCGCATGTCGTGGACCAGCGAGACGGCGTCGCAGACCATCGGGCGCAGTTCCTCGGCCATGGCCATGGCCTCGTCGAAGACCTGCTGGAAGTCCACCGGCTCCTCGCGGTGGTACTCCTTGAGCACGAAGTTGTGATACTGCAGCACCTCGCCCAGCTTGGAGGCGAAGCGCTCGCGGTGCAGCATGTCGCCCAGGCGCAGGCCGCGACGCGCGACCTTGTCCTCGTAGGCCGGCCCGATGCCGCGACCGGTGGTGCCGATCTTGGCGATGCCGCGATCCTTCTCGCGAGCCTGATCCAGGCGCACGTGGTAGGGCAGGATCAGCGGGCAGGAGGGCGACAGGCGCAGGCGCTCGCGCACCGGCACTCCCTTGTCCTCGAGCTCGCGGATCTCCTTCATCAGCGCCTCGGGCGACAGCACCACGCCGTTGCCGATCACGCAGAGCTTGTCCTCGCGCAGGATCCCGGAGGGGATCAGGTGCAGCACGGTCTTCTCGCCGTCGATCACCAGGGTGTGCCCGGCGTTGTGACCGCCCTGGAAGCGCACCACCGCCGACGCGGATTCGGTGAGCAGGTCGACCACCTTGCCCTTGCCTTCGTCACCCCACTGGGTACCCAGTACGACTACATTCTTGCCCATTGTGCTCTCGTCTCTCGTTGCGGCACCGCGCCCTTGAAAAGGCCCAGGGCCGAGGTCATTGACCGCTGGCCGTCAGGCGCGGTCCTGTGGGGTCTCGAGGAAGCGTGGCTCCCAGCGACCGTCGATACGCTCCAGCCGGCGATCGCAGCGGTGCTCCGCCGGACCGGTGCGCTGCCCGGGCAGCGCCTGGACGACCCGCTCGCCCTGCTGGCGCAGCGCCTGCAGGGCGTCGGCGAGCCCCTCCCCTTCGGCCGGCGCCCAGATGCCGTCGGGCTCAGGCGCACCGGGGGCCAGGGTGGCCAGCAGCTTCAGGTCCATGGAGAAGCCGGTGGCCGGCCGGGCCCGACCGAAGGCGCGGCCGGTATCGTCGTAGCGCCCGCCCTTGGCCAGCGCCTGGCCATAGTGCGGCACGTAGGCGGCGAACATCATGCCGGTGTGGTACTGATAGCCACGCAGCTCGGCCAGGTCGAAGTAGGGCTCGACCCCGGGGTACTCGGCGAACACGCCATCGACCAGGGCCCGCAGCTGATCCAGGGCCGCGCCCACGGGCTGGGGCGCCTCCTCGAAGGCCTCGCGGGCCGCCTCCAGCACCTCGCGTCCGCCGTGCAGGTCGCCCAGGGCGAGGAACATCGCCGCGAGGCCCGGGTCGTGCACGCTCTCCTCGACGCGCGCCGCGAGCTCGCCCGGCGATTTCAGCGCCAGGGCATCGAACAGCGCACGTTCCTGGTCGGCGTCGAGGCCGGCGGCCTCGACCAGGCTGCGATAGATCCCGATGTGACCCAAGGCCAGGTGGATCTCCTTGGCGCCGGCCGTCTCGAGGCTCGCCAGGGCCAGGCGCAGGATCTCCAGGTCGGCCTCGAGGCCCGCATGACCAAACAGCTCCACGCCGACCTGCACCGGGCTGCGGCCACCCTGGTACTGGTCGGCCTTGGCGCGCAGCACGTTGGTGCAGTAGCAGAGCCGGACCGGCCCCTGGCGACGCAGGGAGTGGGCGTCCATGCGCGCGACCTGGGGCGTGACGTCGGCGCTGACGCCCATCATGCGGCCGGTCATCTGATCGGTGAGCTTGAAGGTCTGCAGATCGAGGTCGGTCCCGGTGCCGGTCAGCAGGGAATCCAGGAACTCCACGGGGGGGGGCATCACCTGATCGTAGCCCCAGCGGTGATAGAGGTCGAGCAGCGCTCGGCGCAGCTCCTCCATGCGACTGGCCTGGGGCGGCAGTACCTCGTCCATGCCGTCGGGGAGCAGCCAGCGGTCAGCGATGGTCATGTCGTTCATCCTGCTAGACGATGGTGGGCCTTCGGCGATTCCCGGGTCGCGCGAGGCGGATCGGCGAGTGGGCGCCGGGGAGAGGCCACAAAAAAACCGGGCCACGCCCGGTTGATGGATTCTATCACGTTTGCAGGCCGGTTGAACCCCGACCGGCGGGCGGCGCACCGCCCGCCGCCCGGCTCACTGGTCCGTCGCGGCCGGACTCTTGAGGTACTGGAAGAAGTCGCTGGAGGGGTCCAGCACCAGCATGTTGCCGTCGCCCTCGAAGCTCTGGCGATAGGCATCGAGGCTGCGCCAGAAGCTGAAGAACTCCTCGTCCTTGCCGTAGGCCTCGGAGAAGATGGCCGCCGCCTCGGCATCGCCCTCACCGCGCAGCGTCTCGGAGCGAGCACGCGCCTGGGCGAGCAGCACCGAGCGCCGGCGATCGGCATTGGCGCGGATCCGCTCGGACTCCTCCCGACCCTGGGCCCGCCATTCGCTGGCCTGGCGCTCACGCTCGGAGCGCATGCGGTCATAGACCGCCGAGGAGACGTCCTCGGGCAGGTCGATGCGCTTGACGCGAATATCGAGGATCGCCACGCCGAGTTCGTCGCGCATCAGCGCGTTCAGTTCCTCAGTGGGCCCCGTCATCAGGTCATCACGCTTCTCCGAGATGATCTGCTGCAGGTTCAGGCGACCGAACTCGTTACGCAGGCTCTCGTCGACCCGCGGCTGGATCAGGCGCACCGCCTGCAGCTCGTCGCCGGAGGTCGCCTCGTAGTAGCGCGTCGGATTGATCACCTGCCACTGGACGTAGGAATCGACGATCACCGCCTTCTGCTCGAGGGTCAGGTAACGGCTGGGATCGGTATCCAGCGTCAGCACCCGGGTATCGAAGGTGCGCACGGTCTGGGTGATCGGCACCTTGACGTGCAGGCCGGGCTGGATGTCCTCCTCGATGATCTCGCCGAAGCGCAGCTTCACCGCACGCTCGGTCTCGTCCACCACGTAGAGGCTGTTGCTGGCCAGCCAGGCGATGGCGGCCAGGCCGCCCACGACGAGCAGGGATCGATTATTGATCATCATTAACGGCCCTCCCTGCGGATGCCATTGCTGTTGCTGCTGTTGCTGCTGCTCGACGACTGGCTACTACCGAGGCGCTCGAGGACCCGCGGATCCAGCCCCTCATCGCTGCCCTGGGCGCTGGCGCCCGAGCTGCCGGCGCTGCCGAGACGGTCGAGCGGCAGCACCATCAGCGGGCTGTTCTCGGACACATCCACCATCACCTTGGCGGTCTCGCCGTAGACCTCGGACATGGTGTCGAGGTAGAGGCGCTCGCGCATGATCGCGGGATCATCCTGGTACTGGGTCAGGAGGGCGCTGAAGCGGCTGGCCTGGCCCTCGGCCTCGGCGACTACCGATTCGCGATAGCCCTGACCCTGCTCGACCAGGCGCTGGGCCTGCCCCTGAGCCGCCGGGATCACGGCATTGGCGTAGGCCAGCGCCTGGTTGATGGTGCGCTGACGGTCTTCGCGGGCGCGGATGACGTCGTCGAAGGCGTCCTGCACCGGATCGGGCGGCGCGGTGGACTCGACGTTGAGAGTCTGCAGCAAGATGCCCGTTCCGTAGCTGTCCAGGTAGGACTGCAGGCGGCTCGCCACGGAGCTGCCGAGAATCTCACGCCCGGAGGTCAGGATATCGATCATGTCGGTACCGCCGACCACGTGGCGCAGCGCGCTGTCCAGGGCGTTCTCGAGGCTGAGCTCGGGGTTGCGCACGTTGAGCACGTAGGAGCGGGGATCGGCGACCTGGTACTGGGCCGAGATCTCGACCGAGACGATGTTCTCGTCCTGGGTCAGCATCGACTGGGTCTGGGTCAGCGAGCGCACGCGAGTCACGTTGACCATCCGCACGTCATCGATCAGCGGCGGGTTCCACTGCAGACCCGGAGTGACCACTTCCTGGAACTTGCCGAAGCGCAGCACCACGCCGCGCTCGGACTGATCGACCAGGTAGAACCCGGAGGCCGCCCAGATGGCCAGTACCACCACGATCAGCAGGCCAGGCAGGGTGAAGGCGTTGCGTGGCTTGCCACCGCCGCCCTTGCCTCCGGCGCCGCCGCGCTTTCCGCCGCGGCCGCCCAGCATGTTGTTGAGTTTGTCCTGAAACTTCTTCAGGGCCTCATCGAGGTCGGGCGGCCCCTGATTGCCGCCGCCCTTGCCGCCTCCGTTGCCACCACGTCCCCCACCGCTCCAGGGGTCGTGCTGGTTGCCACCACCAGGCTCATTCCAGGCCATTCGTCGTCTCCACTCTGCGTTGCGTCCCGTCGACAAGACAACTGGCGACGGGCGTCCGTTGCGATCCTTCGGGTGCCGCCCGGCCGTGCCCGGCGTCCCTGTTATGATGTTGTGGTCGCGGCGAGGTGTCCTGCCCCGCCTGCCTCACGCTTCCCAGACCGGCTTCTCCTGCAGGGTCGTCGGCAGGTAGTCGTCGGCCCGCTCGCCCAGGCGCGCCATCAGCTGCAGGAAGTCGCGCCGCGGCAGGCGCACCGTCAGCAGGCTGTGTCCCTGGTCGTCGAAACGCTCCTCGCGCACCGCCCCCAGCTCATGTAGCCCGGCACGCAACTTGCCCTGCTCGGGGGCCAGGGCCAGTTCGAGCTCGATGATGTCCTCGGCCAGGCACTCGGAGAGCGCCTGCTCCAGGAGCTCGAGTCCCTTGCCCTGCTGTGCCGAAACCCACACCACCTCGGGGTGCCCCTCGCCGTCGCGCTCGATGCGCGGGGCACTGTCGAGCAGGTCGATCTTGTTCATCACCTTGAGCGTCGGCAAATCACGAGCCCCGATCTCCTCGAGCACCGCCTCGACCTGGCCGACGTTGAGCTCGCGGTCGGGGTCGGCGGCATCGATCACGTGGACCAGCAGGCTCGCCTCCGCGGCCTCCTGCAGGGTCGCGCGGAAGGCCTCGACCAGCTTGTGGGGCAGGTGACGGATGAAGCCCACGGTATCGGCGAGCACCACCGGGCCGACGTCCTCGATCTCCACGCGCCTGAGCGTCGGGTCGAGGGTAGCGAAGAGCTGGTCGGCCGCATAGACCTCGGCGGTGGTCAGGGCGTTGAAGAGCGTGGACTTGCCGGCATTGGTATAGCCGACCAGCGACACGCTGGGGATCTCGGCCCGGGAGCGGGCCCGACGATTCTGGCTGCGCTGGCTACGCACCTTGTCGAGCCGCTTGTGGATCGCCTTGATGCGCGCCCGCAGCAGGCGGCGGTCGGTCTCGAGCTGGGTCTCGCCCGGCCCGCGCAGGCCGATGCCGCCCTTCTGGCGCTCCAGGTGGGTCCAGCCGCGCACCAGCCGGGTCGACATGTACTCGAGCTGGGCCAGCTCCACCTGCAGCTTGCCCTCATGGGTGCGGGCGCGCTGGGCGAAGATATCGAGAATCAGGCCGGTACGGTCGATCACCCGGCACTTGAGCTCGCGCTCGAGGTTGCGTTCCTGGGAGGGGCTGAGCGCGTGATTGAAGATCACCAGTTCGGCCTGATGGACGGCCTTCGCCTCGCGCAGCTCCTCGAGCTTGCCCGACCCGACGAAGGTACGCGAGTCGGGGCGCTTGCGGCTGCCGGTGAGCAGCGTGGCCGGCGTGGCGCCGGCCGAGCGAACCAGCTCGAGGAACTCTCCCGCGTCCTCGCGCTCCTGCTCGTCCTGGAAATCCACATGGACGAGGACCGCCATCTCACCGGCGTCGGGGCGTTCAAAAAACAATCAGTACCTCACGCATCAGTGTCCGACGGCGCGCCGGCGTCCGGGGCCGGCAGGCGCACGTTGCGCGACGGCACCACGGTGGAAATAGCATGCTTGTAGACCATCTGGCTGACCGTGTTGCGCAGCAGGATGACGAACTGATCGAAGGACTCGATCTGGCCCTGCAGCTTGATGCCGTTGACCAGGAAAATCGATACCGGAATGCGCTCCTTGCGCAGGATGTTCAGGTACGGATCTTGAAGGGACTGCCCTTTGGACATGTTGCTCTCCCTGAAGTGTCTCTGGGGGTTGATGTTATGTCTGTCATGGTCGCTCCGGCCAGGGGGCAACGCTGAATACCCTGAGGGGCCTGTTTACCCGGCCACCGAGAGCGCCATCTTACGCTAAGTGCCGAATTCGCGCACCAGTTTCAGCACCTCGCCCAGCGGGTCGGGGCCCAGGCTGTCGACCCACTCGAGCCCCGGCCAGCTGCGCATCCAGGTCAGCTGGCGCTTGGCCAGCTGGCGGGTCGCGATGATGCCGAGCCGCTCGAGCTCGGCGCGGTCGATCTCGCCCTCGAGATAGGACCATACCTGACGATAGCCCACGCTCTTCATCGACGGCAGCGAGGCCGCGAGATCGCCGCGCCCCTTCAGCGCGGCGACCTCCTCGATCAGCCCAGCGTCGAGCATGGCCCTGAAGCGCTGGGCGATCCGCTCATGCAGTATGCCGCGATCGCCCGGCGCGAGGCCTATCGACAACGTACGAAAGGGAAAGGTTTCCTGATGCTGCTCATCCCACAGCGCGCTGAGCGAGCGTCCGGCGAGACGATGGACCTCCAGCGCCCGCGTCAGGCGCTGGGGGTCGTTGGGGTGGATGCGCGCCGCCGAGACCGGATCGACCCGGGCGAGCTCCTCGTGAAGCGATGCCAGGCCCCGCTCGGCCACCTGACGCTCGAGCTCGGCACGCACCGCCGGATCGGCGGCCGGCAGGTTGGCCACGCCCTCGAGCAGGTGCTTGAAGTACATCATGGTGCCGCCGACCAGCAGCGGCATCCGGCCGGCGGCGGTGATGGCATGCATCTCGCGCAGGGCATCCTCACGGAAATCGGCTGCCGAGTAGGGCTCGGCCGGATCGCGGATGTCGATCAGCCGGTGCGGCGCGCGCGAAAGCTCCTCGGACTCGGGCTTGGCGCTGCCAATGTCGAGGCCGCGATAGACCATCGCCGAGTCGACGCTGATCAGCTCGCAGCCGAGCCGCTCGTGAAGCTCGATGGCGAGGTCGGTCTTGCCGGCGGCGGTGGGGCCCATCAGCAGGATGGCGGGGGGGCGGTCGTCAGGCATTCGGGCTCCAGAAGAGACGAATCCGGCGACAGGTCTGCGAGGAGGCGCTGTGAATCCCTCCTTGGACGCTACCGATTCCATCCCTGGAATCGGACCTCCTCTACGACCTGTCCCCGGCGTCTCTCATAAAACAGTCCGGTTCAGTACATCGAAGTTCACTGCCCCCTCAGGAAGAGGCGGTCGAGTTCCTTCATGCTCATCTCGGTCCAGGTGGGGCGGCCGTGATTGCACTGGCCGCTGCGCTCGGTGCGCTCCATGTCGCGCAGCAGCGCATTCATCTCCTCGAGGCCGAGCTGGCGATTGGCGCGCACGCTGCCGTGGCAGGCCATGGTCGCCAGCAGCTCGTTGATACGCGCCTCGACCCGGTCGGAACGCCCGTAGCGCTCCAGATCGGCGAGCATATCGCGCACCAACGGCTCCACGTCGGCATCGGCCAGCAGCACCGGCACCTGGCGCACCAGCAGGGTCTCGGGGCCGGCCGCATCGAGCTCCACGCCGAGGCGCGAGAAGGCCTCCCGCTCGGCCTCGGCGGTCGCGACTTCTGCCGGGGTCGCGGCCAGCGACACCGGCACCAGCAGCGGCTGGGCCTGCAGCCCGACGCCGTCGCCGGCCTCGCCGTGCACCTGCGACTTCATGCGCTCGTAGACGATGCGCTCGTGGGCGGCGTGCATATCCACCACCACCAGGCCGCGCTCGGTCTGGGAGAGGATGTAGACGCCGTGCAGCTGGGCCACGGCGTAGCCCAGCGGCGGCGCCCGGGTGGTGTCCTCCTCGGGCATCGCCGGCCGCGGAGCACGCTCCGCCTGGGCGGCGCGGCGCTCGTCGAGGGCCACGTCGGCGGCGCTGCCGCCGGGAGCCGGCGCGGTGGGCTGCGGGGTCAGCAGGGTCTCCTCGTGCTCGGGATGCAGCGCGCGGTAGCCCTCCATGAAGGCCCGGACGCGGGCGGGCGTCACGCCCTCTCGCCCGTCACCGCTGCTGTCCCCCCTACCGGCGCCGTGACCGGGCAGCGCCATGGGCTGCTGCTGCCAGGCCGGCGCGGCCTCGCGCACGCCGCGAGCGGCATCTGCACCCGCTGATCCGCTCTGGCCCGGCTCCGCTTCCACGCCGTGCGCCTCGTCGCGCTCGCCGGGCCTCGCCTCGGCCAGCGCCCGATGCAGGCTCGAGAACAGGAAGTCGTGAACCATGCGCCCATCGCGGAAGCGCACCTCGTGCTTGGTCGGATGGACGTTGACGTCCACCACCCGCGGGTCGACCTCCAGGTAGAGCACGAATACCGGATGGCGGCCGTGGAAGAGCACGTCGCGATAGGCCTGGCGGATGGCGTGAGCCACCAGGCGGTCGCGCACCACGCGGCCGTTGACGAAGAAGTACTGTTGGTCGGCCTGGGCACGCGAGTGGGTCGGCAGGCCGACCCAGCCCCACAGCCGTAGCCCGCCGACCTCGAGATCGAGATGCAGGGCGTTCTCCAGGAAGCCCTTGCCGAGCAGGGCGCCGAGGCGCCGCTCCCGGGTGACCGGGTCGTCGCCCGGCGGCAGCTGGTGGAGCGTCTTCTGGTTGTGGCGCAGCATCCAGCCGATATCGAAGCGCGACAGCGCCTGGCGCCGGAAGGCCTCCTCGACGTGGCCGAACTCGGTCTTCTCGGTGCGCAGGAAATTGCGCCGCGCCGGCGTGTTGAAGAAGAGATCGCGCACCGTCACCGAGGTGCCGCGCGGATGCGGCGCCGGGGAGACACGAGGCTCCATGCGGCGCCCCTCGGCGACCACGCGCCAGCCGCCGCGGGGGTCCTCGTCGACGTTGGAGACCAGCTCCAGGCGCGAGACCGAGCTGATGGAGGCCAGCGCCTCGCCGCGAAAGCCCAGGCTCGCCACCCCCTCGAGCTCCTCCAGGGAGAGGATCTTGCTGGTGGCATGCCGCGACAGCGCCAGCGGCAGGTCATCCTCGGCGATGCCGCTGCCGTCGTCGCGCACCCGGATCAGCCGGGCGCCGCCGCTCTCGAGCTCGACCTCGACGCGGCGGCTACCGGCATCGATGGCGTTCTCCACCAGCTCCTTGACCACCGAGGCGGGGCGTTCGACCACCTCGCCGGCGGCGATCTGGTTCGCCAGGCGGGGGGCGAGGATCTGGATGTGTCGCTTCTCTGACATGTCACTCCATGAAAGCCGTAAGCCGTAAGCCGTAAGCCGTAAGCCGTAAGCCGTAAGCCCAAACGCTGCCATTAACCTTGCTGAATGCAAGGGCTCTTCTTACAGCTTAGCGCTTATAGCTTACAGCTCCCCGAAGGGGTCAGGATCGGGGGATGCGCAGTACCTGCCCGACCCGGATCACGTCGCCATTGAGCTCGTTGGCCTGGCGGATCTGGGCCACCGGCACGCCGTGTCGTGCGGCGATCTCCGAGAGGGTGTCGCCGGGCTGGATGCGGTACTCATTGCCCGCGGTGCTGCGGCCATTATCCCGCTGCCAGGCCAGCAGGCTGGCCGGCGGCGGGTTGCGCTGGAAGTGGCCACGGACGCCGCCGAAGATGGCGTCGACCATCCGCTGCTGATAGCCCCCGTCGCGCAGCCGGCGCTCCTCGTCCGGATTGGAGATGAAACCGGTCTCGACCAGCAGCGAGGGAATATCCGGCGACTTGAGGACCACGAAGCCGGCCTGCTCCACCCGCGACTTGTGCAGCCGGTTGACTCGCTCCAGGCGATCCAGCACCTGGCCGCCGATGGTCAGCGAGTCGTTGAGGGTCGCGGTCATGGTCAGGTCGAGCAGCACGCCCCGCAACACCTCGTCCTTGTCGTCCAGCGAGAGGCTGCCGTCGACGCCGCCGATCAGGTCGGCCTCGTTCTCACTGGCGGCCAGCCACTGGGCGGTCTCGGAGGTGGCGCCGCGCTGCGACAGCGCATAGACGGAGCTGCCGTTGGGCCGCGGGCTGTTGAAGGCGTCGGCGTGGATCGAGACGAAGAGGTCGGCCTTCTGCTCGCGGGCGATACGGGTGCGCTGACGCAGCCCGACGTAGTAATCGCCGTCGCGGATCATCACCGCGCGGAAGCCCTCGGTGGCGTTGACCTTGCGAGCGAGACGCTGGGCCATCTCCAGCACGATGTCCTTCTCGCGGGTACCCGAGGGGCCGATCGCCCCGGGGTCCTCGCCGCCGTGGCCGGCGTCGACGGCGATGATGATATCGCGCCGGGGATGCGGCGCAGCCGGCTCGAGCACGTCGGGCGCGGCGACCTCGGCGGGGTTCCTGCCCTCGACCACCGCCTTGCTGCGCGCGCGCTGGGCGGCGATCTCCTGCTCACGGATCATCGTCTCGATGGGATCGATGGGATCCTCCACGGCGCTCTCGCCGGGGTACTCCAGGTCGACCACCAGGCGGTGGCCGTACTGATCATTTGGGGCCAAGGTGAAGTGCCGCGGCTCGATCTCCCGCTCGAGCTCCAGCACCACCCTCAGGCCATTGCCATCGCGCACGCCGGTACGCAGGGTGCTGATGGCGCTTCCCTCGAGATCCAGCGCGTCGACGCGGGTATTGAGCCGGCTGTCGTCCAGGTCGATCACCAGGCGCCGCGGATTGTCGAGACTGAAGACGTTGGCCTCGGCCGGGGAGGAGAGATCGAAGACCAGGCGCGCATGGTCGGGTGCCGCCCACAGGCGCAGGTTGTCAATGCTGGCGGCCTGGGCCAGGCCTCCGGCCAGGCCGAGCCCCAGCATGCCGAGGCCGACCAGCAGCCGCCTTGCGGGTATCGTGGGCCTCATGATGCCGTGTTGCCTTCCCTGTTCATTAGATCGCTCGCCAGTTCGGACATGCCCGCCAGCCGCTCGAGGACCGCCCGGCCATGGGGGCTGCGCGCCTCGAGGATCGCCTCGCGCCCCTCGTCGGCCAGGCGCAGGCGCACCTCCAGGTCCGGCGTGGGCAGCCAGCCCTCGCCGCGCTCCGGCCATTCGATCACACAGAGCGCGTCTTCGGCGAGCAGGTCGCGGCCGCCGATGAACTCCAGCTCCTCGGGGTCGCCCAGGCGATAGAGGTCGAAGTGATGCACGAGCACACCCTTGAGCTCATAGGGCTCCACCAGGGTGTAGGTCGGGCTCTTGACCGCGCCGACGTGTCCATAGGCGCGCAGGATGCCGCGGGTCAGGGTCGTCTTGCCGGCGCCCAGTTCGCCGGTCAGGTGCACGCGACCGTGGCCTTCGAGGGCTCGCCCCAGGCAGGCGCCGAAGGCGACCTGGCGGTCTTCGTCATCGAGTCGCAGCAGCATCGTTCTCGCCCATCGTCGGGTTGACCAGAATTCGCGCACAGGATGCCAGATCGCCGGCCAGCAGGCCACGCTCGCCACCCGTTCGCGCCGCCCTGTCGGCGGCCAGGGCATGCACCAGCACGCCCAGCCGTGCCGCCACCTCGAGATCGAGTCCCTGGGCCAGCAGCGCCCCGAGGATGCCGGAGAGCGCATCGCCCATGCCGCCGCTGGCCATGCCCGGGTTGCCGTAGGGACAGACGGCGAGCCCCGCAGGGCCGGCGACCAGGGTGCCGGCGCCCTTGAGCACCACCACGCCACCGTAGCGGTGCTGCAACGCCCTGGCCGCGGCGGGCCGGTCGGCCTCCACCTCGCCGGCAGAACGGCCGAGCAGGCGTGCCGCCTCGCCGGGGTGCGGGGTGAGGATCCAGTCGTCACGCTGCCGGCCACTGAACCGCGTGGCCAGCAGGTTGAGGCCATCGGCATCCACCACCAGCGGCCGCGACGCCGCCAGGGCCGCCTGCAGCATGCCCTGCCCCCAGCTGCCCTGCCCCAAGCCCGGCCCGACCACCAGCACGTCGGCACGCTCCGGCAGGGTGGCGAGATCACCGCCGCCGCGCACGCCGTGGACCATCACCTCGGGGCGGCGCACCAGGCTCGCGGTGACGTGCTCGGGCGCAGTGGCCAGGCTCACCTTGCCGGCCCCCAGCCGTGCGCAGGCCTCGGCGGCGAGTAGCGCCGCCCCGCCGAAGCCCGGTGCCCCGCCAAGTACCAGGGCATGGCCGCAGTCGCCCTTGTGGGCGTCGCGCGGCCGAGGCGGCAGCCAGGCCGCGATCAGCCCGGCCTCCAGCCGGCGAGCGGCGGGGACGAGATCGGCCGCGCCCTCGGCGTCCACGCCGAGGGCGCAGAACACCGGCTCGCCGACATGCGCCGGGGCCGCGCCGGTATAGAGCCCGAGCTTGTCGGCGATGAAGGTCACGGTGCGCGTCGCCCGAATCGCGACCCCGAGCCGCGCCCCGGTGTCGGCGTCGAGCCCCGAGGGGATGTCGATGGCCAGCACCGGTAGGCCGCTGGCGTTCACGGCCTCGATCGCCTCGCGAGCCGCCCCGCGCACCTCGCCGCCGAGCCCGGTGCCGAGCAGGGCATCGACCACCACCTCGCCCTCGAGGGGAATATCCGCCTGCCAGGGCGCGGCCGCCACCCCGGCCTCCGTGGCCATGTCGGCGGCGCGGCGGGCGTCGCCGGTCAACGCCTCCACCGGCTTGAGCAGAATACGCTGCACGGCGAGCCCCTCGGCGGCGGCCAGCGCCGCCAGCACGTGGCCGTCGCCGCCGTTGTTGCCACCGCCGCACAGCACGCTGAGCGAGCGCGCGGCGGGCCAGCGCGCCCGCAGCTCCTGCCAAGCGGCCGCGGCCGCGCGCTGCATCAGGGCGAAGCCCGCGATGCCCCCCTCGATGGTGCGCCGATCGAGCTCGCGGACTTGCTCGGCGCGATAGAGCGGCCGCAGCGTCGGCATGGGAGGTTCGGCTGACCCGGTCATGCGGTGTCTCCTCGTTCGGGATGCTTTACCATACCGAGTGTAAATTCTCTGTGCCCCACGCCAAGTCGCGGGGCCGATCTGCATGGTGTTTTCTCGATCATGAGCCCAGTGTCCCCCGCGGGTGACGACCCCGACATGGCCGCCCTCGCCGAGAGGATCAAGACCTGGGGCCGCGAGCTCGGCTTCCAGCAGCTGGGCATCACCGACGTCGACCTGGCCGAAGACGAGGCCCATCTCGAGGCCTGGCTGGCCGCCGGCCACCACGGCGAGATGGGCTTCATGGCCAAACACGGCACCAAGCGCACCCGCCCGGCGGAGCTGGTGCCCGGCACCCGGCGGGTGATCAGCGTGCGCCTGGACTACCTGCCCGCCGAGGTGGAGACCACCAAGGTGCTCGGTCGACCGTCGCTGGCCTATGTCTCCCGCTACGCCACCGGACGCGACTATCACAAGCTGATGCGCAAGCGGCTGGCGACGCTCGCCAAGTGGATCGAGGCCGAGGTCGGCGCCTTCGGCTACCGCGCCTTCGTCGACTCTGCCCCGGTCATGGAGCGCGCCCTGGCGCGCAAGGCCGGTCTCGGCTGGTTCGGCAAGAACGCCATGCTGCTCAACCCGCGGGCCGGCTCGCTGTTCTTCCTCGGCGAGCTCTACACCGACCTGCCGCTGCCGGTGGATGCGCCCTTCGAGGCCGATCACTGCGGCAGCTGCAGCGCCTGTCGCACCGCCTGTCCTACCGGGGCCATCGTCGAGGACAAGGTCGTCGATGCCCGGGCCTGCATCTCCTATCTCACCATCGAGCTCTTCGGGGCCATCCCGGAGCGCTACCGCGAGGCCATGGGCAATCGGGTGTTCGGCTGCGACGACTGCCAGCTGGTCTGCCCCTTCACCCGCTTCGCCCGGGTCAGCCAGGAGCCGGACTTCGCGCCCCGTCACGACCTGGATCGGGCGAGCCTCGTCTCGCTGTTCGCCTGGAGCGAGGAGGAGTTCCTGGAGAAGACCGCCGGCAACCCGATCCGGCGCATCGGCTACGAGCGCTGGCTACGCAACTTGGCCGTGGGGCTCGGCAACGCGCCCTGGAGCCGGGCGGTGGAGGCCGCGCTGATGGCCCGCCTGCCCTACCCCTCCGACCTGGTCCGCGAGCACGTCCGCTGGGCCCTGGCCCGCCAGCGCGAGAAGCGCCAGCGGCTGATCGCCGCAAGCTGAAAGCCGTAAGCCGTAAGCCGTAAGCCGTAAGCCGTAAGCCGTAAGCCAGGACGCTGCCCCCTTGTTCGCTCTTCGCAGGGGGTTTTCTTAAAGCTTACAGCTTATAGCTTCAAGCTCCGGACGAAGTCCGGTCGTCCTCCGCCAGGCGCAGGAAGGTCTCGCGGTAATGCGCCAGTTCGGCGATGGACTCGCGGATATCGTCCATGGCGAGATGCACGTTGCGCTTCTGGAAGCCCGCCAGGGCGCCCGGATTCCAGCGCTTGGCGATCTCCTTGAGGGTGGAGACGTCGAGGTTGCGATAGTGGAAGAAGGCCAGCAGCTCGGGCATCTCCCGCTCCAGGAAGCGGCGATCCTGGTGGATGCTGTTGCCGCACATCGGCGAGGCACCGGCCTCGACTTGGGCGGCGAGGAACTCGAGGGTGCGCCGCTCGGCCTCGGCGGTGTCGACCCGGCTCTCCTTGACCCGCTGCACCAGCCCCGAGGCGCCGTGGGTGCGGGTGTTCCACTCGTCCATGGCGTCCAGCAGCGCGTCGGGCTGGTGCACTGCGATCACCGGGCCCTCGGCGACCGTATTGAGGTCCGCATCGGTGACCAGGGTGGCGATCTCGATGATCCGCTCGCGGTTCGGGTCGAGCCCGGTCATCTCCAGGTCGATCCAGATCAGGCGCTGGCGGCGCGCATCGGCGGTGGTGGGCGTGGCATGCTCGGTCATGGGACATCCTTGCGGGGCGTTGGCTGACGACAGCGGGCGCCTTGGGTGAGTACAATGCGCCCTATTGTAGCGAGCTTCGGGCCCCCATGAGCAAACGCAAGTTGAGCCGCCAGCAGCGCTGGCGCATCGAGAAGGTCCAGGCCGAGCGCGCCCTTCGCGCCGATCGCCGCGACGCCCAGGACAGCGACAAGCTGGCCGCCGGCGAGTACGGACCAGAACAGAACGGCCGCGTGATCGCCCACTTCGGCCGCACCCTGGACGTGCGCCCCGACGAGGGCGGCGAGGCCGTGCGCTGCCACCTGCGCGCCAACCTCGAGGGGCTGGTCACCGGCGACCGGGTGATCTGGCGCGCCGCCCACGACGCCCGCGACGGCGTGGTGGTGGCCCGCGGCGAGCGGTCGAGCGTGCTGGAACGCCCCGACCCCCGCGGCCAGTTGAAGCCGGTGGCCGCCAACATCGATCAGATCCTGGTCGTCTTCGCGGTGGAACCGGCGCCCCATGCCAACCTGATCGATCGCTACCTGGTGGCCGCCGAGGCCACCGGCATCGCCCCGGTGCTGGTGCTCAACAAGATCGACCTGCTGCCGGAACACGGCGGCGAGCTACGGGCACTGCTGTCGCGCTACGAGGCGCTGGGCTACCCGGTGGTCACCTCCACCACCGCGCGCGAGGACGGCCTCTCGGATCTGTACGCGCGGCTGGCAGGGCGCACCTCGGTATTCGTCGGCCAGAGCGGCGTGGGCAAGTCGTCGCTGATCGACCGCCTGCTGCCGGATGAGGAGTTGCGCATCGGCGCGCTGTCCAAGGACACGCGCAAGGGCACCCACACCACCACCACTGCGCGCCTCTACGCCCTGCCCGCTCCGGATGACGGGACATCTGCCGAGGCCGGGCGCGGCGAGCTGATCGATTCGCCGGGGATCCGCGAGTTCGGCCTGACCCACCTGGACGAACAGCAGGTCACCGAGGGCTTCATCGAGTTTCGCGACGTGCTGGGGCGCTGTCGCTTTCGCGACTGCCGCCACCGCCAGGAGCCGGGTTGCGCCCTGCTCGCCGCCGTGGAGCGGGGCGAGATCCATCCCGAACGCTTCGCCAGCTACCGACGCATCCTCGAAAGCCTCGAAGCAAGCTGACGCCAGAGGCAAGTTCTGGCGACTGCCGAGAGACGCAGGCGCCTGCATCGAGGAGCCAACCTCAAGGAGAGTGTGCCATGAGTTCCGAAGACAACCTGCTCCCGCTGATCGTCGAGCCCGACCAGCTGGCCGCACAACTCGACGAGCCGTCGCTGCTGATCATCGACGTACCCCTGCGGGCCGAGAGCCATGGCGAGGGGCATGTACCCGGCGCCATCTTCCTGGACCATCGCCTGCTGATGCGCGGCGAAGGCGAAGTGCCCAACGAGGTGCCCTCGATCGAGGCGCTCTCGCGGCTGTTCTCGTCTCTCGGCCTGACCCGCGACACCCACGTGGTGGCCTACGACGACGAGGGCGGCGGCTGGGCCGGGCGCCTGCTGTGGACCCTGGAGCTGATCGGCCATACCCGCTACTCCTACCTCAATGGCGGCCTCCACGCCTGGCGCGAGGCCGGCCAGCCCCTCTCCACCCAGACGCGAGCGCCCGAGCCCAGCGACTACCAGGCCGAGATCCTACATCCCGAGGTGGCCATCGACCGCGTCGCGCTCGAGGAGCGCCTCGGCGAGAAGGGCTTCGCGATCTGGGATGCCCGCTCGCGGGCCGAGTACGACGGCGAGAAGGGCAACAACCGTCGCCTGGGCCACATGCCCGGGGCGGTCAACATGGAGTGGACCGACGCCATGGACCGGGAGCGCGGGCTGCGCATCCGCGACTATGCCGAACTCATCACCGAACTCGAGACCCTGGGGCTGACCCCGGACATGGAGGTGGTCACCCACTGCCAGAGCCACCACCGCAGCGGCTTCACCTGGCTCGTGGGCAAGGCGCTGGGCTTCGAGAAGATTCGCGGCTACGCCGGCTCCTGGCAGGAGTGGGGCAACCGCGACGACACCCCGATTGAGAAGCCGTAGGCCGTAAGCTGGAAGCTGGAAGCTGGAAGCTGGAAGCTGGAAGCTGGAAGCTGGAAGCTGGAAGCTGGAAGCTGGAAGCT
>NZ_VBUI01000022.1 GCF_005780185.1 Halomonas urmiana | reverse complement strand
CGCTCATCTCGATGTCATCCCGATTCGAAGGCTCGGCTACAGCTTAAACCGTTGTCCGGATATTGGGGTCCACTTTAATGTGTCTAGTTGGATAATGATAGAGTCATTTAAAGTTCATCATCAATGTTAGGAAAATGTGATGCCAACAGTGACAGAAACCCTTGGTAGGCTGTATTTGTGGCAAATAGCACTTAATAGAATTACTGATCTTCTAGCGCTTAGAAAACGAGTTGATCGTTTCTGTAACACTGGAAGACCGCAGGGCATTACCGAATTATATGATCAAGAGCGCATGAGGTTGAAAACTGGTTTGCGGCTCGAAGGAGAAGCATTAGATAACTTTGAAGATAAGCATGGGTCTCTATTTCCTGACATTCATGATATTCAACTCATTGATGAGCTAATAACTGAAGAAGTAATCATAAAATTCTGCACTATTATTAACGATGGCAATGGGAAAACTGGAATTATTTCTCCTAATAATAGATTATTTCGGAAGCCCATCCTTGATGAGATAATTTTGGAGGAATTTTCTGGTGATGTTAAAGATAAATTTTATAAATTTATAGAAGATGCCAGATCATACCGTAACAAGCACGGTGCTCACTTTGACCAAGATAGTTTTAGAATGACACATGGTAATAAAATGCCAAATGAAGACGGGGTTGTTTATAGCGTAGGTTGGAGTAATGCCTTGCTGAGTTTTAACTGGGATTTTGTTGATGAAACTATCCCCATTTTCAAAAAATCATTAAATAATTATGTCAAAAAACTACAGAAAGAGGCTGAAAAAAATAATTAATATTGTGATTTTAACACATAACAAGACCATTAAATTCGCTCCCTTCGGTCGCCCGACGCTCGCAAGCTCGCGCGGTTTATTGCGGCGTTAGCGTCAGGGAGCGCTTGCTGTGATTTTAACGCGACGAAATCTAATCATGCTTGGGCTGGCTTGCGCCTTTTTCACCTTAGGGTCCGCAAAAGGTGTCGCGTCCGTAGTTAGCGATCCGCAATACTATGTCCGTGCCGTTGTCGTAGAAATCGCGCCTGACCGAGGCGGGTTGCATACCGTCAGCTTCATAATCAAGGAGCTGGTAGAGAGGCAAGAAAAATATGGGGGATACAGCTCGCCAAACGCTCTCCCCATCGAGATTTCAAAGGAAGATTTGCATATCCTTAAAATAACGCTCAATTTTCGCGTGAGCGTTAAGCCGGGCGATATTATCGTGGTTGGCGTTATCCATGGATCGAGTATGGGTGAGAGCGAACCGGTACCGTGGATCATGTTTGCTCAACCGTACCTTGAGGATGGTACTCCCATCGGCCTCTATTATGGAGCACGAAATTGATGCGGGGCGATGAAGGCCAACATGGAAATGATCGCTAACAAGCCAAATGCAGCCGACGCCAAAAGGCGGCGCGGCTGATTTACGGCGTTAGCTGAACGGGAGAACGAGTGAAACTCAGTGAACTTACAGTCCAAGAGCTTTTGCAGCTTCAGGCATCTGCGACCAACGAGCTGAAAGCCAGAGGGGTGGTCAGAACTCAGAATAACCCACTTGGCGATTATACGGAGTGGCTAGTGGCAAGGACTTTGGACCTTGAGCTTCAATCAAACTCCAAAGCGGGTTACGACGGTATCGGAAAAGATGGTATGCGCGTACAGGTAAAAGGTCGTCGTGTTACGCCTACAAATAATTCACGTCAGCTTAGCGCGATCAGAAAGTACGCCGAGAAAGATTTTGACGTACTCGCAGCGGTGATTTATGACGAGCATTTTAACATCATTGAGGCGTTGTTGATCCCACACGAGGTTGTGGGAGAGTACGCTTCATACCGTGAGCATGTGAATGCTCACATTTTGATCCTGAAAGGGCCTATTTTACGTGACCCACGGGTCCAATCCATTAAAGAGGCCGTGTGCAGCTAACCAGGCCAGTCACGGCGCGCCAGCCATATTGCGCTTTCGCCTTCACTTCGCAGTCACGCGTGCTGAGCGTCGATGTGTATTTCTAGTTGAGAGGTTAGATGGAATCGGTTCAGATAGTATTAAATCCGCTGGATTGGTCTGGTGTTTCGGCGATCACATCAATCCTGATGCTTTTTATCAATTTTTTCTTACTCGTGTCGGTAATTTTTGCTTACCGCACTATTAAGGAGGAAGTTAAGAACAGAGACAGTAGCCTGCTACTATGGGCAATGGATGAGATGTCAAAAATAAAGCCAGACCTGGCATTGCTCCATAACGCGGGTGACTATGAGAACGGGGAGTTAGGGAGTGAAAATCATGAGGTCGCTTGGTTTCAAGAAACTCTTGAGGCTGCGTATCGCGTCAGCATTGTAATGCAACGTTTGTCCTACATGGCCATGTCTGGGCTTATCAGTAAGAAACATTTTTCAAAAATGTGGGGGCCCGCGTTTGTAAAGGCGTGGGACTCGTTAGAGCACTACATTCATCACAAGCGTTTCTTAAATGGTGAGCCACTGACACTGGCAGAGGGAGCCTACAGCAGGAATGACTTCGAAAAATATGCTGTCTATTGCCGTGAGATAAACACATAACCAAGCCAGTCACGGCGTCGACTACTACATCGCGGTTTCGCCTTCATTCCGTCGCCGCGCATGTTGCCTGGTTAAAGCGAATACACCGAGCACAACCCAACAGCCCCCGAGTCAGTCACCTGGCCCGGGGGTTTTTCGTTTTGTCGCTGCATTTACTTCGCAGCCAACGCCACCCCCACCTTGGAGCGGTTGGGTCGGCCGATGGTCTGGGTGATCCAGGTGCCGGTGGCGGCCAGGGCGTTCAGATCGATGCCGCTCTCGATGCCCAGCCCGTCGAGCAGGTAGACCACGTCCTCGCTTGCCACGTTGCCGGAGGCGCCCTTGGCGTAGGGGCAGCCGCCGAGGCCCGCCACGGAACTGTCGACCACGGCGATGCCTTCCTCCATTACAGCGTAGAGGTTGGCGAGCGCCTGCCCGTAGGTGTCGTGGAAGTGGGCGGCGAGTTGAGTCATTGGGATATCGCGGGCTACGGCCTCGATCATGCGCTTGGCCTTGAGCGGGGTGCCGGTGCCGATGGTGTCGCCCAGCGAGACCTCGTAGCAGCCCATCTCATACAGTGCCTTGGACACCTCGGCCACCTTGGCCGGAGCGATCTCGCCCTCGTAGGGGCAGCCGAGCACGCAGGAGACGTAGCCGCGTACGCGAACGTTGGCTTCCCGGGCGCGCTCCAGCACCGGGGCGAAGCGCTCGAGGGACTCACTCACCGAGCAGTTGATGTTCTTCTGCGAGAAGGCCTCGGAGGCGGCGCCGAACACCGCGACCTCGTCCACGCCGCACTCGAGTGCGGCTTCGAGTCCCTTGAGGTTGGGGGTGAGCGCCGAGTAGGTGACACCATTGCGGCGCGTCAGTCCCTGCATCACCTCGCGGTGATCGGCCATCTGCGGCACCCACTTGGGCGAGACGAAGCTCGCCGCCTCGATGTGGGTGAGGCCGGCGGCGCCGAGCCGGTCGATCAGCGCGAGCTTGGTCTGGGTGTCGATCGGCTCGGGCTCGTTCTGCAGGCCGTCCCGGGGGCCGACCTCGACCAGGCGCACGTGGTTGGGAAATGCCATAAATCTTCTCCTGTCTTGCTCAGGACGAACCGATAAGGTAACTACTAGCCGCGGCTTGCCCGGCGCAGGTCTTCGAGCGGTGCCGGCCTTCAGGGGGTGCTGTGACCCCCTCCCTGGGCGCTACCGATACCCTGCTGCGCTCTCGCATCCTGCTCCGCTTGCAGGACCGGTGCTGGCCCTCCCTGGCCAGCCCGTTCGGAGCCGTGCTCCCCACCCCTGGCATAGGACCCCCTCTGAGACCTGTTCCCGGCGCCGCTAGCATTGGAGGATAGCGTCGCGGCTTAGCCTTGAGCTCGGCGCTCGGCGCTCGGCGCTCGGCGCTCGGCGCTCGGCGCTCGGCGCTCGGCGCTCGGCGCTCGGCGCTCGGCGCTATTCGTCGGGGGCGAACTCGAGCAGCACGTCGCCCTGGCCCACGGTGTCGCCGGCCTGGAAGTGGAAGCTCGCCACGTGGCCGTCGGCGGGGGCGGTCATGGTGTGCTCCATCTTCATGGCTTCCATCACCATCAGCGGCATGCCCTTCTCGACGCGGGCGCCGGGCTCGACCAGTAGCGCCACCACGGTGCCGTGCATGGGCGCGGTGAGGGTCGATTCGGCCTCCTGGCGGCCGTGGTCGATGGCATCGATGCGCCGCCAGAAGAGCCGGGTCTCGCCGCGCGGGTCGACGATCACCACGATGTTGCCGTCGCGACGCGCCTGCAGGCGGCGGCGGTGGCCGTCCAGGGTGATGGCCACGGCGTCGCCCGCGAGCGGGTCGAGGCGCGCGGTGAGCGTCTCGTCGCCGATGGTCAGGTGCCAGGCGGCGTCTTCGCGCTCGCGGGTGCCCTCGACCACCACCACGGCCTCGGAGTCGTCGTCGTCCTGGGCATGGGCCGGGTCGCACAGGGCGATGCGGATGGTGTGCGGGGCGTTGAGGCGGAAGCCGTCGTGGCGGTCCCAGGGCGAGTCGCTCTCGCACTCGCGGGCGAGCTGGTGCAGTCCCACCAGGGAAGCCCCGGCGTACTCCTCGATGCTGTAGCGGCGCGGCGCGAAGAGGGTCTCCTCGTGCTTCTCGATGAAGCGGGTGTCGAGGTCCGCGTCACGGAAGGCGTCGTGGGTGGCCAGCCGCTGCAGGAAGGCGCGGTTGGTGACCACGCCCTGCACGTCGAGTGCGGCCAGCGCGCGGTTCAAGGTTGCCAGCGCCTGGGCGCGGTCGTTGCCGTGCACGATCAGCTTGGCGAGCATCGGGTCGTAGTGCATGGAGACCGCATCGCCGGTCTCCACACCGCTGTCCAGGCGCACGCGTTCCGGGTCGAGGCCGGCGCCTTCCAGGTCCATGGCGAAGCGGGTCAGGGTGCCGGTGGCGGGCAGGAAGTCCTGCTCCGGGTCCTCGGCGTAGAGGCGTGCCTCGAAGCTGTGGCCGGTGATGGTCAGCTCGTCCTGGTCGAGGGGAAGCGCCTCGCCCATGGCCACGCGCAGTTGCCATTCGACCAGGTCCTGGCCGGTGATCATCTCGGTGACCGGGTGCTCTACCTGCAGGCGGGTGTTCATCTCCATGAAGAAGAACGACCCATCGATGTCCAGCAGGAACTCCACGGTACCGGCACCCACATAGCCGATCTCCTTGGCGGCGCGCACCGCGGCCTCGCCCATCTCGCGGCGCAGCGCGGCGGTCATGCTCGGGGCCGGGGCCTCTTCCAGCACCTTCTGGTGGCGGCGCTGCACGGAGCAGTCGCGCTCGAAGAGGTAGACGCCATTGCCGAGGCTGTCGCAGAACACCTGCACCTCGACGTGGCGCGGCTGGGTCAGGTACTTCTCGATCAGCATGCGCTGGTCGCCGAAGGCGGCCTGGGACTCGCGGCGGCAGCCCTCCAGGGCGGCCTGGAAGTTGGCGGCGGACTCCACCACACGCATGCCCTTGCCGCCACCGCCGGCGCTCGCCTTGAGCAGCACCGGGTAGCCGATCTTGTCGGCCTCGGCCTTGAGCAGGGCGTCGTCCTGGTCGTCGCCGTGGTAGCCCGGCACCAGCGGCACGCCGGCGTTGGCCATGCGTGCCTTGGCGGCGGACTTGTCGCCCATGGCGGCGATGGCCGAGGCGGGCGGGCCGACGAAGACGATGCCGGCCCGGTCGAGCGCCTCGACGAAGGCGCCGTTCTCGGAGAGGAAACCGTAGCCGGGGTGGATGGCGCCGGCACCGCTGCGCCGCGCGGCCTCGACCACGGCCTCGACCTTGAGGTAGCTCTCGCGGGCGGCGGCGGGGCCGAGGCGGATCGCCTCGTCGGCCTCGCGCACGTGGCGGGCGTTGGCGTCGGCGTCGGAGTAGACGGCGACGGTGCGCAGGCCCATGGCACGCGCCGTGCGCATCACCCGGCAGGCGATCTCGCCGCGGTTGGCGACCAGCAGGGTGTCGAAGGGGGTCGAACGGCTCATGAGCGGCGCTCCGTGTTCGAGGGGGAGTCGGGGGCCCAGGCGGGGCGACGCTTCTCGAAGAAGCTGGCGAGGCCCTCCTGGCCTTCATGGCTGACCCGCAGCTCGGCGATCACCCGGCAGGTATGATCGCGGGTCGTGTTGCTGTCGGGCTCGCGGGCCACCTCGGCGAGCAGCGCCTTGGTGGCGCGGCTGGCCTGGGGCGAGGTGCCAAGCAGGGTGTCGACCATGGCCGCGACGGCGGCGTCCAGGTCGTCGGCGGCGACCACCCGGTGGGCCAGGCCCAGGGCCTCGGCGGTGGCGGCGTCCATCACCTCGGCGGTCAGGGCGTAGCGGCGCATCTGGCGCTCGCCCACAGCGCGCTGCACATAGGGGCTGATCACCGCCGGCGACAGGCCGATCCTCACCTCGGAGAGGCAGAACTTCGCCTTCTCGGAGGCGATCACCACGTCGCAGCAGGCGGCCAGGCCCACGGCGCCGCCGAAGGTGGCGCCCTGCACGCGGCACACGGTGGGGCAGGGCAGGGTGTCCAGGCCGTGCATCAGCGCCGAGAGCTCGCGGGAGTCCGCGAGGTTGTCCTCGAAGTCATAGTCGACCATGCGCTTCATCCAGTTCAGGTCCGCCCCGGCGGAGAAGCTCTTGCCCTCGGAGCCCAGCACCAGCAGGCGCACCTCGCCGCGGTGGGCCAGCTCGCCGACGCGGCGCAGATGATCGTTGAGCTCGGCGATCAGGTGGTCGTCGAAGGCGTTGTGGACGTCCGGGCGCTCCAGGGTCAGCCAGGCCACGCCGCGGTCGTCGAGCGCCAATCTTGAGTAGGAAGGGGTATCTGACATCTCGAACCTCGTTAACAGAGCTTGAAGCCGGAAGCTTGAAGAACCCGCCAGGATCTTGCCCCCAGGGCGTGCGGAGGAGACTTCCAGCTTATCGCTTCAAGCTTCCAGCTCCCTTGCGCAGCAAGGGGACTACATCCGGAACACGCCGAAGCGCGTCTCTTCCACTTCGGCATTCATGGCGGCGGCCAGCGACAGGCCGAGGACCTCGCGGGTCTGCAGCGGATCGATCACGCCGTCGTCCCACAGCCGCGCACTGGCGTAGTTGGGGTGGCCCTGGTGCTCGTACTGCTCACGAGTCGGCGCCTTGAAGGCCTCTTCCTCGTCCTTCGTCCACTCGCGGCCCTCTCGCTCGATCTGCTCGCGCTTGACCTGAGAGAGCACGCCGGCGGCCTGCTCGCCGCCCATCACCGAGATGCGGGCGTTGGGCCACATGAACAGCAGGTTGGGTTCGAAGGCGCGGCCGCACATGCCGTAGTTGCCGGCGCCGAAGCTGCCGCCGATCAGCACGGTGAACTTGGGCACCCGGGCACAGGCGACGGCGGTGACGAGCTTGGCGCCGTGCTTGGCGATGCCCTCGTGCTCGTACTTCGAGCCGACCATGAAGCCGGTGATGTTCTGCAGGAACACCAGCGGGATCTTGCGCTGGGCGCACAGCTCGATGAAGTGCGCGCCCTTGACCGCACTCTCGGAGAACAGCACGCCGTTGTTGGCGACGATGCCCACCGGGTGGCCGTGGATGTGCGCGAAGCCGGTGACCAGGGTGTCGCCGTAGGTGCGCTTGAACTCGTCGAAGTCGGAGTCGTCGACGATGCGCCCGATCACCTCGCGCACGTCATAGGGCTTCTTGAGATCGGTGCCGACGATGCCGTAGAGCTCGGTGGGGTCGAGGCGCGGCGGCCGGGAGGGCTGCATCTTCAGCTCGCCGCGCTTCTGCCAGTTGAGCCGCGACACGCAGGCGCGGGCCAGCTGCAGGGCGTGGGCGTCGTTCTCGGCGTAGTGGTCGGCCACGCCGCTGACCTTGGCGTGCACGTCGGCGCCGCCCAGGTCCTCGGCGCTGATGCTCTCGCCGGTGGCGGCCTTCACCAGCGGCGGGCCGCCGAGGAAGATGGTGCCCTGCTCGCGGACGATGATCGATTCGTCGGCCATGGCCGGCACGTAGGCGCCGCCCGCGGTGCAGGAGCCCATCACCACGGCGATCTGCGGGATGCCCTCGGCGGAGAGGGTGGCCTGGTTGTAGAAGATGCGCCCGAAGTGGTCACGGTCGGGGAAGACCTCGTCTTGGCGGGGCAGGAAGGCGCCGCCGGAGTCGACCAGGTAGAGGCACGGCAGGCGATGCTTGCGGGCGATCTCCTGGGCGCGCAAGTGCTTCTTCACGGTCAGCGGGAAGTAGGTGCCGCCCTTGACCGTGGCGTCGTTGGCGACGATCACGCACTCCACCCCCGAGACTCGGCCGATGCCGGTGACCACGCCGGCGGCGGGCACCGGGCCATCGTAGACCTCATGGGCGGCCAGCGACGAGAACTCGAGGAAGGGCGAGCCCTCGTCGATCAGGTGGTCGATGCGGTCGCGCACGAACAGCTTGCCGCGGGACTCGTGGCGGGCGCGGGCCTTCTCGCCGCCGCCCTGGTGGATGGCGGCGGTCAGCTCGCGCAGCTTGCCGACCTCGTGTCGCATGGCGATGTCGTTGGCCTGGAAGGCCTCGCTGCGCGGATTGATCTGGGTGTTCAGGATTGCCATACATCTCTCCGAGATGAGCCGGAAGCTTGAAGCCGGAAGCTGGAAGAAAACCCCATGAGGGCAGGGTGGCTACCTCTTCCAGCTTCAAGCTTCCAGCTTCAAGCTTCCAGCTTATAGCTGGGGTTAGGCGGATTCGTTGAATAGCTCACGGCCGATCAGCATGCGGCGGATCTCGCTGGTGCCGGCGCCGATCTCGTAGAGCTTGGCATCGCGCAACAGCCGCCCGGTGGGGTATTCGTTGATGTAGCCGTTGCCGCCGAGCAGCTGGATGGCATCCAGCGCCACCTGGGTGGCCTTCTCGGAACAGAAGAGGATCACGCCGGCGGCGTCCTTGCGCGAGGTGCGGCCGCGATCGCAGCCCGCCGCCACCGCGTAGAGGTAGGCGCGGCAGGCGTTCAGAGTGGTGTACATATCGGCGATCTTGCCCTGCACCAGCTGGAACTCGCCGATCGACTGGTTGAACTGCTTCCGCTCGTGGACGTAGGGCACCACGATGTCCATGGCCGCCTGCATGATGCCGATGGGGCCGGCGGCGAGCACCGTGCGCTCGTAGTCCAGGCCGCTCATCAGCACGCGAACGCCCTTGCCGACCTCGCCGAGCACGTTCTCCTCCGGGACCTTGCAGTCCTCGAACACCAGCTCGCAGGTGTTGGAGCCGCGCATGCCGAGCTTGTCGAGCTTCTGGGCGGTGGAGAAGCCGGGCATGCCCTTCTCGATGATGAAGGCGGTGATGCCCTTGGAGCCGGCCTCGGGGTCGGTCTTGGCGTAGACCACCAGCACGTCGGCGTCGGGGCCGTTAGTAATCCACATCTTGTTGCCGCTGAGGATGTACTTGTCACCCTCCTTGCGGGCGCGCAGCTTCATGGAGACCACGTCGGAGCCGGCGCCCGGCTCGGACATGGCCAAGGCACCCACGTGCTCGCCGCTGATCAGCTTGGGCAGGTACTTGGCCTTCTGCTCGGCCGAGGCGTTGATCTTGAGCTGGTTCACGCAGAGGTTGGAGTGCGCGCCGTAGGAGAGGCCCACCGAGGCGCTGGCCCGGGAGATCTCCTCCAAGGCGATGCAGTGGGCGAGATAGCCCATGCCGCTGCCGCCGTCCTCGTCGGAGACGGTGATGCCGAGCAGGCCCATGTCGCCGAACTTCTGCCAGAGATCATTGGGGAATTCGTTTTTCTCGTCGATCTCGGCGGCGCGCGGGGCGATCTCGTCGCGGGCGAAGGCGTTGACGTGATCGCGCAGCATGTTCAGCTCGTCGTCGAGGCCGAAGTCGAGGGGTTGGTAGGGCGTATGCATGGCGGGGCTCCCGTCGTGTCAGGTGGCGCGCCTTACGCTCGAGCGAGGGCGCGACCGGCCAACTGATGTCATCAAAATGGCAGATGGCACAAGACTAGGCGAGGTTGACGTTAACGTAAAGTGCGGGTTTTGACCGCTACGACGAATGTCGAAAGAGGACGAATGTCAAAAGAGAGGAGAACCACCGCGCATTGATCACAACCGGCGGCCGGGGAGGGGGCCATGGCGTTGGCTGGGCGTCGTTAGTCTCCCAGAGCCAGCGTGATAGCCTACCCGATCAGCCTGTCTCGATACTTGCATGTTACGCGGGTCGGTCAATCGCCACACATGAATGGGTGTACTGCCATGGCCAACAAGGTCCTTGCGACGGCTTCCGGAATTGCAGAGGCGGAAGCCTATCAGGGCCAGGTCCTCGGTGGGGTGTCACGCACCTTTGCCCTCACCATCCCTCAGCTTCCGCCCGATCTGTGCAAGGTTGTGACCAATGCCTACCTGGTCTGCCGGATTGCCGACACCCTGGAGGATGAACCGGGGCTTTCTGCGGTTCAGAAGAGCCTCTTGCAGGAACGGTTTCTGGCGGTGCTGAGAGGGAAGGAGAAGGCCCTGAGTTTCGCCAGGCAGGTCACGCCGCTACTCTCGCAGGCCACGTCACCGGATGAGCGAGAGTTGATGGCTAACACGCCACTGATCGTCCGCTGCACCCATAGCCTCGCAGCGCCCCAGCAGCAGGCGCTGGTCAAGTGTGTGAGCATCATGTGCCTGGGCATGGGCCATTACCAGGATAATGCCAGCCTGGAGGGCTTGGCCGACCTGGGTGAGGTGGATCGCTACTGCTATTACGTGGCAGGCGTCGTGGGTGAAATGCTCACCGAGCTGTTCTGTCAGCATTCAGGCGAAATGCATGAGAAGCGTGCCGAGATGCTGGCCCTGGCACCTTCGTTCGGACAAGGTCTGCAGCTCACCAATATACTCAAGGACCTTTGGGATGATCGGCAACGTGGCGTCTGCTGGCTGCCCCGCCAGGAATTTCAGGAGTTTGGTGTGGACGTGTCGAGCCTGGTGCCGGGACGCAGTGATCCGGCGTTCGTCACCGCACTGCGCTACATGATCGGTATTGCGCATGCCCATTTGCATAATGCCTTTCGCTACACCCTGATGGTTCCAGCGAAAGAAACGGGCATCAGGCGTTTCTGCTTATGGGCCATCGGCCTGGCCGTGCTCACACTCAGGCGGATAGATGCTCGGCCGACCTATTGCACGGGGCGTCAGGTCAAGGTGTCACGCCGCACGGTCAAGGCCGCCATCGCGAGTACCCGCCTGGCGACACGTCATGATGGGATGCTCAAGCTGCTGTTCAGCGGTGTGACCAGGGGGTTGCCACTCGAGCCGCTCGCGGGCCTACAGCCGGAACTTAGTGCATGGGCTTCCGATGGTGATGGCTCTTCAGCGGCACCTCATGGCCTTCGGCTAGGCAATGACGAGGAGTAGACAGATATCATGGCCAAGGAGGTGACCATTGGTTAGCACTGGCTCAAGCGAGCGCGACGAGACCGTTTCCTTCGATGACGAGGAACTGATCCTGGTCGATGACGAGGACAGGGAGCTGGGGCATTTGAGCAAGGCCAGGTGCCACGAAGGAAGCGGTGTGCTGCATCGCGCCTTCTCGCTGTTCGTGTTCAATCATGATGGGGAGCTTCTTCTGCAGCAGCGGGCGGAAGGCAAGCGCCTTTGGTCGCTGTGCTGGTCCAACAGCTGCTGTAGTCACCCACGCCGAGGCGAGCCCATGGAAGAGGCGATTCACCGGCGATTATGGCAGGAGGTCGACATCGAAGCGCAACTCGCCTTCCTCTACAAGTTCCGCTATCAGGCCCAGTACGGTTCAAGCGGAGCCGAGCACGAGCTTTGCTGGGTATATCTTGGGGTCACTGACAATGAGCCACGCCCCAACCGCCAGGAGATCGCCCACTGGCGCTGGATATCACCCGCAGAGCTCGATGTCGAGTTGGCCTCCCGCCCGGGAGACTATACGCCCTGGTTCAAGATGGAGTGGACGCGATTGCGGAGTGAATTTGCCGATGAGCTCACGCGATATACCCGCTAGGCTCGACGGCGAAGAGCAGGCCGTGCGTGGCCCGGCCTGACGTGGCCGGGTACTGGCGGGTCGGCGGGTGAGGCGAGGTTAGCGCCGGCTCAGTCGGCGTGGGCGTTGGGGAAGAACAGCTGCTGGCCCTTCACCTCGAAGTCGGCGATGGCGGCCTGGCCCGCCTCGGAGAGCAGCCAGTCGTGCCACTGCTCGGCGAGGTCGTGCTTCAGGTGCGGATGGCGCTCCGCAGAGATCAGCAGGCTGCCGTACTGGTTGAAGAGCGCCTCGTCGCCCTCGAACAGCAGCTCGAGGTCCTGGCGGTTGTCGAAGGCGACCCAGGTGGCGCGGTCGCTCATCGCGTAGGCGTCCATGCCGGCGGCGGTATTCAGGGTCGGGCCCATGCCGCTGCCGAGCTCGCGGTACCACTCGCCGCCGGGTGTGATGCCGGCGGCGTCCCACAGGCGCTGCTCGGCACGGTGGGTGCCGCTGTCGTCACCGCGGGAGGCGAAGGGCGCCTCGGCCTCGGCGATGTCGGAAAGCGCCTCCTCGATGCTCTGGGCATCCGCGATGCCGGCCGGGTCGTCGCTCGGCCCGACGATCACGAAGTCGTTGACCATGACGTCGGCGCGCTCGGTGCCGTAGCCCTCGGCGACGAAGCGCTCCTCGCCCGCGGTGTCGTGGACCAGCAGGCTATCGGCATCGCCGCGGCGGGCGATCTCGAAGGCCTGGCCGGTGCCCACGGCGACCACCCGCACCTCGATGTCGCTCGCCTCGCTGAACTGGGGAATGATGGCGTCGAAGAGCCCCGAGTTCTGGGTGGAGGTGGTCGAGGCCAGGGTGATATGGCGGTCGCCGTCCTGGGCGCTGGCGCCGAGCGAGACGCCCATCAGGCCAAGGGCGGCGAGGGTGAGCCCTGCCGGTTGCATGGTGCTTTTCCATGTCATGGTGCCGTTCCTTGTTATTGTCGAGTGAGGTGTCGCACGGTGCGATGGGCGAGCCGTCACCAGATCAGCTCGCCCCGGATGAAGGCCCGCGCCTCGGGGGAGGCGGGAGCCGTGAAGAAGGTCTCGGACGGGCCGTGCTCGATGAGCCGCCCGTCCGCCATCAGCACGATGTCGTCGGCCAGGCGTCGGGCCTGGTTCAGGTCGTGGCTGGTCATCACGATGCGCGTGCCGCGACGGTGGAAGTCACGCACCGCATCCTCCACGGCCTTGATGGCGGCGGGGTCCAGCGCCGAGGTCGGCTCGTCGAGAAACAGCACCTCGGGCCGGGCCAGCCAGGCCCGGGCCAGCGCCAGGCGCTGCTGCTCGCCGCCGGAGAGCACCCGGGCCGGGCGCGCCTCCAGGGCGGCCAGGCCGAAGCGCGCCAGCGCCTCGCGGGCCAGCGGCTTGCGCTGGCGGCGGGGCGTGCCGGCGATCGCCAGGGCATAGGTGAGGTTGGCCAGGGCCGAACGGCGCAGCAGCACCGGGCGCTGGAAGACCATGGCCTGGCGCGGCGGGCGGCCCTCCCAGCGCACGCGGCCGGTGGTGGGGGCGAGCAGGCCGTGGGCGAGGCGCATCAGCAGGCTCTTGCCGGCGCCGTTGGGGCCCATCACCAGGGTGCAGTGGCAGCCTGTGAGGCGCAGGTCGACCGGGTGCAGCAGCGGCTGGCCGCGGTGGCTGAAGCCGACGCCCTCAAGGGCGAGCGGGGAAATGGGCGTAGCGTCCAGGCGGGTCAGCTCGTTCATCCCACCCGCCTCCGCGCCGTCTCGCCGACCAGGTGGGCGGCGGCGTTGACCAGCGCCACCAGCGCGAGCAGCACGATGCCGAGCCCCAGCGCCAGGGGCAGGTCGCCCTTGCTGGTCTCCAGCACGATGGCGGTGGTCATCACCCGAGTCACGCCGTCGATGTTGCCGCCGACGATCATCACCGCCCCGACCTCGGCGCTGGCGCGGCCGAAGCCGGCGAGCATCACGGTGGCCAGGCCGAAGCGGGCGTCCCACAGCAGGGTGGGGATGCGGCGCGCCCGGGAGACGCCCATGGAGGTGAGCTGTTCGCGGTAGTCGCCGTGGAGCTCCTCGACCTGCTGGCGGGTGAGGGCGGCGATGATCGGCAGCACCAGGATCACCTGGGCGAGCACCATGGCCCCGGGCGTGAACAGCAGGCCCAGTTCGCCCAGCGGACCGGCACGCGAGAGCAGCAGGTAGACCGCCAGCCCGGCGACCACCGGCGGCAGCCCCATCAGCGCGTTGAGCGCCACGATCAGCACCCCGCGGCCCGGGAAGCGCCACAGCGCGATCGCCGCGCCCAGCGGCAGGGCGATCAGCGCGGCGATCAGCACGGCGGAGAGCGAGACCTTCAGCGACAGCGTGACGATCCCGATCAGGTCGGGATCGAGCCCCAGGATCAGGGCCAGGGCGGTCTGGAAGGCGTTGGCGTCGTCGGGCATCGGGCTCTCCTGCATTCTCCTGGCATCATGTGCGTTAAAACCACCTGATGCACCCGGTGCGGGAATTCATGCAGTAATATGCAGCAGAACGACGAACTCAGCCCAGCCTGTACCTGTATAAGGGGAGCGCCATGGCACTCGGCCCGGACCACGCCTACCTGACCACCGCCGAGGTGGCCGACTACCTGCGCCTCAAGGAGCGCAAGGTCTACGACCTGGTGCGCCAGGGGGGCATCCCCTGCGTGCGGGTGACCGGCAAGCTGCTCTTCCCGCGCCAGGCCATCGATCTGTGGCTGATGAGCCACCTAGAGGGCGACCAGGCGAGCAGCCGGCCCGTGCCCCTGGTGCTCGCCGGCAGCCAGGACCCGCTGCTGGAGTGGGCGGTGCGCGAGAGCGGCGCGGGCCTGGCGCTGCTCTGTCACGGCAGCGGCGACGGGGTGCGACGCCTGCTCTCGGGCGAGGCGATGGTGGCGGGGCTGCACCTGCTGGAGGAGCGCAGCGGCGACTACAACCGGCCCGAGGCGCTGGGGCTCGCCGGCATGCGCGACCTGGTGACGCTGCGCTGGGCGATGCGGCGCCAGGGGCTGCTGCTGGCGCCCGACAACCCGCTGCGCATCGCCGCGCTGAAGGACCTGGCGGATCGGCGGGCGCGGGTCGCCCATCGCCAGCCGGACGCCGGCGCCCATCGGCTGCTGATCTGGCTGCTGGAACGGGCGGGCATCGATCCGGGCGAGCTGCGCTTCGTCGCGCATCCCTCGCTCAGCGAGGACGACCTGGCGCTGGCCATTCGCCAGGGCGAGGCCGACGTGGGGCTGGGCGTGGAGGCCGCCGCGCGCCGCCAGGGGCTCGCCTTCGTGCCGCTCCACGAGGAGGCCTTCGACCTGGCCCTGCGGCGGCGCAGCTTCTTCGAGGCCCCGATCCAGCGCCTGCTGGCCTTCGCCCGGGAGCCTCGATTCGTCGAGCGGGCCGCGGCGCTGGGCGGCTATGACATCGGCGAGCTCGGCCGGGTCGTCTACAACGCCTGAGCACGCCGGTTGGCGCTGGACACGACCGCGGTGGTCATGCCGATGCTTCCAGCCGGCAGGCGCGAGACGGCGTTCTCTACCACCCCAGCCAGTGGCGAAGTCGCTGACCGGGTGAGAGGACCTGGCTCCCGGATGCCTGGTTCACCTTGCCCGAGAGTTGCGCCGCGGCCTCTTGCAGCGGCGTGATGATGGCCTCGAGATGGTGCTGGCAGAGCGGGCGGTGGAGGGCGGCGGGGCACTGGGCCATCAGCAGGCCGCAGTGGTAGACGGCGGTGTCCAGGGACGGATAGACCTCCTTCAAGGGGACCGCCTGCCGACGACAGCGCTGGAGTTCGCGCAGCAGCAGGCTCATCGTCTGCGCATCCAGCCAGCAGGGCGTGTCGTCCTGGCTAGAGGAGCAGGCCACCGAGTGCTGAATCGCCTGGAAGGAGACGTGCAGGAAAACGCAGGCGTAGTAGAGCTGGGAGCGTTCCGCGTTCATAGTGCACCATGAGGCTCAAATGAGAGTGAATATCATTTTGACTGTTAGGGCCGAGAAGTCAAATGGTGGCGGCCGAAGATCCACTGTGCGGCGTTACCCAGGTGCTGGCCGACATGGTATCGACGATCATCGAGGGCGGGCTGGTGCTGCGCCACTATGTCTAGCTGCTGTTCGAGCCGCGGGCCGAGACGCTGCACTGAGTGCTGGGCAGAGCCTGGTCAAGGCGTAGTTTCATGGCACGACCGTGGCACCACCTTAGCCAGGCGGCGCCAGTGATGGGTGAGGCGGGAGAGGGTCGGTTGCTGAGGTTGCCGGGCTCCCGCCTCGTTGCGGGTTCCTGTCGTCAATGTGCCCCGCCGATGGGCAGGTCGGGGCAGGTCTGATCGGGCTCGCGGGGAATGGTCAGGCCCTTGCCGTTCTCGCCCTCGGGGGCGTTGAGGAAGGTCGCTACCACCACGGCTTCCTCGGTCTCGCTGGGGTTGAAGGCACTGTGGATGTTGTCGAAGCCCGGGTCGATGAACAGCTCACCCGTCGCATAGGGGCGCTCCACGCAGTCATCGGCATAGACGTAGACCAGTTCACCCCGGGCAACGGTGGCAAATACCGGCCCGGGATGGGTGTGCCAGGGAAAGGCCGCGCCCGGTTGGATGGTGATCCGGGCCGTGGCGACCCGTCCAGCCTCGGGGACCTCAAGGTCGAGCCGTTCGCGACCCTCCACGGCGAGGCCGATCCGGACGGCGACTTCATCGGTGATCTCGCCGCGCGGGGTCAGTTCCTCCACGGTAATGGGGCGTGGGTCGTCGCTCGCCGCCAGTGTCGGGACGGACAGGGCCAGCGTACCCAGGGCCAGGGCGGCGAGGGGCAGGCTTACGGAAGGGGTGGCATGGGGTTTCATGGCGGTTCTCCTCTGTCTTGTCGTGCATGATGATCACGCCAGGTCGGCCGGCGGGATGTTGTGGTTGTGGCGGAACAGGTTGTCCGGGTCGTAGTGCGCCTTGATGCGGGCCAGCCGGTCGTAGTTTTCGCCATAGGTCGCCTGAACCCGGTCATGACCTTCGTCCATCATGAAGTTCACATAGGCGCCACCCGCCGAACTGGGATGCAGGGCCTCCCAGTAGCGCACTACCCAGTCGCGGACACGGTCGGCATTGGCCGGGTCGGGATCGATGCCCAGGATGACCGCGTTCCAGGTGGCATTCCGGTAGCGGAAGGCGGTGTCGTCCTGGCCCACCCGCTGGGCGGCCCCGTCGATGGGGTAAAGGTGCATGGTAGAGAGCGGTGTGGGGACCTCGGCGAAGCGCTCGTGGACGGCGATGGCTTCATCGGGGATCTCGGCGAAGAAGTCGCCCCGCCAGTAGGAGTGCAGCCCAGGGGGATAGAGCGAGTCGAAGACCGACTGCAGGGCCGGGAAGGGGACTTCGTGGATGCCGTCGAGCAGCGGCGAGCCGAACTGTCGGGCCGAGGCGAGGACGGCATCGGCGGCGTCACGGTCGCCGCTGTAGACCCAGATGATGCCGCAGACGTGCCGGCCGTGCAGGGCCTCCGGGAAGGGCGGGGCCGGCGGTACGGTGCCGACCATGAAGAAGCCGTACAGCTCCTCGGGCGCCGAGGGCAGGAAGTGACGGTACCAGCGCAGCACCGCTCCGGTGTCGGCCACATCATAGAGGACCGGGCCGGCCATGACGTTGCGTACCGGATGGCAGCGGAACTGGAAGGCGGTGACCACCCCGAAGTTGCCGCCTCCGCCGCGCAGCGCCCAGAACAGATCGGGATGCGACTCGGCGCTGGCGGTGACGAAGCTGCCGTCGGCCAGCACCACGTCGGCAGCCAGCAGGTTGTCGATCGACAGACCGTGGTGCCGGGAGAGGTAGCCGCTGCCGCCCCCCAGGGTGAGACCGCCGATGCCGCTCGTGGAGATGATGCCAAAGGGAGTCGCGAGACCGAAGGCGTGGGTGGCGTGATCGACATCGCCCAGGGTGCAGCCACCTTCGGCGGTGACCGTGCGGGCTAGCGGATCGACGCGTACGCCGTGCATGGCCGACAGGTCGATCACCAGGCCGTCATCGCACAGGGCCAGGCCGCTGGCGCTGTGGCCCCCGCCACGCACGGCCAGTGGGACGCGGTGCTCGTTCGCCGTGCGTACTGCCGTCATCACGTCGCCGACGTCGGCACAGCGTGCGATGGCGCCGGGATGACGGTCGATCATGCCGTTCCATACGCTTCTGGCTATCTCGTAGCCGTCCTGGCCGGGGCGGATCAGCTTGCCACGCAGGCCGCCCTGCAGCGTCTCGAGTGCGGCTTCTGGAAGGTTGTCGTTGCGGGCCATGGATGCCTCCTGAGGGTTTGTCTGGAGACTCGAGCATGGACCCGGTGGCGTTCGCGTAGCGTTCGTGAGGCGTTCGCGGGAGGCAGGTGGCGTGTTTTAGTTTTAGGTGCAGGTGCGCTCGAGCATTGCGTCGAGGGCGGCCAATTCGGCGGGGTTGCAGCCAGAGGCTTGCCAGCGCAGGGGGCCGAGCAGGTCGCGTGCCGCCTCGTGGCGACCCGCGGTGAGGTGGCGATCTGCCAGGTCGAGGGCGGCGCGCAGTTGCAACGCCAGAGCGCCCTGCTCGGTGGCGATCGCCAGGGCTCGCTGGAGGCGCTCTTCGGCCTCGCCCGCCGGGCAGACGGCGGCGTCGAGGCGCCAGAGTTCCGGAAGCCACCAGGTGTCGCCGTGGGCCTCGGCCCAGTCACGTGCTTCGCCGAGAATCCGGCCCGCCTCGGCGGGGCGGTCGGTCTCGACCAGCACCTCGGCGAGCAGGGCGAGCCAGAACGGCATGCGCGCCCCGGCGTGTTGCTGGCGCAGCCGCTCGATACCCTGGCGGATGAGCGCCTCGCCGGCCGCGCCGCTGGTCAGGCGGCCGGCCAGGATCCGCCCCCACTCGCCGTAGTAGGCGAAGCCGTAGCGCGTGCAATGGCGCCGCAGGGTGGCGGCGTGCTCGTCGGTGCGTTCGCGGTCGCCGAGCAGGTGGTAGGTGATCGCCGCGTAGCCGTGGGCGATCGCTACCTCGAAGGGTTGGCCGGAGGCGTTGGCCAGCCGCAGGGAGGAGGCCGCGGTTGCCGTTGCATCGCCGGCTTGCCCTACCAGCCAGTGCAGGTGTGCCTCGGCGCCGCGTACCAGCACCGTGGCGTGGAAGCCAAACAGGTGCCGGTCATCGTCTTCCGTCTCCGGCGTGTCGCCCTGAAGGCAATCCAAGGCCTCCCGGTGTCGGCCGAGGCCGAACAGCGGTAGCGATAGCGCCTGGCGGCGCCAGCCGGTTCGGGTCTGGGGAGCCGCCAGGTACTGCGCCAGGTCCGCGGACTCCTGCATGCGCCCCTGAACGAAGCGGTGCCAGCACAGGGCGGCCCGGCCGCGGTCGGTTTCCCTGGTTTCACCGAGGCCCTCGCTCAACGTGACGCTGCGCTCGATGGTGTCGCCGACCCGCGGGGCTGCATAGCCGTGCAGGGCGGCGAGCGGTGACACCAGCGCTTCGCTCAGGGCCAGCTCGCGCCGGTCGCGCGTCGCACCGGGTGGTCGCTCGGCCAGCAGCGCGAGCGCCCGGTCGTAATGACGGATGGCGTCAGCGAGGGCGAACACCGCGGTGGCGGTCTCGGCGGCGAGGGCGTGATAGTGGATTGCCCGCTCGGGCTGGCCCCCCGCCTCGAATTGTTCGGCGACCTGGGCCGCCAGCATGGCGCCTTCGTCGTTGACGGTGCTTTCCATGGCGATCGCCAGGCGACGGTGCAGCAGTCGGCGGTGCGGCGGAGTGAGCCGGCGATAGGCGGCCTCGCGGAGCAGGTCGTGGGCGAAGTCATAGGTAAACGGGGAGTATTCGCACAGCAGCCGTCGCTGCCATAGCTCGTCGAAGGCGCCTTGTAGGCTGGCCTCGTCGAGCTCGCTGGCGGTGGCCAGCAGGTCGAAGGAGAAGCTCCGTCCCAGGGTGGCCGCCAGCCCGATCAGCTCTTCCGCCGCGGGACCGAGTCGCGCGAGCCGCTGGTCCAGGATCGCCTCGCAGCGTGACGACCGTGTCCCGCCCTCGCGCAGCGACTCGACCACGAACAAGGGGAAGCCGCCGGTGTGCGCCTGCAATCGATGCGCCTCCGCGGCGTCGAGCGGAGCGTCGTGCAGGGCGGCGGCGAGTTCGGCGGTCTGGCGTGCCTCAAGGGGTGCGAGCTCAAGACGCTTGAGCAGCCCCTGGGCCTGGAGGCGTCGGCAGCAGGCCACCAGCTCGAGGTTGTCGTCGAACTCCTCGCTGCGCAGGGTGGTGACCAGCAGCAAGGGCGCGGCCGGTTCCAGGTGGAGCAGCACCTCGAGCCAGGCCAGGGTCTCACCGTCGCACCATTGCAGATCGTCGAGCACCAGCAGCGTGGGACGCCCATCGGCGAGGATCGTACGCGCCAGCCCTTCGAAGAACTGGCGGCGCTGCCAGGCATCGGCGAGGGGCGCCGAGGCAGGGCTGGTGCCCAGCTCGGGGACCAGCCGTCCGACCTCCTGGCGCCAGGTCGGTGCCAGCTGGTCGATGCCCGGTCGCAGCGCCGCGCTGCGCAGCCATTCGGCCACCGGGGCGAGCGCCAGACGGGCTGGGGAGGAGAAGCAGCGCGCCTGGGCCACCAGTGCGCCGCGCTGCTGGATGGGGTGAGCGAGCTCCGCGGCCAGGCGCGACTTGCCCACACCGGCCTCGCCGGCGATCACGATCAGGCGAGGCCCTTGGGCGACCCGGGCCCAGGCCGACTCGAGCACCTCCAGCTCGGTGTCGCGGCCGATCAGCGGTGGCGCCTGGCGCAGGGCCGGCGCCACGGCAAGCTGCGGCTCAACGGGGTGGGAGAGTTCATCGTAGAGGGCCAGGGTCTCGGCGCAGGGCTCAACACCCAGGGTGCGTGCCAGGAGAGTGGCACAGCGCTGAGCGGTGCGCAGCGCCATGGCGCGGTCGCCGGCGAGTGCCTGCAGCCGCATCAGGGCCCGATAGCCGGACTCTTCGAGGGGTTCGAGTTCGACTCGGCGTCGGGCAGTCTCCAGCGCTGCTGGCAGCCGACCCTGTCCGGCCAGGGTGGCGGCCAGGCGGTCGAGCAGGGTGATGCAGCGTTGGCGCAGGCGTTCGCGTTCCTCGAGTACCCAGTCGTCGTGGAGGCTGGGCAACAGGTCGCCACCATAGGCCTCCAGTGCCTGACGGGCAGAGTTCAGGAAGGCATCGTCGTCCGTCGCGGCTTCGGCCTCGGCGGCGGTCCGGCGAAAGGCCAGCAGGTCGAGGTGGCAGGGGGCATTCTCGCGCCAGCAGAGGCTGTGGGCCTCCACGGCGAGGCAGCGGTCGGCATCCGGCAGGGCGGCGCGCAGCTGGTGCAGTTCACGGCGCAGGTTGGTGCGTGCCTGGGCCTCGCTGGAGTCGGGCCAGAAGACGGCGGCCAGATGCTGGCGGCCCTGTGGCGCCCCGACATGGATCACCAGGTAGGCCAGCAGGGCCTGTACCCGTGGCGAGCGCAGTGCCTCGATCGGGGTTCCGGCGTCCACGACTCTCTGCTCGCCCAGCAGGCGGATCTCCAACATGGTCTGCCTCGTGGCTCGACAATCGGCGATCCCTGCGGGGGATAAGAGAAGGCCGACGCCCTGGCGCGACTCCCGAGGGCCCGATGGCCCTTCGTTGCGTCAGTATAGTGGCGGAGAACCAAGGGATGATACGCGGCGCGTCATATGGCGGAGGCTGGTGGGAGGCTTCATCTTAGTGATGGCGACGGTGGTTAGCCACCAGGCCAGGACAGCGCCTCATTTTCCCGAGACACACCTGTTGTCTATCGATCTGGCATGTTGCGGGTTCCCGGCACGCCCTTCAGACGCCGGCGCAGGGCGGCCTTGCCCAGCATGTGGGCGCTGACCGGGGCGGTGGCGAACAGGAAGATCGTCACCAGTGCCTCCTGGACCGAGACGCCGTCCTGCTGGTGGCTGAAGAAGAGCAGCGAGCCGATCAGGGTGCAGCCGACGCCCAGGGTGCTGGCCTTGGTGGGGCCGTGCAGGCGCGTGTAGAAGTCGGGCAGCTTGGCCAGGCCCCAGGAGCCGATCAGGGCCACCAGGGCACCGATCAGCAGGAAGGCGGCGACGACGAGCTGCAGAGTGGCCGGCATGTCGAGGTGGGTCATTCGATGACGTCCCCCCGCAGCAGGTACTTGCTCATGGCCACGGTGCTCACGAAGCCCATCAGGGCGATCAAGAGGGCCAGCTCGAAGAGCACGCCGAGCCCCATGCGCAGGTCGGCCAGCACGATCAGCGCGATGCTGTTGATCATCAGGGTATCCAGCGCCAGGATCCGGTCGACGATGTCCGGGCCGATGGCCAGGCGGTAGAAGTTCAACAGCACGGCGACGGCGAAGAGCGTCATGGCGATGGGGATGACGACGGCAATCATCGGAAGATCTCCTCCAGGGGCTGCTCGTAGCGCGTGCGAATGGTGGCGATGGCCTCGGCCTCGTCCTCCAGGTGCAGGGCGTGGATCAGCAGGGTGTTGGCCTCGTTGTCGTAGTGGAGCGAGACGGTACCCGGCGTCAACGAGATGGTGCTGGCCAGCAGGGTGATGGCGAAGTCGTCCTCCAGGGCGAGCGGATAGGTGAAGAAGCCCGGCCGCAGCTGGCGGGCGGGGCGCAGGATGCGCAGGGCCACCACCAGGTTGGAGCGCAGGATGTCCACCAGCAGCACGCCCAGGTAGCGCAGCAGCGGCAGCGGTCGCCGGATCTTCGCCTCCTCCGGCCAGAAGGCGTGGGTCACGAGGGGGATCGCCACGCCCAGCGCCAGCCCCAGCAGGGCGTGGGCCACGCTCAGGTCGTTGACCATCAGCAGCCACAGCAGGGTCAGGAACAGCGAGAACAGCGGGTGCGGCAGCCAGAACTGCCGGGAGCGCAGCGGCGGCGTCATGGCGAGACCTCCTCGGCGAGGGCCAGCGTCTCCGGCAGCATGGCGGCGATATAGGCCTGGGGCGTCATCAGCTGCTCGGCGGTGAGGGTGAGATAGGCCATGATCGGCTCGCCCAGCGCCGGCAGCACGCCGTTGAGGGCCACCATGGCACAGACGATGGCCAGGCAGCCGCGATCCAGCGGGCGCGACTCGGCGGCAGGGCCGGGGCGCCAGAACCAGCTGCTGCCGGTGCGGCTGACGGCGATCAGGGTCAGCAGCGCCGCGGCGAGCAGCACGCCCCACAGCCAGAGCCCCCGGGGCTCCCCGGCACTCGCCTGGAGGATCCACGCCTTGCTGACGAAGCCGCCGAACGGTGGCAGGCCGACCGCGGCGATGGCGGCGAGGAAGAACAGGCTGCCGAGCACCCCGCGATGCCCCACGGGCGCCACCACCGAGAAGCGGTCGTAGCCCTCGTCGCGCTGCTGGCCCATCAGGTCGGCGAGCAGGAAGAAGGCGGCCGCCATGCCGGTGCTGTGGATCAGGTAGAAGAGCGCGGCGCCGAGGGTAGCCGGGGTGACGAGGCTGATGGTGGCGAGCAGGGTGCCCACCGAGAGGATCACCAGGTAGGCGGTCAGGGTACGCAGGCTGTCCGAGCCCAGCACTCCGACGCCGCCCAGCGCCAGGGTCGCAAGCGCCAGCGGCCACAGCCACTGCCAGGCGGCGGCGTTGACCGGCGCCTCGCCCAGCCCGAAGACCAGCAGGAAGACCCGCAGGATGGCGTAGATGCCGACCTTGGTCATGATGGCAAAGAGCGCGGCCACCGGGGCGCTGGCGGCCGAATAGGCGCGGGGCAGCCAGAACAGCAGCGGCAGGATGGCGGCCTTGATGCCGAACACCACCAGCAGCACCATGCTGGCCGCCGCCAGCAGCGGCGTGTCGCCCGCTGGAGCGGCGGCCACTTCGAGCGCCAGGTCGGCCATGTTGAGGGTGCCGGTGAGCCCGTAGAGGGTGCCCAGGGCGATCAGGAATAGCGCCGAGCCCACCAGGTTGATGATCACGTAGTGCAGGCCGGCGCGGCTGCGCGCCCGCCCGCCGCCATGCAGCAGCAGCGCATAGGAGGCGATCAGCAGGATCTCGAAGAACACGAAGAGGTTGAACAGGTCGCCGGTGAGGAAGGCGCCGTTGAGGCCGGCCAGCTGGAACTGGAAGAGGGCGTGGAAGTGCGCTCCGCGGCGGTCGATGCCGCGGCTGGCATAGAGCAGGCAGCAGAAACCCAGCACGGCGGTCAGCGCCAGCATGAGGGCGCTGAGTCGGTCGAGGATCAGCACGATGCCGAAGGGCGCCGGCCAGTCGCCGGCATGGTAGAGCCGATACTCCCCGCCGCCAGCCGCGCCAAGGGCCCAGGTGCCCAGCAGCACGAGGCCCAGGGTGCTGGCGATGCCGGCCAGGCGCTGCACGCCGAACGGCAGCCGGTAGAGCAGCAGCAGGCTCGCCCCGGTGATCAGGGGCAGCAGGATCGGCAGGATCAGCGCATGGTTCACAGGCGATCCTCGTCTGGGTTCTCGCCGTCGACGTGGTCGTTGCGCAGCTCCACCGCCGCCTTGAGGGCCAGCACCACCACGAAGGCGGTCATGGCGAAGCCGATGACGATGGCGGTCAGCACCAGGGCCTGGGGCAGCGGGTCGGCCGAGCGCTCGGCGAGGCCGACGATGGCCGGCGCGCCGGCGACCAGCCGCCCCGAGGCGAAGAGGTAGAGATTGACGGCGTGGGAGAGCAGGGTGAGGCCCAGGATCACCGTGAAGGTGCGCGCCCGCAGCAGCAGGTAGACCCCGCAGGTGGTCAGCACGCCCAGCGTCATCGCATAGAGCAGTTCCATCAGCCGATCTCCTTGCCGGGGCCGGCTACGGTCATCAGCTTGCCGAGGTTGGCCAGCACCAGCAGCGTCGCCCCGACCACGGTGGCATAGACGCCGAGGTCGAAGAGCATGGCGGTGGCCAGCTCGAACTCACCGATCAGCGGCAGGTTCAAGTGGCCGTGGGCCGAAGTGAGGAACGGGTAGCCGAACAGCCAGCTGCCGAGCCCGGTGACCACGGCGATCAACAGGCCGGCCCCGATCAGCGGCCGGAAGGCGGTCAGCATGCGTGTCTGGGCCCAGACCAGGCCGCCCGCCATGTACTGCAGCGTGAAGGCCACGGCGGTGATCAGCCCGGCGATGAAGCCGCCGCCGGGCAGGTTGTGGCCGCGCAGGAAGATATAGGCCGAGACCAGCAGGGCGATCGGCAGCACCAGCCGGGCCACGGTGCTGAGCATGATCGGGTGCGGCTCGGCCACCCAGTGCCCGGGATTGGTGTCGACCACCCGCTCCTTGAGATGCAGGTCGCGGGTGAAGGCGAAGACCGCCACGGCCGCGATGCCGAGCACGGTGATCTCGCCCAGGGTATCGAAGCCGCGGAAGTCCACCAGGATCACATTGACCACGTTGGTGCCGCCTCCGCCGGGCAGGCTGTTGGCGAGGAAGAAGTCGGAGATGGTGTGCTGCGGGCGGGTCAGGATGGCGAAGCTGAAGGCCGCGACGCCGACGCCCACCAGGACGGCGATGGCCAGGTCGCGTCCCATCCTCAAACGCGTGGACTCCCGGGGCGACAGCTGGGGCAGGAAGGAGAGCGCCAGCATCATGATCACCACCGCCATCACCTCCACCATCAGCTGGGTCAGGGCGAGGTCCGGCGCCGAGAACCGCGCGAAGGCGACGGTCACGAAGAGCCCGGTCACCCCGAGCAGCAACAGGGCCGGCAGCCGATGGTGGTGGAAGACCACCACGCCGATGGCCGCCAGGCAGAGCAGGCCGGCGGCCAGCACGGTCAGCGGGTCGAGGGCGGCCAGCGGCACGCCGCCGTTCCAGTGCGCCACGGCGAGCAGCTCCACGCCGACCAGCACCACCACGGTGACCATGATGAAGGTCAGGTAGCGCTGCAGCGAGCCGTTCTCGAGCTGGAAGACCCGGCGCTGGGAGAGCTCGATGGCGCGGCGCATGGCCCAGTCGAAGATCTCCTTGGCATCCACCTCGGGCAGGCGGGCGTGGAGGCGGAACAGCGGATTGCGGATCGCATAGAAGAGCGCGCCCCCCGCCAGCGCGACGAGGCTCATCAGCCCCGTTCGGGTGCCGCCCAGCGTCGCGAAGTCGTAGGCGGCAAGCTCTGCCTGGCGCGCGGCCTCGAACGCCGGGTGGACGAGCGTCGCGTAGACCCCCTGCGGCGCCAGGCCCATCAGGAGCGTGGCCAGGGCCAGCAGCGCGATCGGCGTGAGGGCCGCCTTGCGGGGCTCGTGGGGCGGCCAGACGGGCAGGTCGATGGGCCGCCCGTTGAAGTAGACGTTATGGAAGATGCGAATCGAGTAGGCCACCGAGAAGAGCCCTGCCAGGGTGACCCAGGCGGGGATCACCAGCGTCGCCCATTCCGGTGTGACCACCCGCAGGCTCTCGCCGAACAGCATCTTCTTGCTCAGGTAGCCGCTCATCAGCGGCAGGCCGGCCATGGCGGCGGCGGGGATCGCCGAGAGCGCCATCAGCGTCGGCATGAAGCGCCACATGCCGTTGATGCGGCGCATGTCGCGGGTGCCGGTGGCGCGATCCACGTAACCCGCCATCATGAACAACGGCGCCTTGAACAGCGCATGGCACACCAGGTGGAAGAGTGCCGCCGCCAGCGCCATGGGCGTGCCCAGCCCCAGCAGCAGCATGATCAGCCCCAGGTGGGAGACCGTGGAGTAGGCCAGCAGCCCCTTCATGTCGTGCATGAACATGGCCACGAAGGCCCCCACCATCAGCGTCAGCATCCCGGTCAGGGTGACCAGGTGGAACCAGAGTTCCGTATCCGCCAGGGCCGGATGCAGCCTGGCGAGCAGGAAGAGCCCTGCCTTGACCATGGTCGCGCTGTGCAGGTAGGCGGAGACCGGTGTCGGCGCCGTCATGGCGTGGGGCAGCCAGAGGTGGAAGGGGAACTGGGCCGACTTGGTGAAGGCGCCGAGCAGGATCAGGTTGAGCATCAGGCCATAGTGCTCGTGGGCGCGGATCCGCTCGCCGGCCTCGAGCACCACCGAGAGCTCGTAGCTGCCGGCGGCCTGGCCGAGCAGCACGATGCCGCCGAACAGGGCCAGCCCGCCGCCGCCGGTGATCACCAGCGACATCCGCGCGCCCAGCCGGGCCGCCTGGCGGTCGCTGTGAAAGCCGATCAGCAGGAACGACACCAGGCTGGTCAGCTCCCAGAACACCAGCATGAACAGCAGATTCTCGGAAAGCACGATGCCCAGCATGACCGCCATGAACAGCAGCACCAGGGTGAAGAAACGTGCGGCCGAGGCGCTGCCCTCGAAGTAGTAGCGCGCGAAGAGCAGGATCAAGCCACCGATACCGGTGATCAGCAGGGCGAACAGCAGGCCCAGGGCGTCGAGTCGCAGCGCCAGGTTGAGTCCCAGCGAGGGCAGCCAGCCAAGCTCGGCAATGATCGTCTCGCCGCTCGAGATCCGCGGCAGAACGCTCAACAGCAGGAGAAGGCTCGAGACAGTGGGCAGGGCCGCCAGGCAGGCGAGCCGTCGGCAGGTGCCGCGTCGATACAGCGCCGGTAGCAGCGCACCGAGCAGCGGTAACAGGACGATGAGGGCCAGTGTCATACGGGCGTTTCCGGCTATCGACAGGAAACGTGTTGGGGGGCGGGGTGCCCCGTCCCCCCACGGTCTGAAGCGAGCTTGGGGATGAGGGCGGCTCGATGCTCGGTGATCGTCCCTGTCATGGGTCAGGCTCCCTGAAGCACGCGGGGACCGGCTCTGTTACGTCCGGTCCATACACTACCCGTCCTTTCACTATAGTGGGCGTGCCTGCTCCTGCTTGTGCCGGGCGTCAACGCTCATCGGCACCCGCGCCTTCGCGGCGGGCCAAGGCACTGACTGTCACTTTGTGGCGACATCGGCGTTGCGGATACGCCACATGGGGGAGAGGGCCGTGGTTCGTTAGAATGGTGATCCGTCATGATTCATCCACCGAGAGTCCCTATGATGCGTCGAGTCCTCCTGCTGTCCCTCCTGCTGATCGCCACGACCGTGCTGGCGGGCTGCAGCTACACGCCGGCGCGGATCTCCTCCGAGCCGCTGATCGAGTTTGGCGACCGTCACGACGGTCACGACCACGAACGTCATGGCCACGGTGGCGGCTTCTGCCCGCCCGGCCAGGCCAAGAAAGGGCGCTGCTGAGCAGACGCTTCCCCATCCCTACCCAGTGTCTCCCCCGCATGCCATCGCTGCCGCAGGGCCAGTTGGTTGGAATCTCGTCAGCCGGCCCGGCACCAAGGCGTCTTCCACGGCGGTGAGGCACAGCACTGGCCGAAACCTGGAGGGGCGGGCCCCGGTATCACAGGGCGTCCTGCTGGTGGGGAGGCGTGATCCCGAGGCGTTTCATGCGTCGGTAGATGGTCGGTCGTGACAGCCCTAGTTCCCGGGCCACGGCGCTGATGTTCCAGCGGTGGCGGCGCAGGGCCTCGTGGAGCGGGTCCTGGGGGCGTGCCACCGCTGAGTGGCCGGCGATGGGCCCGTCGGGTGTCTCGGCGGGGCGTGCCGCCGGATGCGCTAGGTGGCTGCTGATGCATTCCTCCGGCAGATCGCCGACCACCACTTCGTCGCCCTCGCAGGTGGCCAGGGCATAACGCAGGGCATTGTGCAGCTCGCGGATGTTGCCCGGCCAGGGGTAGGCCAGCAGGGCGCTCATGGCATCGCCGCGCAATCGGGACTGCGACTCGCCGCGCTCGGCCTGCAGGTCCTCGAAGAGCCGCCGGATCAGGTAGCCCTGGTCGGCCCGCTCGCGCAGCGGCGGCAGTCGCAAGCTGGCGCCGTTCAGGCGATAGAAGAGGTCCTCGCGGAAGCGGCCGGCGTCGATCAGGGTGCGCAGATCGCGGTGGGTGGCCGCCACCACGCGCAGGTCGACCTTCACCGGCCGGCTGGCGCCGATCGGCAGCACCTCCTGCTCGGCCAGCACCCGCAGCAGCCGGGTCTGCAGCTGCAGCGGCATGTCGCCGATCTCGTCGAGGAAGAGGGTGCCGCCGTCGGCCTGGGCGATCAGCCCCTTCATGCCCTTGCTGTTGGCGCCGGTGAAACTGCCGGGCTCGTAGCCGAACAGCTCGCTCTCGATCAACGATTCGGGCATGGCGGCGCAGTTGATCGCCACGAAGGGCTGGTCGCGGCGCCGGCTGGAGTCGTGCAGGGCCCGGGCCATGCGCTCCTTGCCGGTACCGGTCTCGCCGACCACCAGCAGGTTGATTGGCTCGTTGCGCAGCCGGGCGGCGCGGGTCAGGGTGTCGCGCATCGCCGGGTCGTCGTCGGCCAGGGCCTCCAGAGGGGCCAGGCTGCTGTCGCCTGGGCGTGGTTGGCCGCTGGGGGCGCGGCGGCGCTTCGGCTCGAGCAGGGTGGCGAAGTGCAGCTCGCGGTGGCGGTGGGTGCGGAAGGCGCGCACTCCGTCGTCACTGTAGCGCTGGATGTCGAGGACCTCATTGATCTCGGCGTCGAGCAGGTCCTGGATGTTCCAGGCCCGGAACGGTCTTGCCTCGCCTGGGCCGGCCAGGGGCAGGTCGTGGTGGCGCAGCAGCTTGCGCCCGGCGGTGTTGGCGGCCAGCAGGGTGCCGTCTTCCTCGATGGCGATCAGGTAGCGTCGGTTGATCTGCACGAACTCCCGGGAGCGGTCCAGGCAGACGATGTGGTAGCCGCTGTAGCGCTGCAGGAAGTAGGCGTCCTCGATCATCCGCGCATAGTGCTTGACCACCTGTAGGGCGAAGGTCTGGGAGGCCTTGGACTCCGGCGAGCGATAGGCGGAGATGTCCAGCACCGCCAGCAGCTGGCCGTCGGGGTCGAAGACCGGTGCCGCCGTGCAGGTCAGGCGGATATGGTGGGCACTGAAGTGGTCGCTGTGGTGGCAGGTCAGCGGCACCCGCTCCTGGATGCAGGTGCCCACCGCGCAGGTGCCGGCATGCTCCTCGCTCCAGTCTGCCCCCAGATAGAGGCCGGTGCGCTGGTGCTCGTACTGGGCGCTGCTCGCGCCGAGGAACTGCACGGCGATGCCCCTGGCGTCGGTGAGCAGCACCACATAATCCAGCGGCGTCACCTGGCGATAGAGTTGCTCCACCCCGGCCCGGGCCACCTGGATCAGGGCGTCGGCCTGGTCCTGGTGCTCGCGCAGGGTGCGGTCGGGGACATAGCGGGGTGGACTGGGCGCCGTGGGGTCGAGGCCATAGCGGTCGATGCAGCGACGCCATGAACGCTCGATTACCGCATCCTCGCCCCCGTCGGGATGGTCGAGGGAGTGCAGAATCGTCTCGACATGTTCTCGCTGTGCTTGGGCGGTGCTCATGGTGATGGCCTTGCGTCGGCGAACCGGTGCGTCATCGGATTGTTGTTGTCCTGTCATTCAAGGTACGCCCCGCAGAGACCAACGGTGATTCGACCTTGGTCGCCCCCGTTACACCTGTAACAACGCTGTGTAAAGCGGAGTGTCACGGCGAGTGTAATAGTCGTCGTTCACCCCGCAGCGAATGACGCTCCTGCCGCCTCCCCAAATCCCGGATTTTTCCTTGCATGACAGTCCTCTGCATCCTTGATGCCGATTCCTGGCACGAATGCTGCGAGGGGAGTGGTGTGCGGCCGAGTGGTCGCCCTGGCTGATCACAACGCGAGACCAGGTCTCGCATAACAACAGGAGCCACGCCATGACCCCTTCTCCCAAGGCGATGCCGCTGAGCCGGCGTCGCTTCCTCAGCCTCACCGGCCAAGGCGCGTTGGTTGCCGGAGCAGCGCTCGGCGCCGGCGGCCTCTGGCCACGCTGGGCCCTGGCCGAGCCCGATTTGGCCGCCGGCCTGCTGCGCATGGGCCGTGACATCTATCCCCACGATGCCATCCCCGACCGCTACTACCTCACCCCTCTCGAGCCGCTGCTGGAGAATAACCGGGCGCTGATCGCCGACGGCCTGGCCGACCTCGATCGCCGGGCCCGAGACGCCCACGGGAAGCACTACAGCGACATCGGCGAGGAAGCCGACCGGGCGGCGCTGCTGCGCGAGATCGAGGACGGTGACTTCTTCCAGACGGTGCGGGGCACCCTGGTGGTGGGGCTCTATGACAACCCCGCGCTCTGGGGGCCGTATTTCGGCTACGAGGGCTCGTCGTGGGAGCAGGGGGGATACCTCCACCGTGGCTTCGATGACCTGGAGATCGACTGGCTGTAACGCCCGATATCCGGTGTGACGCGATAACAACAACCGAAGCGAGAGGAGGCACGCCATGGCAACACGTTTCGACTATGACGACGACAGCGTGGTGGTGATCATCGGCTCAGGGGCCGGTGGCGGCACCCTGGCCCAGGCCCTGGCCAAGAAGGGCATCGACAGCGTGGTGCTGGAGGCCGGCAAGCGCTACCAAATGAACGACATCGAGAACGACGAATGGGAGATGTTCAAGAAGATCTCCTGGCTCGATGAGCGCATCACCGCCGGCCCCCGCCAACTCACCGAGACCTTCCCCGGCCTGCCGGCCTGGATCGTCAAGGGCGTGGGCGGCAGCACCATCCACTGGGCCGGCGTCTCGCTGCGCTTCCAGCCCCATGAATTCAAACTGCACAGTGAGATCGGCGATCTCGAGGGAGCCAACCTGCTGGACTGGCCGATCTCCTACGAGGACCTCGAGCCCTACTATGTAAAGGCCGAACGCCATATGGGGGTAACCGGCGAGTCCACCGGCATGCCCTATCACCAGTGGAACAATAACTTCAAGGTGCTGGCCGCCGGCGCCGAGCGCATCGGCTACAAGCAGCTGCGCTCCGGTCCCATGGCCATCAACACCGAGGAGTACGACGAGCGGGGCCGCTGCATGCAGGCCGGCTTCTGCATGCAGGGCTGCCGCTTCGGTGCCAAGTGGTCGACCATGTACGCCGACATTCCCCGCGCCGAGGCCAGCGGCCACTGCGAGGTACGGCCGCGGTCCATGGCGCTGAAGATCGAACACGACGACCAGGGCCGGGCCACCGCGGTGGTCTATGTCGATGGCGACGGCAATCAGCATCGCCAGCGGGCCAGGGCGGTGTGCCTCGCCGGCAATTCCATCGAGTCGCCGCGCCTGCTGCTCAACTCCCACTCCTCGATGTTTCCGGACGGCCTGGCCAACTCCTCCGGCCAGGTAGGGCGCAACTACATGACCCACGCCACCAGCTGCATCTTCGGCGTGATGCCCAAGCCCGTGCACATGCATCGTGGCACCACCTTCGCCGGCATCATCTCCGACGAGGCGCGCCTCGATCCGTCGCGGGGCTTCGTCGGCGGCTACACCCTGGAGGTGATGTCGCTGGGCGTGCCCTTCTTCGCCAAGTTCATGGATCCCACCAATGCCGGCTGGGGCCGCGATATCACCACCGCCCTGGACAAGTACGACCACCTCTCCGGGGTGTGGATCTGCGGCGAGGACCTGCCGATGGAGGACAACGGCATCACCCTGCACGACACCAAGAAGGACCAGTACGGCTTGCCGGTCCCCGTCGTCTACAAGGGCGATCACCCCAACGACGCGAAGGTGCGCCGCCATGGCGAGCAGCAGGCGCGGCGCTGCTACGAGGCCGCGGGTGCCGAGCGCATCTTCAAGGTGCCGGACTTCCCCACCAGCCATAACGTCGGCACCAATCGCATGAGTGCCCGTCCCGAGGACGGGGTGGTCAACCAGTGGGGCCAGACCCACGACATCGACAACCTGTTCGTCTCCGACGGCAGCCAGTTCACCTCGAGCGGGGCCGAGAACCCGACCCTGACCATCGTCGCCCTGGCACTGCGTCAGGCCGATCACATCGCCGAGCGCATGCAGCGCCAAGAACTCTGAGCGGAGGACTCCCCATGCAACCGACCAACGACCAGCGGCTGTGGATGTACCGTCAGATGGTGACCAGCCGTCATCTCGAGGAACGCATCGAGACGCTTTACATGGAAGGCAAGACGCCGGTCTTCAACATGGCCAAGGGGCCGATTCCCGGCGAGATGCACCTCTCCAACGGTCAGGAACCCTGTGCGGTGGGGGTCTGCGCCCACCTCGACGCCGAGGATGTCGTCGTCGCCACCCACCGGCCGCACCATATCGCCGTGGCCAAGGGCGTCGACCTCGATGCCATGGTCGCCGAGATCTTCGGCAAGGCCAGCGGCCTCTCCGGCGGGCGGGGTGGCCACATGCACATCTTCGATGCCGGGGTGAACTTCTCCTGCTCGGGGATCATCGGCGAGAGCCTGGGGCCGGCGGTGGGCGCCGCCCTGTCCCGGAAGCTGCAGGGCAAGCCCGGCGTGGCGGTGGCCTTCCTGGGCGAGGGGGCGGCCAACCAGGGCGCCTTCCACGAGGCCCTGAACCTGGCGGCGGTCTGGCAGCTGCCCGTGGTGTTCGTGATCGAGGACAACGCCTGGGGCATCTCGGTGGCCAAGCAGGCCTCCACCGCCGTGCCACGCAATGACCTGCGCGCCAGCGGCTACAACATGCCCGGGGTGCATGTCGCCGATAATGACGTCGAGGGCGTGTTCGCGGCCGCAGGCACTGCCATCGCCCGGGCCCGTGACGGCCAGGGGCCGACGCTGATCGAGATCGAGACCTCGCGGCTGGCCGGTCACTTCATGGGCGACAGTGAGGACTATCGGCCCGAAGGCGAGAAGGCCGGGCTCCAAAGCCATGATCCCCTCCCGCGCTATCGCCAGGCGCTGATCGAGGCCAGATTGCTCGACGAGGCCACCGACAGCCACCTGGTCGACGAGGCCCACGCACGCGTCGAGACGGCCATCCGCTTCGCGCGGGAGAGCGACTTCCTGCCCGCCGAGGCGGCCCTTGAAACCGTCTTCATCTGATTGCCCAGGAGAGAACCCATGACCACTTCAACCGCTGCTACCGGCTCCCGCAAGCTGACCATTGCGCGGGCCATGGCCGAGGCGACGGCCCAGGAAATGCGCCAGGATCCGACGGTCTTCGTGATGGGCGAGGACGTGGGACCGCTCGGCGGCGTCTTCGGCAATACCCGGGGCCTGCATGAGGAGTTCGGGTCCGAACGCGTGCGCGACACCCCGATCTCCGAGACTGCCTTCATCGGCGCCGCCGTGGGCGCGGCCTCCGACGGCATGCGTCCCATCGTCGAGCTGATGTTCGTCGACTTCTTCGGCGTGTGCATGGACGCTATCTACAACATGATGGCCAAGAACACCTACTTCTCCGGCGGCAAGGTCAAGGTGCCGATGGTGCTGATGACCTCTACCGGTGGCGGCTATTCCGACGGTGGCCAGCACTCCCAGTGCCTCTACGGCACCTTCGCCCACCTGCCGGGCATGAAGGTGGTGGTGCCGAGCAACGCCTATGACGCCAAGGGCCTGATGACCGCGGCGATCCGTGACGACAACCCGGTGGTCTTCATGTACCACAAGTCGTTGCAGGGCATGGGCTGGCTGGGCACCGAGAAGGGCGCCACCGTAGCGACGCCCGAGGAGCCCTACACCGTCGAGATCGGCAAGGCCTCCGTGGTCAAGGAAGGTCAGGACCTGACCCTGGTCAGCCTGGGTGCCGGGGTGCATCACTGCCTGCGCGCCGCCAAGGCGCTGGGCGAGGAGGGCGTCGATGCCGAGGTGGTCGACCTGAGGAGCCTGGTGCCGCTGGACCGCGAGACGGTGCGTGCTTCGGTGGCCAAGACCGGCCGGCTGATCGTGGTCGACGAGGACTACCACAGCTATGGCGTGAGCGGCGAGATCATCGCCAGCGTGGCCGAGCACGACCACTCTTGCCTCAAGGCCGCGCCCCGGCGCGTCGCCTACCCGGATATTCCGATCCCCTTCGCGCCGACGATGGAGCAGTGGGCGCTGCCCAATGCCGACAAGATCGTCGACGCCTATCACCAAATGATGAGCCAATAACAGGAGACACCGCTGATGAGCACCGCGATTACCGTACCCGAGGATCTCTGGGAAGGTGACAACGAGGGCGTGATCACCGCCTGGCTGGTCGATGATGGCAGCCAGGTCAGCCAGGGCGACCTGGTGGCCGAGGTGATGGTCGAGAAGGCCCAGTATGAGATCGAGGCGCCGGCCGCCGGCCGCCTCGCCATCGCCAAGCAGGAAGACGAGGTGGTCGCGAAGGGTACCACCATCGCCAGCCTGGACGACTGAGGAGGCCACCATGCCACTCGACACTCAACCAAGCGCCGCCGATGAGGCGGCCGGCCCGGGGGCGGGTCAGGAGCCGCGCGAGATTCCCCTGCGTGGGATGCGCGGCATGATCGCCACCAAGATGCGCGAGAGCCTGCAATCGACCGCTCAGCTCACCCACCATGCCGGCGCCGAGCTCGGCGCCGTTCAGACCCTGCGCGAGCACTGCCGGGGCGCCGGGCTCACGCCGCCCTCGGTGCAGGACCTGCTGCTGCGCCTGGTGGTCCAGACCCTGGCCGAGTTCCCGGCGCTGAACGCCACCCTGGAGGACAACTGCATCACCGAACACCCTGCGGTGCATCTGGGGCTCGCCGTGCCGCTGCCCGATGATCTGCTGCTGGCGCCGGCGCTGTTCGACGCCCAGGCAATCGAACTGGGGACACTGCCCGGCGCACGACGCGACATGGTGGAGCAGGCCAGTGCCGGCAAGCTCGGCGTGCGTGAGCTGACCGGGGCCACCTTCACCGTCTCCAACCTGGGGCGCTCCCGGGTGCACCATTTCACGCCGATCCTCAACCTGCCCCAGGTGGCGATCCTCGGCATCGGCGGCATCGAGGCGCGGATGGTGCCGGACGGCGACGGGGGCGGGCGAGCCGCGGAGGTAATCGGCCTGTCGCTGACCTTCGATCACCGGGCGGTCAATGGCGCGCCGGCGGCGGCCTTTCTCGATAGGCTGGTCGAGCGCATCGAGCGCCTCGCGCCCGATGCCTTCGACCACGAACTGCGCCACTGATCCGGGGGAACCATGACCGGTCCGCTCGACATCTCCAGCATGACCCTGCAACGCCCCACGGTGGAGGAGGGCCTCGTCGCCGAGGAGGCCCTCCTCGATATGGTCTGTCAGGGGGAGATATCGCTCGGCTGGCTGGCCTGGTCGCCCCGGGACCGGGGCCTGGTGATGCCGCGTCGCCACGAGCGCCTGGCGGGCTTCCCCGAGGCCCGGGCGCGGCTGGCCGAGCGGGGCTGGCCGGTTCGCTTCCGTGCTACCGGCGGGACGCCGGTGCCCCAGTCGCCCCAGGTGATCAATGTCGCCTTGGCCCAGCGCTGCCGGGTGGGCGGCTCGGCGGCCCACCTCGAGTGGGGCTATCACCGGCTGGGCGATCCCTGGTGCGATTGGCTCGGTCATCTGGGCGTGGCGGACAGCGATCTCGGCCCGGTCGCCGGTTCCTACTGCGATGGGCGCTTCAACGTGCGCATCGCCGGGCGCAAGTTGGTCGGTACCGCCCAGCGCTGGCGCCGGGTGCGGGGCTGTCGTGACATGGCTCTGCTGGTGCATGGCGCCATGCAGGTCGAGGGAAATCCCGCGGAGCTGGTGGCGGTCGTCAACGACTTCCAGGCCGGTATCGGTGACCCCATGCGCTTCCGGGCCGAGCGACACATCGCGTTGCGCGAGGCGATCCCCGGCTTCCAACCAGAGACCCTCGACACGCTGCTGGCGCGTTACCGGGGCTAGTCAAACAACCCATTGATACGTCGCTAGCGACGCGAGGCGCCTTGCCATGGGCAAGCGGGCCCTGGTAGGAAACAGGAGATGGCCAATCGGCCATCTCCTTTTTTCGCCTGTTTCGCCGGTGTCGGTTCGCGGCCATCTCGGAGAATGGGGCGAGTGACGATCGGAAGTTAGTGCCTGGGGTCCCAGAGACGACCGCGATTCTCTTCTTCGTACCCCATGCTGCCGAAAGGCACGCTGACCATCTCGAGTTGCATGCCCCAGGGCGCCATGAAGTAGACCCAGGTCAGGCCTTCCATCGGGCCTTCGGTGAAGGTATGGGGCTCACCCAGCACCTTCACATCGTTCTCCTTCAGATAGGCCACGGCCTGATCCATATCGTCGACATAGAAGGCGATATGGTGTCCGCCGATGTCGCTGTTGCGGGGCTGTTCGGTGCGCTGGTCCGGCGCGGTGTATTCGAAGATCTCGAGGTTGGTGCCGTCGCCGCAGCGCACCAGGTGGGCGGCGGGGATGGTGGCCTCCGGGTGGACGTTCAGGTTCACCGTCATCCAGTCGTCCTCGAAGGGGCCGAAGGGACCGATGGTGAAGTAGGCCTCGCAGCCGATCACCTCGACGAAGAAGTCGACGGCGGCCTGACGGTCGGGAACGGTAAAGCCAAAGTGTTGCGGCCCCTGCATGCCGGGAAGTTCGGCCTGGGCGGCCTGGGCGGCCAATAGCAGGGACAGGGTAAGCATCGTACGCTTCGGAGTGAAAGTCATGGCATGACTCCGTGTCTTATGAGTTGTTTTGTCTTGATGGTTACCGCGGTATGTCACGGGCAACATGGGTACTTTAAGCAAGGGCCATGCCAAGAGAGGAGTATGTCGCGATCGCTGTTTAATGTACTGAGTTCTAACGGGGTTTAAAGAAAAGGGAGGATTCGAGTTGACCATGGTGATACGCCGGCGCTACAACTGTCACGTGACACCTGTCACGACTGTCATTTCGCCACAAGCCGTGCCTCGCTTTGCCGGCCATACACGGTGCGCTGGACCTTGTCCTCGATCGTAAGCGGTAGCTGGTATATCGGCTCCTCGCCGGTCCCCGTGGCGCCCAGGACGGCCACGCTGAATTTGCGGCCGGGGAGGTATTCTTCCGCGACGATCCTGGCGGGGGTCGCCCGCTCCTCCAGCAGGTTGCGCAGGCAGCAGGCGTCGCTTCCCGCATCATGCACCAGCGATCTGGTGGTGATGCCTATGTTGCCGCTGCCGTCGTGGGGCTTCAGCAAGGCCGGGAAGGCCCGGGGCAGAGCGGGGAGGTCGGGGGCCAGCCGCAGCAGCTCCTGACGGGACACCGGAATCCCTGCCTGTGCCGCCGCCCCATGCACCGCTGCCTTATCATGGCACCGGGCCAAGGCGTTGATGTTGGCGTCCGCATAGGGGTATGCAAAGTCACAGTTGTCGCGGATTCACTCGGACCGCGACATCACGCATCAGCGGGCGTCACGGCGTCCCTTGCGGCGGAAGGAGCGAGGACGCACCCAGATCCAGCTGAGGATAACGAGGCCAGCGAATAACGTATAGACGACGGTGAAGACCCAGGCGGGGGCCTGATAGTACAGCAGCTCGTGCAGCCAGTAGGCGATGAAGGAGCCGGTATACACGACATCGCCTGTCTTCTCTCGCAGCGCCATCTCCCAAGCGGTGAGGGGGCAGAGCGCGCCCAACCAGGCCTGCAGCACCACGATGCCGATCGCCACCAGGTGAGCAAGGCGGAACCCGGGATGACGCACCCAGTGCCAGGCGCGCCACTTGCCGACCAGCGTCAGCGCCAGTCCCAGCACCACGAACAGCACGAAGGCCGCGTGAACCATCAGGATGGCGTCCGCCGCCAGGGAATAGAGCAGGCGAGGTTCCATGGTGTTGCGCCTCTTCTGGGGCCGATTCGTTTAGAGGGCTCGCTGTGATCTCTCGGTAGGTTGTTCGGTCAGAAGGACGGGCACGGCCGCCTCGGGGGGAGGGTCGCTGAAGTCCATGCCGGCTCCTCATCGGGTATCGGCACGTCGGACATCATCACGACACCGGCGGGCCTTACCCTAGTGCAAGGCGAGTGACTCTCAAGCTAGGAGCGCTGGAGGGGAGCGACAAGGCGGTAGAGCGCGAGCCTGACGACATGAGCATGTTGGCTGATGGGGGAGGGGAGCGCATCCTGGTTGGCGTCTCACCCAGTCCCGACGATACTGAAACGGAAGGTTGCGGCCGCGTGGGGTCAGCGCGTCGGCCCTGGTTCGTCGGCCTGCCTCCGGCCATGGCTCGGAGACAGGCCGCTATCGAGCGGTACCCACCAAGGGGCAAGGCCATGAGTGACCAGAAACCGTCGTCAGCGAAACCTGGCGATCCGGCGCCATCCCCCCAGGAGACGCCCTCCGACGAGCTGGCACAGCGCTATGCCGAGACCCTTGCGCGCGTGTCGGCCGGCTCATCTCGAGCCTGGCAGGGCTGGCTCGAGCGCCAGGCGCGCGGGGACTTCTTCACCCTGCCCGACCCGGCGGTCGCGGCCAAGTCGCTCGCCCGGCTGGGCCAGCAGTTCATGTTCCATCCGCAGCAGGCCTTCGAGCTCCAGCGGCAACTGTGGCAGGGCTACACCGCCCTCTGGCAGGACACCGCCCAGCGCCTGCTCGGTGAAGCGTCCTCACCGGACCACGAGTCCGCGCCGCGCGACCGGCGCTTCAAGGGCAAGGGCTGGGAGGAGAACCTCTTCTTCGACGCGCTGCGCCAGGCCTACCAGCTGACCGCCGAGCAGTGGTTGAAGGGGGTGCACGAGGTCACCGAGGAGCTGGACCACGACGAGCGCGTGAAGGTCGAATTCTATGCCCATCAGCTGATCGACGCCCTCGCCCCCAGCAACTATGCCACCACCAACCCGGAAGTGATCGAGGCCACGGTGCGCACCGGCGGCGCCAACCTGCTACAGGGCCTGGCTAACCTGATGGAGGACCTGTCACGGGGCGAGGGCCTGCTGCGCATCAAGCAGAGCGATTCGGCCGAACTGACACTGGGCGAGAACCTCGCGGTGACCCCGGGCAAGGTCATCTTCCAGAATGATCTGATGCAGCTCATCCAGTACGCCCCGGCCACCGAGGAGGTCGACCGCCGGCCGCTGCTGATCGTCCCGCCCTGGATCAACAAGTTCTACATCCTCGACCTCACCCCGCAGCGCTCCTTCATCCGCTGGGCGGTGGAACAGGGCATCACCGTGTTCGTGATCTCCTGGGTCAACCCGGATAAGCGCTATGCCGAGGTGGCCTTCGACGACTACCTCACCCAGGGCACCCTCAAGGCCATGGACGTGGTGCAGGAGGTCACCGGCGAGGACACGCTCAACACCATCGGCTACTGCATCGGCGGTACCCTGCTGGCCTGCACCCTGGCGCACCAGGCCGCCCGGGGCGATGACCGGGTACACAGCGCCACCTTCTTCACCACCCTGCTCGACTTCAGCGACGTGGGGCCGCTGGAGGTGTTCATCGACGAGGAGCAGATCCGCAACATGGAGCAGCACATGGAACGGCTCGGCTACCTGGAAGGCACGCACCTGGCCAACGCCTTCAACCTGCTGCAATCCGCCGACCTGATCTGGGGCTTCGTGATCAACAACTACCTGCTCGGCCGCGACCCCAAGGCCTTCGACCTGCTCTACTGGAATTCCGACTCCACTCGCATGCCGAAGCGCATGCAGAGCTTCTACCTGCGCAACATGTACCTGGAGAACCGCCTGGCCGAACCGGGCGGGATCACCCTGGCGGGGGAAGCCATCGACCTGAGCCAGGTGCGCATCCCGACATTTTTCGTGGCAACCGAGAAGGATCACATCGCTCCCTGGCATTCCAGCTACCGCGGGGCACATTTGCTGGGCAAGAACCCCCGCTTCCTGCTCGGCGGATCCGGGCATATCGCCGGCGTCATCAACCCGGCGGACTCGCCGAAGTACGGCTACTGGACCTATGGCCGCTTGCCGAAAGACCCTGAGCGCTGGCTGGCCTCGGCCACCCACCACCCGGGCTCCTGGTGGTCGGAATGGCGCACCTGGCTCAAGCGCCACGCCGGCGGCCAGGTACCGGCCCGCGAGCCCGGCAGCAGTGACTACCCGCCCCTCGAGGAGGCGCCGGGGTCCTATGTGCGGGTACGGGTCGACGCCCCGTCTGATGGGTGAGGGGACCGTGGCGCGAAGGGCAAAGGCCGGACGACTTGTGGCCCTCTTCTCCCGCAAAGCGCCCTGCTGAGGGCCGGCCGTTGGTCAGGGCCGAAGCCGATGGCGACGTCGCCGCGATCGTCGCCGCATCCAGTTGCCGAGAGATCAGAACTAGGCCGGGCGCAGAGCCTTCTCGAGTATCGTCAGCCGGCCCGGCACCAGGGCGTCTTCCACGGCGGTGATGCGCAGCACGTGACCCAGGTCCGGATGGGCGGGGCGGGCGATCAGGCGTCCGGCCTCGAGGAGTTCCCGGTTGACCCGCTCGGCGAGCGCGGCGCTTGGCATCTGCACGCCGATGAAGTTGGTGGCGCTGGGCAGCACCTCGGCACCGAGTCCGCGCAGATGCTCGGCCAGCACTTCCCGGCGCCGATGCACGGCGGCGATGTGCTCGCGGGTCTCGTCGGGATGGTCGAGCACCACCTCGGCGGCGGCCAGGGTCAGGGTCGAGACCGCGTAGTGGATGCGCACCTTCATCATCATCGCCAGGGTCTCGGGCTCGGCGATGGCATAGCCGATGCGCAGCCCGGCCAGGCCATGCGCCTTGGAGAGGGTGCGCAGGCGGATCACGCCGGGCAGCACCTGGCGGGAGAAGGCACTGTCGGCGTCCTCGCGGAAGTCGTGATAGGCCTCGTCGAGCAGCAGCCAGCAGTCGTCGGGCAGGGTCTCGCGCAGGCGACGCACGGCATCATCACCGTGGAGATGCCCGCTGGGGTTGTCGGGGTTGGCCAGATAGACCAGCCGCGCCTCGGTCTCTCGAGCCGCGGCCACCAGGGCCTCGAGGTCCGGCGCGAGGCGCCCGGGCGACTCGTCGTAGGCGACCTCGACCAGCCGGCAGCCCTGGCCCCTGGCGAAGTAGCCGAAGGTGGGGTAGGTGCCGGCGGTGGCGACCACCGTGGTGCCGGGCTCGGCCACGGTGCGCAGGGCCAGCGCGATCAGGCTGTCGGCGCCGGCATCGACCAGCAGCGCGTCCAGGGGCAGGCCTTGCTGCTCGGCGAGGCGCTGGCGCACGCCCAGCGCCTCCGAGTCGCCGTAGCAGTAGGCGTGCTCGACCATGGCGTCGCCGAAGTGCGCGCGCAGGGCCCGATGGGGCATGTCCAGCCCCTCGTTGGAGCCCAGGCGGTGGGGGATCTCTCGGCCCAGGCGCCGCTCCAGCACGCGGATGCCGGGGAAGGGATTGGTCGGGCCGTCGCCGGTCAGGTGGTCGGGAAAACGGGGCATCGGGAACTTCCAGTCAGGTGTGGTCGAGGAGGAGCCACTGCCGGGCCCTGTCGATGCCCGAGGGGGAGGGATCGGAGGGCACGGGGGCGACTCCCCGGGTGAGGCGCTGGACCTTGCGATACCATAGCATCTGCGCCGGGCGGGGCGAGCATCCCCGGCAGCGCCCGGGCCGCGGCTTGCGTTCCACGGTCTGCCTCGGCATGTTGAACTCGTCGATGGTGACCGCGAGCCGATGATGCCGATGCCCTTTCTCGATCCGTCTACTGCCACCCTGGGTCATGGCCAATACCAGCCGAGCCTGGCCAGGCGACGCGCCACGAAGCTCTTCACCCAAGGGCAGGGCACTCAGGGAACCGACCGTTGCTGGACCGGGGAGCGTTGACGATGAAGCTTTTCTATCACCCCGACCAGCAACGCCATGCGCCGCCGACCTTCCTGCTGCGAGGCCGGCCGGTGGACTCCCCGGAAGGGCCGGTGCGGGCCGAGCTGTTGACCCGGGGGCTGGCGTCCATGGGCCTCTCCATGACCCCGCCCACCGAGGTCGACAGCGCGCGGCTGAGAGACCGCTTGGCCAGGATCCATGCCCCGCGCTATCTCGACTTCCTCGAGACCATCCATGCCCGCTGGCGGGCGCTGCCCAATGCCGCCGAGATCGTGGCGCCCAACGTCCACCCCTGTGGGGGCGGCCATCATTATCCCCGTCATCCGGTGGGGCTGGTGGGCTGGCACATGCACGACATGGCTTGCCCGATGACCGCCGACAGCTTCGCCGGCATCCTGGCCAGCGCCGCCAGCGCCGAGGCCGCCGCCGATGCGGTGCTCGCTGGTGAGTCCGCGGCCTATGCCCTGTGTCGCCCGCCGGGCCACCATGCGGGCCCGGAGCGGGCGGGGGGCTTCTGTTTCCTCAACAATGCAGCACTGGCCGCCACGGTGCTGCGTGAGCGGCACGAGCGGGTGGCGATCCTCGACGTCGACCTCCATCACGGCAATGGCACCCAGGACATCTTCTATCGCCGCGGCGATGTCTGGACCGGCTCGCTGCACGCCGACCCCGCCGACTTCTATCCCTTCTTCTGGGGCGGCGCCGATGAGCACGGCGAGGGCGACGGCCAGGGGGCCAACGTCAACCTGCCGCTGCCCCTGGGCAGCGATGGCGCGGCCTTCCTGGCCCAGCTGGATCGCCTGATCGAGCATCTCGACGCCTTCCGGCCCCAGGCCGTGGTGGTGGCGCTGGGGCTCGATGCCCACAAGGACGACCCGCTCGCCGGCCTGGCGCTGGAGACCGAGGACTTCATTACTGTGGGCCGGCGCATCGCCGCCCTCGGCCTGCCCATCGTGCTGGTGCAGGAGGGGGGCTACCCCACCGAGCACCTGGGCGACAACCTGGCCGCCCTGCTGGGCGGCTATACCGCAGCCTGACTGCCATCCCGACGAGAGACCACGCCATGACCGTCACCTATCACGACAGCAATGCCCGCATGAGCCAGATCACCGTACACAACGGCACCGTCTACCTGGCGGGCCAGGTGCCGACGGATGCCAGCGCCGACATGCGCGGCCAGACCGAGCAGGTGCTGGCGCGCATCGATGACCTGCTGGCCAAGGCCGGTACCTCCAAGGAGCAGCTGATTGCCGCCCAGATCTGGGTGACCAGCATGGCGGAGTTCGACCAGATGAACGCCGCCTGGGACAGCTGGGTGGTGCCGGGGCGTCCACCGGTGCGGGCCGCCGTCGAGGCCAAGCTCGCCAAGCCCGAGTGGAAGGTGGAGATCATGGTCACCGCGGCACTCCCGGAGGGCTGAGATGCGCATCATCACCGACACGGAAGTGGCGGCGGCGCTCGACTGGTTGGCGCTGGTCGAGCGGCTGGCCACGACCTTTCGCGAGGGCGTGGAGTCGCCGCCGCGCCACCACCACGCCATGCATCGGCCGGACGGCGAGGCGACCATGCTGCTGATGCCGGCCTGGGAGCGGGCCGGCTATATCGGCATGAAGATGGTCAATGTCTTTCCGCAGAACGCCGACCACGGCCTGCCGGCCATTTCCGGCGTCTACCTGCTCAGCGAGGGGGACCATGGGCGGCCCCTGGCCTGCCTCGATGGCGGCGAGCTGACTCGGCGGCGCACCGCGGCGGCCTCGGCCCTGGCGGCCCGGGAGCTGGCCCGGGACGATGCCGCGACCCTGCTGGTGGTCGGCACCGGCCGGATGGCGCCGATGGTGATCGAGGCTCACGCCGCGGTGCGTCCCATCGCGACGGTACGGATCTGGGGACGCCATCCCGAGAAGGCCGAGCGGCTGGCCGCCGAGTATGCCGATCGCTTCGACACGGCCGCCGTCACCGACCTCGAGGCGGCGACCCGGGAGGCCGACGTGATCAGCTGCGTGACCCTCTCCACCGAGCCGCTGATCCACGGCGACTGGCTCTCGCCCGGTACCCACCTCGACCTCATCGGCGCCTTCCGGCCGAGCATGCGCGAGACCGACGCCGAGTGCCTGGCCCGCAGCGAGGTGTTCGTGGACACCTATCCCGGCGCCCGGGGCGAGGCGGGCGATATCCTGCAGGCCATCGACGAGGGGCGCTTCGCCTTCGACGATATCCAGGCTGAGCTCGTCGAGCTGCTGCGCGGCGAGCGCCCGGGACGCTCCTCCCGGGATGCCATCACGCTGTTCAAGTCGGTGGGCGCCTCGCTGGAGGACCTGGCCGCGGCCATCGAGGTGTGGGAGCGGCTGGAGGGTGCTTCATGACGGCGGGGCACTCGCACGGATCAGCCACGACTGTCGCAGGTCCGCCTGCCGTCGGCTTTTACTGGCACGAGCGCTGCTTCTGGCACGACCCGGGCGCCATCGGGGTCTTCTCGGCGCCGGGCGAGTTCCTGCAGCCCCAGCCGGCCTCGGAGAGCGCCGAGAGCAAGCGGCGGCTCAAGAACCTGCTGGAGGTCTCCGGGCTGATCGATGAGCTCAGCGTGCGCAAGCCGGGACCGGCGGGCCGTGAGGACCTCGAGCGCTTCCACACCCCGCGCTACCTGGCGGCGCTCGAGGCCGGGGATCGGTCCCTGGGCGGCGACGGCGGCGACTGCGCGCCCTACACCCCGGGCAGCCTGGCCGCCGCGCGCCAGTCGGCGGGGCTGGCCATCGCGGCGGTCGAGGCCGTGGCCACCGGCGAACGGACCCGGGCCTATGCGCTGTGCCGGCCGCCCGGCCATCATGCCGAGGCCGATCGCGGCCGCGGCTTCTGCCTGCTGGGCAACATCCCGGTGGCCGTGATGCGCGCCCGCGCCCTGGGGCAGGTAGGGCGCGTGGCGATCCTCGACTGGGACGTGCACCACGGCAACGGCCAGCAGGCCGCCTTCTACGACGACCCCGAGGTCCTCACGGTCTCGATCCACCAGGCGGGCAACTTCCCGCTGGACACCGGCACCTTCGAGGAGCAAGGCGAGGGGGCCGGCGAGGGGGCCTGCCTCAACCTGCCGCTGCCGCCCGGCTGCGGCCTCGGGGCCTACGACCACGCCATGCGCGAGCTGGTGATGCCGGCCCTCGAGGCCTTCCGGCCCGAGCTGATCGTGGTGGCCTGTGGCTATGACGCCTGCGCCAAGGATCCGCTGGGCAAGATGCTGCTCAACAGCGCGGCCTTCGGCGACATGACCCGCCAGCTGATGGCGCTCGCCGAGCGGGTCTGCCAGGGCCGGCTGGTGATGGTCCACGAGGGCGGCTATTCGGAGGGCTATGTCCCGCTGTGTGGCCATGCCGTGATCGAGGCGCTGACGAGCAGCGCGATCGCCGTGCCCGATCCCCAGAATGACGAGATCGCCGCCTGGGCCTATCAGGCGTTGCAACCCCACCAGCGGGAGCTGATCGATGGCTGGCGCGACGCCTGGTTCGCGCGCCGAGCGTCGTGACCGAATCTACGGGCCTGCCCCTTGGGGGCGGTGGCGCTCGGCGAGTCGCCGTATTATCTGCGTTCGCGCCATCATGCCGGCGAGGACGACGATGACGATGATCATGGCACTGCTGACCGGCCTGCTGGGGCTGGGGATCGCGCTCGCCACCCTGTGGGGGGCGCTGGCCCTGGGCCATCGCCTGCCGCTGCCGCGCCCCTGGCGGTGGGGCGGGGTGGGGCTGTGGCTGGCGGCGGGGTCGGGCTGGCTATGGCTCGCCTGGCAGGGCGCGCGGCTGGGGCCGCTTGCCGCCATGGCGGTGCAGATGGCGGCGCTGCTGACCTGGTGGCGGCGCCTGACGCCGTCGAAGGATTTGGCGTGGGCCGAGGATGTCGCCCACCTGGCGACGGGGGAGGTCGAGGGGGAGCGGCTGACCCTTCACCGGGTGCGCCACTTCGACTGGCAGACCCCGACCGAGGCCCGTGGAGGCTGGGAGCGGCGAACTTATGACCTGCGGCGTTTGCAGTCGGTCGACCTGTTCGTCTCGAGCTGGGGCCGGCCGGGTATCGCCCACGTGCTGGTCTCCTTCGGCTTTTCCGGCGAGGGGCCGGGCGAGGAGGCGTTCGTGGCCTTCTCGGTGGAGGTGCGCCGCGAGCGCCACGAGCGTTTCTCGGAGATCGGCGGCTTCTTCAAACAGTACGAGCTGGCGATCATCGCCGCCGACGAACGTGACGCCGTGCGCCTGCGCAGCAACGTGCGGGGCGAGCGGGTCACCCTCTACCATGTCACCCTTGCGCCCGAGGCCCGTCGCGACCTGCTGCTGGCCCTGGTGGCGGCGGCCAATGACCTGGAGCGCCAGCCGCGCTTCTACCACACCATCACCGCCAACTGCACCACCCTGATGTTCGCCATGATGCGCCAGATCATCGAGGGGCTGCCGCTGGACCATCGCCTGCTGCTCAGCGGCCTGTTGCCGGGCTACATCCATGAGCATGGCGGTCTCGTTGACGGATACCGCCTCTGTGAGCTGCGCCGTCTCGGCGATATCACCGAACGCGCCAGACAGGCCCATGATGCCCCCGATTTCTCGAAGCGGATCCGCCGCGGTGTGCCGGGGTGGTGTGACTAACCTGCACCGAGGAGCATGGCAAATCCATTTTCTGGAGTTTGACGGATCTGATAACCTGAATTTAGCTTCAGAGCGTGATTTGCTGATTCGGCGCCCCGCCTCGCCGATGACCGTCAGCGGCCATGTGCACCCTACGAGGCGCCTTATCTCCAGGCCCAGGATTGACTCGTGGAAGGAGGCCGGGAGTGACAAGCAGCTCGGCCATCTCCCCGTCGCGCCATCAGGTGGTCGTCACCTCGCCCGGTGACGTGTCGCCTTCCGCGCTGCGCGCCGTCGCCGAGGGTCTCGCCAGACTCGTCGCCGAAGTGGCCGAAGCGATCTTCCGAGCCCCGACCGTCCTCGTCGATGACCTCGACGCCGATACCGCCACGGCCCTCGACCGGTTGCTGGCATCGCTGGGCCTGGAATCTCGTGTGGCTCCCCACGGGGAGGCGCCGGCCGAGGCGACTCCCCTCGACGTGGCCATTCAGGTCCAGGACGTCGCGCGCGTCGCAGCCGTGACCGAGTCGCTCGCCGACTTCCTCGGGGTCTCGGCGCAGCGCGCCTTCGGCTTGCTGGCGACGCGGGGCCGTTCGATCTGCATCTCGCCCCGGATGCCCGCGTTCCGGCCTGGCTTCAGGCCCGCCTGCGTGAGAAGCAGCAGACGCTCCGTCCAGGATGGCTCTCGCTTGGTCTGACCTACGCCGAGGCGCGGTCGCTCTGGTCCTCGCTCGGACGGGAGGGCGGCATTCGGCTGGTGAATCGTGCCCTGATGCGCTGGGACCTGGTGCTGACCGCCGAGGCGACACCCACTAGCGACGTGCTGGCCTGGCTCGAGGAGCGCTTCGGCATTCCGCCCCGGGTGGCGCCTCGCGTCCTCGTCCATCCTCCTCTCGCCCTAGCCGAGGCCTGCGACGCGGCCCACGCACGGCAATGTCTCGATGAGGTACGCGCGCTGGGGCTGTCGGTCGACAGCGAGCCGAGCGGCTTCGGGCGAGCGGGCATCGAGCTGCTGGCCGCTCGGGATGCGGCTCGAGGTGGGCAAGCGCGACGAGTTCGGTTTCTCTGCCAGCGCGAGCCTAGGGGATACCCGCCAGCAGAGCGCCTCGTCGTCGGCCTCCGAGTCGGAGAGTGAGAGTGGTACGCGGGTCGAGACGCGTCAGGCCCGCCTCGAGTATCGCGCCGATGCCACCGGCACGCTCTCGGTGAACGGGACCCAGGTGGTGCCCGCCGGCCAGGCGCCGCGCGTCCGGCTTGGCGGCCTGCGTGACCAGCTGGTCGTAGGGCAGGGGGGCGAGGCGCTGGTCTATTCGCCGCCGGAGGCCGCCCTGGCCATTTCCAGCGATGCGCCCGGTCATCAGGTGGTGACGACGTCTCGCTCGGTGGCCTTCATCTTCACCGCCACGGCCAACGGCCTGATCGCCATCCGTGACAATGCCGCCACCGACTATGTGTTGAATAGCGGCACGACGGTCTCGACCAGTGCCCAGGCGGACCTCGAGGCCTACGCCGAGTACGTCAAGAGCCAGGTCGACGCGGCGGGCGGCGCGCGCCAACGATGATGACGGCACGCCGAACCAGGAGTGGCGGGCCACCACGATCGCCTCGCCGGAACGCGACTACTACTGGCTGTCGCTGCGCAGCGAGGGCAGTGCACTGCTGGATGCGGTCGCGCCCGACCTCCAGGGCGGAGGCGATGGCAACGGCTTCGTGTTCCTGTGGCAGCCGGCCTCGCCTGACCTGTCGTCGTTCTCCGTCACCGTCGAGGGACAGGCGTTCGGGCTCAACGGCGCGGCGGTGGCGGGGCATGCGGCGAATGCCGCCGAGGCCTACGCGCACCACCTGGCGGCCGCCCTCAATGCCACCAGCACGCTGCGCGCCAACCAGCTGGGCCACGTCGTCGAGGTGATGCGCGCAAGCGATACCTATGAGGTCAAGCTGTTCAGCGCCACCAGCGAACAGCTCGAGCTGTCGGGCAGCGAGGGACTCTCCGTGACCCAGCAGTTCTCGCGCTCGCGGTCACGCCAGGTCCAGCACCGCCGTGGCGATCGGCGTCAGCGTGGACAAGCGGGAGTCCCGGCAGTTCAACATGGCGGTGACCGGGAACAGCCAGATCTCCGCCCGGCTGGCCTCCGTGCCACCGCCTGAGCTCTTCGTCGAGGCGATTCACGCCCTGCAGCGGGAGCGTCGCTCATGAGTGCCGGGACTCAGACGCCCCGTGCCTGGGTCACGGCGCCGCTGCCGCAGATCGTCGAACGTCTCGGCATGGCCATCGCCGAGGGGCAGTTCGCCCTCGATCGCAATGCCGTGGAGATGGCCAAGGTGATGGGAGACGGAGGTCGAGATCGGCGGAGAGACCTATAACCTGCTGGCGCTGGGCTTCACGCCCACCTTCTACCAGTTCGTCGACACCATCATCGAGGTGAAGATCGCCATTCGCATGACCCGTGAGCGGGCCTACGAGCGCACCACCTCGAATGCCACCAGCGACCATCTCCGGGGCCCTGGACCTGGCCCGGGACGAGCAGGGGATGGAGCTGGCCTCCGCCGAACTGCGCATTCGCGGGCTGCCCCCGGTGCGGCGCTGTTACAGGCCAGCGGACGGCTCGGGGTCGCCGTGGGACCAGAGACCGAGGAAGCAGTCCATGAGTGATATCAAGCGCTTGATCAACGACACGACGGCCGCGCCACTCGGCCAGATCATCGCCTCGGTGGGCCAGGGGGTGGCACAGGCGCAACGCGCCCTGGACGAGCAGGCGCTGGCTCAGCTGCAAGCGCTGTATTGGGACAGCGACGAGGCAATGGCGCTGCTGCGTCAAAGTGGCTGGCAGCCGACCTTCTATACGTATACGCTTCCCGAGACCGAGGGGGAGGTGAAGGTGGCGCTCTCGCTCTCCGGCGCGGTCTCCGGGAAAGGGGAGGCAACCCGATCGGCGAGCTCCTCCCGGGGGCGGCCAGCCACGTCGCGTATCGCCCTCTACGCGGCCCCCGTGGATGCGGGATATCAGAATCGTTTCGGTTACCAGGCCACGATCGGGGCATCGCTGCGCTTTCGCATCGTCCCGGTGCCGCCTCCCCCGGAGATCGAGGAAATGCCGATCGTGGCGGTCCCACGGCTGATCTCCCTGCAGCGTGATGCGGCGCAGGAGCTGCTCGCCGAGCTCCGCCTCGAGATGGCGGTGGATCCGTCTGGCGCCCCGTTGGGTAGGGTCCTGGCACAGGACCCGTCGCCGGGCGAGGTGTTGCGGCGTGGCGATGTCGTCACGGTCACCCTGGAAGTGACGCCCGATAGCTGACAAAAACGCCACGACGCGGGCGCCGTGGCGGTCTCACTCCTCCCTGGGCATCGTCGTGATGCCTTGCTCCCTGCGGGGCCTCCTGCCCCTGGCGTCCCTGTCACCGACTTCGGCAGTCTCCCTTGCCGGGTACTCTCACTATCGCCGATGCCCGTGACAGCACCATGAGGATTCGATGACGAGACGGTGACATGCCCGACGCCGGCATCCGGTAGGGACGGTCGCCATCTGGTAAAATCCCGCGCCGTTTCGTCTGAATCCAACTCCATTTTCGGGAATCTCTCATGAATGCGGTAATTGTTGCGGTGCTGGTGATGGTGGGGCTATCACTGGCGCGGGTCTCGGTGGTCTTCGCCCTGGTGGTCGGGGCGCTGGCCGGCGGGCTGGTCGGGGGGCTCTCCATCACCGACACACTGGCGGCCTTCAACGACGGGGTCGGCGGCGGCGCCAAGGTGGCCCTGGCCTATGCGACCCTGGGCGCCTTCGCGGTGGCGATCTCGCGCTCGGGGCTGCCCGACCTGCTGGCGCGCCGGCTGATCGCGCTGCTGGGCCAGGAGGCCTCGGCCAGCCGCCAGGCCACGGTGAAGTACCTGCTGGTCGGCTCGGTACTGCTGGTGGCGATCTCCTCGCAGAATCTGATCCCGGTGCACATCGCCTTCATCCCGATCCTGATCCCGCCGCTGCTCAAGGTGATGAACCAGCTGCGCCTGGATCGCCGCGCGGTGGCCTGTGCGCTGACCTTCGGCCTGACGGCGCCCTACATGCTGCTGCCGGTGGGCTTCGGGGCGATCTTTCTCAACGATATCCTGCTGGCCAACATCAATCAGGCCGGCGAGGCGCTGGGCCTCGAGATCACCCGCGGGATGGTGCCCGTGGCCATGGGCGTGCCGGTGGGCGGCATGGCGCTGGGGCTGCTCGTCGCGCTGTTCGTGAGCTATCGCAAGCCGCGCGATTACGAGGCGGCGGAGGTCGCCACGACCAACGTGCCGCATCATCACCCCGAGGCCCAGGAGCCCCATGCGCTGGGCGTGGCGATGTCGCTCGTCGCCATCGTCGCGGCCCTGGGCATCCAGCTCTATACCGGCTCGATGGTTCTGGGCGGCCTGGTGGGCTTCGCGCTGCTCTCGCTGGGCGGGATCTTCAAGTGGCGGGAGGCCGATGATCTCTTCACCAGCGGCATGCGCATGATGGCGCTGATCGGCTTCATCATGATCTCGGCCTCGGGGTTTGCCGCGGTGATGACCGCCACCGGCGAGGTCGAGACCCTGGTGACCGCCAGCGCGGAGATCATCGGCGATAACCGCGGACTGGCCGCGCTGCTGATGCTGCTGGTGGGGCTGTTCATCACCCTGGGGATCGGCTCTTCCTTCTCGACCATCCCGATCATCGCCGCGATCTTCGTGCCCCTGGCGGTTCAGTTCGGCTTCTCGCCGCTGGCCACCGTGGCGCTGGTGGGCACGGCGGCGGCGCTGGGCGACGCCGGCTCGCCGGCCTCGGACTCGACCCTCGGGCCGACCTCGGGGCTCAACGTCGACCGCCAGCACGACCATATCTGGGACAGCGTGGTGCCGACCTTCCTGCACTACAACATTCCGCTGATCGGCTTCGGCTGGCTGGCGGCGATGACCCTGTGATCGCGCGCTCGGCGTGATGAGTGCTCACGCCGACGGCGGCCCGCGGGCCGCCGTCGGCGTTTCTGCCCGTCATTCGATCGCGAGTCACTCGTCGCTGAGCCGGTCATCGGTGAGTTGCTCATCGGGCAGTCGGTCATCGGGAAGATGCTGCTCCAGCGAGGCGAGCAGACCGCGCAGCAGAGAGAGCTCCTTGCGCGACGGCCGGGCCCGGGCGAACAGCGCCTGGAGCTGCGCCTCGGTGCGCGCGTGAGGCTGGGTGATGAAGCCGCTGCGCTGCATGACGCGCGTCAGGTGATCGTGGAAGTGGCCCAGCTGCTCCCGGGGAGGCTGGCGATCCTGGCTCGGGCGCGCCAGGCGGAAGTCGCTGTCCGGGCGCCGCCGCCAGGCGGTAAACACCTCATGGGCGAGCACCTGCACGGCCTGGGAGAGGTTGAGGATGCCGTAGTCCGGGTTGGCCGGGATGCTCACCTGGTGGCTGCAGCAGCGGATCTCGTCGTTGGTCAGCCCGAAGCGCTCCCGGCCGAAGACCAGCGCCACCGGGTCGTCGGCGCCCTGGTCGACGATGTCGCGTGCCATGTCGGTCGGCTCATCGAAATGCGGCAGCGGCAGGCTGCGCAGCCGGGCGCTGGCGCCCACCACCTGCACGCAGTCGTTCACGGCCTCGGCAAGCGAGCCCACCACGCGGGCCTGGTCGATGAGGTCCTCGGCCCCGGCGGCCAGCCGCGAGGCCTCCGGGTCGGGGAAGCAGCGCGGATTGACCAGCACCAGGTCGCTGAGGCCCATGGTCTTCATGGCGCGGGCCGTGGCCCCGATATTGCCGGGATGGTAGGTCTGGACGAGGACGATGCGGATGTTCGACAACATGAGTCGGCTCTATGCGAGATGAGGGCGTCGTATACCAGTGCGAATTGCCGATAGCTTGAAGAGCGGTGCTACGCGCCTGGAAGCTAGAAGCTTGAAGAAAGGCTATTGGCACCGGTGCTGGCGTTCGTAAGCTATTTTCCAGCTTCCAGCTTCCAGCTTAAGGCTTATAGCTAAAAAGACCCCCGCCGGTCTCCCGGCGGGGGTCTCGATCAGGCGAGGCCTGGGGGTGGGGGCGATTTACATCATGCCGCCCATGCCGCCCATGCCGCCCATGCCGCCCATGTCGGCGCCACCGGCATCCTTCTCGTCCGGATCGTCGGCGATCATGCACTCGGTGGTGATCATGAGGCCGGCGACGGAGCCAGCGGACTGCAGTGCGGAGCGGGTGACCTTGGCCGGGTCCAGCACGCCCATCTCGAACAGGTCGCCGAACTCGCCGGTCTGGGCGTTGTAGCCGAAGTTGCCCTCACCGTCCTTGACGCGGTTCAGGATGACAGAGGCCTCCTGACCGGCGTTGGTGACGATCTGGCGCAGCGGGGCTTCCATGGCGCGCACGGCGATGGCGATGCCGTGGGTCTGGTCCTCGTTCTCGCCCTTGAGGCCGGCGATACGGGTCAGCACGCGCACCAGGGCGGTACCGCCCCCGGGCACCACGCCTTCCTCGACGGCGGCGCGGGTGGAGTGCAGGGCGTCCTCGACGCGGGCCTTCTTCTCCTTCATCTCGACTTCGGTGGCGGCACCGACGCGGATGACGGCGACACCGCCGGCCAGCTTGGCGACGCGCTCCTGGAGCTTCTCGCGATCGTAATCGGAGGAGGTCTCCTCGATCTGGGCGCGGATCTGGCTGACGCGGGCCTCGATGTCATTGTCGTTGCCGGCGCCATCGATGAGGGTGGTGTTCTCCTTGGACATGGTCACGCGCTTGGCGGTGCCCAGATGGTCCAGGGTGGCCTGCTCGAGGTCCAGACCCACTTCCTCGGAGATCACGGTGCCCCCGGTGAGGATGGCGATGTCCTGCAGCATGGCCTTGCGACGGTCACCGAAGCCCGGTGCCTTGGCGGCCGCGACCTTGACGATGCCGCGCATGGTGTTGACCACCAGGGTGGCCAGCGCTTCGCCTTCGATGTCTTCGGCGATGATCACCAGCGGCTTGCCGGCCTTGGCGACGGCCTCGAGGGTCGGCAGCAGTTCGCGGATGTTGGAGATCTTCTTGTCCACCAGCAGGATGAACGGATCTTCCAGTTCCACGGCCATGGTGTCCTGGTTGGTCACGAAGTACGGCGACAGGTAGCCGCGGTCGAACTGCATGCCTTCCACGACGTCCAGCTCATCCTCGAAACCACGGCCTTCGTCGACGGTGATGACGCCTTCCTTGCCGACCTTCTCCATCGCCTCGGCGATGATCTCACCGATGCGCTTGTCACCGTTGGCGGAGATGGTGCCGACCTGGGCAATGGCGTTGGTGTCGGTGCAGGGCACGGACAGAGCCTCAACTTCCTTGACCGCAGCGATGACGGCCTGGTCGATGCCGCGCTTCAGATCCATCGGGTTCATGCCGGCGATCACGCCCTTCAGGCCCTCGGTCACGATGGACTGAGCCAGCACGGTGGCGGTGGTGGTGCCGTCACCGGCGACGTCGGAGGTCTTGGAAGCGACTTCCTTGACCATCTGCGCGCCCATGTTCTCGAACTTGTCCTTGAGCTCGATCTCCTTGGCCACGGAGACACCGTCCTTGGTCACGGTCGGGGCGCCGAAGGACTTCTCGATTACCACGTTGCGGCCCTTCGGCCCCAGGGTAACCTTGACGGCGTTGGCCAGGGTGTCGACGCCTTTCGCCATGCGAGTGCGTGCATCACTGGAGAACTTGACTTGTTTCGCTGCCATTTTCGTATGCTTCCTGTGAGTTCGTGAACGTCAGTATCGTGCGATTGCTAGCGGGTCGCGGCTCAGCTTTCGACGACGGCCAGGATGTCGGACTCGCTCATGATCAGCACTTCTTCGCCGTCGATCTTCTGCTTCTCGACGCCGAAGCCATCCTTGAAGATCACGGTATCGCCGACCTTGACGTCGAGCGGGCGTACGTCGCCGCTGTCCAGAATCCGGCCGTTACCGACGGCGAGGATTTCGCCACGAGTCGGCTTTTCCTGGGCGCTGCCCGGGAGCACGATGCCGCCTGCAGTCTTCTGCTCTTCTTCAACGCGACGGATGACGACGCGATCGTGCAAGGGACGGATGTTCATTGCTCACGTTCTCCTGATGGTTTGCTGTGCCGGAAATCAATGTCCGGCGGTTTTCATCATCAACCCGCAGGCGGGCTGCGGGGTGGAGGCGGTTATCGCCTACCTTGTCGATGGCCCGAGGATCTTCCCCGGACCGAATCCCGATGCTGTCGGATAAGTGGGGCTCGGCAGGGCGCTTTCAAGGGCTGCCATGAAAATTTTTTGCCCCGATCAGCGCCTCTCGTCCCGGGAGATGAAGTCCCCCTCCAGCGGGCGATCATCGCCGGCATCTCCCGGCTCGCCTCGATGCTCGGTCGGGCCGTCCCCATGAGGGCTCGCTTGCTGCCAGTCGGCATCGCTGCCCTGGCGCGGGCGATAGGTCTCGGCATGAACGTGCAGCCCCTTCATGCGCACGCCCAGCCAGGTGAGTGACTTGGCCAGCAGGCGTCGGGCATTGGGGATCAGGCACATGAAGCCCAGGGCGTCGGAGAGAAAGCCCGGCGCCATCAGCAGGGCGCCGCCGAAGATCAGCGCCGCCCCGGTCAGCAGTTCGCCCGAGGGGATCTCCCCCTGGTTCATGCGCTCCTGGGCGCGGGCGAAGGTGGCCACGCCCTCGCGGCGAATCAGGTGCAGGCCGATGAAGCCGGTCGCCAGCACCAGCCCCAGGGTGGTGAGCAGGCCGATCTGGCTGCCCACCGAGAAGAGGATGACGAAGTCGAGCAGGGCGAAGAGGGTGAAGATGAGAAGAAAGGGCATGATGGCTCCGCGGATGACAGTTGCGCTGGTGATGGGGGCAGGCGATCAGATTTCAAGCCGCCGGGGCGGGAGAAGGGCGTCGTGGAATATCGTTCCAGGCTTCGGTAGAGTGGCGCTAACCGCAAGGTCATAAGGTTATGCTGGCCGGCCCCGCCGAGGGGGCTGGCCGGCACTTTCGGCCGCGCGAGCGGTACCTGTCTCCTGGAGAAGCGCACATGACACTCGACAATACCGTTATCGCCATCACCGGTGGCGCTCGCGGCCTGGGCCTGGCCATGGCTCGGCGGCTGGGCCGCCAGGGGGCACGCCTCGCCCTGATGGATCTCGACGGCGACGCCCTGGACGAGGCCGTCTCCTGCCTGCACGGCGAGGGGATCGAGTCGCGGGGCTTCATCGTCAATGTCGCCGATGAGGCCTCGGTGAAGCAGGCCTTCGGCGATATCCTCGCGTCGCTGGGGCCGATCCAGGGCCTCGTGAACAATGCCGGCATCGTCAAGGACGGACTGCTGGTCAAGGCGAAGAACGGCAAAGTCGAGAAGACGCTGCCCCTTCAGCAGTGGCAGCAGGTGATTGACGTCAACCTCACCGGTGTCTTCCTGTGCGGTCGCGAGGCGGCCACGCAGATGATCGAGGCGGGGCACGACGGGGTGATCGTCAATATCTCCAGCATCTCCCGGGCCGGCAACATGGGGCAGAGCAACTACGCTGCGGCCAAGGCCGGCGTGGTGGCGTTGACCACCACCTGGGCCGGGGAGTTGGCGCGCTACGGCATTCGCGTGGGCGCGGTGGCGCCGGGTTTCATCGAGACCGAGATGACCGCCTCGATGCGCGAAGACATGCTCGAGAAGCTGACCTCGGGGGTGCCGCTCAAGCGTCTTGGCCAGCCCGAGGATATCGCCGAGAGCGTGGCCTTCATCATGACCAACGAGTACTTCACCGGCCGGGTGATCGAGTGCGACGGCGGGCTGCGGCTCTAGGGGCTCACCACGTCCTCGCCGTGCGTTCTCTCGGCGGCAGGCTTACGGGATGCACGCGCCGTGGTGGTGCCCCTTCACGACACAGTGACGCCGGCCGCATTTCGGCCGGCGTCACTGTCGGGTTGTCGATGAATGGTGACGATGCCCTTTCATCGATGCCCTTTCATCGACAGGCGTTGATCACAACGTGATCTGGTCGGCCAGGCCGTCGACCGTGACCTCCCCGATGCCGCTGACGCGCGTCAGATCCTCGGCGCTCTCATAGGGGCCGTTGGCCTCGCGGTCCTCGACGATCGCCGAGGCCTTACTCGGGCCAATGCCGGGAAGTTCTGCCAGCAGCGCCGCATCGGCGGCGTTGATGTCGATCGGTGACAGGTCCTGGGCCAGGGCCTGGCTGGCGGCGAGGGGGGCGAGGCTCAGCAGCATCGTCAGCAGCAGGCAGGACAGGCGGGTCTTTAGGGCGATGGTCATGATGGCTCTCCTTGAGTCGAAGGGGCGAGCCGTTGCCTCGTTGCACCGGCTCGCCTCCTTCAAGCTAGCCCGCTCTTCGCCCAAGCCTCGTCAGTGATCGTGCCGGCGTGGCGTCAGCCATCCCGGAGGCGGTGACGGCGACTTTGGCCACCTGCGACGTAGGCCATCACTGATATACTGGGGCGATTCCTTCCCCCTGAGCAGGAGCCCGATCGTGTCCACCGCCTCTCCCCTGATCATCGCCCTCGACTATGCTTCCCTGGACGCCGCGCTGTGCATGGCCGACCGCCTCGATCCTTCGCGCTGCCGGCTAAAGGTGGGCAAGGAGCTGTTTACCCGCAGCGGCCCTGACATCCTCGAGGCGCTGCACGGGCGGGGGTTCGAGGTGTTTCTGGACCTCAAGTTTCACGACATCCCCAATACCGTGGCCGGGGCGGTCCAGGCCGCGGCCGAGCAGGGAGTGTGGATGGTCAACGTGCATGCCGGCGGGGGGCGGCGGATGATGGAGGCCGCCCGGGAGCGACTGGATCGTCATGGGCTGACCACCCACCTGATCGCGGTAACGGTGCTGACCAGCATGGAGGCCGAGGATCTGGCCGAGGTGGGGGTCTCGGCGTCTCCCGCCGAGCAGGTCGAGCGTCTGGCCGTGCTGGCTCGTGACAGCGGCATGCATGGCGTGGTCTGTTCGGCTCTGGAGGCGAGCCGCCTGACCACGCTGTGCGGCGCAGACTTCCTCAAGGTGACGCCCGGCATTCGGCCGAGCTTCGCCGCCGCCGGAGATCAGCGTCGCGTGATGACGCCTCTCGACGCCCGGCGGGCCGGCAGCACGCATCAGGTGGTGGGGCGGCCCGTGACTCAGGCGGAGGATCCCATGGCGGCGCTGGCGGCGATCGAGGCGGAGCTGGCCTTCTGAGGCCCGCCTAGTCCCTGTCGGGCGCGTCGATCGGCTGGGTGGTACCCCAGTTGCGACAGCGAGGGCACTGCCAGTGCAGCGTCTCGGTGGCGAAGCCGCAGCGCCGGCAGCGGTGGCGGGGGCGGGCGCGGACCAGGGTCAGGGTATGGCGCTCGAGCAGTTCGATGCGCTCGTCCTCCTCACGAGCGTGATGTCGGGAGAGTGACAGCAACTGGTGAATCGCCTCCAGGCTCGGTTGGCGTTCGAGCTGCTCACGGATCAGCGCGATGGCGTCCTGGTCCTGCCCCTGGTGGTAGAGCGTCTTGGCCAGCAGGGTGATCACGGCCGAGGAGGGTGCCTGGTCGAGCAGTTCCCGTAGGCAGCGGATCAGCCCCTCCTCGTCGTCCAGCAGCCGATAGGCATGGGCGAGCGGCTCGAGCATGAGCGGCGTGAAGGTGGCGTCCTGCTCGGGAATGCGTCGCAGCAGCTTGATGGCCTGCTTGTACTGGCCCGTGTCGTGAGCCATGGCGGCCAACAGCAGGTTGGCGCGTACGCAGCGCGCATCGGTGGCCAGCGCCTGACGCAGGTGGCGCCTGGCCAGAACGGGGCTTGCCGAGTGACGCTCCTCCTCGGCCAGCTCGCAGAGCCAGTGGGCCGCCGCGCGGCGGATGTCGTCGTGCTGGCGGGCCAGCTTGGGCAGCGCCACGTCCAGTGCCGCCTGCCATTCGCGCTCGCGTTCGAGCAGGTCGATCAGCAGTCGCCTGGCGGAACCGCGCAGTTCGTCGTCCTGAGTGTCGCGTACCAGCCCCTCCAGCAGGCGTTCGGCGCGGTCGAGCAGGCCGAGCGCCAGGAAGTCGCGGGAGAGTTCGAGCTGCACCCTTTCGCTCTGCTCGGTGGTCAGCGTCGGGCGGGCGAGTAGGTTCTGATGGATCTTCATTGCCCGGTCGGCCTCGCCGCGATTGCGGAACAGATTGCCCAAGGCCAGGTGGGTCTCGACGGTGTCGCTGTTGACCTCCAGCGCCCCGATGAAGGTCTCGATGGCCTGGTCCTGCTGGTCATTGAGCAGGTAGTTGAGGCCGACGAAGTAGTCATGGGGCAGGGGCGGCGGCGCGGAGGCGGCGCCGCGATCCCGGCGTTCCCGTCGGCCCAGCCACCAGCCGGCAGCGATCGCCACCACCAACAGGGCCAGCAGGAGAACATCGGGCATCTAGGAGAGTTCCTTCATCTCCTGGACGCGCAGGCGATCGAGCTCCTTGCGCTGCTGCTGGTTGTGGCGCTGGGCGCGGGTCAGCAGGGTGCGCAGGCGCAGGTAGACGCCACTCATGGCGAGCATGCCGAGCAGTACGCCCACGGTCAGCGAGGCCAGCAGCCAGACGGAGAGCGAGACGGCGGGCAGCTCGATCCAGATCAGATTCAGGGGCAGGGTTTGCTGGTTGTTGACGGCAAAGAGGATGCCGATCAGCAGCACCCCCAGCAGGATGATGGCCAGGATCAGGCCTTTGAGCCAACGCATGTGCAATGTTCCCGTGTCGGTTGAAGGAGGGACGGCGATCGTCGGACGCCGTTCAGTAGCCGAGTGCGCGGCTGGCATCCACCTGTTCGCGCAGCTCCTTGCCGGGCTTGAAGTGTGGCACGAACTTGCCGTCGAGTGCGACCGGTTCCCCCGTCTTGGGGTTGCGGCCCACCCGGGGCTCGCGGTAGTGCAGCGAGAAGCTGCCGAAGCCGCGGATTTCCACCCGTCCTCCCTCGGCCAGGGTGTCGGTAATGTCATCGAGGATCAGGCGTACCGCTGCCTCGACCTCCTTCACCGACAGCTCTGGCTGTCGCATGGCGATCTGCTCGATCAGTTCGGACTTGGTCATCGACTCGTCTCCGTGCGGTCCTGCCTGGGTCGGCGTGATCCCGGCGTTGTTGTTTTTCCAAAGCATACTGGGCAAATCTCGAGAAAACAACGCACTACGACCTTTTGTCGAGCACTGGGGAACGTGAGCCCGAGGCGGGCTGCCGCCGGGCTGGGGGTCGGGTATACTGCCCGCACATCCATCCGACCCAACGAGGCCGACCTTGAACGACGATTCGTCTCTGGAAGCCGCCCTGCGCAAACGCCTCTATTGGCACTCGCGCCGTGGCATGTGGGAGCTGGACCTGCTGCTGATTCCCTTCCTCGAGCAGCGCTACGGCGATCTGGACGAGGCGGACCAGGCGGCGTTCAGGGCCCTGATCGACGAGGAGGATCAGGACCTGTTCGTCTGGCTGATGCGCCGTGAATGGCCCGAGGATCCGGCGCGGCGCCGCATCGTCAAGCTGATCGTCGAGTATGCCGAGACCACCGACAACGATCACTATCGCAACCTCTAGGGTCGCGCTCGCGGCTCAGGGGTGCTTGGCCGGCTCGGTCGCCGGCCTGGTCATCGTCGTGGCTGCCCCCTGGGCAAGCGCCCTGGCGGTGATCCTGCTGGTAGTGGCGATGGCCTTCATGGCGCGTGACCGCCGGTCGGGGCAGCTGCGCTTCACGCCGACGGCGGCCGGCGAGACGGCCACCGCCTGGCGCGATCACGTTAACGAGGCCTGGCGGCCGGTCAGTCTGCGCTGCGACTACCTCGGGCCCTGGCTGATCGGGCTGCGGGTCGAGGGGCGTCGGCTATGGCTGTGGCCGGACAGCAGCGATGGCGACGCCCTCCGTCGGCTGCGCAGGGAGCTGCTGCCGCTGCCCTGAGCGGCCCTTGGGCCGGTGTCGCGGGATGTCAGGACCCATCGAGATCCGTCAGATGGATTCGCGAGGGGTGTGGGTCGGCGTCGCCATGGACCTCACAGCCGGGGTTGAAATGCAGCCCGCGGGACTCGCGCCGCGCCCGCGCCGAGGCCACGGTAAGGCGCGCCAGGCGCAGGGCGTGCCAGAGATTCGACAGCGCCACCGACGGGGCGGCCTCACGGACCCGCAGGGCGAGATCGCGGTGCAGCTGGCCCAGCTCCCTGGCGGCCTCGTCGAGGCCCTGGTCGGTGCGCACGATCGCCACCCGGGCGCTCATCAGCTGGCGCATCGCCTCGCGGATGGTGGTGAGGGTCTCCGGGGGCTCCATCCGATCCCCGAAACGCGCCGTCAGCAGCTCGGCCGCCGAACCCGTCTCGGCCTCGAGTAGTTGCCGGGCGCAGCTGCGCGCATACACCAGGCATTCCAGAAGCGAATTGCTGGCCATGCGGTTGGCGCCGTGCAGGCCGGTGCAAGCGACCTCGCCGATGGCGTACAGGCGCGGCACGGTGGTGGCGCTATCGAGGTCGGTGCTCACGCCGCCGCAGCTGTAGTGGGCGGCCGGCACCACCGGGATCGGCTGTCGGGCGATGTCCCACCCGCGCCCCGCACAGTGGGCGTGGATGGTCGGGAAGTGGTGGCGGATGGCGGTCTCGCCGAGGTGGCGGATATCCAGGAAGACGTGATCGGTGTTGGTGCGCTGCATCTCGGCATCGATGGCCCGGGCGACCACGTCCCGGGGAGCCAGCTCGGCGCGGGGGTCGATCCCCGGCATGAAGCGTTCGCCGGCGGCATTGAGCAGCTGGCCGCCTTCGCCGCGCACCGCTTCGCTGATCAGGAACGCCGGGCCGTCGGGATCGAAGAGGCAGGTCGGGTGGAACTGCTGGAATTCCAGGTTCATCAGTTCGGCGCCGAGCTCGGCGGCCATCATCATCCCTTCGCCGCTGGCCGGCTGGGGGCTGGTGGTGTGGCGGTAGAGCCCGCTGGCGCCGCCGGTGGCGAGCACGGTATCCGCGGCGAGCAGCTCGTGCACCCGGCCGTCGCCATCGAGGCAGCGTGCCCCCCGGCAGTGGCCCTGGGTGTCACCGATCAGACCGATGGCGGTGAGGTCGCCGCGCAGCGTGATCCGGGGGTGGGCGTCCACATGCTGCCGCAGGGTCTCGACCACCGCGCGGCCGGTGGCGTCGTCGGCATGAATGATGCGCCGGGCGCCATGGCCCCCCTCGCGGGTCAGGTGGTAGGGGTAGCCGGCATCGGGGCTGGCATCCGGCGTGAAGGGCACGCCCAGCGACAGCAGCCACTCGATGGCGGCCGGACCCTGCTCGACGGTGAAGCGCACCGCGGCCTCATCGCACAGGCCATCGCCGGCCACCAGGGTGTCGGCGACATGAGCCTCGATGTCGTCCTGGGGGGAGAGCACGGCGGCGATGCCCCCCTGGGCCCAGCGGCTGGCGCCCTGGTCGTCGCTGGCCGGTCGCAGCAGCGTGACTCGGCGGTGGTCGGCCACCTCGAGTGCCAGCACCAGTCCGGCGACGCCGCCGCCGATGACCAGCACCTCATGCTTGCCGTCAGTCATCTGCCTTTCCTTCTCGCGTGGTGGTCCACGGCGGTCGACCGGGCGTCGGTGAGGCCGTGGTGGGGGGCTTGGCGGCGCAGTCGCCGGCTGGGCAGGCGATCCAAGTCGCCCAGGCACCGGGTCAGGTCGTCGGTGAGTCGTGCCAGTTCTCGATTGAGCCACAGATAGCCGCCGGGACTGAACAGCCGCCTTCCGTCGCTGGCCCTGGCATTGGCGGCAAGCTCGGCGTGACGCTCCAGGGCGAAGGGGGGGATGGTGACATCGACCGGCCGGCCGGTGCGCACCTGGAAGGCCAGGGTGCCGATGCCGCGGGCCAGGGTGTGCTGCTGTTCGCGCAGTCCCTCCATGGCCTCGATGAGCTCGTGGCCGTCGCGGCTGTTCCAGTGAGTCTCCAGCAGGAGCTCGATGGTGGAGAGCATGCGCCGCTGCAGCGAGATGATGTCGTCGAGCTCATGGCGCGTCAGGCGTCGCTCGCGGTGGATGGCATCCACCAGGCCGCGCTGCTTGACCAGCAGGCTGCTGGTGGCCTTGAGTAGCTCGCGGGCGTCGATGTCGTGGGCGGCCGTGGCGGTGGTGTGGGCATGGTAGAGGCGGGCCATGCGGTCGAGATTGTCGGCCAGCATGAAGCGCATGATGTCGGTGGCCTTCTGGGGCAGGACCAGCACCGTGACGGCGATGCCCACCAGGGTGCCGAGCAATACATCGAAGGCGCGCCATAGCGCGATGCCAAGCTCCGGCTGGCCGCCGCCGATCACCAGCAGCAGGCTGATGGCGAACATCAGGCCGCTGTAGCCGTGGCGGTTGCCGAAGGTCAGCCAGGTGGCGATGGCGATGGCGATCAGGGCGCCGAGGGGCACCAGGTAGTAGGGCCAGGGCAGCGGCAGCATGATCAGCAGGAGGCCGACACTGGCACCAAGCACGGTGCCGAGCAGTCGCTGTCGCCCCTTGTCGAGCACGCCGCCGATGTGCGGCAGGTTGCCCATCACCATGATGGTGCTGACCAGGGCCCAGCCGCTGTGCTGGATGGCGAATGCTTCGATGAGGGTGAAGGTAACGCAGAGGGCCAGCACGATGCGCAATACGTAGAGTTTGCGTCGATGCTGATAATTGAAGTAGGGGTCGCGCAGGCGCGGCAGGATCATGAGATGGCGTCCCGTTGGAGGGTCGCGCCCGACGCTTGCCGGAGAGTGCTAGTGAGCTGGTGCCCGGAGCCGGGCTCGAACCGGCACGGTGTTGCCACCGAGGGATTTTAAGTCCCTTGCGTCTACCAATTTCGCCATCCGGGCGGCTCGGTCACGAGCGGGCAACCAGGGAATAGTGGAGGCTGGAGTCGGAATCGAACCGGCGTACACGGAGTTGCAGTCCGCTGCATAACCACTCTGCCATCCAGCCTCATGAGTCGTGCCATTCGTGGGGAATGGAGCGGGAAACGAGATTCGAACTCGCGACCCTCGCCTTGGCAAGGCGATGCTCTACCACTGAGCTATTCCCGCCTGACTCGAGTGCGTATTATACGGATAAGTCGGTGACTGTCAAACGCTTTTCAAGCTATTCAGCGCATGGAGCTGCTCAGGTGCGGCCATGCCGCGCGCAGGTAGAGGATCATCGACCACAGCGTGAGCAGGGCGGCCACGTGCAGGGTGACCACGCCGAGCATGGCGATCGGCGTGCCCGGGGTGAAGGCCAGCAGCAGCAGCAGGGCGGTCATCTGCAGCGTGGTCTTAACCTTGCCGATCCAGGAGACGGCCACCTGGCCGCGCTTGCCCATCTCCGCCATCCACTCGCGCAGCGCGGAGATGACGATCTCGCGACCGATGATCACCAGCGCCGGCAGGGTCAGCCAGATGGCGTCGTAGCGTTCGATCAGCAGTGCCAGGGCCACCGCGACCATCAGCTTGTCGGCCACCGGGTCGAGGAAGGCGCCGAAGGGAGTGGACTGATTCCAGCGGCGGGCCAGGTAGCCGTCGAGCCAGTCGGTCACGGCGGCAAGGGCGAACAGTGCGGCGGCCAGCGGCATGCTCCAGGAGAAGGGCAGGTAGAACAGCACCACCAGCAGCGGGATGAAGACGATTCTGGCCAGGGTGAGCAGGTTGGGTATGTTCATCGGGAGATGCGGTCCTTGCCTTGGGGTGCCGGGAAAGTCCTTCATTCTATCCGCCCGCGCTCGGGTCATCCATGAAGGGCGCGATGAATCGTCTCGGCGAGGGTCGCGCTGATGCCGGGAACCCGGGCGAGCTCCTCGCGATTGGCCTGCTTGACGCCGTGCAGGCCGCCGAAGAAACGCAGCAGTTCGCGCCGTCGGCGCGGGCCGACTCCCGGGATGTCCTGTAGGGTCGAGGTGCGTCGGGTCTTGTCGCGCCGCGCCCGGTGGCCGGCGATGGCGAAGCGGTGGGACTCGTCGCGAATGTGCTGGATCAGGTGCAGGGCGGGCGAGGCGCCATCGAGGTCCAGGCTGCGATCGACGGTCTCGACGAACAGCGTCTCCAGGCCCGCCTTGCGGGTCGTGCCCTTGGCCACGCCGAGCAGCGTGATGCCGGTGACGCCGAGCTCGGCGAAGACCTCGCGGGCCATATTGAGCTGCCCCTTGCCGCCATCGACGATCAGGATGTCCGGCCGCTCGCCCTGGCCCTCGGCCAGGCGCCGGAAGCGGCGCGTCAGCGCCTGGCGCATGGCGGCATAGTCGTCGCCGGCGGCCACGCCCTCGATGTTGAGGCGCCGATAGTCGGACTTGCGGGGACCATTCTCGTCGAAGACCACGCAGGAGGCCACGGTGGCCTCCCCGTGACTGTGGCTGATGTCGAAGCACTCCAGGCGGCGGGGCGGCGCGTCGAGGGCGAGCACCTCACGCAGGGTGGCGAAGCGCTTCGAGAGCTGATTCTGGCTGGCCAACTGGCTGGCCAGCTGCTGCTCGGCGTTGGTGCGGGCCAGCTCTCGCCACTGGGCGCGGTGGCCGCGCACCTGGTCGGTCACGCGGATGCGCTTGCCGGCGCGTTCACTCAGCGCCTGGGCGATCAGCTCGGCCTCCGGGACCGGGTGGCTGGTGATCACCTCGGCGGGGATCTCCCGTGCCTGACCCAGGTAGAACTGGCTGAGGAAGTCGCCGAGCAGCGCCTCGGGGCCCAGGTCGAGCCCGTTGGGCGGGGCGTGGTGTCGCGCGCCCAGCAGGCGGCCCTGGCGCACCGTGAGCACCGAGATACACAGCGCTCCGGGGCGGCTGGCCAGGGCGAAGACGTCGGCGTCGCCGTCGCCGGTATCGACGAACTGGCGCTGCTGCAGCTGGCGCAGATCCTGGACCTGGTCGCGCAGCCTGGCGGCCTCCTCGAAGTCCAGCCGGGCGCTGGCGGTTTCCATGGCCTCGCTCAGCTCCCGGGTCACCGCCTCGCTCTTGCCTTCCAGGCACATCACCGCATGCTCCAGGTCGCGGCGATAGTCTGCTTCGCTGATGAAGTCGACGCAGGGCGCGCTGCAGCGCTGGATCTGGTACTGCAGGCAGGGCCGGGTGCGATGGGCGAAGACGCTGTCCTCGCAGTTGCGGATGCGAAAGATCTTCTGCATCAGCGACAGGCTCTCGCGCACGGCGCCGCTGCTCGGATAGGGCCCGAGGTAGCGCCCGTCGCCCCGCCGCACCCGGGCGCGCTTGTACTCCAGGGCAGGAAAGGGGTGGCGATCGGTGACGAAGATGAAGGGGTAGGACTTGTCGTCGCGCAGCAGGATGTTATAGGGCGGCCGCAGTTCCTTGATCAGCGTCTGCTCGAGGATCAGTGCCTCGGTCTCGCTGTTGGTCACCGTGACCTGGATATCGGCGATGCGGCCCACCAGGGCCTGGGTCTTGGCGTTGTGTGCACCACGGAAGTAGCTCGTCAGGCGCGCCCGCAGCCTCCGGGCCTTGCCCACGTAGAGGGTCTCGCCCTGCTCGTCGAGCATGCGATAGACCCCGGGGGACTGGCTGACGCTGCCGAGGAAGTCGCGGGAATCGAAACTCATGGTTGTGGCGTGCCGGAAGAGGGAAACGAGACGGTGATTCTACCAGATTCGACCGTGCATCAAGGACTCAGTCGGCGTCGCTGAAGCCGTCGACCAGGCCGTGGCGCAGGCCGAGGTGAGTCAGCTCCACGTCGGAGGCCACGCCGAGCTTCTCGAAGATCCGGTAGCGGTAGGTGTTGACGGTCTTGGGGCTGAGAAACATGCGGTCAGCGATATCGGCGACTCGCTGGCAGTTGACCACCATCATGGCCACCTGGAGTTCGCGCTGGGACAGCTGATCGAAGGGGTTGTCCGGCGCATCGATACGCGACAGCACCAGCCGCTGAGCGATCTCCGGGCTGACATAGCGCTTGCCGTCGAACACGCAGTGGATGGCCTCTACCATCTCGTCCTGCTGGCAGCCCTTGCTGATGAAGCCGTGGGCGCCGGCCTCCAGCAGCCGCTGGGCGAAGGTCTCCTCGATGAAGGCCGTCAGCACCAGGATGCGGATGTCACTGGCGAAGCGGTGGATCTTTCGGGTTGCCTCCAGGCCCCCGATGCCGGGCATGCGGATGTCCATCAGCACGATGTCCGGCTCGAGGGTGCGTGCCTGGCTGATCGCCTCCTCGCCATTGGCTGCTTCACCGACCACGCGGATCCCGCGCTCGGCATTCAACAGATGGGCGATGCTGATCCTTACCAGGTGGTGGTCATCGGCGACGAGAACCCTGATCACTCGGACGCTCCTGAAATGTGGTGGTGAGAGTCGGCGCGAGGCGAGTGTGCGAGCAGATTCGCCTGCATGTCGACTGGCCGGAGGGCTGAAGGCGCCAAGCCAAGAGTGTCACATTTTGTGTCTAAGTGAAATTGGCGTAAGGGCGAAGGCGTGAAATCACGATCAAGGCTTGACGGGCCGGAGGGAACACCGTACTATTCGCCTCGTTCTCGCACGGCGGGAACGACGTGGGGCCTTAGCTCAGCTGGGAGAGCGCAACACTGGCAGTGTTGAGGTCAGCGGTTCGATCCCGCTAGGCTCCACCAACAAGACACATCGAATCAGCCGCTTGGCGCAATGCGCCAGGCGGCTTTTTCGTGCGTTGGTAAGAAACTGGGGAAATTCTGGGAAAACTCCACACGGTTTTCCCGCCCTCAGGCGCTACTCAGCAGCGCCTGCATCCCCTTGCGGGCCCTTCGGTTCCTGACTGCGTGAACAGGCTGTCGTCCATGCGTTCGAGGTCGGGCGGACTGTTGTCGAGGCGTTACCATCGCGGCGTCTTCCCTCAACAGCGCCCTTACTTCATGGCCCATAGGGGTTACAGTAGGCCATTGCTATGGACAGGCCGTCGGGGAGGTCTCCGTGGAGTTTCGCTTCCAACGTCGTATTCGTCTCGCACCCGGCGTGCGCCTCAACACCACTCGCCTGCGTCCCGGGCTCTCGCTGGGTCCGCCCGGTATCAGCCTGCTGATCAGGCGCGATGGGGAGGGCGAGTCGCTGCCGGTGGATCTGGAGATCACCGCCAGCGGAGAGATTCGCTACCGGCATGCCGATGGCACGCGAATGACCATGGCCGAGGCCCGAGAAGTACGGCGCTGCGCCGAGGGGGAACTGCGCGAGGCCCTCGGCGCGCACTGCGAGGCCCTCAATGCGCAGCTCGACCGGCTCCCTCGCCTGCACGAGCAGGCGCCGGCTCCGGACGCTACCGGCTATCATCCGCGCAGTTATCCGGAGCCGCCCCCGACACCGATGGCCGAGACGCGACCCGCCTGGTGGCAGAGCCTCTGGGCGCCGGCCCGTCTGCGGCACCATCGCGAGAATGCCCAGCGTGAGGCCCAGCATGCGGCGGCCTATCGTGCCTGGGAGTGGCGCAAGGCAGAGTTCGACGCTCGGGAGTTCCAGCGGCAGCAGCGCGAGGACGAGGCGAGCTGGGACGATCCCGACGCCATGCAGCAGACGCTGGTCGAGCGTCTGGAGGAGCTGGCCTGGCCGCGCGAGACGCTGATCGATTTCGAGCTGGTCGATGACTGCCGCACCATCGCCGTGGATATCGACCTGCCCGGCCCGGAGGAGATGCCCGACCGTCGCTGGAGCATGCCGGCCAAGCGCATCAAGCTGTCGCCGCACCGGCTCACGGTCACGCGGCAGCGCCAGCTCTACCGGGATTACCTGCATGGCGTGGCCTTTCGCGTGCTCGGGGCGGCCTTCGCCCGCCTGCCGCGCATCGAGCTGGCGCTGGTCTCCGGCTATCGGTGCCTCAATGACCCGGCTGCCGAGGGCGGCGAGCGCCGCTACCTGTTCAGCGTCAAGGTGACACGCGCGCAGTGGCAGGGCCTCGCCTTCGACGATTTACCAGGCCTCGATCCCGGCGAGGCCCTGGCAGGCTTTGCTCTGCGTCGCGAGATGACGCGCGGCGGTGAGCTGTGCGCCATCACGCCCTTCGAGCCCGATTGGCGCTGGCGCTAGCGCGAGACGAGAGTCTTTGTCGCCGTGCTCGTCCTTCAGTCGTCACCGGTCTGGCGGGAGGAGAGGATATGGTGCAGGCTGCCGTCTTCCACCAGCGGGTCTTCGGGGTTGATGACGATTTCCGAGTGGGCCAGCACATAGGCCTTGCCGGTGATGGTGTTCTCCACCACCTGGTGGGGGCCTTCCTGGCGGGTACCGGTGAACTCGCCGATGAAGCCGGTCTCGCGCAGCGAGACGGTCTCGAGCTTATCGCCGGGCTTGATGCGGCCCTCGTAGTTCATCAGCGCCAGGCGTGCCGAGGTGCCGGTACCGGTGGTGCTGCGACAGATCACGCCCGGATGCACGTAGGTGGTCGAGCGCGACCGGTAGAAGTGATCGGAGACCTGGTCCACCGGTCCCATGAAGTGCAGGAAGGGCAGGGGGCCCACGTCGCCCAGGGTGTAGTGGGAGAAGCCGCGTTCGGCCTGCAGCGCCTCGACGATCCGGTGGGCGCAGTCGGCCAGTGCCCGCTCCTCCTCGCGAATCAGCGAGAAGCCGAGCTCGGTGGCGTCCACCAGGGCATAGAAGCCACCGCTGTAAGCCACGCTGTAGGTGACGTCGCCGATGGTCGGCACGTGGATGCTGGCCCGGTAGGTGTCGACGTAGCTGGGCAGTCCCTCGCAGGTGATAGTCTCCACCACGTTATCGTTGACCTGGGCCTCGATCTGCACCAGGCCTGCCGGCGACTCCATGGCGAACTGCTGGAGTCCCTCCCGCTTGGGCACCAGGCCGGCTTCCAGCACCGCCGTGGCGGTGCAGATGGTGTTGGAGCCGGAATAGATGGGGTAGCCCATCACCTCCATGATGATGTAGCCGATCTCGGCCTCGGGGTCGGTGGCCGGCACGATGAGGTCCACCGACATCTCGGGGATGCCGTAGGGCTCCTCGAGCAGCAGCCGTCGCAGGCCGTCGGCGTCGTCGCGGAGGTAGTGCATCTGGTCGCGCACCGTGGCGCCGGGCAGCGGATCGATGCCGCCGAGCACGATGCGGCTGACGTCGCCGCCGGCATGAGTGTCCATCAGCCGGATCTTCAGGTCTTCCTTGCTCATTGCGCCCCCTTCAGCGCAAAGGGTGCGCCGAATTCCTGCCATTGGGCATCCGGGACAATCACGATCTTGCCCAGGTAGTGGCTGCTACGATTGACGAAGTAGCGCTCGGCCTCATGGAGCTCGGAGAGCCGGAAGGCGGCATGCAGCACCGGCCGCAGTCGGCCGTCGCGTATCCAGGCCACCAGCTGCTCGGCCTCTTCGCGGGTGCCGTGGGAGACGCCGAAGATCTGTACCTGATAGAGGTAGATGCGCGTCCACATCAGCTCGCTCACGTTGCCGCCGCTGGCGCCGGCGATGGAGAGGCGGGGGTAGGTCGTGCGCTTGGCCATGTCGACGATCATGGTGTCGATGAAGCGATCGGTCATCTCGCCGCCCACCAGGTCCATCACCGCATCGATGGGGGCGCCGTCGGTGGCCTCGAGCACCCGGTCGACGAAGGTCGGCAGATCGCCGCGGTCGATGACCGCCTCGGCGCCCAGCGTCCGCAGGGCGTCGGCCTTGTCCGGCTGGCTCACCGCATAGGGGATGGCGCCGACGGTCCGGCACAACTGGATCAGCGCCGTGCCCACGCCGCCACTGGCGCCGGTGACCAGCACCCGCTCGCCGGCGGCGACGCGGGCCGAGGTCATCATGTGATAGGCGGTCTGGTAGGAGCACATGCCCATGGCGGCGAGCTCGGCATCGGCGAGCTCGGGATTGGGCACGTGATGGAACTGGTCCGCCGGCACGGCAATGTACTCGGCGAAGCCGCCGTCGGCGCCGTGGCCATAGTAGTCCGGCATGAGGTTGAGGTCGCGGCGCTCATCGGGGTAGAGGTTGAAGTCGAGCAGGCCGCGCTCGCCGATGCGCGAGGCCGGTACGCCCTCGCCCACGGCGACGACGCGCCCGGCCACATCGGCTCCCTGGATGCGTGGGAAGGTCAGGGTGGGAGAGCCGCCCATGGCGAAGGAGGTCACCTCGCCCTTGTCCTTGGTGGGGTAGAGGCCCTCGCGCGCCTTGCGGTCGGTGTTGTTTTTGGCCGTCGCCGTGACCCTGACCAGCACCTCGCCGCGGGCCGGGGTCGGTACGGGAACGTCGGTGTGATAGACCAGGCGGTCGATGTCGCCATGCCCAGTCAGCAGCATGGCCGCCATGGTCTCGGGAACGCGTTCGCTGCTCACGGGGTGTCTCCTGTCGTCGCTGTCGAGTCGACCCGACGATAGCAGACTTCCCCGGCCCGGCGTCATCACTTTCGGCGCGGCTCGGTGGTCGCGTGGGTGCCCTCAGCCGCCGCTGTGCCAGAACGGCTGCCCGAGGGTCGGCGTACTGGGGCTGGCGGTCTGGCGCTGCTGCATCAGCCCGGCGTGATATGCCTTGCGCCCGGCGGTGATCGCCTCGGCGAAGGCCTCGGCCATCAGCGGCGGCCGGTGGGCCTTGGCCACGGCGGTATTGAGCAGGACGCCGTCGAAGCCCATCTCCATGGCCTCGGCGGCCTGAGAGGGGGCGCCGAGGCCGGCGTCGATGATCAGCGGCACGTCGAGGCGCTGGCGCAGGGTCTCCAGGGCGTAGCGGTTCATCAGGCCGCGGCCGGTGCCGATGGGCGCGCCCCAGGGCATCAGTGCCTGGCAGCCCGCCTCGCGCAGGCGCTGGCAGAGCACCAGGTCGTCGGTGCAGTAGGGCAATACCTTGAAGCCGTCGTCGATCAGCGTCCGACAGGCCTCCAGCAGGCCGAAGGGGTCCGGCTGCAGGTTGTAGTCGTCACCGATCACCTCGACCTTGATCCAGGGCGTGTCGAACATCTCGCGGGACATCTGGGCCAACGTGATGGCCTCCCGGGCCGAGCGGCAGCCGGCGGTATTGGGCAGCAGCCGACAGCCGCTGTCGCGCAGGATCTGCCAGAAGGCGTCGCCGTCGCCCGCGGCGGGATTCTGGCGGCGCAGCCCCAGGGTCACCATGTCGCAGCCGGCGGCCTGAATGGAGGCCTCCATCACCGCGGGCGACGAATAGAGCGCCGTGCCCAGCAGGAAGCGGCTCGAGAAGGTCTCGCCGTAGAGGGACAGGGTGTCGTCGTGTGGTGCGTTCATCAGCCGCCTCCCACCGGGGCCACGACATCGATGCGATCGCGGTCACCGAGGACGCGTTCGGCGTAGGCCGAGCGGGGCACGAACTCGCCGTTGATCGCCACGGCGACGCGCCGCTCGGCGTAGTGCCAGGCGTCCAGGGCATCCGCCAGGGTCGTGTTGGCCGGCAGGCGGGCGGTCTCGTCGTTGAGGCTCAGGGTGATCTCGTTCATGCAGCGCCCTCCTGGGGCGGATGTCCGGTGAGGGTCTCGGCGAAGGGCTGCTCGCCGCGGCCGCGGATGCTGGCCAGCAGGTGGCAGGCCACCGCCGGGGCCAGCAGGTAGCCGTGGCGGAACAGGCCGTTGGCGGTGATCAGGCCGTCACGCTGGGTGACATGGGGAAGGTTGTCCCGGAAGGCGGGGCGCAGGTTGACCCCCTGCTCCAGGATGCGCGCCTCGGCGAAGGCCGGCGACAGGGTGTAGAGGGCGCTGCCCAGCTCCAGCGATGACTGCAGCGAGACCGGTGAGCGGTCCTCGCTTTCGATCTGGGTGGCCCCGATGACGAAGCGCTGGTCGGGCTTGGGGACTACATAGAGCTGGTAGCGCGGATGCATCAGGCGCACCGGGCGCGAGAGGCGAATCTCCGCGGTCTGTACGTGCAGCGTCTCGCCGCGCACGCCGCGCAGGCTGGCGTGGTGCTGGCGAGCGCCGGTGCCGCGACAGTCAATGACCAGATCGAAGGCGCGGCGGCCGTCGCGGGTCTCGACCTCGCCGGGAAAGGTCGAGACGGGGCAGTGGGCATGGCAGGTCCCGCCCAGGCGGCGAATCTCGGCCAGCAGTCGATCGAGCAGGGCGCGATTGTCCAGGTGCGCCTCGTCCGGCAGGTAGAGGCCCTGGCGGAAGCTCTCTGCCAGGTCGGGCTCCAGGCGGTGGATCTCGGCGTCGTCCAGTGTCTGGCAGGGCGGCTCGCCGTCGAGTGCGTGAGCGAGGTCGCGGTGGAACTGGGTAAGTTCGCCCATGTCCTGGGCGTGGGCCACCATCAGGCTGCCCTGGTGATGCCACAGGTCGGTGGCGTCGAGCGACTCGAGCCAGCGTGGCCACTGGGCCAGGGCGAAGCGACCCATCTCGTAGACGCTGCGTTCGGAGACCGCGGTCTCGCACAGCGGCGCCACCATGCCGGCCGCCGTCCAGGCGGCGGCGGCGGGGTGCTCCAGGTCACCGGCGTCATAGAGGGTGACGGCATGGCCGTCGCGCAGGAGTTGCCAGGCCACCAGACGGCCCAGCAGGCCGGCGCCGGCCACGGCGATGGTGCTCTCGGTAGAGTGTGTCATGGCGTTGTCCATCCAGCAGAAGACGTGGAGGAACAGGCTGGATGACGACAGGGGGCTGCTAGGCGAGGCGACAGCTTGTTCCCTCCGCAGGCATCAACCTGATCAGGTTCAACGGGTTCGGCCGTACCGATCTCAGCCCCCGTGCACGTCTCCATGAGCGTGCCGGGGCTCCCCGACAAGTCGTCACAACGTAACCAAAAATGCCCGGGCGCGCAATCGAGGGCGCGCCCGGGCATCGTTCAAGGTCTGTTCTTGAGGCCCGTTCCTTCGGCGGGTGTTAAGGCTTCGCTCGACGCGCGGCTCAGGCGCAGTCGGCGGCTCCTTCGCCGAACATGTCGAACAGCAACTCGCGGCCGAGTCCGGTCAGCACCAGGCGCTGCTGGTCGTTCCAGGTGGCGGCCTGGCTGTTCTCGAGGACCTTCTGACACTGGGACCAGTCGCTCGAGGCCGCTCCCAGAGCCTTCAGGGCCTGGCGATCGAGGCCGCGATGGCTGATGGTGACCGTCTCGAGCACATGGCCGTGGCGATAGAGCATGGCGGCCATGTGCGAGAGGCACTGCCGCAGGCTGCGCTGCATGCCGCTGGAATGGGGGTGATTCATGCTGCCGCATCTCCTTGCGTGGATTCTGCTGCAGCGCATTGTACAGGCGACGAAGGTCGATGTCATACCAAGGTCTAAGGCGCGGTGCACTCCTCAGCCTTCCACGCGCCCCAGCAGCAGGAACTCGAGCAGTGCCTTCTGGGCGTGCAGGCGATTGCCCGCCTCCTGCCAGACCACGGCGCGGGGGTCATCGAGCAGGGTGGTGCTGATCTCCTCGCCGCGGTGGGCGGGCAGGCAGTGCAGAAAGAGCACGTCTTCCCGGGCGCGATCGAGCAGCGCCTCGGTGACCTGCAGGCTGGCGAAGTCCGCCTCGCGCTTGGCCTGCTCCTCTTCCTGGCCCATGGAGGCCCAGACGTCGGTGGTGATCAGGTCGGCATCCGCGACGGCGTCCTGCGGGTCGCGCACGATGCTCACCCGGTCGCCGGCGGCGTCGAGGATGTCCTGGCGCGGCTCGTAGCCTTCGGGGCAGCAGATGCGCAGCCGGAAGTCGAACTGGCGAGCGGCATTGATCCAGGAGTGGCACATGTTGTTGCCGTCGCCGATCCACACCGCGGTGCGATCCTTGACGCTGCCGCGCAGCTCGGTCCAGGTCATCACGTCGGCGAGCAGCTGGCAGGGGTGGTAGTCGTCGGTCAGGGCGTTGATCACCGGCACCGCGCTTGCCGAGGCGAACGCCTCCAGGCCCTGGTGGGAGAAGGTGCGGATCATCACCGCGTCGACCATCTCCGAGAGCACCCGGGCGGTGTCGCCGATCGGTTCACCGCGGCCGAGCTGGGTGTCGCGTGACGACAGGAACAGCGCGTGGCCGCCGAACTGCGCCATGGCGGTCTCGAAGGAGACCCGGGTGCGCGTCGAGGACTTCTCGAAGATCATCGCCAGGGTGCGGTTGGCGAACGGGGTATAGGTGGGCCCGTGGGTCTTCAGGCCGTTCTTGATCGAGATGGCGCGCTGGATCAGGTAGCGCAGCTCGTCAGGACTGAGATCGAGCAGGGTGAGGAAATGGCGGATGGCCATGGGGTCGCTCCACGGGGAAAAACGACCATCCTAGCCAGCCCAGGGGGGATGCGCAACGCGCCTGGCATCAGTAGAATGGCTGCATCCACAAGGCCGACCCGCACGCTCGGGTATTGCCCGAATTCCATCGGGTTCCCGGCAGCGAGTCCAGTAAACGAGTAAGGGAGACGTCATGAGCACTACCGTCGAGAATATCCAGCGCCAGATCGGCGAGAACCCCATCCTGATCTACATGAAGGGCACCCCCCAGCTGCCCCAGTGCGGGTTCTCCGCCCAGACCATCCAGGCCCTGATGGCCTGCGGCGAGCGTTTTGCCTTCGTCAACGTGCTGGACAACCCGGACATCCGCGCCGAGCTGCCCAAGATCGCCAACTGGCCAACCTTCCCGCAGTTGTGGGTCGAGGGCGAACTGGTCGGCGGCTGCGATATCGTTGCCGAGATGCACCAGTCCGGCGAGCTGGAGACGCTGATCAAGGCCGCGGCCGCGCGTGCCCAGGAAGGCGAGGGCGACGCCCAGGCCTGAGGGCCGTCGACGCCTTTACCGGCCATGAAAAACCCCCGCCGGCGCGCCGGCGGGGGTTTTTCGTGTTCGGGCCTGAGGAGCCACAGGGCAGGGTAGCAGGGGCAAACGTCAGGCCTCTTCCAGGCCCTGCTCGCGTTGCGCCAGGTCCCAGCCGCCGAGGTCCTTGTAGCGATTGACCATGGCGCAGAACAGCTCGGCGGTGCGCTCGGTATCGTAGCGGGCCGAGTGAGCGGCGGTGTTGTCGAACTCGATGCCGGCCGCCCGGCAGGCGCGGGCCAACACGGTCTGGCCGTAGACCAGGCCGGCCAGCGAGGCGGTATCGAAGCTCGAGAAGGGATGGAAGGGGTTGCGTTTGATGCCGCAGCGCGCCACGGCGGCGTTCAGGAAGCCGTGATCGAAGGCCGCGTTGTGGCCGACCAGCACGGCGCGGGTGCAGCCGTGGGACTTGATGGCCTTGCGCACCGGGCGGAAGATCTCGCCCAGCGCCTCGGCCTCGCTCACCGCCACCTGCTGGCGCAGCGGGTCGTCGAGGCGGATGCCGGTGAAGTCCAGTGCCGACTGTTCCACGTTGGCCCCGGCGAAGGGCGTGACATGGTAGGCATAGGTGGCATCGGGCAGCAGGTTGCCTTCCGGGTCCATGGTCAGGGTTACCGCGGCGATCTCCAGGATCGCATCGCCTTGCGCGTTGAAGCCGCCGGTCTCCAGGTCCACCACCACGGGCAGGAAGCTGCGGAACCGCTGCGCCATGAGTTCGCGGGCCATCGCCTCGCTCATGCACCTCTCCTTGTCTGGGGCATCGTATCTCTAGACCGCGGCAGTCTACCAGCTTGGCCGCAGCGCGTCCCGTCGCTGGTGTTCGCTGGAGGCTCGTCGCGCTATAATCCCCTCCTTTCATGATCGTTAGCCTAAAGGAGCCTCAGCATGTCCGATGTCAAGAAGGTCGTGCTCGCCTATTCCGGCGGCCTGGACACGTCCGTCATCGTCAAGTGGTTGCAGGAAACCTATGACTGTGAGGTCGTGACCTTCACCGCGGACATCGGCCAGGGCGAGGAAGTCGAACCCGCGCGCGCCAAGGCTCAGGCCCTGGGCGTCAAGGAGATCTACATCGAGGATCTGCGCGAGGAGTTCGTGCGCGACTACGTCTATCCGATGTTCCGCGCCAACACCCTCTACGAGGGCGAGTACCTGCTCGGCACCTCCATCGCGCGTCCGTTGATCGCCCGTCGCCTGATCGAGATCGCCAACCAGACCGGCGCCGACGCCATCTCCCACGGCGCCACCGGCAAGGGCAACGACCAGGTGCGCTTCGAGCTCGGGGCCTACGCGCTGAAGCCGGGCGTCAAGGTGATCGCCCCGTGGCGCGAGTGGGACCTCACCTCCCGCGAAAAGCTGATGGCCTACTGCGATCAGCACGACATCCCAGTGGACTTCTCTTCCAAGAAGAAGAAGTCGCCTTACTCCATGGATGCCAACCTGCTGCACATCTCCTACGAGGGCGGCATCCTGGAGGACCCCTGGGCCGAGGCCGAGGAGGACATGTGGCGCTGGAGCGTCTCGCCGGAGGCCGCCCCGGACCAGCCCACCTACGTCGAGCTGACCTTCGACAAGGGCGACATCGTGGCCATCGACGGCGTGCCGATGAAGCCCCATGAGGTGCTCGAGACGCTCAACAAGATGGGCGGCGACAACGGCATCGGCCGTCTCGACATCGTCGAGAACCGCTACGTGGGCATGAAGTCCCGCGGCTGCTACGAGACGCCGGGGGGCTCCATCATGCTGCGCGCCCACCGCGCCATCGAGTCGCTGACCCTCGACCGCGAGGAGGCGCATCTCAAGGACGAGCTGATGCCGAAGTACGCCGAGGTGATCTACAACGGCTACTGGTGGAGCCCGGAGCGTCGCATGCTGCAGGCGGCCATCGACGAGACCCAGAGGAACGTCTCCGGCGTGGTGCGCATGAAGCTCTACAAGGGCAGCGCCATCGTCGCCGGTCGTAAGTCCGACGCTTCGCTCTTCGACGAGTCCATCGCCACCTTCGAGGACGATGCCGGCGCCTACGACCAGAAGGATGCCGAGGGCTTCATCAAGCTCAACGCCTTGCGCCTGCGCATCGCCGCCGGCAAGGGTCGCCGCCAGGATTGAACCACCCCGACGCCGGCCCCGTGCCGGCGTCTTCCTTGCAGGAGGTTCCATGCTGAAGAAGCTGCTGTCCGGCCTGTTCGGTGGCCACGAGGGCGAGTCGAAGGGCGCGCCCGCCGCCGAGCCGGTCGAATACAAGGGCTATCTGATCGTCTCCGAGCCCGCCGACCAGGGGGGGCAGTATCGCGTCAGCGGCTGGATCCGCCGGCCGGTCCCCTCGAGCGAAGGGCAGGCCGGCGAGATGCTCGAACACCGCTTCGAGCGTTCCGACATGGTGCCCGGACGCGAGGCCTGCGACACCCTGATGGTCCGCAAGGCCGAGCGCTTCATCGATGAGGTCGGCGACGAGATGTTCTCGCCGCGCTGAGCGGCGTTCGCGCAGCCGCTCGACGACGCCCCCGCCGGTGGGGCGCGTTGCCCTCCGTGTCAGCCCTCTTCAAGAGCCTACGTTGAGGGCCCTGATTAAGAGCCCTTGTTGAACATCCATCCTTAACAGCCCTCGGCTGTCATGGTCTCCGCGGCAAACGCTTTCCCCTTCATGGCGTCTCCTTCATCCCCCGCCTTGGCCTTTCGCCCAAGTGTGGCGAACGGGCGTGCTCGTTAGACTCGAGGCATTGCCGATTCGTGACATGACACGGAGCGTCCATGCGCCTGTTGCACCGTTCCTCGTCCTGGCGGGCGCTCTTCGCCGACGAGGTACACCTCGACCCTGCCGCCTGGCCTGCGCTGCTGGATCCGCTGCGTGTCGCCCTCGAGCGTCTGGGCCCGCATCCCGACCTCGCCGCGGCCCACGCCTGGCAGGGCGATCTCGTGGCGGCGCTCGAACGCCTCGATCTGCCCGCCGGGCGCATCAGCCAGTTGCTCAGCGACCATAATGACTGGCTCTATCGGCGCGCCATCGAGCTCTCGCTTTCCGAGATGCGGGCCCAGGGCTGGGGAGCGCCGCCGGCGGCCTTCTGCGTGCTGATGCTGGGCTCCGGCGCCCGTCACGAGAGCCTACTGGCGCCGGATCAGGATAACGCCATGATCATCGCCGACTACCCCGATGCGCGGCACACCGAGATCGACGGCTACTTCCAGTCGCTGGGCGAGCGTTTCACCGCGCGTCTCGACGCGGCCGGCATTCCGCTCTGCCAGGGCCACGTCATGGCGCGCTTTCCGATGTGGCGCAAGCGGCTCTCGGAGTGGGGCGCACAGCTCGAGATCTGGACGGCGGAGCGGCGCATCAAGCGAGTGCAGCAGGCCAACATCCTGCTCGATTTCTGTCCGGTCTTCGGCGAGCCGGCGCTGGCCGAGGGGCTCATCGATCGGGTGGCCGAGCGCCTGCCCGCTGCACACCTGTTCCTCGACGAGATGGCAAGCCTGCTCGATGAGCTGCCCGTGGCCCTGGACCGTTTCGGTCGGCTGCGCGGCGGCGTCGAAGACGCGCCCCACGCACGTGCCATCAACCTCAAGCGCCAGGGCCTGCTCCCGCTGGTCGGCGCGGTGCGCCTGCTGGCCCTTCGCCACGGCGTCCGCCCGCCGGATACCCGCACGCGCCTGGTCGCGCTGGTGATGTGCGAGGCGCTCACGGCCGAGCGGGCCGAGGCGCTGACCGCGGCGCTGGAGCGGTTGCAGGGGCTGATCCTCGCAGAGCAGCGCCTGGCGCTGGCCGAGGGGCGCATGCCGGATGGCTGGGTGGACGCCAGCCGGCTGGGCGAGGATCAGCGCCTGCTGCTGCGTCATGACCTGCGACAGATCCGCGCTCTTCAGAGAAGAGCGCGGAAGCCATAACCGGGCTTCGCCCGGAGCTGGAAGAACGCCCGCTTCGCGGGCTTAAGCTGGAAGCTTGAAGAAAACCTTGACACCCGGCAGGGTGGCAACAGGCTGCCTTCCAGCTTCCAGCTTCCAGCTTCCAGCTTCCAGCTTCCAGCTTCCAGCTTCCAGCTTCCAGCTTCCAGCT
>NZ_VBUI01000021.1 GCF_005780185.1 Halomonas urmiana | reverse complement strand
GCGTCCTGCCATACGTCACCTATGCAGCTGCGACATAGGGAAAATTAGCACATCCGACTTTTCGGACAAAACCTAGCGTTGCCTGAGGCGTCGCGACCCGACGCCGACACGACTCACAACAACCTGGTTCCAGGACCGGAGGAATGCCATGCGAATCCTGAAGTACGCTGCCGCCGCGACACTGCTGGCCACGGCCCCGCTGGCCGCCGCCCAGCAGATCTCCATCGCCACCGGCGGGACCGGCGGCACCTACTATCCCTACGGGGGCGGTCTCGCCGAGCTGATCGGTAACCATATCGAGGGGGCCGAGGCCGTCGCCGAGGTCACCGGTGCTTCGGTGGAGAACATGGGGCTGGTGTGGCGCGGCGACTCCGACCTGGCCCTGGCGCTGGCCGACACCGTCTACCAGGCCTACAACGGCACCGGCGATTTCGAGGGCCGCCAGCTCGAGAACATCCGGGCGCTGGCCTCGATCTACCCCAATGCCGTGCAGATCGTCACTCTGGCCGACTCCGGCATCGAATCGCTCTCCGACCTCGAGGGCAAGACGGTCTCCGTGGGCGCGCCGGGCAGCGGCACCGAGGTCAACGCCCAGGCCCTGCTCGAGGCCAACGGCATCACCTATGACGACCTCGATGCGCGTCGCCTGAACTTCAACGAGACCGCCGATGCCATTCGTGACGGCGACATCGACGCCGGCTTCTGGAGCGTGGGTCCGCCCACCAGCTCGATCATGAACCTGGCCACCACCCGCGACATCCGCCTGGTCGGGCTGACCGACGAGGAGATCGCCAAGGCCAAGGAGGCCGAGCCCGTCTTCGCCGCCTACCAGCTGAAGGCCGGCCTCTACGAGGGCATGGACGAGGCAGTGCAGAGCATCGGCATCCCCAACGTGCTCGCCGTGAGCAGCGAGATGGACGAGGAGCTGGCCTACCAGATCACCAAGGTGCTCTTCGAGCAGACCGACGAGCTGATCGCCATCCACCCGGCGGCCAACGACACCACCGTCGAGTTCAGCGTGGAGTCCACGCCGATCGGCTTCCATCCGGGCGCGCTGCGCTACTACGAGGAAGTGGGTGCCGAGATCAGCGACCATCAGCGTCCCTGACCTTCGATGCACGCATCACACCTGATCGCGGGGCGGGCCTGGCTGCCCGCCCTGCTGCTGTGTGTGTGCCTGGCGGCCGGCGCTCCGGCGGCCGCGGCCGATCCGCCCCTGACCGAGGCCCGGCTGGAGGTGCGAGACGCCGACGGCGAGCGCCTGGTAAGCCTGCCCATGCCCGAGGGCGAGGGCTGGTGCCTGGAGTGGAACCACTCGGTTGAAGGCTTTGCGGTGCTCGACTGCTACCGTCACCGCGACGGGCGCATGGTGCTAACCCGCAGCCACCTGCCCGACTTCGCCGCGGGGCTCGATCATATCCCCGGGCGTGGCCGTCAGGTCTCGGACGGCGAGGGCGGCTACTGGATCGAGGCGATCGACGAACCCGTGCCGGGCAACGCCTATCGTCTGCGGGTGGGGTCGATGCGCGTCGACCATCGCCTGGTGGTCGACGGCGTGCGCACGAGCCTGAGCCGCCTGGCGGCCAACGAGCGGGTGACGATCCGGCTGGCGCTGCCGGCCCCCACCCCCGACTGAACCCCATAACCCTGCGGACACTCCCGCGAGAGGATCACGATGAGCGATTCGGGCACCTCCCCCGTCATCCCCGGCAGCCAGGCGAACCATTCGCGCCCGGTGCTGTGGCTGATCACCCTGGTGGCAGTGGGGCTGTCGCTGTTCCAGCTCTACTCCGCCGGCATCCAGCCGCTGGGGCTCTTCTACCAGCGCAGCATCCACCTGATGTTGATCATGATGCTGGCCTTCCTGATGTTTCCCCTGCTGGGGCCGAAGCATGATCGCGGGCTCGCCAGCGGCCTGGTCGATGCGGTCTTTCTCGGCGGGGCGCTGATCACCGGCGGCTACCTGGTGCTCTATCTCGACGACATCATCAATCGCGCCGGCTTCTGGAGCCAGACCGACATCGTCGTCGGCTGCATCGCCACCGTCACCGTGCTGGAGGCGGCGCGCCGGGCGGTGGGGCTCGGCATGACGATCATCGGCGTGATCGCCATCCTCTATGCCTTCGCCGGCCCGCGCGGCGAGCTGCCCTGGCTCGGCCAGTTCCTGCCGGGCATCCTCGAGCACCGTGGCTACAACCTGGACCGCCTGGTCGGCCAGCTCTACCTGGGGCAGGAGGGCATCTTCGGCCTGCCGATGGGCGTGGCGGCCACCTACATCTTCATCTTCGTGCTGTTCGGCGCCTTCCTCGAGATCACCGGCGCCGGCAAGTTCTTCATCGACCTAGCCTACGCCGCCACCGGCCGCCAGCGCGGTGGGCCGGCCAAGGCGGCGGTGATCGCCTCCGCCGGCATGGGCTCGATCTCGGGCAGCGCCATCGCCAACGTGGTGACCACCGGCGCCTTCACTATCCCGCTGATGAAGCGCCTGGGCTACAAGCCTCACCAGGCCGGCGGCATCGAGGCGGCGGCCTCCACCGGCGGGCAGATCATGCCGCCGCTGATGGGCGCCGGGGCCTTCCTGATCGCCGAGTACACCCGGATGCCCTACCTCGATGTCGTCAAGGTGAGCATCCTGCCGGCGATCATGTACTTCGGCACCGTCTACCTCTTCGTACACATCATCGCGCTGAAGCAAGGCATGCAGGGCATGGCCAAGAGCGAGCTGCCGCAGATGCGCGACGTGATGGGCGCCGGCTGGCACTTCCTGCTGCCGCTGGCGGTGTTGGTGTGGCTGCTGGTGATGAACATGTCGCCGATGCGGGTGGGCTACTACGCCATCCTCACCATGCTGGCGGTGGCGGTGGCGCGCTTCGCGGTGTGGTTCCTGTTCATCGCCCCGCGGGAGGGCGACAAGGTGACTGCCGCCACCCTCAAGGAGGCGGTGATGCGCGGGCTGCTCAAGCTGGTCGGCGGCCTCGAACTGGGCGCCCGCAACGCCGTGGCGGTCTCCATGGCCTGCGCCGTGGCCGGGATCATCGTCGGCGTGGTGGGGCTGACGGGCCTGGGCCTGAAGTTTTCCTCGATGATGATGGCCTTCTCCGGCGGCAACCTGCTGCTGGCGCTGGTCATGGTGCTGCTGGCAAGCCTCGTGCTTGGCATGGGCCTGCCGGTTACCGCCAGCTACATCGTGCTGATCGTGCTGGTGGGCCCGGCGCTGACCGCCGAGTTCGGCGTGCCGTTGCTGATCGCCCACCTGGTGGTGTTCTGGTACTCCCAGGATTCCAACGTCACGCCGCCGATCGCCCTGGCCGGCTTCGCCGGCGCGGCGATCGCCGGGGCCAAGCCCATGGACACCGGCTTCCAGGCCTGGAAGTTCGCCAAGGGGCTCTACCTGATCCCGCTGTTCATGGTCTACAACCCGGAGATCATCATGGGGGGACCCTTGCCGCTGCTGGTGTGGACCGCCTTCACCGGCTTCCTGGCGTTGGGCGCCTTCGCCGCGGCCCTGGAGGGGTATCTGTTCACGCGCATGGGCTGGCCCTCGCGAGCGCTGCTGCTGCCGGGGATCGTCGCGGTCTTCTACCCGAGCCTCGCGGTGGAGGTCGCCGGCGCGGCGCTCATGGTGCTTGTCCTGGCCGGCAACTGGCTGGTCAGCCGGCGCTCGAGCGTGCCGGCCTGACGCAAGAGGCCCCGCCCGAGTCGCCTCGGGCGGGGCCTGGAGCGTGAGTGCTTCGATCAGTAGGTGGTGTCGCCGTCGACGGTTTCCTCGGCCTCGTTCATCGCCTCGTCGGCCGCCTCTTCGGTGGCTTCCATGGCGTCTTCGGTCTCGCTAGCGGCCTCCTCGGCGGCGGCGTCCATGGTGTCAGCCGTTTCCTCGGCGGCCTGCTCGGCCTCCGCGGCGGCATCGTCCATGGCCTCGCCCGTCTCCTCGGCGGCCTCGTCCAGGGCCTCGGCCGTCTCGTCGGCGGATTCCTGCATCTCCTGCTCGATCTGCGTCTCGGTCTCGGCGGCCTCTTCGGCGGCGGTGTCGTTGCCGTCGTCGCAGCCGGCGAGCATCAGGGTACCGGCCAGGGCCGCGATCAGGATCAGTGGCTGTTTCATGGGTCTCTCCGTCGTTGGGTGAATCCGCTGGAACGTGGTCCTTTCGCTCCTCACACATTGACCCTAGCAGCCAATCTGGCACTCAGGGTGAAAGTGTTGTCGCGCTGCGGCGACGGCCGCGCCTCGGGTGAGGAAGCCCGCGCCGTGCTCTGCTAGAATACTCGCCTTCCATTCTTGACCGTGCTGCGTGGTGCCTGCCCCGTGGCCCTTTCGTCGTTCGTTTTTGCCAGGAGTCGCAGATGTCGTCATCGAAGCAGTCGCCGAAGGTCGGCGTGATCATGGGGTCGAAGTCGGACTGGCCCGTCATGGAGCATGCCGTGGCGATGCTCGAGCGCCTGGGCGTGCCCTGCGAGACCCGCGTGGTCTCCGCCCACCGCACGCCGGACCTGCTGTTCGACTACGCCAGGGAGGCCGCCGGGCGCGGCCTCTCGGTGATCATCGCCGGCGCCGGCGGCGCCGCCCACCTGCCCGGCATGGTGGCCTCCCAGACGGCGCTGCCGGTGTTCGGCGTGCCGGTGGAGTCCAAGGCGCTGAAGGGGCTGGATTCGCTGCTCTCCATCGTGCAGATGCCCGGCGGCGTGGCCGTGGGCACGCTGGCCATCGGCAAGGCCGGCGCGACCAACGCCGGGCTGCTGGCCGCCCAGGTCGTCGGCCTGCAGGACGGCGAGGTGCGTGGCGCCGTGGAGGCCTTCCGCGCCGAGCAGACCCAGACCGTGCTCGACCATCCTGATCCCCGGCCCGACCCGCGTCCCGACAGTGAGTGAGGAGAAGGTTATGGAAAAAGCCATGAACATCGGCGTACTGGGAGCCGGCCAGCTGGGGCGCATGCTCGCCCTGGCGGGCTACCCGCTGGCCAACCGCTTCACCTTCCTGGATACCACCGGGCATCCCAGTGCCGGCATCGGGGATGTGATGATCGATACGGATCAGAAGCACCTAGCGAGCTTCCTCGAGAAGGTCGACCTGGTCACCTACGAGTTCGAGCACCTGCCGGTGGCGCTGGTCCAGGCCATCGAGGAGCACCGGCCGGTGCATCCCTCCAGCGAGGCGATCCGGGTCTGCCAGAACCGCGCCGAGGAGAAGGCGCTGTTCGACCGCCTGGCGATCCCCACGCCGGCCTATCGCCTGGTGGAGAGCGCCGAGGAGCTCGAGGCGGCGGCCCGGGAGCTGGGCACACCGGTGGTCGCCAAGTCGGTCACCGAGGGCTACGACGGCAAGGGCCAGGCGGTCTTGAAGGACCCGGGCGAGGCCGCCGATGCCTGGCGCGCGATCAACCATCCGCGGCTGATCGTCGAGGCCTTCGTCAACTTCGTGCGCGAAGTGTCGATCATCGCGGTGCGCGGTCGCGACGGCGAGGTGGCCTTCTATCCGATGGCCGAGAATCAGCACGTGGACGGCATCCTGCGCTACTCCATCGCCCCCATGCCGGACCTCAACGACAGCGTCCAGCAGACCGCCGACGGCTACATCCGCGCGCTGCTCGATGAGCTCGACTACGTGGGCGTGCTGACGCTGGAGCTGTTCCAGTGCGCCGACGGCGGCCTGCTGGCCAACGAGATGGCGCCCCGGGTGCACAACTCCGGCCACTGGACCATGGACGGCGCGGTGACCAGCCAGTTCGAGAACCACCTGCGTGCCATCCAGGGCCTGCCGCTGGGCGACACTGCGGCGCGCATGCCGACCTGCATGGTCAACGTGATCGGCCGTGAAGGTGAGCTGGCCGCGATCCTGGCCCTGCCGGATGCTCACCTGCACCGCTATGACAAGAGCGAGCGCGCCGGCCGCAAGCTGGCCCACGTCAACCTGCTGGCGCCCACCCATGAGGCGCTGCTTAAGCGGGTGCACGCCTGCGCGGCCCTGCTGCCGGAGGCGCCTGAGCCTCGGTTCAGCTTCGAGTAGCCCTGCTTCAAGTCGGCGGGGCGACCCCGCCGGCAACGCAGAAGGCCCCGCATGTGCGGGGCCTTCTGTCGTCTTGGGGGTGTCGGGTGGGGCGTCAGCCGGCCGCGCGGCGCCCCTTGAGTCCCAGGGCCGCACAGGCCACCCCGATCAGCACCATCACGGCGATCACCCACAGCGGGCTGTAGAAGGTGGTGTAGACCTCCCAGCCCATCAGGCCGAGCACCTCGGAGAACAGCGTCGGGGCGCCGACCAGGTGGCCGCCGAGGGTGCCGGCGGCGGCGAAGAAGAGCCCGCCGATCAAGGCGAGGAGCACCAGCACCCAGCGCCGCGCGCCGTCGAAGGCGGCGGCCCCGGCTCGCCAGACGAGCACGGTGAGCATGGTGAAGATACCCAGCGACCACAGCGCCATCAGGATGTGGTTGCGCGCCAGGGGACTGTGCGTATTGGCCGCCAGTGGCCAGATCAGGAACCCCGTGACGATGGCGGCCAGCGCGCCGAGCAGGCTCAGAACCAGCACCGGCAGCAGGGCGGCGCGACTGAGGTCGGCCATCCGTCCGGGCAGCAGGGCACCGACCAGGATCATCAAGGTCGCGAGGGCCCAGAAGCCCAGCGGGAAGTGGACGAGCATATGGTGCATGCCGGTCATGAGCGGTCTCCTTCACGAGTCGAATGGAAGCCGGGGAGCAAGGCGAGGGTCACGCCGAGCATGGCGATCAGGCCGGCCACTAGGGTCATCCACCACCGCCAGGTGATGGCGTCGTTGAACTCCATCTCCACGCCATAGAGTGCCAGTTGCTTCTCGCTGTGGCGCGCGCGTACCGGGGTACCCTCGGCGATGTCCTCCGCACCGGCATGGGCGCGGCTGATCAGCAGCGGCCAGTCCACCTGGCCGGGGTAGAAGAGGGTCATGTCGAACCACGCCTTGTCCCATTCCGGAGCGCTGCCGGTGAAGGCGGTGGCCTGGATGTCCGCCGCCCGGCCGAGTCCCAGGGTGTAGGGGTGGGAGACATAGTGCCAGCGGCTGCCGGTGGCGTTGCGGTACACGGCGATGCCGACGTCGTAGACCCCCTGGTCCTCGAGGATCTTGTCGTCCAGGGGGTGGCCGGTGTCCAGGTTGCGCACCAGGGTCACATCCCAGTGGCCATCCTCCCAGCGGGCCTGGCCGTGCACGGCGATGCTGCCTCGCGAACCCTCGGGCGTGCGCAGCAGGCGCCGGGGGATCACGTCGCCGTCCTCCCACGCGTGGTCGGGATCGAACGCGGTGCGGTTCTCCTCGGAGAGGTAGTAGACGCCGTCGAAATCGACCTCGCCGGAGATCACGTCCTCCCAGCGCAGGGCCCGCCGGCCGGTCTCGTCGGGATCGAGCATCCAGCGCGGCTGATCGGCGTCGTCGTCCCAGTTGGTGGTGTAGGGGCCCGTGCCGGCGTCGCTGTTGCGATACTCGCCCACCCACTGGTCGTCGGAGGCGCCGATGGGGTTGGAGCGCCCGGCGCGCCAGTGCCAGAGGTCGAGGAAGTAGCCGGCCTCGCGCTGGGCGGCGAGCACCTCGGCATCCTCGACGCTGCGCCAGTCGGTCTGGACGCGGCGGGTGGCCGGCAGGTACTTGCGGACATCGCTCTTGCCCATCTCCTGGCCGAGGCGGGGGTGCTCGGCGACCTCCGCCGGACTGGCCGAGTCGCTGAAGAAGCGCATTTGGTCGCCGGCGGTGATGTAGCCGCCGTAGCGACCGAACTCGGGCACGCCGCCGTCGTCCACCAGCATGGCGACCCGGTCCTCGTAGGTACCGTCGGGATTGGGGCCCGGCAGCGAGCGGCCGTGGCGGATCCATTCGCCATCCTCGTAGCGCAGCATGTCATGGTAGACATGAGGCTGCTCGGCGGGCCAGCGGTAGCGGAAGAAGATCCGCTCGTCGTTGTACGCGGCCTGGACCTGCAGCGGCATGGTCAGCGCGTCGGGAATGACGATGTTGCGCTCGGGGGCATTGCCAATCACTCCGCTGCCCTGGGTGACCCACGCAAGCCCCAGGGCGGCAGGCAGCCCCAGGACCAGCCAGGGGGAGACGGCCTTGTCATGACGCGCCATGTGACCTCCTTAATCAGTGGCTAAGGACCATGTGGTCCACCCTCAGTGTGGCTCGGGGTCACCGAAAGGGATTGATGCAGATCAAGAAATCGCTGGGCGGGGGCGAGGAAGAGGCCGACGGGGATCGCGGCCGTGGGTGAGATCGTCCGATCCGTGGCATGCTAGGCTGCGACGTCAGCGGGGCAGGATGGCCACGGGGAGCAGGAAACGGTGATGGAAACGGAAAGCGGCATACAGGCCTGGCTGCCGGTGGCGCTGTCGCCGAGCGCGACGGCGCTGATGCTGCTGGGGGTGATCCTCTCCACCAGCATCTTCGCCGATGCCGTGGCACGGCGCACCCGGCTGCCGCGCATCTCGCTGCTGGTGATGGTCGGCGTGGTCGTGGCCGTCATCCAGCAGCTGGTGCTCGAAGTGCCGGAGCCGCGCCCACTGGATGGTCTCGGCGAACCGCTGATCCACGTGGCGCTGGTGATGGTGGCTTTCCTGCTCGGCGGCGAGCTGACCCTGGATCGGCTGCGCAGCACCGGAGCGCTGATCCTGATCGTCTCGCTGTCCGTGATCGGGGTGGGCGCCCTGGCCGTCGGCATCGGCCTGCTGGCGCTGGGCTTCCCGCTGGTGGTGGCGGTGTCGCTGGCCGCGATCTCGGTGGCCACCGATCCGGCCGCCGTCCAGGAGACGGTGCACGCCAGCGGCGACAGCCGGCTGCGCGCGCGGCTGCTGTTGGGGATTGTGGCCATCGACGACGGCTGGGGCATCGTGGTCTTCGGCCTGGCCATGGCGGTGCTGGGCTGGCTGCTGTCCGGCGCCGGAGGCGGCGAGCGGGCCCTCCTGGAGGCTGGCTGGGAGCTGGGCGGCGCGCTGCTGCTGGGCGCTGCGGTGGGCCTGCCCGCCGCCTGGCTGACCGGACGGCTGCGGCCCGGCGAACCGACCCAGGTCGAGGCCCTGGCGCTGATCCTGCTGCTGGCCGGGCTCTCGGAGTGGCTCGGGGTCTCGTCGCTGCTGGCCGCGATGATCACCGGTACGCTGGTCGCCAACCTCTCCACCCATCACACGCGCTCCTTCAACGAGATCGAGCACATCGAGTGGCCCTTCCTGGTCTTCTTCTTCGTGTTGTCCGGGGCCAGCGTCGATCTCTACCACCTGGACGAGGCGTTCGGCCTGACCCTGGCCTACATCCTGTTGCGCCTGGCGGGACGCTACCTGGGCGGCATGCTCGGCGTGCGCCTGGCACGCGAGCGCCAGGCCGATCTGCCGCAGAATCTCGGCCTGGCGCTGACGCCCCAGGCCGGGGTGGCGATGGGCATGGCGCTGCTCGCCGCCGAACAGTTTCCCGCCTACGGGACCCTGCTGCTCTCCGCGGTGGTGGGCTCGACGGTGATCTTCGAGATCCTCGGGCCCGTGTTGGTCAAGCGGGTACTGAGATAACGGATACGCAAACGGCCGACACGCATGTCGGCCGTCTCGGGTGTCGACCGGCCAGGCCCTCCGCGGATCAAGCCCTGGCCGAGCGCATCAGCCCATCAGCAGGCGGCTGGCCAGGAAGCCGCCGGTGAGCAGCATCACGAACAGCGTCAGGGCCAGGATGAAGGGCCGCAGGCCGAGACTGCGCAGCTTCTCCAGCCGGGTCTCGTAGCCCAGCGCCGCCATGGCCATGGTCAGCGCCAGCTGGCCGGCCAGCACCAGGCCGTCATGCAAGGGGGCAGGCAGGCGCACCAGGCTGTTGAAGACCACCATGGCCATGAAGCCGAAGGCGAACCAGGGGATCACCAGGCCGCCGCCGGCTGCCTGCGCCTCGTCCCCCTCGTGCCGGCGCATCCACCACTGGCCGACGATCAGCAGGAAGGGCACCAGCAGCATCACCCGCACCAGCTTGACGATTACCGCGTTGGCCAGGGCGTCGGGCCCCACCGCCTCGCCGGCGGCCACCACCTGGGCGACCTCATGGACGGTAGCGCCGATATAGATGCCGAAGAGGCCCTCGTCCATGCCCAGCAGCGGATAGAGCAGGGGATAGACCAGCATCGCCAGCGAACCGAACAGCACCACCGTGGCCACCGCCATGGAGGTGGCCGCCGGGCGCGAGCGGATGGTCGACTCGGTGGCCAGCACCGCGGCGGCGCCGCAGATGGCGCTGCCGGCGCTGGTCAGCAGGGTGGTCTCGCGGTCCATGCCCAGCACCCGGGTGCCGATGACATAGCCGACGATCAGCACGCTCGAGATGACCAGCACATCGAGCAGCAGCACTCGCGGGCCCAGCGCGGCGACCTGCTGCAAGGTCAGCGAGAGGCCGAACAGCACGATGCCGCTGCGCAGCAGCCAGCGGGTGGCGAACTTGAGCCCCGGTGCAGTGTGGCGCAGGCGGCCGGCCAACGGGGTGTTGCCGACCACGATGCCCAGCAGCAGCGCCACCACCAGGGGGCTGATGCCAGCACTGGCCAGCGGAGGGAGTTGCGCCAGCCCGAAGCCGGCGACGGTCAGGGCGATGCAGACCACCAGGCCTTGTCGCATGATGATGTCCTCTCGGGGGATGTCCGGGACTATCCTAGGCGCGGTTCAGCTCGTATGGTTATCGATTAATAACGAACTGGCTATTCGGAAAAACCGATATGACACCTCCGGTAAGTTTTCGACAGCTGCAGGTCTTCGCCGCGGTGGCACGCCTCGGCACGGTCAGCGCGGCCGCCGCCGAGCTCAGCCTCTCCCAGTCGGCGACCAGCCAGGCGCTCTCGGACCTCGAACGGCACCTGGGTATCGCGCTCTTCGAGCGGCTGGGGCGCCGCCTGCACCTCAACGATCTGGGCCGCCGGCTGTTGCCCCGGGCCGAGGAGCTGCTGGACGGCGTCGCCGGCTTCGTGGCCGAGGCCACCGAGCCCGAGGGGCGCCTGCAGGGGGTGCTCAGCGTCTCCGCCAGCGCCACCGTGGGCACCTACCTGCTGCCGGCCCTGGCCGGCCGCTTCAGCGAGACGCACCCGGCGGCGGACCTGCGGCTCAAGCTGCGCAACACCTTCGAGGTGATCACCGATGTGCTGCGCCTGGAGGCGGACCTGGGGCTGATCGAGGGGGAGTGTCGCGAGCCGGCGCTGGCTAGTGAGCCCTGGTGCGAGGATCGCATGGTGGTGGTGGCCGCGCCGGGCCATGCGCTAGCCCGGCACGGGCGGCTCGCCGAGGCGGCGCTGGCCGAGGCCGACTGGATCCTGCGCGAGTCCGGTTCGGGCACCCGCAGCGTCTTCGAGCAGGCCATGCGCGCCCGCGGCGCGCCGCCCAAGGTGCGCATGGAGCTTGGCCAGCACGAGGCGATCAAGCAGGCGGTGCGGGCCGGCCTGGGACTCGGCTGCCTGTCGCGGCTGAGCGTGGCCGGCGAGCTTGCGCGCGGTGAGCTGGTGGCCCTGGAGACCAGCCTGGCGCTCAGCCGGACCTTCTCCCTGGTCTGGCATCCCGACCGCTACCGCAGCCCGCTATGGCAGGCCTTCAAGGTGTTTCTGGTCGAGGCGCGCCACTCAGCCCAGCCCGCCGGCGAGCCATAGCCACAGGGCGATGGCGGCGAAGTGCCCGGGGTACCAGCCGAGCCACAGGCGGCGCGGCATGCCAAGCGGCACCCTCGGGATCAGGCGATGGGCACCGGCGGCCAGCAGCAGGATCGCCAGGCAGGTGGCGACGGTGAAGGACTTGGCCAGGTCGGAGCTGTTCATCAGGCCGGCCACCGTGAGCACCGGCAGGGCCATGGCGGTGGCGACGAGGCGCTCGGCGAGTGCCTCGCCGCCCTCATGCAGGGCCCGCATGGCGATCATGTAGAGCGGGATCATCAGCAGGCCCAGGTGGCTATACTCGACCCAGAGACCGGCCGTGGCCCAGGCGGCGACGGCGAGGCCGACCTCGGCGATCAGCCGCAGGGGGCCGAGCGCGCCGCGCTCGAGGCGCTCTCTCAGGGCCTGCAGCCAGACGCCGCCGGTCAGGCCGAGGGAGAGCGTGAAGCAGATATTGAGGATCAGACCATCCGTCGAGCGGGGCATCAGCATATAGGGCAGCTGGGCCACCAGGCCGATCATCAGGATGCGCCGGGCATAGCGCAGCGGGTTGCGGGTGTTGAAGAGCCCGTGCCAGGCCACCATGGCCGCGAACAGGGGGAAGGCGATACGGCCGATGGAAGAACCGGCCCAGCCCAGCTCCCAGCCGTCGGGGAGGGCGTAGCGTGTCAGGTGATCCACCGTCATGGTGAACAGCGCCAGCCACTGGCCCCAGCCGGTCCAGGTGGACGAGGGGCGATCCAGGCTTCCTGTGGCATCGACGGTAGGGGTTACCTGCAGGGTCATCGGAATCTCGCGGGATGGATGTGAATCGCATGGACTCGAGGTGCGCGAGGGAGTTCCGGGTCGCGATTCGGCGACAGGTGTGGTGTATGCGGCGTCGCCGGAGACCACCGGTCAAGGGTGGCGGTCGCCCAGCAACGCCGCCGCGGTGAAGGAGGAAGGCAGGAGATGGTGATCGGACTGCTGCAGTGTGACGACGTGGCGCCCGAACTGCGCGAGGCCCACGGCAACTATCCCGAGATGTTCGAGGCGCTGTTCCATCGCGTCGACCCGACCCTCGCGTTTCGCGTCTGGCGCTGCCTCGATGGCGAGATCCCCGATAATGTCGAGGCGGTGGACGCCTGGCTGACCACGGGCTCGAAGTTCGGCGTCAATGACGAGCTGCCCTGGATCGCCGCCCTGGAGGCCTTCGTGCGCGACCTGTGGGCGGCGGGAAAGCCGCTGGTCGGCATCTGCTTCGGCCACCAGCTGTTGGCGAAGGCCCTGGGTGGCGAGGTGGTGAAGAGCGACAGGGGCTGGGGCGTGGGCCTCTCGTTCAACCGGGTCACCCAGCACGCCGACTGGATGGTGCCCTGGCAGCCTGGCCTCGACCTGTTAGTCAGCCATCAGGATCAGGTGGTACGACTGCCCCCGGGGGCGCGGGTCCTCGGCGGCAGCGACTTCTGCCCCTGCTACCTGATGCAGCTCGGTGAGCACTTCCTCGGCGTACAGGGCCACCCCGAGTTCACCAAGGCCTATTCCCGGGACCTGATGGCCCTGCGTGCCGACCTGGTCGGCCGCCATCGGGTGCGCCAGGGGGAGGCGTCCCTCTCGGCAGCGGTGGACGATACCCTGATGGTTCGCTGGATCCTGGCCTTCGTGCGCCGAGCGATCGCGATGCGCCGGTGACGCCTGCCGGACGGCTGGGGCGCTGTTGGCAGCAATGGCCGGCTCCAGCGCCCGACCCAACGTACTTTCCAAACACACGACCGGGGCCCCTGAGGGCCCCGGTCGCTTGCTGATGGTCGATCCTGGCGAGAATGGCTGGAGCGCTTCATGACCCCACAAGCGACTCGCCCGGCGCCGGTCGGCTCATTCTACGCCGAAGTAGGTCGCGTGGATCTCGTCGTAGGTGCCGTCGGCCTTGAGGGTGGCCAGCGCCTCGTTGAAGGCGGCGGCCAGCTCCTTGTCACGCTGGCGGAAGGCGATGCCGAAGCCCACGCCGAAGTACTCCTTGGGCTCGGTAATCTTCTCGCCGACCACCTTGTAGTTGCCGGCGCCGCTCTCGAGTAGGGTGGACTTGCCGATCGGAAAGTCGAGGAAGGCGGCGTCGAGGCGGCCCGAATCCATGTCCAGCACCATGTCGTCGGCGGTGGCGTAGCGGTTCACGTCGGCCACGTCGCCGTACATGTCGGTGACGTAGTTGTCCTGCAGGGTGCCGCGCTGCACGCCGAGGGTCAGGCCCTCGAGGGTCTCGTCGGACGGGGTGCCGATCTCGACGTCGCCGGGGGCGAACCAGGCCGAGGGCGGCGTGATGTAGGGATCGGAGAACAGCACCTGCTCGCGACGCTGCTCGTTGATGGTCATGGAGGACATGATGGCATCGTACTTGCGCGCCTGCAGGCCGGGAATGATGCCGTCCCAGCCCTGCACGACCCACTCGCACTGGATGCCGATCTCGGCACACAGGGCATTGCCCAGCTCGATGTCGAAGCCGGTCAGCTCGCCCTCGGGAGTGCGGAACTCCATGGGCTCGTAGGGCACGTCGACGCCGATGCGGATGTCGCGGACCTCGGCGCTGGCAGTGCCGGCGACCAGGGTGGCGCCGATGACGCCGAGACTCAGGAGGTGGTTCATTTTCATGGGGGTTGTCCCTGTTGTTGGTGCGTTCACCTTGTGGGTGCTGACTCGATCACGATATTCCATGATCGGGCCCATCGGAAGGGGCGAGCGCGGGATTCGAGCGCTCGCTTCCAACGCTTGTTTGACGTTCCTTGTCGTCGACGGTCAGCCGCTGGCCGGCCTGAGGTGCGCCAGCAGCCGCCTTTCCAGATAGCGGAACAGGTAGAGGATCGCGAAGGTGAGGCAGAGATAGATCGCCGCCACAAACAGGAAGGCATCGAAGGGCGCGTAGAAGCGCGCGTAGACGAAGCGTGCCGCACCGGTGAGATCCATGATGGTAACCACGCTTGCTATGGCGCTGGCGTGGAGCATGAAGATCACCTCGTTGCCGTAGGCCGGCAGGGCTCGGCGGAAGGCGCTGGGTAGCACGATGCGCCGCAGCATCAGCCCCTTGGACATGCCGTAGGCCCGCGCCGCCTCGATCTCGCCACGGTCCGTGGACTTGATGGCGCCACGGAAGATCTCGGTGGTGTAGGCCGCGGTGTTGAGCGTGAAGGCGATCAGCGCCGGCACGAAGGGCTCCTCGAGTATCACCCACAGCCAGGTCTCCTGGATGCCCTCGACGAAGACCACGCCGTAGTAGATCAGGTAGAGCTGCACCAGCAGCGGCGTGCCGCGAAACACGTAGCAGTAGAGGAAGATCGGCAGGCTCACCCAGCGGTGCGTCGAGCCGCGGCCGATGGCCAGCGGCACCGCCAGCACCAGGCCGATGATCAGCGACAGGAACACCAGTTGCACGGTGGTGACCAGGCCCTCACCGTAGTAGCCGAGGGTCTGCAGGGTGAAGATGCTGTTGTCGGCCAGTCGGGCCTCCAGCCAGGTCATCAGGGCGTCCATCAGTCTGCCTCCCGGTAGCCGACGTTATAGCGTTTCTGCAGCCGCGCGAAGCCCCACTCGGAGACGCTGGCGATCAGCAGGTAGATGGCGGCCACGATGATCATGAAGGTGAACGGCTCGCGGGTCGCCTTGGAGGCCTCGGCGGCCACGCGGACCATGTCCGAGAGCCCGATCACCGAGACCAGGGCGGTGGTCTTGAGAAGCACCATCCAGTTGTTGGAGAGCCCGGGGATCGCATGGCGCATCATCTGCGGGAAGCGGATGCGCCGAAACACCAGCCAGTGGTTCATGCCGTAGGCGCGGCCCGCCTCGATCTGGCCGCTGTCGACGGCCATGAAGGCGCCGCGGAAGGTCTCGCCCATGTAGGCACCGAAGATCAGGCCGATGGTGATCACCCCCGCCACGAACTCGTTGACGTTGATGAAGATGTCGATCCCGAAGTGGTTGTAGAGGGCATCGGTGATCTGGTTGATGCCGATCTGGCCGCCGAAGAACAACAGCATCATCAGCACCAGGTCGGGTACGCCGCGGATGATGGTGGTGTAGAGGGTGCCGATGCGGTGGGCCACCCAGCTGCGCGACATCTTGGCGCTGGCGGTGACCAGCCCCAGCACGATGGCCAGCGCCAGGGACAGCACCCCCAGCTGAATGGTGATCATGGCGCCCTCGAAGAGGCGCGGGCCGTAGCCATGCAGGTCGATCATGTCTCTCTCCTTGTCCCGGGCCGGCCCATCAGTGCTTGGGCGCCAGGAACTGCTTGAGGCGCTCGGAGCGGGGATTGCCGAGCACCTCGTCGGGCGGCCCGGCCTCCTCGACCTGTCCCTGGTGCAGGTAGATCACCTCGGTGGAGACGTCGCGGGCGAAGGCCATCTCGTGGGTCACCACGATCATGGTGCGTCCCTCCTTGGCGAGGTCGCGCATCACCTTGAGGACGTCGCCCACGAGCTCCGGGTCCAGCGCCGAGGTGGGCTCGTCGAACAGCATCACCTCCGGGTCCATGGCCAGCGCCCGGGCGATGGCGCCGCGCTGCTGCTGGCCACCGGACATCTGGGCCGGATAGTAGTCGGCGCGCTCGGCCAGGCCAACCCGCTCGAGCAACTCGCGAGCATGGGCGATCGCCTCCTGCTTGGACTTGCCGAGCACATGGACCGGGGCCTCGATGATGTTCTCGAGCAGCGTCATGTGGGCCCAGAGGTTGAAGCTCTGGAAGACCATGGAGAGCTTGGCGCGCATGCGCACCACCTGCTTCCAGTCGGCCGGCTCGCGGCCGTGCTTGGTCTCCTTGAAGCGGATCTGTTCGCCGTGGACGATCAGGTCGCCTTCGTTGGGCTGCTCGAGCAGGTTCATGCAGCGCAGGAAGGTACTCTTGCCGGAGCCGGAGGCTCCGATCAGGGTGATCACATCGCCCTTGTGGGCCTTCAGGGAGAGGCCCTTGAGGACTTCGGTATCGCCGAAGCGCTTGGTGATATTGCGCACTTCCAGCGGAATCGGGGTATCGGCCATGAAACGGGCTCCAGATCGTGGGTGGTCCGCCGCATCGAGGGTCGGCCGGCGCGGGGGCGATCAACGCCGGTCTATGACCAGCATGCTTTCGTGATCGACGTGGGTCCTTGATCGACGCAGGCCCGTGATCCACGGATCGGCGATCAAAAAGGGGGCGATTCTAACAGGCCGGAGCCATTCCGGGAGGGGGCCACGACGTCTCGGCGAGTCTGGCGTGATCCAGAGGGCTTGGGGCATGGGTCATGGGGTATCTCCTGGCTGTTGTTATTGTCCGTGGTGTGGATCGGGCATGGCCCCGAGCGGGGCCAGCCATCAGGCCGGCGGCGGGCTCGGGACCACCAGCAGCGCCGCCCGGGCGCCGATCTCGACCTCGGCATTGGGAAAGACCACCGACAGCGGCGTCTCGCCGACATCGAAGGCGCCGGCGCTGGCATCCACGGCGAGCCGGGTGCCCGGCAGGAATTCGGTGAAGTTCGGTGTGTCGTCGGGAAAGCAGAGCCGGAAGTCCGGGTCATGGCGCAGCAGTTCGTGCTCGGCGCGGAAGAAGGCCATCTCGGCCGGGGCTGCGCACTCGGGCGCTCGGCCCTCGACCAGCACCTCGAGCAGCCGGCCCATGGGGGCCAGGGGCGCGAGGTCGTTGGCGCCGAAGGGCCGGGCGCGCCCCAGCTCCAGGGTGAAGGCCGCCGCGCCGTGGTAGTGCTTCGAGTAGTGCGAGAAGGTCCAGCTGTGGCGGTGCTGGTGAAGCACCGCTTGGATGTCGGCACCGGCCAGCCAGCGCCACTGCTCGGGGGGCGTCGGCGTCTCGCCGAAGGGCTCGACCACGAAGCGCGGGAAGCGGCTGTCGCGGATCGCCGTGTGCAGGTCGTAGTGCAGTGGGGCAAGCGCGGCGTGACGGCCATAGAAGGCGTCCACCGCGGCCATCAGCGTCCGGGCCCGGTCGGGCTCGTCACCCGCCTCGTCGAGGTCGCGCCGGAACAGCCGGTTGAGGTTGGTCTCGACGAAGCGCTCGCCGTGCCGGATCGCCTCCGGGTTGCCCAGGATTACCAGCAGCGGCGCGCCCAGCGTCAACAGGCCCGCCTCGAGGCGCGCGAGGACCGCTCCCAGCAGCTCGATGGGCGCTGTCTCGTTGCCGTGGACGCCGACCGAGAGCACACCGGCATGGGCCTCGGCGGCGCAGGCATCCGGCGAGAGCTCGAGTACGCCGGGGGCGAGCAGTCGATAACGCCCGCCGGGCAGGCGCCCCTCGCGCGGGGTGGTTGCGCGCCCGTCCAGCGCCTGGTCCAGCCACTCAGCCAACATGATCGGGTCGTGCATCGGTGGACTCGAAGATCCGGTCGGCGCTGGCGGCGACGAAGCCCTGGTAGAGCCGGCCCTTGGCGTCGGCATAGCGGCGGGCGAACTCATAGTAGCAGGTGGGGATCTCCTCGACCCGGCCGCCGGCGAAGGTGAAGGGCATGCGGTCGGCGAGCGTCGAGGCCTGCTCGAGCAGCACCTCCGGCGAGCCCTTGATGCGTCCGCCCGAGTCATTGATACCCAGTCCCAGCGACTCGACCTTCGCCAGCAGCTTCTCCAGGGTGTCGTGGCGGTGCAGGTGGTTGACGCTGATCGTGAAGTGGTTGGCTCGCAGGCCGATGATCGACAGCCAGGCGGCGTACTCGCTCTCCTCAGCCAGGGTCCGGTATTCCGCCCAGGTCGGCGTCTCCCAGAGGCGACCGGCCCACATCACCTCGGGCGTGGCGGTCCGAGTGGGATCGATCTGGTCGACCAGTTCGTCGATGATTTCCTGGGTACGGGCCGAGAGCTCACGGCACTTCAGCTCCGAGAGGAAGACCCTGGGCTGGTCCGCCCGCGGCGGCAGGTAGCCCCAAGCGCGCAGCTTCTTGGCCTCGAAGTCGTAGGGCTCCAGTCGGGTATAGCCCAGCGCCAGCAGGTGGGGCTCCAGGTCGGCCAGGCGGATCGGTCCGCGATCGAAGGTACGAAAGGCCACGTGGTCGTTGACGATGGTCTCGCCGTCGGCGACTAGGGCATCGTGGATGCGGCTCGCCTGGGGCGTCATGGCGGTATAGTCGTCCCAGAGGCGGGCGAAGAACTGCTCGAGGCTCATCTCGGAGGGCATGCTGGCACCTATTGTTGGCGTGATGGTGGTTGGCGACACCTTCCCGTCACTGCCCGGTGGACTCAAGGCCCCGCGTCGGTCGGATGAAAGTGGCGGGGCCCAGAGTGAAACTTCCCTCAGCGCCAGGCGGCGCAGGCCTCGCCCTGTTCCACCTCGATCAGCCGCTCCACCGGGAAGTCGAGCGCCCGGGCGCGCTCGACCAGCGAGCGGTAGGTGTTGGACTCCAGTTCCGGCGTGCGTGAGAGGATCCACAGGTAGTCGCGGTCGGGGCCGGCCACCAGGGCCCAGTCGTACGCCTCATCCAGCGCGAGCACGTTGTAGCCGGCATAGAAGGGGCCGAAGAAGCTCACCTTCAGCCGCCCCTGTCCCGACTCGCCGATCGGGTAGGCCTTGCCCTCGGCGACGCTCTCTTCCCCGGCGGCGAGGTCCACGCCGCGATTGACCACCCGCACGCCGCCCACCTCGCGCCGCCTGTAGTCGGCGGTGACGCAGTCCAGCCCCTCCTCGAAGGCGTGGTCCAGGCGGGCGATCTCGTACCACTGGCCGAGGTAGCGCTCGAGCTCGAAGCCGGTGACGGCGCGGGTGCCCTCGGGCAGGCCGGTGCAGCCGGCGAGGCCGAGCCCCAGCAGGGCCGTGGTGAGCAGCGTTCGGGACATCGCGGGTGACTCCTTGTCGAAACACGGTCGAGCAACGGCGGCCGCGGCCACGGCTGTGACCTTTGCACGATGGGGGGCCGGGCCCTCGGCGGTTAGACTGGCGACGCCCCTTGTTTCTCATGATGCCGCCAGGACGCCGCCATGACCGACCCCGTGGATCGCTTCGCCGCCCGCCCCCTCGTTGCCCATTATGATGCGCCCCACGCCGGTGACGGGCAAAGCCTGCCGGCCCGGCTGCGCGGCGCCTTTCGCGCGGTGGGCTGTGACCCGGACCGGCTGACCCTCGATGAGATCGCCGGCATCGACCAGCTGCACCTCGGGGGGCGGCAGGCCAGCCGGTCGCTGGCGACCCTGGGCGAGCTGGCGCCCGGCGCTCGGGTGCTTGACGTGGGGTGCGGCACCGGCGGGGCCAGCCGGCTGCTGGCCGCGGAGTTCGGCTGTGATGTGACGGGACTCGACATCACCGCGGCCTTCGTCGAGGTGGCCGCCTGGCTGAGCCGCGCCACCGGGCTCGAGGAGCGCACGCGCTTCCTGTGTGCCGATGCCGCACGGGTGCCGCTGCCGGCTGCCCGCATGGATCTCGTCTGGTGCCAGCATGCGCTGATGAACATGCCCGACGCGGCGGCGGTGCTGGCCGAATGGCGGCGGCTGCTGGTACCGGGCGGCCGGGTACTGCTGCACGAGGTGGTGGCGGGTCAGGACGCCTCGCCGCTCATGCTCCCGGTGCCCTGGGCGCGCGACGCCGCGACCAGCCACCTGCGCGCCCAAGAGGCCCTGGAGGCACTGCTCGTCGAGGGTGGCTTCGCCCCGGTGGCGGTGCAGGACGTCACCGCAGCGGCCCTCGACTGGCGACGCAAGCACAGCCGCCGGGAGGTCGGCGTGGCACCGCCGGGGGCTTCACGCTCGGTGCCCGCCCTGCCGGGACCGTCGCTGATCTTCGGCGAGGCCTTCGCGCAGATGGGGTGCAACCTGCGCGACAACCTGGCCGCCGATCGAGTGCGCATCCTCGAGGGGGTGTGGCGCAAGGCCTGAGGCCTCGGCCGGGCGAGGGCGATCAGGCCGCGCCGGCCGGCTCGCCGCGGCCAGCGTCGGGGGTCAGCCGGCGATGCGCGCGGCGATGGCGCGGCCGAGGGTCTCGGTGGTGCCGTGGCCGCCCACGTCTGGCGTCAGCACCGTGGGGTCACCCTCGCTGAGCACCGCCTCGAAGGCGTCGACGATGGCCTGTCCGGCATCCTGGTGGCCCAGGTGCTCGAGCATCATGGCGGCCGACCAGATCTGACCGATGGGGTTGGCGATGCCGCGCCCGGCGATGTCCGGGGCGCTGCCGTGCACTGGTTCGAAGAGGCTCGGGAAGGTGCCGTCCGGGTTGATGTTGGCCGAGGGCGCCACGCCGATCGTGCCGGTGCAGGCCGGGCCCAGGTCGGAGAGGATGTCGCCGAACAGGTTGCTGGCCACCACCACGTCGAACCAGTCGGGGTGCATCACGAAGTTGGCCGTCAGGATGTCGATGTGGAACTGGTCCACCGAGACCTCGGGGTAGTGCACGCCCATGGCCTTCACGCGCTCGTCCCACCAGGGCATGGTGATGGCGATGCCGTTGGACTTGGTGGCCGAGGTGAGTTTCCGGCGCGGGCGGGTCTGGGCGAGGTCGAAGGCGTACTTCAGCACCCGGTCGACGCCGGTGCGGGTCATCACGGTCTCCTGGATCACCACCTCGCGATCGGTACCCTCGAACATCTTGCCGCCGACGCTGGAATACTCGCCCTCGGTATTCTCGCGAACCACGTAGAAGTCGATATCGCCGGGTTTGCGATCTGCCAGCGGGCTCTTCACGCCGGGCAGCAGCTTGCAGGGGCGCAGGTTGACGTACTGGTCGAAGCGTCGACGGAACTGCAGCAGCGAGCCCCACAGGGAGATGTGGTCGGGGACCGTCTCCGGCCAGCCCACGGCACCGTAGAAGATGGCATCGGCGTCCTTGAGCTGCTCGAACCAGTCGTCGGGCAGCATCTGGCCATGCGCGGCGTAATAGTCGCAGCTGGCGAAGTCGAAGTGCTCGAGGGCGAGGTCGATGCCGAAGCGCCTGGCGGCGGCCTCGAGGGCGCGCAGCCCCTCGGGCATCACCTCCTTGCCGATGCCGTCGCCGGGAATGACGGCGATGCGATGGGTCATGGTATTCCTCCTGCGGGTGCATGGGTCGTGCCTGCGAGTCTAGTCCTGCACGGAGGAAAGATAATCGCGGTATCCTTCAACGTATTGTTGAATGAGAGTGGAGAGTCGCATGTCGCCCCTCGATGACCTGGCCTTCTTCCGGCGCCTGGCCCATGCCGGCAGCCTCACGGCCACGGCCCGGGAGCTCGGGCTCTCGCTGTCGGCGGTAAGCAAGCGCCTCAAGCAGCTGGAGGCGCGGCTGGGCGTGGAGCTCGCCAGCCGCACCACCCGCCGCCTGGCCCTGACCGCCGAGGGGGAGCGCTACCTCGCCCGCGGGGGGATGATCCTCGAGGAGCTCAGCGAGCTCGAGGAGTCCCTCGGCGAGCATCGCGCCGAGCTCTCCGGTCCGCTGCGGGTCAATGCCACCTTCGGCTTCGGCCGCCGCCACGTGGCCCCGCTGCTCTCGGCCTTCTGCCGTGAGCATCCCGGCATCGAGGCGACGCTGGAGCTCTCCGGCTTCCCGCTGAGCCTCGGCGACCAGGCCTTCGACATCGGCATCCGGGTGGGTGAGCCGCCGGACTCCCGCCTGGTGGCCCGGCGGATCCTCGCCAACCGGCGGGTGCTCTGCGCCGCGCCCGCGCGGGCGGCGACCCTGCCGCCCCTGCGCACACCGGCCGACCTGGCCTTGCTGCCCTGTCTGCTGCTGCGCGAGAACGACAGCGACTTCGCCGTCTGGCGCTTCCAGCGGCGCGACGCCCCCGCGGTGGAGCAGGCGGTGAAGGTGGGCGGGGCGCCGGCCAGCAACGACGGGGAGACGATCATGCGGTTCGCCCTGGACGGCCACGGCATCGCCCTGCGTTCCTGGTGGGACGTGCACGAGCCTCTCCGGCAGGGGCGACTGGTCGAGCTGCTGCCCGACTGGCAGGGCGTTCGCGCCGACTTCCATGCGGTCTACCGACAGCGCCGTCACGTTCCCACTCGCCTACGGTCCTTCGTCGCCTATCTTGAACAGGAGATGGCCAGTCGCGTGCCACCCCGGCAGAATGACGCCACTGCGATCCGTGGAGAGACGTCCCCGTGAATGTGCTGATGTTCACCAACACCTACCTGCCCATCGTCGGCGGGGTCAGCGAGTCGGTTCAGCGGCTCAAGCGCCAGCTGCAGGTCGCCGGCCACCGGGTGCTGGTGGTGGCGCCGCGCCTGGAGGGGCAGCCTGCCGAGGAGGGCGACGTGGTGCGGGTGGCGGCCATGCAGCACTTCAACGGCAGCGACTTCTCGCTGCCGGTGCCGATCCCTGGCCAGCTCCACGAGGCGATCGAGGCCTTCGAGCCGGACATCGTCCATGCCCATCACCCCTTCCTGCTGGGCGATACTGCCGCCCGGGCGGCCGAGACCTACGGCCTGCCGCTGATCTTCACCCACCACACCCTCTACGAGCACTACACCCACTACGTGCCCGGCGACTCGCCGCGCATGCAACGCTTCGCGGTGGCCCTGGCTACCCAGTACACCTGGCTGTGCGACGAGGTGATCGCGCCCAGCGAGAGCATCCGCGGCCTGCTGCTGCGACGGGAGGCCAATCCCGCCATCAGCGTGGTGCCGAGCGGCGTGGACACCGCGCGCTTCGCCCTCGGCGATGGCCGGGAGTGGCGCGCTCGCCTGGGCATTCCCGACGGGGCCTACGTGATCGGCCACCTAGGCCGGCTGGCGCTGGAGAAGAACCTGGCGTTCCTGACCGAGGCGGTAGCCGCGGCGCTGGTCGCTCGGCCCGAGGCCCACTTCCTGGTGGTGGGCGAGGGCGAGGCCCGAGGCGATATCCAGACAGTGGCCGAGGCGCAGGGCGTGGCGGACCGGCTGCACTTCACCGGCCGCCTCCAGGGGCAGCCCCTGATCGATGCCTACCATGCCATGGACGTCTTCGCCTTCGCCTCCCATAGCGAGACCCAGGGCATGGTGGTGGCCGAGGCCATGGCGGCCGGCTTGCCGGTGGTGGCCGTCGCCGCCCCGGGGGTGCGCGAGGTGGTGGTCGAGGGCCGCAACGGGCGGCTGATCCCGGGGGACGACCTCGATCTCATGGCCGAGGCGCTCGCCGCGCTGGCCGTTCATGAGGCGCGGGCGCCGCTGGCCGAGGCGGCCCTGGAGACGGCCGATGGCTATGACGAGGCGCGCTGCGCCGCGCGCTGCCTGGCCGTCTATCGCCACGCCGTCGCCCGGGGCGGGCCCTTCACCCACGCCGACGAGGGGGGCTGGGAGCGGATCCGCCATCGGCTGGGCGCCGAGTGGCAGATACTGCGCCATCGCGGCCGCCTGCTGCGCCACCTGGTGCAGGAGGAGTGGGAGCAGGAGCGTCCCGCCTGGTGGCCCGGCCACCGCGAGGAGGACGAGACCGAAGCGCCGCGGGAGTAGCGCGCTTCAGCGGGCGCGACGGCGCCGCTCCGACCAGCGCTTCAGCCCGACCAGCAGGGCCACCCCGACCAGCAGGCCGCCGATCGCCCAGTAAAGCTCGCCGCGGCTCTCGGCGGTGGCCAGCTGGCCCAGCTGGCTGCCCAGCAGGGTGACGCCGGCGAGCCCCGGGGCGATGCCCAGCAGCGAGCCGATCATGTAGTCGCGAAAGCGCAGGCGGAAGGCGCCGGCCATCATGTTGGTCAGGGTGAAGGGGGCCAGCGGCAGCAGGTTGACCAGCGTCATGGTGCGGATGCCGCGCCCCGAAAGGTAGCGCGAGAGGCCCTTGAGGCGCCGGCCGCCGTGGCGCATCAGCGCCTCGCGGCCCAGCCGGCGCCCGACCCACCAGGTCAGTATTGATGCGGTCAGGGTGCCGGCCAGGGCGTAGGCAAATCCCCACCAGGGCCCGAACATCAGGCCGGTCAGCGCCACCAGCAGGCTGAGCGGGAACATCACCAGCGAGGCACCGGCGTAGATCGCCATCACCACCGCGACCGCCCAGGGGGCGTCGCGCCAGGCCACCGCTCCCGTCACCAGCGTCATCAGGGTCTCCACCGTCAGCAGGTCGCGCATGGCGAGCCACTGCCAGAGCAGGCCCAGGGCCAGGAGGGCGGCCAGCAGGCCGGTGACGAGGACGAGGCGGTGGCTCATGTCGCGCGTATCCATGGGGCAGGAGGCCCCAAGCATACGTCAGCGGGCGCGGCGGCCAAAGCGGCGGCGTGCCGCCGCACCCCTCCCGGCGCCGTCTCAGCCCCGGCGCGCCAGCACCCGCAGGCGGGACTCGCACATGTCGAGGTCGAGGTAGGTGCCCTGCAGGTGGCGCCGGCCGGTGCTCGGGTCGAAGGCGCGGCGGCCGTGCAGCACCCGGCGGTTGTCGAAGGCGACCATCTCGCCCGGGGCCAGGGAGAACTCGAGTCGGTTCCGGGGATCCTGTGCCAGCGCCCAGAACGCGCGGTAGGCGTCGTACCAGGCATCGATCTCTTCGAGGGGGAGGCGCAGGGTGTCGCGGATCCAGTTGTTGAGTCGCACCTCGATGACCTGGCCCTGCTCGTCGAGGGACAGCAGCGGCGCGGTCCACACCAAGTCATGCTCTTCATCCTGGAAGCGGAAGTCGATCTCGGTCTCGCTGAGCCGACGGAACGCTTCCGGGTTCTGGCGACGCAGGGCCTCGGCGGCGGCGAAGCCGTCGAAGAAGGTGGATTCGCCACCCTCGGCGTCGTTCTCCAGGCAGTAGAGCAGCTGGATATCCGGCGGGTTGCGCCAGTTGGGCAGGTCGGTGTGCAGCGCCAGGCCAATGGCCGTGTAGGCGGCATTGTTCGGGTTGGGCTTGGACTTCACGTCGAAGCGGGCACCGAAGTTGGTGGCGCGCAGCGGCCCGATGCGGCCCGCCAGGCGGCGGACTTCCTCGTCGGCCAGCGGACCGTTCTCGAGCAGCACCAGGCCATCGCGCAGCAGGGCGGTGAGCCAGGCACGCTCACCTGCGGTGCCGGCCATGAAGTCGGCGTGAGCGACGCGGGTCGGGCGGTAGTCCTGGGCCCAGGGGCGGCGAGACGGCACGGCATCGTCGCGCGTCTGGCCCGGGCGGCGCTGATGCAGCCAGACGGCATCGAAGCGGCTGACGTGGCCATCGGCCCAGGTCAGGATGAGGTTGCCGTCCTCGAGGCGCATGGCCGGTGCTTGTTCCGGCACTTCCAGGGCCATGTAGAGGCGTTCCCGGGTCATCGGGTGGCGGCACTCGGCGCAGGCGCAGTGGTCGCGCAGCCAGGTCAGCGGAAACCGGGCCTGGTTGCCGTTGCTCCAGCGCAGGGCCAGCTGTCGTCCGGCATCCGTGGCCTCGATGAGCGGCGGCCCTTCGGTGTGCGGGGACAGTTCGCCCATGGGCTGCACGGTGCGTGCGTCGGTGATCGGCGTATCGGTCATGATCGGCTCCTCCCTTAAGAATGCGCTCATGGTGAAGACTGGTCGGGGTACCGACAAACGATTAATCTGGCCCCTATGACCCTATTCAGCTTATGCCAAGCTTATTCATGAGCCGCCTTCCTCCCCTGCCGTGGCTGCAGGCCTTCGAGACGGCGGCACGCACCCTGAGCTTCACCGCCGCCGGTCAGGAGCTCGGCGTGACCCAGGCGGCGATCAGCCAGCGCGTGCGCCTGCTCGAGGATCGCCTGGGCCAGAAGCTCTTCGTGCGTCATCCGCGCAGCCTCGGCTTGACCCCGGCGGGGCAGGCCTGGCTGCCGTGCCTGCAAGACGCCTTCACGCGCCTGGTCGAGGGGACCGATGAGGTCTTCGGTGGCGCCTCTGAGGCGCCGGTGACGCTGCGCACCACTCCGGTGATTCAGCAGAATTGGCTGGCGCTCCGACTGCCGGCTTTCCAGCGCGACTGCCCCGATATTGCCCTGCGGCTGGTGAGCGCCCTGTGGCCGGACGACTTCGGTCCCGAAGGCGCGGATATCGAGATTCGCTATGGCCGCGGCGACTGGCCGGGGATGGAGGCGGTCTCGCTGGGAGACGATGCCATGCTGCCGGTCTGCGCGCCCTCGCTCGCTCAGGCGATCCGCGCGCCGACGGATCTGGCCGGCCACACCCTGCTGCACGCGGTGGGCTTCGCCGCGGGCTGGCCGAGCTGGCTGGAGCGGTTCGGCCCGGCCGGCCTCGAGTCGCGCTGTGCCGCACTCACCTGCGACAGCCAGGTGATGACCCTGGCCCTGGCCGCTCAGGGCGCCGGGGTGGCGCTGACGCACCAACGCCTCGCCGAAGGCCGCGGTGACTTGGTGGCGCCGCTTTCACTGGCGCTGCCCACCGCGGAGCGCTTCTGGCTGGTCAGGCCGACGCGGGGCGAGGCACGCTCCGACACCGTACGGCTGTGGGAGTGGCTGGTGGCAAGCCTCGACGAGGAGGCCGCCTAGGGCCGGCTCTGATGTCGTGTGTCGTGGAGCTCGGCGCTTGCGGTCTCGTTGCCGGCGAGGGTCGTCGGGGCGATATAGAGCGGGGCGGCCTCGCGGTCCCCCCGGCAGGCGCCGAAGGCGCTGCCCGGGATCAGCCACCAGGCCTCGCTGTTCTGCACGCCGAGATCCCGGGCGCGTGTCAGGTCCGCGCAGGCGATCTCGCCATCGCGATGCTGGGGCATCAGCATCCATCGCTCGCCGGGGGCCTCTTGCAGCCAGGCGAAGGCGCGACGGAACTGGTCGTCATCCGGCGTGTGGTAGCCGAACTGCACCATCGGCTGACGGGCCTGGAGCACGAACTCCTCGTCGAAGTCGGGCATGGCCAGCCAGGCCGTCGGGCCGGTCTGGGCCACGATCTCGGCCATCAGATCGCGGGGGGAGCGCGCCGGGTCCATCAGCTGGTACCCCCAGGTCGACCAACTCAGCCAGAACACCGCCAGCCAGCCGGCCAGCGCCAGCAGGCCATGCCGCGGCCGCCCCCAGGCCAGCAGTCCGAAGGCGACGAGCCCGAGTAGGCTCCACCAGGCCCAGGGGACGACCCCGTGATGCTTCGCCAGCCGGGCCAGGGGCGGCAGCCCCAGGGCGCCGAGCACGCCGGCGGCGAGGAACACGATGCCGAACAGGGCCAGCACGCTGGCCCCCAGCCAGTGGAGCCGCGGGCGGCTCAGCAGGCCCGCCAGCATCGGCGCCGAGGCCAGCACCAGCAGCGGCAGGGTCGGCAGCAGGTAGACGCCGCGCTTGCCGGGAGAGAACGAGAAGAAGACGATCACCAGCACCAGGCCGCCGAGCGGCAGCAGGACCCGCGCATCGAGGCGCCGGGCACGATGCCACCAGGCGGGCACCAGCCAGGGCAGGGCCAGCACCAGGGGCAGCCAGGCCCAGGGGATTACCTCGAGGAGGTAGTAGTACCAGGGCTTCACGTGGTGCCAGGCATCGGCGTAGCGCTCGCCGGTCTGCTTGAACAGGATGTTGTCGCGATAGGCCGCCAAGGCGGGGTCGTCGGAGAAGGTGGTGTAGAGAGCCATGGGCACCACCCAGAGCGCGACGACGCCGAGGATCACGGCAATGCCGAGCCCCAGGTCGCGCCACGCCAGGGGCACCGCCTGCCGTCGCCAGGCCAGCAGGGTCCAGAGGGGCAGCATCAGCAGCGGCAGGAAGCCTACTCCCTTGGTAAGGATGCCGAGTCCCATGCCGGCGCAGCCGATGAACCACCAGCGACGGGCGGGCCCCAGCAGGGCATGGCGTAGCAGGCCGTAGGTGCCCAGCATGACGAAGAAGGTGACCAGCATGTCGATCTGGGCGGTGCGCGCCTGCAGCCCGAACTGGAAGCTCGACAGCAGGGCCAGGCCGGCGAGCAGCGCCACCCGGCGGCCGTGCAGCCGGCGAGTCAGGTCCATGACCAGGGCCAGGGTGCCCAGCGCGCCCAGCAAGGAGGGCAGCAGGAAGCCCAGACGCACCGAGCCGCTCAGCTGGATCGAGGCGGCCGTGGCCCACATGAAGATCGGCGGCTTGTCGGGATAGGGCTCGCCGGCCCGGTGGGGAATCCAGAACTGCCCCGTCTTCAGCATCTCCAGGGCGTTCAGGGCGAAGCGCGGCTCGTCGGCGGGCCAGGGATCACGCATGCCCATCCCGACGCTCAGGAACAGCGCGGCCAGTGCCAGCAGCCAGAGCCAGTGCAGCGAGGGCAGGTGATGGAGATAGGCGGGACGATGCATGCAAAGGATCCGGTCGGTGTGGCGGTTTATCACTGGCGGGCCCGGCGCAGCTGGACCTCGCGGCGGATCAGCATCAGGTTGCGCGCGTAGATGAACAGCCCCGCTCCCTGGCCGGCGATGAACACCGGATCACGGCGGTAGAGGGCGTAGGCCAGCAGGGTGACCCCCCCGGCCAGGCTGAAGAACCAGAAGGCCCGGGGCACAATGCTGCGCCGTGCGCGCTCGCTGGCCAGCCACTGGACCAGGAAGCGGGCGGAGAACAGCGCCTGGCCCAGAAAGCCGACGCCCAGCCACAGCCACTCGACCGTCATGTCGTGCGCTCCATCCGCTCGTCTCGGGCCGCGGTGTCCACCGGGGCGAGGGTCTCGAGTGCGGCCGGCAGGCGCGAGCGGCGACGCAGCCACATTACGCCTGCCATGTCGACGAGGCCGGCCCAGAGCCGGTCGTTGAGACCATAGTGGGAGCGGCCGGCGCCCCGGGGTCGATGATTGACCGGCAGCGAGACGCAGCGGCCGCCCTGGGCCTGGACCAGCGCCGGCAGGAAGCGGTGCATGTGGTTGAAGTAGGGCAGGCGCAGGAAGGCCTCGCGCCGCATGACCTTCAGCCCGCAGCCGGTATCCGGGGTCTCGTCCCCCAGCAGCCGGGCGCGCACGCCGTTGGCGACCCGCGAGGAGATACGCTTGAGCCAGTCATCATGACGGCTGGTGCGGTGGCCGGCGACCAGGGTGACGTCGCCCTGGCGGGCCCGTTCGATCAGGCTCGGCAGGTCGGCGGGGTCGTTCTGGCCGTCGCCGTCCAGGGTGGCCAGCCATTCGCCTCGGGCCTCGTATCCGGCCTGCCACACCGAGGTGCTCTGACCGGCGCTCTCGGTGTGGCGCAGGGGGCGAAGCCTGGCATTTTCGGCCGCCCACGCCTCGAGCTTCGCCCAGGTGTCATCCCGGGAGCCGTCGTCCACGACCAGCACCTCATGCTCGATGGTGGCCAGGGCAGTGTCGATTTCATTCAGCAGGCCGGGCAGGTTGCCCGCTTCATCACGGGCGGGAACGATCACGGATACTAGGGGGGAGGTCACGGCGGTTTCTTCTCCACTGACAGGGCTTGCCGATGCAGCACTCTGTCACCCCAGTCTTACCACAGGCTTATGGGAGCAGATGAGAGCCCGCGTCGCGCACCGGGGCTAGCCGGGGCGTAGGGAGCCGGCGTCCGACGGGAGGCGTGCCAGCGGATCCTGATGGAAATAGCGCGATAGCAGGCCATAGAGCGCCGGATAGGCCCGGTGGAGGCGGTCGGGATCGCTGAAGAAGTGCTCGCAGCAGACCGCGAAGCACTCCCCCGGGTGGCTCGCGGCGTAGTCGTCGATGGGCGTCGCCTCGCCCCGGGCGAGGCGCGCCTGGAGATCCTCCCAGACCCCCATGAAGATGCGATACCACTCCCGCGGATCGATCTCTCTGGGCAGCGGCGGAAAGCCGTCGACGTCCAGGGAGTTACCGAGGTCGAGCTTGTGGGCCAGTTCGTGGATCAGCACGTTGAAGCCGTCGAGCCCGCCGCTTGCCATGAGGTCGGGCCAGGCGACCACCACCGGGCCCTGCAGGGAGGTCTCGCCGGCGCGCTCGTCTTCGTACTCGTGGACCACGCCGAACTCGTCCATCTCTTCCACCCGCCGCTGGAAGGCGTCGGGAAGGATCAGGATCTCGTGGACGTTGGCGAAGGCATCAATGTGCTCGCTCTCGCACCAGCCAAGGGTCAGCAGGCAGGCCTGGCCCGCGAGGGCGAGCCGGGCCGGGGCGTCGAAGGTGATCGTCTCGGCAAGCTCCGGGTGCAGGCTCAACCGCTTGGCATGCACGAACTGCCAGGCCCGCTGACCGAGCCGTTCGGCCTGGTCGTCGGGCAGGGCGGCGAGCAACGCCACCCGTTCCCGGGCCTCGGCCCACTCGGCGGCGGGGACGGGGTGGCGTTGCTCGAAGCGCCGGCTCCCCAGGCGCAGCAGCCGGGCGAGCATGGCGTCAGCTCTCCTCCAGGTTGGCGCCGGACTTCCAGGACCAGTCGCGCCAGCGCAGGTCGAACAGGTCCTTTCGTCGGTCCTTGAGGTTGGTCACCGAGCCCTCGGCGCGCACCACGGTGAGCCGGGTCAGGTCGAGGTCCGAGAACATGATCATCTCGGTATTGGGTGTGGTCTCGGAGAGCACGGCGTCGTGGGGGAAGGCGAAGTCCGAGGGCGAGAAGACCGACGACTGGGCGTACTGGATCTCCATGTTCTCGATGGAAGGCACGTTGCCGACGCTGCCGCACAGCACCACGTAGCACTCGTTCTCGATGGCTCGGGCCTGGGCGCAGTGACGCACCCGCAGGTAGCCGTTCTTGGTGTCGGTCCAGAAGGGCACGAAGAGGATGTCCATGTCCTGGTCGGCCAGCAGGCGCGAGAGTTCGGGGAACTCGACGTCGTAGCAGATCAGGATGCCCACGCGGCCGGCGTCGGTGTCGAAGACCTTGAGCTCGTCGCCGCCCTCGATCACCCAGTCGCGGCGCTCCTGGGGGGTGATGTGCAGCTTGGACTGGGCCTCCAGGCTGCCGTCGCGATGGAACAGGTAGCAGACGTTGAAGAGCTGGCCATCCTCGCGCTCTTCGATCATTGAGCCGGCCACGATGTTGATGTTGCAGGAGACCGCCATGCGCGAGAGCTCGGTCTTGAACTGCTCGGTGAAGCCGGCCAGGAAGCGGATGGCGGCCATCTGGTCCTGCTGGGCGGCGCGGTCCTGCAGGCCCATCAGCGGCGCGTTGAAGAGTTCGGGGAAGACGGCGAAGTCGCTCTGGTAGTCGGAGAGCGCGTCGACGAAGTACTCGACCTGCTGCAGCACCGATTCCACCGAGGAGAACTCGCGCATCTGCCACTGCACCGCGCCGACTCGCACCTGGGTCGGGCGATTCTCCAGCACCCGCTCGGCCGGCTCGAAGAGGATGTTGTTCCACTCCAGCAGTGTCGCGAAGCCCTGGGACTTCTCGTCTTCCGGCAGGTACTTGCGCAGCAGGCGCTTGACCTGGAAGTCGTTGGCCAGCTGGAAGGAGAGGATGGGGTCGTGGATCTCCTTGCGGGCCACCTTGTCGAGGTACTCGGCCGGGGAGAGCTCGTGGGCGTGCTGGTGGTAGTGGGGGATGCGCCCGCCGGCCAGGATCGAGCGCAGGTTCATGGAGCGACACAGCTCCTTGCGCGCCTCATACAGCCGCCGCCCCAGGCGATAGCCGCGATAGTCCGGATGGATCAGCACGTCGAGGCCGTACATGGCATCGCCATCCGGATCGTTGAGGATGGTCTCGCGCTTGCCGATCAAGTCGTCGTAGCGGTGCGGGTTGGAGAAGGTGTCGTAGTCGACCAGCACGGTCAGGGCCACGCCGACGATGGTCTCGTCGTCTTCGATGAGGATCTGGCCGTCGGGGAACTCCGCGATCAGCTTGTCGATGGTGGCCTGGGGCCAGGCCCCGCCGATATCGTGATAGACCCGGTCCATCAGAGTCTTGAGCTGCGGGTAGTCGTCCGGGCCGAGGTTGCGCAGGTTGAGGTGCAGGTCGTCGAGGGACATGTGTGCCGGGGCTCCCACCTTAGAAATCGTGCAGTCTACCATGGGGCCGAGTCGTGCATGATGCAACGCCGTGGCGGCGTGCCGACGTCGGGCAAGGGGCAGCACACAAGGCGCGAGTCCCGCCAGCATTCCGCCCAGCGCGGTGAGCGGGTCGGCGGGGCTCCGAGGAGGCCCCGGGCGGCAGGCCCGAGCCGACGCAGAACTGGTTCGGCTCTGCCCCGATCAGGAGGGGGAGCAGGAGGCGTGTAAGCCGTGCAATGAGGCCGGTGAGGAGGAAGGGGCGTCCTGAGTGGCGCCTCGCTTCCGGCGGGAACGGCGAGGTAGTGGCGAGGTAGTGGCGCCTCAGCGCAGCTGGCTGTCCTTGCTGCCGCGCCGGTTGTACCCGGCGGCCGGGCCTTGCCGCTTGTCCCGTTCGGCCTGGCACCCGAGACAGAAGCGCACGCCGCGGATCGCATCGCGGCGCGCCTGGGGGATCGGTTCCCCGCACTCGTCACACTGCTCGGCGCTCTCGCCGTCCGGCAACTGTTGGCGCGAACGTGCCAGGGCATCCTCGACGGTGCTGTCGATCTGCTCCTGGACGGCACCATCTTTCGACCATCCACCTGCCATGAACTCATCCCCGACGCCTGGGGCGTCGATCAGCGCGGACACGCTGTCAGTCTGGACCACGCCCGGGCTGAGTTCCATCTCCTGCCGGCCCAAGGCCCGCATCAAGAAGGCCCCGCCATGGCGGGGCCTTTAGAAGGGCTGGGCGGGCAACGGTCAGCCGAGGACGGCGACCGCGGCCTTGGCCACCTGGACGTCCTGGGGCGGGGTGACGCCGGAGATGCCGACGCTGCCGGCCACCTGACCCTCGACGATCACCGGCACGCCGCCGGCCAGCAGCGCCTGCATCGGCGCGGTGACGAAGGCGGTGCGGCCGTTGTTGATCATGTCCTCGAATACCTGAGTCTCCTTGCGGCCGATGGCGGCGTTGCGCGCCTTCTCGCCGGCCACGTTGGCGCTGAAGGGCGGGGCGCCGTCGAGGCGGCGGAGGCCGAGCAGGTGGCCGCCATCGTCGGCCACGGCAATGGTCACGGCCCAGCCGTTGGCCTCGGCTTCCTTCTGGCCGGCGTCCAGCAGGGCGTTGACGTCATCCAGGGTCATTACGGGCTTGCTCTTCATGGAAGTCTCCTTTTTGGATAATGGCTTCGAGCTTCGAGCTTCGAGCTTCGAGCTTCGAGCTTCGAGCTACGGGCTGCTCGTGGCCCGCAGCTCGTTGCTCGTAGCTGGGGTTAATGCCTCATCGACGATCTCGATCCAGTGGCGCACCGGGGTCCGGTTGGCGCCGGCGAGGTGGGTCTGGCAGCCGATGTTGGCGGTGACGATCACCTCGGGATTGCCGGCTTCGAGGCTATCCAGCTTGTTGTCACGCAGCTGGGTGGCCAGCTCCGGCTGGGTGACGGAGTAGGTGCCGGCTGAGCCGCAGCAGAGGTGGGCGTCCTGGACCGGAGTGAGGGTGAAGCCGAGCCCGCGCAGCACCTGCTCCACGGCGCCGTTGAGCCTCTGGGCGTGCTGCAGGGTGCAGGGGCAGTGGAAGGCGAGTCGCCGGCTCTCCTTCACCTCCAGGGTCGCGAGGTCCTCGTCGCGCAGCACCTCCACGAGATCCTTGGCCAGGGCGCTGACGCGCTCGGCCTTGGCGGCGTAGTCGGGGTCGTCGGCGAGCACCTCGGCGTACTCCTTGACCATCGCCCCGCAGCCACTGGCGGTCTGGACGATGGCCTCAACACCGGCCTCGCCCGTTTTGTCGATATGCGGCCACCAGGCATCGATGTTGGCGCGCATGCGGGCTCGCCCGGCCTCCTGGGCGTTGAGGTGGAAGTCGATGGCGCCGCAGCAGCCGGCCTCCGGCGCCGGGGTCAGGCCGATGCCGAGTCGATCAAGCACCCGGGCGGTGGCGGCGTTGGTGTTGGGCGAGAGTCCGGGCTGCACGCAGCCCTCGAGGATCAGCATCTGTCGCGCGTGGCGCCTGCCCTCGGGGCGCACGCCGGCATCCACCGGCGTCGGGGGCATCTTGTCGGCCAGCGCGCCGGGCACCAGCGGGCGGAAGGTCTGGCCCAGCTTGAGCAGCGCCTGGAAGCGCTTCGGCTCCACGAGTGCCTTGCGCAGCCCGAGGCGCAGGGCACGCTCGGCGGGCCGGCGCGGCACCCGACGCTCGATCTCGGCGCGGCCGATGTCGAGCAGCTTGTGGTACTCCACCCCGGAGGGACAGGTGGTCTCGCAGTTGCGGCAGGTGAGGCAGCGGTCGAGGTGCAGCCGGGTCTCCTCGGTGACCTGGGTGTCGTCTTCCGGGCTCTCGAGCATCTCCTTCATCAGGTAGATGCGTCCGCGGGGGCCGTCGCGCTCGTCGCCCAGCAGCTGGTAGGTGGGGCAGGTGGCGTTGCAGAAGCCGCAGTGCACGCAGGTGCGCAAGACCCGGTCGGCCTCGCGGATATGGGGCTTCTGGAGGTCTTCCTCGGTAAAGTGCGTCTGCATCTCGGCTATTCCCCCTAGAGGTCTCAGATCGCCGCGTAGAGTCGGCCAGGATTGAAGATGCCCTTCGGGTCCATCTGGGCCTTCAGGTTGCGATGGTACTTCTCCACCACGGGTTCCAGCGGCATGAACGGGTCGGCCTGGCCCGGGCCATGGCGGTTGCCCAGGCAGGTAGCGTGTCCACCGGCGCGGGCGCAGGCCTCGCGCAGGGTGTCCGCCTCGAGGTCGCTGCGCAGCCAACGCTGGGTGCCGGCCCAGTCGTAGATCAGGTCCGCCTCCTCGACGCCGGGCAGGCACAGCGACGGGGTGTTGTGGGGTAGCGAGAGGCGCCACAGGACGCGGTCATCCTCGCGGGAGAAGAACGCCAGGCGCTGCTCGCGCAGGTCCTCCCAGAAGCCGTTGTCCAGCTCCTCGCCGCCCAGCCGCTCGCGGGTGGCGGCCACCGAACTCGGCCCGCCCTCCAGGCGTAGGTGCAGGGCGCCGTCGTGCCAGGCGGCGGCGGTGATGGGCAGCGGGGAGCGGCCCCACTCGGCCAGCTTCGCCAGGGCCTCGGCCAGCGGCATCTCGAGGCGCAGGCTGTGGCGGGCGCCGGGCGTCGGCAGCACCTTGAGCGACACCTCGGTGATCAGCCCCAGGGTGCCCTGGGCACCGACCATCAGCCGCGACAGGTCATAGCCGGCGACGTTCTTCATCACCTCGCCGCCGAAGCGCTGCTGGTGCCCCTCGTGGGTGATGACCCGGGTGCCCAGCACGAAGTCGCGCACGCTGCCGGCCCAGGGGCGGCGTGGGCCCGAGAGGCCGGTGGCGACCATGCCACCCACGGTGGCGCCCTCGCCGAAGTGGGGCGGCTCGCAGCCGAGCATCTGACCGTTGTCGGCCAGGGTGGCCTCCAGCTCGGCCAGCGGGGTGCCGGCGCGCACCGAGATGATCAGCTCCACCGGGTCGTAGGCGGTGATGCCGCGGTGCTCGCGGGTCGAGAGCGTCTCGATCTCCTCGGGGCGGCCCTGAATTTCTCGACCAAAGAAGGCCTTGGTGTCGCCGCCGGCGATGCGCAATGCCGTCCCCGCCTCGGCGGCCCGGCGCACGCGCTCGCCGAGCGCCTCACTGATGTCCTGGTCGGTCGATGTGGGTCGTGTCTCGGCCATGAGTAATCCTCAGAATCGGGGCAGCTCGGGGTGCGGGAGCTCGTTGTTGTGGACGTGCATGGCACCGAACTCGGCGCAGCGGGCCAGGGTCGGGATGTTCTTGCCCGGGTTGAGCAGGCGGTCGGGGTCGAAGGCCGCCTTCACCGCATGGAAGGTGGTCAGCTCGCCCGGGTTGAACTGGGCGCACATCTGGTTGATCTTCTCGCGGCCCACGCCGTGCTCGCCGGTGATCGACCCGCCCGCCTCGACGCACAGCTCGAGGATCTTGCCGCCGAGTTCCTCGGCCTGCTCCAGCTCGCCGGGACGGTTGGCATCGAAGAGGATCAGCGGGTGCATGTTGCCGTCGCCGGCATGGAAGACGTTGGCGACGCGCAGGCCGTAGGCCTCGGAGAGATCGCCGATGCCCTTCAGCACCCGCGGCAGCTCGCGGCGCGGGATGGTGCCATCCATGCAGTAGTAGTCGGGCGACATCCGGCCCACCGCGGGAAAGGCATTCTTGCGCCCGGCCCAGAAGAGGGCGCGCTCGGCCTCGTCCCGGGCCTGCTGGATGTCGGTGGCGCCGGCCTTCTCGAGCACCGCGCGCACGGTGGCGCAGTCGTCGTCGACGTCGGCCTCCACGCCATCCAGCTCGCAGAGCAGGATGGCCTCGGCCTCCACCGGATAGCCGGCCTTGACGAAGTCCTCGGCGGCGCGGATCGCCAGGTTGTCCATCATCTCGAGCCCGCCGGGGATGATGCCCGCGGCGATGATGTCGCCCACCGCGCGGCCGGCCTTCTCGACATCGTCGAAGCTCGCCATCAGCACCTTGGCGGTCTCGGGCTTGGGCAGCAGCTTGACGGTGATCTCGGTGACCACGCCGAGCATGCCCTCGGAGCCGGTGAACAGGGCCAGCAGGTCGAGGCCCGGGGCGTCCAGCGCCTCGCTGCCGAGCGTCATGCGCTCGCCCTCGATGGTGATGACCTCCACCTTCATCACGTTGTGCACGGTCAGCCCGTACTTCAGGCAGTGCACCCCGCCGGCGTTCTCGGCCACGTTGCCGCCGATCGAGCAGGCGATCTGTGACGAAGGGTCGGGGGCGTAGTAGAGCCCATAGGGCGCCGCCGCCTCGGAGATGGCCAGGTTGCGCACGCCGGGCTGGAGGCGGGCGATGCGGGCGTCCGGGTCCAGGTCGAGGATGCGATTGAAGCGCGACATCACCAGCAGCACGCCCTGCTCCAGCGGCAGCGCGCCGCCGGACAGGCCGGTGCCGGCGCCGCGGGTCACCACCGGTACGCCGAGCGCCCGGCAGCGCTTCATCAGCGTCTCGACCTGCTCGAGGGTCTCGGGCAGCGCCACCAGCATCGGCAGCACGCGATAGGCCGAGAGGCCGTCGCACTCGAAGGGGCGCAGGTCCTCCTCGCGGTGCAGCAGCGTGAGGCCCGGCGCCGAGCGCTGCAGGTCGGCCAGGACTTCGGCCTTGTCGGTAGGGGCCAGCTCGCCGTCGAGCCGTTCGTCGTAGAGGATGTTCATGGGGCTTCCTCGCTGGAGTGCCCATCGCCCACTGGGGCCGGGCACATGACCTGTGTGGCCCCAATCTGTGCCTTAATAGGGGGCGTGTCCAGTCTCTGGTTCGCTGGTCAGACCAGTCGTTGGTAGTATTGTGGAAAGTTTTTCCACAATACACCCTTGAGGCTCGCCCTGGCATCCCCGGAGAGCACGATCATGCCCCGTTACCATGAAGAGCTGCGGATCACCTCGCGCACGCCCGACGCCATCGCGGCCCGTCTCGAGGAGCTGATCCTCGACGGTGTGTTCCGCCCGGGCCAGCTGCTGCCCTCGGAGCGGCGGCTCAGCGAGCGCCTGCAGGTGTCGCGTGCCTCCCTGCGCGAGGCGCTGCGGACGCTGCGCAGCAAGGGTGTCATCGACACCCGCCAGGGGCGGGGCTCGGTGGTCGCTCCGCTGGTGTCGACGCCCCTGGATTCCCCCCTGATGTACCTCTTCCGCGATCATCCGCGGACCCTGTTCGACCTGCTGGAGGTACGGGCACTGCTCGAGGGCGAGTCGGCGAGCCTGGCGGCCAGCCGCGGCACGGCCTCGGACCGGGTGCTGATCACCCGCCGCTACCGGGAGATGGTCGACTACGTGGAGAGCGCCGAGACGATCGAGGCCGAGCGCTTGGCGCGCTTCGATCACGGCTTCCACCTGGCCATCTGCCAGGCCTCCCACAACCCGGTGCTGGTCCACACCCTGCAGAGCCTGACGGACCTGCTGCTGAGCTCGGTGTTCGCCTCGGTGAAGAACCTCTATCACCGTCCCCACTGTCGCGAGATGATCAATCGCCAGCACGCCCGACTGTATCGCGCGGTGATCGAGGGCAAGCCCGAACTCGCCCGGCGCGCCGCCCTGGAGCACCTCTCGAGCATCGGCGAGCAGCTGGGCGAGATCGAGGCGGAGGAGCAGCGCCTGGAGCGCTCGGCGATGCGGCTGGAGGAGTGGGAGTAGCGATGCCGAGCCAAACGCCTGAAGACGCACCGCCCCCACGGCCGAGCCGTGGGGGCGGTGCGCCGTTGTGGGTTCGCCTGGCCTCGGGCCAGGCTCACTCCGATCAGCCCAGGCTCAGCAGCGGGTCGCCGATGCCCAGTACGTAGAAGGCCACCAGGCCGAGCGCGCCGGCGGCAACGAGGTAGTAGAGCGTCGGCAGGATGGTCTTGCGGATGGTCTCGCCCTCGCGGCCCAGCAGGCCCACGGTAGCGGAGGCCGCGACCACGTTGTGGATGGCGATCATGTTGCCCGCCGCGGCGCCCACGGCCTGCAGGGCGACCATCATGGCGGTGGAGACGCCGAGCTGCTGGGCGACGTTGAACTGGAAGTCGGAGAGCATCAGGTTCGAGACGGTGTTCGATCCGGCGATGAAGGCCCCCAGGGCGCCTACGGCCGGCGCGAAGAGCGGGTAGACACCGCCCACCCCATCGGCGACGAACTGCGCCATGGCCACCGGCATGGAGACCAGGTCGGCGGCGTTGACGCCCGAGTTGATCAGGATCCGCACCATGGGGATGGTGAAGATCAGCACGAAGCCGGCGCCCAGCAGGGTGCGGCTGGACTCGCTGAAGGCCGCCTTTAGCTCACCCAGGCGCATGCGGTGCAGCACGGCGGTGACCAGCACCACCGCCAGCAGGATGCCGCCGGGCAGGTAGAGCGGCTGGATGCTGCCGGAGACGCCGGTCTCGCCGAGGATGTCGCTCCAGCCGAAGGCGAAGGAGGTGAGCGCACTCTTGAGCGGCTCGATGGTGCGCGAGGCCACCAGGAAGACGGCCAGCAGTACGTAGGGCACCCAGCCCATGACGGTGGTGATCGGGGTCTTGCCCACCACGTCCTCGGTCTTGATCACCAGCTTGCCGATCCACTGGTCCGGCCAGGCGGAGGAGGGCGGGAAGTCCCAGGTGTCCTTGGGCAGCAGGAAGCCGCGGCGGGCCGCCGGCACGACGATGGCGAGGCCGACCATGGCGCCGATCATCGACGGGAATTCCGGCCCCAGCAGCACGCCGGCCAAGGCGTAGGGCACCACGAAGCAGATTCCGGCGAAGAGCGCGAAGGGCGTGATGGAGAGCCCCTCCTTCCAGGAGCGGTTGGCGCCGAAGAAGCGCACCATGATCATCACCATGATCAGCGGCATCAGCACGCCGACGATGGCGTGGATCACCGCGACCTCGCCGGCGATCAGGTGATAGTACGCAAGCCAGCTCTGGCCGCCGGCGTCCAGGGCCTCGGTGATGCCGACGCGGTCTAGGCCACCGGTGACCCCGACTACGATCGGCGTGCCCACCGCACCGAAGGAGACCGGCGTGGACTGAATCATCATGCCCACCACCACGGCGGCCAGCGCCGGGAAGCCGAGCGCCACCATCAGCGGCGCGGCCACGGCGGCGGGGGTGCCGAAGCCCGAGGCCCCCTCGATGAAGCAGCCGAACAGCCAGGCGACGATGATCGCCTGCACGCGACGGTCCGGGCTGATGCCCGAGAAGCCGTTGCGGATGGCGGTGATCCCTCCGGAGTGTTTGAGGGTGTTGAGCAGCAGGATGGCGCCGAAGATGATCCACAGGATCGCCACGGTCAGCATCAGGCCCTGTAGGGTCGAGGCCAGGATCCGTGTGAAACTCATCTGCCAGGCGAGCAGGCCGATGAGCGCGGTGACCACGAAGACGATCGGCATGGCGACCCGGGCGGCCATGCGCAGGCCGATCAGCAGCACCCCGGCCAGCACCAGGGGCACGAAGGCGAACAGCGCGAGTGTGGTTTCGTTCATGGAGGGTTCCTTTCACATGGGAACGGTGGAGCGTTGGCGTGCCCGCTCAGGGCATGGTGAGCGGGCGACCTTAAGCGCAAGCCGTGGCCTTGACCACTGCTGGAACATTGGTCTGACCAAAGTTAAGCGTCCGGATCGTCTCATCGCCGACTCGTGAAAGAAGCTTCTATTCAATGACTTGTAACGCCTTCGCGCGCCTTGCACCGGCCGGGAGTGGGGTGAAGGAGTTAGACTAATGGGCAAGTCGCTGTCGCCGGATTACCGGGCGTGCGCGGCGTTGGCGGCGGCCGCAAAGGCTGGCACTATCGAGGGTCCTGAACCCGACACGAGGAGGCGGCATGACACGGGTGCTCTATGATCTCTGCGGCATCGACGAGGGGCTGCGTTTCTCGCCCTACTGCTGGCGAGTGCGCTACGCCCTGGCCCACAAGGGCCTCGAGGTGCAGACGCGCCCCTGGCACTTCACCGACAAGGAGGCCCTGGCCTTTGCCAGCCACGACAAGGTGCCGGTGCTCGTCGATGGTGACGAGGTGGTGACCGAGAGCTACGAGATCCTGCGCTACCTGGATCGCGCCTATCCCGAGGCGCCGCTGCTGGGCGAGGGGCTGGCCGAGACCCGGGCGCGCTTCTTCAAGTACTACGCCGAGCGCTCCCTGGCGCCGGCGATGCTGCGCACCATCATCATGGACCTGCTCAACGCCATCCATCCCGACGACCGCGCCTACTTCCGCGAGACCCGCGAGAAGCGTTTCGGCCGCACCCTCGAGGAGTTCCATTCGCCGGCCAAGGGCCTGGCCCAGCTCGATGCCGCCCTGGAGCCGTTGCGCGCCCAGCTCACGGACAGCGACTTCCTCGACGGCGACGCTCCGGCCGGCGCCGACTACCTGGTCTTCGGCAACTTCATGTGGGCGCGCTGCGTCTCCAGCGCCGACCTGGTCTCCAATGCCGACCCGGTGCACGGCTGGCTCGAGCGCATGCTCGACCAGCACGGCGGCCTCGGGCGCCGGGCCCTGCGCGTCACCGACATCGAGGGCGCCTATCGCTGAGGGGGCTTGTCCCTCGCTGACGTGACTCGTCTCTCATAACGCCCGGCTTCGGCCGGGCGTTGTCTTTCGGGGCTCTTCATGGACGTGCGGCATCCCCCATCAGGAGGATGTTGCGCTGCACAAAGCAGGCTGCTATGTTGCAATGCAGCACGGGGCGCATGCCCCCGCTGTCCACTACCGATGGAGGTGTTACATGAGCCAGGCAACCACACAACAAGCGACCGAACAGCTCGAGTCCACGTTCGTGGCACCCGCCCGCCGTCTCGGCGCCCTCAACCTCGACTACACCGAGAAGCTGGTCGCCGCCCAGTTCGACGCCGTGCGAGCCCTGACCGACCTGGGTCTCTCCCAGGCACGCGGCTGGCTCGACGTGCGTGACGCCGAGGGCCTGAAGAAGGCCGTGGACGCCCAGCAGAAGGCCAGTCAGGACATGGGCGAGCGCCTGCGGGGCGACGCCGAGAAGATCATGAGCCTGAGCCAGGAGTACGTTCGCGAGAGCCAGAAGCTCGCCGAGGACGGCATCAAGGCCGCCACCCCGGCCACCAAGTAAGGCTCGGCTGCGCTCGCCGGAGCCTCCGTAAAGACCGGGCGAGCGGGAGCCACGCCAACGTATACGGGCGCCATCTTCGGGTGGCGCCCGTTTGCGTCATGTAGGCGCGCTCGGCGCCGTCCGCTTTGCCTGCGGCTGCTCAGCCGTGATTGCGTCCCAGCAGCGCGATCACCTCATCGTCTTCCACCTGGCCGAAGTCGGCGAAGAACTGCCCCACGGCCCGGAAGTCCCGGGAGGTCTCCAGGCAGATCACCTCATCGGCCAGCGCCTCGAGCCGCGCCACGGTCTCGGGCGGCGCCGCCCCCAGGGCGGCGATCAGCCGTCGCGGGTCACGGGCCCGCAGGGCGGTGAGGGCAGCCGCCATGGTCGCGCCCGTGGCGCTGCCGTCGTCCACCACCACCACGATGCGCCCCCTGGGATCGATGGCCGAGCGCACCGGGGTATAGCGCCGGCGGCGCTCCTCGATCAGGGCCTGCTGGTGTTCCACCTCTCGATTCACCGCCTCCTCGCGGTAGTAGGCGGCGGCAGGCTCCAGGGCCACGCGGCCGTTTTCGTCGATTGCGCCAATCGCGTACTCCGGGTTGCTCGGCGCGCCCACCTTGCGCACCAGCACCACGTCCAGCTCGCCGTTCAGGGCATCGGCCATCCATCGCCCCATGGGCACCGCGCCGCGGGGGATGGCCAGGATCAGCGGGTTCTCTGTCTTGAGGTAGGAGAGGCGGTCGATGAGGTGTTCGGCCGCTTCGCGGCGATCACGAAACATGGCGGGCTCCCGGCTGATAGGTGTTCTCTCAGTGTAGGCCCTCGCTCCCGGCAAGCGCCCCTTCTTGCCGCGCTTCTCGTCCCGGTGGTCGAGTTCTTGGCGGGCGTCGGACGGCTACCTATCAGGGGAATGTGCTCCGTTTGTGCATTTAACGGAAATAATTTCCAGTATACAAAATTGTTAGGTAGTGTTGGACATGTTGTCCGTATGATGGCGACATCCTATGGGTGTCGCGTCGGTACGGAACGGTCTCGGTATAACACCAACAACCGGAGATGCCTGACATGTTCCAACGCACTTCCCAGCCGCTGGCCGCGGGCGCGGCCCTGTGCCTCGCCGTCGCCTCCGTCTCGGCCCAGGCCGCCACCTGGAGCGATACCGCCATTGGCTATCGCTACGGCACCCAGTTCCGGGAACCCGGCAATGGCGAGGACGTCGCCAAGCACGTCCTGCAGTTCACCCACGCGAGCGGCTACTCGCTGGGCCAGAACTTCTTCAACCTCGACCTGCTGCAGTCCGACAGCGCCGACCCCGCCCGCAACAGCGACGAGGGCGCCACCGAGGCCTACCTGGTCTATCGCCACCAGCTGCACGCCGGCAAGGTATTCGACGCACCGTTGGCCTTCGGACCGGTTAGGGACGTGGCGCTGAGCGGCGGCTTTGACCTCAACACCAAGAACACCGCCTTCGCGCCGCGCAAGCGCCAGTTGTTGCTGGGGCCGACCCTGAAGTTCGACGTGCCCCGGGGCTTTCTCGACCTCAGCCTCTTCTACTCCTATGAGTGGAATCACTGCGGCCTCGACGCCTGCGCGGCGCCGGGCAACGAGACCGACATCAGCTTCGACCCTTACTACCAGCTCAACCTGGCCTGGGGCCTGCCGTTTGAGGCGGGGGCGCTGCCGATGAAGTTTCAGGGCTTCTTCAACCTCAATGGCGAGAAGGGCGAGGACTATTTCGGTGCCGAGACCGCGGCCGAGCAGTTGATGCGCACCTCGCTGATGCTCGACGTGGGGCGGCTGGCCTGGGGCGGGGAGAACACCCTCTGGGTCGGCGCCGGCTACGAGTATTGGCGCAACAAGTTCGGCAATCAGGACAAGCCGGGCGTGGATACCGATGCCCTGATGCTCCAGCTGGAGTGGCATCTCTAACCTGCGCGGGTAAGGCCGCAGGCCTCGCATCCCACTGTCGGCGGTAAATGTATACTATTATAAAATCTTTTGTGTACGACTTTGTATCTAGTTGCATTTAAAATCGTACGACAATGTGGCAGCTTGTCTGGCATACAACAATTACCGCTCCCTCCCTCATAACAACAGCTGTGGTCCAACCATGCCAAACAATCCCAGGAACACCTCGATCTTCGATTTTTACGGCAGGCCACCCATCGGGAAGGCCCTGCCGCTCTCGCTGCAGCACGTGCTGGCGATGATCGCCGGCGTCATCACCCCGCCGATCATCATCGCCGGCGTAGTGGGGGCGACCCCGGCGGAGAAGCTACTGCTGATCCAGATCGCCGTGCTGGCCTCGGGGATCTGCACCCTGTTCCACCTCTACGGCGTCTGGAAGTTCGGCGCCCGCCTGCCGGCCATCTTCGGTGTGGGCTTCGCCTACGTGCCGACCCTGATCGCGGTGGGCGGCCAGTTCGGCATCGAGGGCATCCTCGGCGCCCAGCTGGTGGGCGGCATCACCATGATGGTGGTGGGCTACTTCATTCAGTACATCCGCCATCTCTTCCCGCCGGTCGTCGCGGGCACCGTGGTGCTGGTCATCGGCCTGTCGCTCTACGACATCTCGATTCGCTACATGGCCGGCAGCGGCAACGTCAATGCGCCGAACTTCGGCGAGCCGCTCAACTGGGTGGTGGGGATCGTCACGCTGCTGACGGTGCTGGCGGCCTCTCAGTTCGGGCGCGGCGTGGTCAAGCTCTCGGCGATCATCGTCGGCATCCTGGTCGGCTACCTGCTGTCGCTGGCGCTGGGCATGGTCAGCTTCGAGGCCGTGGCCAACGCCCGCTGGATCGCCGTGCCGGAGGTGATGCCCTTCGAGATGGAGTTCCACACCGCCGCCATCGTCTCCATGGTGGTGATCTGCGTGATCAACTCCGTACAGACCATCGGCGATCTCTCGGCCACCAGCGTGGCGGGCATGAACCGCGAGCTGAAGACCAAGGAGCTGACCGGTGGCCTGCTGGGCAACGGCCTGACCACCGCGGCGAGCGCCTTCTTCGGCGCCCTGCCGACCTCCACCTTCAGCCAGAACGTCGGCATCGTGGCCATGACCAAGGTGATCAGCCGCTCGGTGCTGGCCATCGCCGGCGTGTTCATGATCGCGGCCGGCCTCAGCCCTAAGTTCGGCGCCATCATGACCACCATCCCCTACCCGGTGCTGGGCGGGGCCACCATCACGGTGTTCGGCATGATCACCATGACCGGCATCCAGCTGCTGATCAAAGACGAGCTCTCCGCCCGCAACATGACCATCGTCGGGCTGGCGCTGGCGCTGAGCCTTGGCATCTCCTCGGTGCCGTCGGCCATCGAGCAGTTCCCGGCGATGCTGCAGAACGTGATCGGCGGCGCGCCCATCGTGGTGGCGGCGATCACCGCCTTCGTGCTCAACATCGCGCTGCCGAAGAAGTCGCTGTCGGACGAGGCGCGAGAGCGTGAGGAGATCGCCAGGGCGGATGCCGAGGCGGCCGGCGCCAACGCCGATGCATCGGATGGTGGCGATGACCCAGGCCGTGCCTCCCGGGTGGCGAGCGCCACCAAATAGCACGACCGGTAAGCCGGCGAGCGCGGATGCCCGGCCATGAGCGGCCGGGCATCCGCGTCGGCGTGTCCGAGGGAGTGACGGCGCCGCGCCCGCACCGCTCGTGTGATCGGTGAGCCGACGCCGGTGGCACACAACGGCGGAGCATAAAAAAACGAGCCGCCGGCAGGCCGGCGGCTCGTCGATGCAGGGGCGGTCTCGGTGTGTGCCCGAAGGCGCCGACCGCCTGGGCTCAGCCCAGGCGGGCCTGCAGGCGGAAGCGGGCGATGCGGTTGATCTGCTCGACCGCGGTGCGGCGCTCCTCGGCCTGATCGTTCTCCAGGCGTGTCTCGAAGGCGGCCAGGATGTCATGACGGTCGTTGCCCTTGACGGCCATCACGAAGGGGAAGCCGAACTTCTCCTTGTAGGCGGCGTTGAGGCGCTCGAACCGCGCCATCTCCTCGGGCGTGCACTGGTCCAGGCCGGCACCGGCCTGCTCGCGGGTGGAGTCGTCGGTGAGCTCCCCGGCGATGGCGGCCTTGCCGGCCAGGTCCGGGTGGGCGCGGATCACCTCGAGCTGGCGCTCGGCACTGGCGCCGGTGAGCACCCGCCCCATGGCCTCGGCCAGGCCCTCGGGCGTGTCCTGTTTGCCGCCCAGGCCCTGCTGCCAGGCCAGCTCGGCGACCCAGGGGGAGTGCTCGTAGATCTCGCCGTACTGCTCGACGAAGCGCGCCTGGTCGAGCTCGCTGGGGCGAGGGGTAAGGGTGTTGTCGCTCATGCCGTGACCTCCATTGCGGGTGGTGATGCGTGTCTCGCAAGACAGACTTCGACTGTATACAAAAAATGCTTTGAAATGTACTCCCTTTCGAGCTAAAAATGTCTGTATCGACATCCGGGAGGGCGCCCCGGTCGTCGCCATACACTTGCTCGCCGGTCACCCGCGCCACGGGAGCCGGCTACCGCGTAGAGGAGAGACTCATGGGACGCTTGACCACACATGTGCTGGACACGGCACAGGGCCGACCGGGGCAGGGCATTCGCATCGAGGTCTACCGCCTCGAGGGCGAGAGCCGCCAGCGCATCGGCGAGGTCGTGACCAACGATGACGGCCGCTGCGATGCCCCGATCCTGGAGGGCGAGGCCTTCACCGCGGGCGAATACGAGCTGGTCTTCCATGCTGGCGAGTATCTCGATCGCCAGGGCCTGGCCGGCGATACCCCGCGCTTTCTCGACGTGATCCCGCTGCGCTTCGGCGTCGCCGATGCCTCGCAGCACTATCACGTGCCGCTGCTGGTATCGCCCTACAGCTACTCCACCTATCGCGGCAGCTGAGCCCCTCGGCGCCGCTGGCCCGGGCTCCCTGCCCGGGCGATGACGAACAACGAACAAGACGAGAGCTGACTCATGCAAGCGTATCTCCTGGACTTTGCCAACCTCCTGCTGCGGTGGTTGCATGTGATCGCCGCCGTGGCCTGGATCGGCGAGTCCATCTACTTCGTGATGCTGGACAACGGCCTGCGGCCACCCAAGGCCGACGAGGACAAGAAGAAGGGCGTGTTCGGCGAGATGTGGGCCGTGCACGGCGGCGGCTTCTACCACAACCAGAAGTACGCCAGCGCCCCGGCGAAGCTGCCCGCGGACCTGCACTGGTCGTTCTGGAAGGCCTACACCACCTGGCTCTCCGGTTTCGGCCTGTTCGTGCTGCTCTACATGACCAATCCCGGCTTCTACCTGGTCAACCCGGGCAGCGACTGGGCCTGGGCCGCCGAACTGACCGGCTGGCAGGCCAACGCGGTAGCGCTGTTCTTCCTGCTGTCGGGCTGGGTGGTCTACAACGAGCTGTGTAAGCGCATCAGCCCCAACATGGAGCGCGACGGCATCCTGAGCTTGGCCGTGGCGGTGATGATGGTGGTGGTCGCCTACCTGAGCACCCAGATCTTCGCCGGCCGCGCCGCCTTCCTGCTCACCGGTGCGGTGATGGCCACCGCCATGTCGGCCAACGTCTTCTTCTGGATCATCCCGGGTCAGCGCCGCATGGTGAAGGCGATGAAGGCCGGTGAGACCCCGAACCCGATCGATGGCAAGCGCGGCAAGCAGCGCTCGGTCCACAACACCTACTTCACGCTGCCGGTGGTGCTGCTGATGCTCAGCAACCACTATTCCTTCACCTACACCCATGAGCTCTCCTGGGTGATCATGGCGCTGTTCATCTTCGCCGGCGCGCTGATTCGCCAGTTCTTCGTGCTGATGCACGCGGGCTCCATCCAGCCGGCCTACCCGGCGGCGGGCGTCGCGCTGATCCTGGTGGCGATCTGGGTCGGTGCGCCGAGCGGCAACGACGGCGTGGCCACGGCCGCCGTGTCGTCCTCGGTGAGCGGCGAGGCGCCGACGCCGGCCGCCTCGGGTTCGCTCGGCGAGGTGCATGCGATCATCGAGCAGCGTTGCGTGAGCTGCCATGCTCAGTCGCCCGAGCATGCCGGCTTCGCGGCGGCGCCGGCCGGGGTGATCCTCGAGACCGAGGATCAGCTGCTGCGCCAGATCGACCAGGTCCGCCAGGTGGTGGCGAGCGGCTACATGCCGCTGGGCAACATCACCCGGATGACCGACGAGGAGCGTGCGGAGGTGGCCGCCTGGACCCCGTAAGCTGAGGTCGTGGCCTTGCGTTGCTGCCAGCCGCCCGCCTTTTTGGCGGGCGGCTGTCGTGTTGGGGGCCGAAAAGCGTATACAATGATCGATATATCGGGTTTTCCACGGAGGCGTAGCGGCCATGAACCAGCGTCAGTTCGTTGCCGGGGACAAGTCCGGCGACGGCGGGGGCCGCCCCGGCAAGAACGGCGATGGCCCCAAGCGGCACGAGGCGATCTACCAGTCGATCAGCGATGCGATCATCGAGCACCGTCTCAAGCCCGGGGCGCGCCTGCGCGAGGACGCCCTGGCCGAGGTGTTCGGCATCAGCCGCACCGGGATCCGCAAGATCCTGCAGCGCCTGGCCCTGGAGCAGCTGGTGACCCTGACGCCGCGCCGCGGGGCCAGCGTGACGCGGCCCACCGCCGATGAGGCCAAGGACGTCTTCGATGCGCGGCTGATGGTCGAGTGCGGCCTGATGCCGGAGATCGCCCGGCGGATCACCGCCGAGGACCTGGTCGCGCTGCGCGACATGGCACAGCGCGAACGCCAGGCCCTGAAATCCGGCGAGCAGAGCACGGCGATCCGGCTCTCGGCGGATTTTCATACGCGCCTGGCGAGCATCTCGGGCAACGCCACCCTGGCCGACTTCGTCGAGCGGCTCTGCTCGCGCTCCTCGTTGATCCTCGCGGTCTACGGCAACGCCGGCCACCTGGGCTGCGAGTCCCACGACCACGACGATCTGATCGGCTATCTGGAGGCCGGCAACGGCGAGCGCGCCGAGGCCTTCATGGGCCGCCACCTGAAGGCCATCGAGGCCTCGCTGTCGATCCACGTCGAGGAGGACGAAGCGCCGGACCTGTTCGAGATATTCTCCGGCTAGCGCCTTCCTTCGCCGCGCCAACGACGACGCGCCCCGTGCCAGTGGCACGGGGCGCGTTGCGTTGCGGGCGCTTTCGAGAGTCGGTATCGACGCTACAGCGAGGTGCGCCGCACCGGGAAGGCGCCGGGGAAGATTTCGTGCTCCGGCGGGTGGCGGTGGGTGCGCTCCGGGTAGGAGGCGCGCAGGCGATCGAACTGACGCTGCGCCTGATCGGCCAGGCGAGTGAGGTCGATGCCCTTGATCTGCCGATCCTGGGCGATCGTCCTGCCGTTGACGATGACCCGCGTGAAGTCCCGCCCGGAGCCACTCATGATCATGGTCTGGATGGGATCTATGAGCTGGCCGAGGTGGAAGCCACTCAGGTCGAAGACCGTGATATCGGCCTTGGTCCCCGGCGCGAGCCGGCCCAGGTCGGGACGGTTCAGGGCCTTCGCCCCCGCCAGGGTGGCGGCCGTGTAGTAGTCGGCCGCCGAGCAGGCCGACTCGTCGCCCTCCACCAGCCGGGTCGCCATGATGCCCGTGTGCAGGTTGGTGATGACGTCCGGGGGGAAGGTATCCGTGCCCAAGCCGACGTTGATGCCGCGGCGCTGCATCCGGGCAAACGAATCCATGAAGTGGCCCATGCGCGCGCTCACCATGGGACACTGCACCAGGGTCGCGTCGGCGCCTGCCAGGGCGTCGAGGTCCTGCTCGACGCTCGCCGTCGTCGGTCGATGGCCGCCGAGGCGAATGCCGTGGGGCAGCAGGGCGCGGCGGTCCAGGAAGCCGATCTCGTCCAGCAGGCCGATGGAAGAGCGGCCGAAGCGCTCCTCCATGGTCTCGATCTCCAGCGGGGACTGGCAGCAGTGCAGGCGCACGGGACAGTCGAGGGCGCGCGCGGCCTGAGCCGTCTGCTCCAGCAGCTCCCGGGTGCAGCACTCGATGCGATCGGGCGCCAGCATGCCGCGCACCAGGCCGTCGGCGTAGCCCTCGTAGTCCTTGACGAAGGCGATGGCGGCCTCGAGGCCCCGCCTGCCCCGCGCCTCGTCCCAGTGGATGCCGAAGCGCCCGTCGGGGTGGACCACCGAGGCCCCGGTGCGGTAGGCCGGCCCCAGGTAGAGGCGGATGCCGAGCTCGGCGCCGATCGCCGCGGCGCGGGCGAACTCCGTGTAGGTCTCGTCCCACTCCCGGTAGAGCAGGGAGGTGATGGGCAGCGCCGTGGTCACGCCGTTGAGCAGCAGCTGGGCAAAGGCGTACTCCTTCTTGGTGTCCTCCTCCTCTGCGGTGTAGGCCTCGCGGGGGCCTTGCTCGACGTAGGTGCTGGCCCAGACCCGGCCGTGGCGCCAGCCCGGCGCGTTGTCGAAGCCGAGCACCGTGGAGTCCAGGTCCGCCAGGGCATCCAGGTCGATGAAACCGGGACCGACCACGGCGTTGCCGGCATCTATGCGCTCGTCCACCGGCCCATCGTAGCCGTAGCCGACGTGAATGATGGTGTCGCCCTCATAGACGACCTCCCCGTCGGGGAGGATGACATGGCCCTGGCCGTCGTAGCCGACGACGTAGCGGCCGGTGATCAGTGTCCTCGTCATCGAGGCCTCCTGTGGGGTAGCGGTCAGTCTCGGATCAGGCAGTCGCCGTCGGCGGCCACCAGGCGGCCGTGCTTGATCACGGCGATACGCGGGGCACGATTCATCATCGCCTCGACGCGGGTCTCCCCGGCCACCACGGCGAGGTCGGCCCGGCAGCCCGGCGCCACCCCGTAGGCCTCGGCCTCCATGACCGTCGCGCCGCCCTGGGTGACGATATCGAGGGTGTGCTCGAGGTCCTCGTCGTGCCGGAAGCCGCTGCGAAAGCCCACCAGCATGGCGCGCTCCAGCATGTCGGCGTTGCCGTAGGGGCCCCAGGAGTCGCGGATGCCGTCGGAGCCGCAGCACAGGGTGACGCCGGCGTCGAGCAGGCGGCGCACCGGGGGGAACTCGATGTGGCCGGGACCGTGGGTCATGATGGCGATGCGGTTGTCGAGCAGCAGCCTCGTCAGCTGCTCGAGGTAGGCGTCGTCGACCATGCCCAGGCAGAAGGCGTGGCTCACCGTGACCCGACCCTGCATGCCCAGTGCCGCGGTGCGCTCGGCGATCAGCTCGAGGGCGAAGGCGCCCAGCATGCCGGGTTCATGCAGGTGGATGTCCACGCCGCGCCCCTGCTGCTCGGCGAGGGCGAAGATGCTGTCGAGGTGCCCGACGGGATCGCGATCCATGCTCGAGGGATCGATGCCGCCCACCAGGTCGGCGCCGGCGCGCATCGCCTCGGCCATCAGCTCCTTGGTGCCGGGGCGCACCAGCAGCCCGCTCTGGGGAAAGGCGACGATCTGCATGGTCAGGGCGTCACGGAAGCGCTCCCGGGTCGCCAGCACGCCCTCGAGGTGGGCCAGGCCGACGTCGGTGTCGATATCGACGTGGGTGCGGATATGGGTGGTGCCCATGGCGATGGCCTGGCGCACCTGGTTGGCCGACTGCTCGGCCGGCGAGTAGCCGAGCTGGCGCCTGACCTCGCGCTCGTTGGCGATGCGCTCGGCGATGGTCGGGCCGGCGCTGTGGCGGTGCCACGGCTGGCCCCAGTGGGTCTTGTCCAGGTGGGTGTGGGCATCCACCAGGCCGGGGAGCAGGATGCCGCCTCGGCCATCCACGACGCGCGCCTCGGGCGCCTCGAGCGATGGGCCCACGCGGCTGATGTGGCCGTCGCGGATCAGCACGTCCTGGGCCTCGCCCTCGAGCGGACGAACGTTGCGCAGCAGCAGGGGATTCGACATGCACGCCTCCTTGTTGTGTCGATGCTCTAGTCGACCGTCTGGTCGATGTCATGGCTCGTGACGGGGGTGGCGCACGCCGCGGTGACGCCATGCTCGGCCACGGTCTCCTGGGTGGCGCGCCACTCCTCCAGGCTTGGCCGGGGCAGCTCGAACTGCGTCTCGGCGTAGAAGTAGGCGTCGGCGTGCAGGCGCGCCAGGGGGTGGTAGGCCTCGGGACGCACCCGCAGCGTGGCCGGGTCGATGTACTCGTCCTGCACGTGCATGTGCAGCACCTCGCCGACGATCACCGAGCGGTTGGGGTACTCCAGGGACTCGGTCTTGCGGCACTCCAGCGCCACCGGCGCCTCCTGGATGCGCCTGGCGCGCAGGTGGCGGCTGGGCACCAGGGTCAGCCCCGCGGCCGAGGCCTCGTCCTCCTCGGGGGCGAAGTCCAGGGAGGTGGTGATCATGTGTGGCGCGATCCGTTCATTGACCAGGTTCACCACGAACTCCCCGCTGTCGTGGATGTTGCGGGTGGTGTCCTTGAAGCGTCCGTCCGGGCGGTGCTGGATGCCCAGGATCAGGATCGGCGGTTCGTCGCCGAACACGTTGAAGAAGCTCATCGGCCCGGCGTTGGACACCCCGTCGGCATCGACGGTGGTGACCAGGGCGATGGGGCGCGGCACGATGAAGCTGACCAGCAGCTTGTAACGCTCCTGCTTGGTCAGTTCGCTGAAATCGAAATCCATGGTCTCTTCCTTTCCGGAGTCTCTCGAGCAGGGCTCAGTCGGTGGCGATGAGTCGCCCTTCCTCGACCGCATGGCAGGCGACGAAGCCGCGTTCGACGTTGTGGATCGGCAGGGGCACCTCCTGCTGGCAGCGCGCCGTGGCGTGCGGGCAGCGCGGATGGAAGGCGCAGCCGCTGGGGGGATCCAGTGGGCTCGGCACCTCGCCGCCCACCGGCGTGCGCGCGCGGCCGGTCATCTCCAGGTCGGGAATGGAGTCGAGCAGCATGCGCGTGTAGGGGTGCTGGGGCCGCCGGAACAGCTCGTGCTTCTCGCCGACCTCGACCAGCCGCCCGAGGTACATGACGCCCACCCGGTCGGAGATGTGGTAGACCACCGAGAGGTCGTGGCTGATGAACAGGTAGGTCAGGTCGTGCTGCTGCTGCAGCTCCTTCATCAGGTTGAGGATCTGCGCCTGCACCGAGACGTCCAGCGCCGAGGTCGGCTCGTCGCAGACGATGAACTCGGGGTTGCTGGCCAGCGCCCGGGCGATGGAGATGCGCTGGCGCTGGCCCCCCGAAAACTCGTGGGGATACTTCTCGCTGTCCTGGGCGTTGAGGCCGACCCCCTCCAGCAGCTCCTTGACGCGCTGTTTGATCTCGGCCTTGCCCTCGAGCAGGCCGAAGACCTGGATCGGCTCGGCGATGATCTCGCCCACCCGCCAGCGCGGATTGAGGCTGGCATAGGGGTCCTGGAAGATCATCTGCAGCCGGTGACGCACGGCGTCCATGTCCCGCCGGCTGTGGCGGGCGATATCCTGCCCCTCGAACTCGATGCTGCCGTCCGTGGTGCCATTCAGCCCCACGACCAGCTTGGCGATGGTCGATTTTCCACAGCCGGACTCGCCGACCAGGCTGAAGGTTTCGCCGCGATAGATCTCGAAGTCGACACCATCCACCGCCTTGACGATCTGCCTGCCCTTGCGCTCCAGCAGGCGGTTGAGCAGCGGCGGCGAGACGTCGAAATGGCGTTTCAGGTTGGTGATGCGAAACACCGGCTGCTCCGCGGAGGAGTCGACGCTCGCCCCGGCGTTCTGCGAGGCCGCCAGCGGCGCGGCCTCGCGCATGCTTGCTGACATGGTTTCGGTCATGTTCATGGTCCCTGCCTCCTTAATCATGGTGGTCGACCAGCGTGTCGGCGGTGGCCCGCGCCTGGGGTGGCGGGGTGGCGCCCTCCTCGACGAGCCAGCAGGCGGCCGCGCCCTCGTCGACGGCGATCAGGTCGGGGCGTTCGACTCGACAACGTTCGAAGGCATGCGGACAGCGTGGGTTGAAGGCGCAGCCTTCGGGAATGGCGGTCAGTCGCGGCATCGAGCCCTCGATCTGCTCGAGGCGTTCGACATCATGGAGGATGGTGGGAATGGAGTTCATCAGGCCCTGGGTGTAGGGGTGCTTGGCATGTTTGATGACGTCGGCAACGGGGCCGACCTCCACCAGGCGTCCGGCATACATCACCGCCACGCGATCGGCGGCCTCGGCGATCACCCCCATGTCGTGGGTCACCAGCATCACGGCGGTGCCATGCTCCCGGCACAGGCGCTTGAGCACCGTGATGATCTGCGCCTGCACCGAGACGTCCAGGGCGGTGGTCGGCTCGTCGGCGATCACCAGCTTGGGATCGGCGCACAGTGCCAGGGCGATGACCACACGCTGGCGCATGCCCCCGGAGAACTGGTGCGGGTACTGGTCGATGCGCGTCTCCGGCGCCGGCAGGCCGACCTCGGCCAACAGCTCGATGGCGCGCTGGCGCGCCTGGGCCCTGTTCATCGGCAGGTGGGTGCGAATGGTCTCGATGAGCTGGCGGCCGACCGTGTAGAGCGGGTTCAGGCTGGTCAGCGGGTCCTGGAAGATGGCGCCGATACGCCGACCGCGCAGGCGCCGCAACTCGTCCTGGGAGAGGTTGTCGATGCGCTGGCCTTCCAGGCGAATCTCGCCGCCGGAGATGCGCCCGGGGCTCTCCAGCAGGCCGGTGATCGCGGTGCCGGTCAGCGACTTGCCGGCGCCGGATTCGCCGACCACGCCCAGGATCTCTCCCGGGGCGATCTGCAGCGAGATGCCGTCGATGGCCTTCAGGGCGCCGTGGCGGGTATCGAATTCGATGTGCAGGTCATGCACGTCCAGCACGGGGGAGGTGTTGTTGTGTTCTGTCATGATTGCCTCGCTCAGCGCAGTTTGGGGTTGAGGGCATCGCGGAGCCAGTCGCCCAGCAGATTCACCGACAGCACCAGCAGCACCAGTACGGCGGAGGGGAAGATCACGACCCACCAGACGCCCGAGAACAGGAACTCGTTGCCGATGCGAATCAGCGTGCCGAGCGAGGGTTCGGTGGGTGGCATGCCCACGCCCAGGAAGGAGAGGGCGGCCTCGATCAGGATGGCGATCGCCAGGTTCACCGTGGCCACCACCAGGATCGGTCCGATCACGTTGGGCAGGATGTGCTTGGCCATGATCGAGCGCGAGCGCAGGCCGATGACGCGGGCGGCCAGCACGTATTCCCGGTTCTTCTCGACCAGGGTGGAGCCGCGCACGGTGCGCGCATACTGCACCCAGGTGGTCAGGCCGATGGCCAGTATCAGTACGAAGATCACGGCGTCGTGCTGCATCTCGGGCGGCAGGACGCCGCGGGCGACGCCGTTGATCAGCAGGGCCACCAGGATCGGCGGGAAGCTGATCATGACGTCGGCGATGCGCATGATCAGCGCATCGACCGTGCCACCCACGTAGGCGGCCAGCAGGCCGAGACAGACCCCCAGCGTCATGGCGAAGGCGACGCTCGCCAGGCCCACCAGGATCGAGATCCGGGCGCCGTAGAGCAGGGCCGACAGCACGTCGCGTCCCTGGCCGTCGGTGCCCAGCAGGAAGGCCGGGTCGCCGCCCGCGACCCAGGCGGGAGGCAGCTCGCTGTTGAGCAGGCTCAGCGTGCTGACATCGAAGGGATCGTGGGGGGCGATCCAGGGGGCGAAGATCGCCGCCAGGATCAGGGTGACCACCACCACGAAGGCGACGATGGTGATCGGTGAGCGACGAAAGCTGTAGAACAGGTCACTGTCGATGAACCTGCGCCAGTCGTCGTTGAGTCGTTGCGTTACGGTGCTCATAACTAGGCTCCTCAGGCGCCGGTGGTGTTCTTGCCCGCATCGACGCGCAGGCGCGGATCGACCACGAAATAGAGCATGTCGACGATGGTGTTAATGACCACGAAGATCAGCGACACCATGACCAGGTAGGCGGACATCACCGGGATATCCACGAAGCTCACCGCCTGCATGAACAGCAGTCCCATGCCCGGCCATTGGAAGACCGTCTCGGTGATGATGGCGAAGGCGATCAGGGCGCCGATCTGCAGCCCGGTAATGGTGATCACCGGCATCAGGGTGTTGCGCAGGGCATGGCCGAAATGCACGGCCCGGTTGGTCAGCCCGCGCGCCCGGGCGAAGCGGATGTAGTCGGTCTTGAGGACCTCCAGCATCTCCGCTCTGACCAGTCGCATGATCAGGGTGATCTGGAACAGTGACAGGGTGATCACCGGCATGATCAGCGCCTTGATGCCGCTGACGGTCAGGAGTCCGGTGCTCCAGCCGCCGATCTCCACGACGTCGCCGCGGCCGAAGGAGGGCAGCCAGTTGAGCCACACCGAGAACACCAGGATCAGCAGGATGCCTGTGACGAAGGTCGGCACGGAAATCCCGGCCAGCGAGACACCCTGTAACAGGTGGCTGAGCCAGCTGTCGCGCCGCAGGGCGGTGTAGACGCCCATGGGAATGCCGATCACCAGCGACAGCACCACCGCAGCGAAGACCATCTCCATGGTGGCCGGAAGCCGCTCGGCGATCAGGTCCGAGACCGGCCGCTGATTGCGATAGGAGATGCCGAAGTCACCCTGCACGGCGTTGGTGACGAAGTGGCCGAACTGGAGGGGCAGCGGGTCGTTCAGGCCGAGCCGCTCCTGCAGTTCGGTGCGCTGCTCGAGCGTGGCGTCCTGGGGCAGCATGTTGGTGACCGGATCACCGACGAAGCGAAACATGCTAAAGGCGATGAAGGCGACCGTGAGCATGACCAGCGCGCCCTGCAGTAGCCTGCGAATCAGGAATGCAATCATGATATTGCCCTATCCCGTTGGGAGGTGAGGGGGTGGACGACGGCCCGGTTCAGGCCGTCGCCTGCCAGCGCAAGGGCGGGCTTATTCGACGGTGGCGTACCACAGTCGCACCTTGTTATCCGGCGTCTGGGGCAGCTGGATGTTGTCGTTGGTGGCCCAGATCAGCGGCTGCTGGTGGAGGGGAATCAGCGGGACCTCGGCCTTGGTGATGGCGAAGGCCTCGGCGATCATCGACAGGCGTTCCTGCTCGTCCTGGGCGACGGAAATCTTCTCGACGAGTGTGTCGACCTCGGCGTTTTCATAGCCGCCGGGGTTCCAGGCGCCGTACTTGTCGTGCGGGCTGGTCAGCACCTGGGAGAGGATGCTGAAGGAGTCGAGCATCGGCAGGGTGGCCCAGCCGAACATCCAGACATCGGAGCCGCCGTTCAAGGCCGTCTGCCAGTGGTTGCTGGCATTGCGCGCATTGACCCGGGTCTCGACGCCGACCCGCGCCCACATGGCGGCGATCGCCTGGCAGATCTCCTCGTCGCGGACATAGCGATCGTTGGGGCAGTCCAGGCCGATGCTGAAGCCATCGGGGTAGCCGGCCTCGGCGAGCAGCTGCCGGGCGGCCTCGGGATCATAGGGGAAGCGCTCGTCGAGCGAGGCATCGTAGCCGGGCACGGCCGGGGCCACCGGCAGGGCCGCGTTGCGCGACTTGCCGCGCATCAGCTTGTCGCGGATCAGCTCCATGTTGATGGCCTGATAGAGCGCCTTGCGCACGCCCAGGTCGCGCAGCGGGTTGTCACCGCTGTCCCCCAGCGTCTCCGGTGACTGGTTGAGCGCCAGCATGATGGTCCGCAGCCCCGGCGTCTCGAGAATGTTGAACCCCGGGGCGTTCTCCAGGCGGGAGATATCCTGCAGCGGCACGCTCAGCATCATGTCGATCTGCCCGGAGAGCAGGGCCGATACCCGCGTGGCGTCCGAAGCGATGGGGGTGAACTCGATGCGCGTCAGGTTGTGCTGGGCCTCGTCCCACCACTGCTCGTTGACGGTGAGCACCGTCTCGGCGTCTGGGCGGCGGATATCCAGCACGAAGGGACCGGTGCCGTTGGTGTGCGTGGTGGCGTAGCTCTGCTCCCCCTTGCTGGGGTCGACGGGATTCAGCGCGCCGTGTTCGTCCATCCACGTCTTGTCGAGGACATAGACGTTGGTGAGATCGTTGAGCAGCAGGGGGTAGTTGCCGTTCAGGTGAATGTCGACGGTGTACTCGTCGACCTTCTCGACCTTCGCCACGGCGGGCAGGTTGCCGCGGATGGGCGAATCCGGATGGGTGGCCCGCTGCAGCGAGGCGACCACGTCCTCGGCGGTGAAGGCGCTGCCGTCGTGGAAGGTCACTCCCTCGCGCAGGGTAAAGCGCCACAGGTCGGGCTCCACCACTTCCCAGCCGGTGGACAGCGCCGGCTCGATCTCCAGCTCCTTGTTGTAGCGCACCAGCGGCTCGTAGATATGGTGCAGGAAGGCCAGAGTCGGGCTGATGGCCTGGCCGTGGGGATCCATCGAGTAGACGTCGGAGGTGTCCGCCCAGGTGATAGTGTTAGCATGAGCCGAGCCTATCAGTATGCTGCTCGACAGAAGAGAAAGCACAAACTTTTTATGTATGTTTTGCATGGTGGTCTTCTCCACTCGGTTATTGTTAACTAATTGAAATTATTATTTTTCGTGTGCCGGTTATAGGTCCAGGCATGTTTATTAACTAGTGCCAGGATTTCGCCATTTTCATACCAATGAATGTCCAAGGTTGCGACATTGGAAGTGCTATAAATGAATCTTGATGTTACGTGGGTGCGCGCTCCAGTTGATGATATGGATTTAGTGCTGAGGGTTCCGGTGAGCTGTATCGAGAAAAGTCTTCGAAGCGCCCGGTGAAGGCCTTGGCGCGCGGGAAGGCCAGGTCGCCCACCTTGCTGGTGCCGAGTCCCAGGCCGACCAGCGCCTCGCTGAGCTTGACCGCGGCGGTCACACCCTCGACCACCGGCAGGCCGACGGCCTCGCTGATCTCGTTGGTGAGGTCGGCCATGCCGCCGCAGCCCAGCACGATGGCGCCGATGCCGTCCTCGTCGCGGGCGCGGCGGCCCTCCTCGATGATGCGGGTGAGCGCGGCGTCGCCGTCATCCTCCAGGTCGAGCACCGGGATCTCGGCGGCGCGGACCCGCCGGCAGTGCTGGCCGAAGCCGTACTGCTCGAGCAGGTGCTCGGCGATGATGCCGGTGCGGCCCAGGGTGGTGACCACCGAGAAGCGGGTGCTGATCAGCGTGGCCATGTGGAAGGCCGCCTCGGCGATGCCGATGACCGGGGCCCGGGTCAGCTCGCGGGCCGCCAGCAGGCCCGGGTCGCCGAAGCAGGCGATGATGTAGGCATCTACGCCGTCGCGCTCGCCGGCCATCACCTCCTCGAGCACGCCCACGGCGCTGATGGCTTCGTCGAAGTGACTCTCGATGGAGACCGGCCCGTGCGCCGGCTGGGTGGCAGTGATGACGGTGCCGGGGGCGGCGATGCCCTGGGCGGCGGTGCCGATGGTGTCGGTCATGCCGCGGGTGGTGTTGGGGTTGATGACGCGAATCTGCATGGGGGTCTCTCGCTGTCTCATTATTTTTGTGAACAAGGAATTTATTTCTTGTACACAAAATAGGATGCCAAGGTCGGCAAATCAAGTCCGGATGGAGCAGTGATGCAGCCCCATAAAACCTTTAAAATCAGGAGCATGAATAATAATTAGAGAAAAAGTTGTGCCGTCATGCAATGTATACAACATGTTGTATTTACTTCTCTTTATGGAATGCATACATTTTTCTCTTTCTAGTGAATACAATAGCGGCGGTGACGACTTGCCCTTCGTCATCGCGGCGCCCTGACGGAGACGGACGCCCCCTGGGAGGGCGAAGACACGGGCGAATCCGGCGCGAGATGACGACGCGGCGCCTTTCCTTTGGCGTGGGGGGTTGATTTCTTGTATACAAAATTGGAGTCTGAGGGACGCGCCTCGGCTCGATCGGAGGAAATGCAATGCGCCTGCTGATGCTCAACGGCAATACCAACGCCGCCATGACCGATGCCATGGCCGCTCGGGCCAGGGCCTTTCTCGGCGAGGCGGTCGAGGTGGACGCCGAGACGGCCGAGCAGGGCGTGGCCTACATCGGCTCGCGGCGCGACTGCGCCCTGGCCGGTGCCGCCGTGGTGGCGAGTCTCGAGGCGCGAGGCGCGCAGGAGCACGCGGCCGTGCTGCTGGCCTGCTTCGGCGAACCGGGGCTGGCGGCGGCGCGCGAGATCAGCTCGGTGCCGGTGATCGGCCTGCTCGAGGCCGCGGTGCTCTCGGCGCTGCAGCTCGGCGGTCGCTTCTCGATCGTGACCCCCGGGCATCGCTGGCCGCGGATGATCGAGGACGTGCTCCACGACCTGGGCGCCGCGCGTCATTGCCTTGGCATCACGCCGGTCGAGATCGGCGACCTGGCCCTGCCGGCCGAGCGCGATGCCGCCCGCGAGCGGGTGCAGGCGGCCGTCGACGACCAGCAGGAGCGGTTCTCGCACGAGGCGATCATCATCGGCGGGGCCGCCTTCGCCGGCCTGGCCGCGGGGCTCGCCACGTCTCCCGGAACGCGGCTGATCGACTCCCTGGACGCCGGCCTGGCCCAGAGCTTGGCGCTGATGCAGCTGACTGCCGACTGACAGGGGATCTTGCAACTATAATGGGCACAATCTACTATTTAATTGTATACATTTAGTGTTGCTCAAAATGGCCGCCATGTGCCATCGAGCCAGCCCCTAACCATCGGCCCCTAACAAGAAGGAAGCTACGCCATGACCTCACCGACCCGAGGGGACTATCCGCGTGACCTGATCGGCTATGGCCGCACGCCGCCCCAGGCCAACTGGCCCGGCAAGGCGCGCATCGCCGTGCAGTTCGTGCTCAACTACGAGGAGGGCGGCGAGAACTGCGTGCTGCATGGCGACGAGGGGTCCGAGCAGTTCCTCTCCGAGATCATCGGCGCACCCTCCTTCCCCGATCGGCACCTGAGCATGGAGTCGATCTACGAGTACGGCTCCCGCACGGGCGTGTGGCGGATCCTGCGCGAGTTCGAGCGTCGCGGCCTGCCGCTGACCGTGTTCGGCGTGGCCATGGCGCTGGAGCGCAACCCCGAGGTGGCCCATGCCTTCAAGGAGCTGGGTCACGAGATCGCCTGCCACGGCTATCGCTGGATCCACTACCAGAACGTCCCGGAAGAGCTCGAGCGCGAGCACATGCGCAAGGCGATCGAGATCTTCCAGTCGCTTTACGGCGAGAAGCCGCTGGGCTGGTACACCGGCCGCGACAGCCCCAACACGCGCCGGCTGGTGCTCGACGAGGGCAACTTCCTCTACGACAGTGACTACTACGGCGACGACCTGCCGTTCTGGACCCGCGAGGCGGACAGCCAGGGCCAGGAGCGTAGTCACCTGGTGGTGCCCTACACCCTGGACACCAACGATATGCGCTTCGCCGCCCCCCAGGGGTTCAACACCGCGGATCACTTCTTCACTTACCTGCGGGATGCCTTCGACGTGCTCTACGCGGAGGGTGAGGACACCCCGAAGATGCTCTCCGTGGGCATGCACTGTCGGCTGCTCGGCCGTCCCGGACGCTTCCGCGCCCTGCAGCGCTTCCTCGACCACATCGAGGCCCACGATCGTGTCTGGGTCACCCGCCGCGTGGACATCGCCCGCCACTGGGCCGATCACCACCCGGCGCCCTGATCCGGCGTCATCCCCGAGCCCGGGGCGGTGCGCCGTCCGCCCCGCCCTGCATTCTTCAGGAGCCGTCATGCTTGAACTCGAGGCCCAGCCCCTCACCCCGGAGGCCTTCGCGCCCTTCGGCGACGTGATCGATACCCGCACCTCCGACTACTTTCCCATCAACGCCGGCCGCACCCGGCGCTACCACGATCTGGCCCGGGTCGAGACCCTCGGCGAGCAGGCCCGCGCGCTGATCAGCATCTTCGTCAGCCAGCCGGTCGAGGTGCCCCTCGAGCTGCCGTTCCTCGAGCGCCATCCCCAGGGCAGCCAGGCCTTCGTGCCGATGCACGAGGAGCGCTTCATCGTGGTGGTGGCGCCGCCCGGCGAGGCCATCGAGCCGGGTGACGTGCGCGCCTTCGTCACCGACGGCCGCCAGGGCGTCAACTACCGCGCCGGCACCTGGCACGCCATCCAGTCGGTGCTCGAGCGCGAGGGCGAGTTCCTGGTGGTCGACCGCGGCGGCGAGGGCAACAACTGCGACGAGTACCCCATCGACATCCGCGTGACCCTGCCGCAAGGCGAGGCCGTCGCGCCGAGGCATAGCGAACAGGAGTCCACTTCATGAGTCAGCCGCGTCAGTCCTCTCACCAGTACTATGCCCCCCAGGGCGGCCACCCGAGCCAGAAGGTGATGACCACCGACCGTGCCATGTTCACCGAGGCCTTCGCGGTGATTCCCCGGGGCGTGTATCGCGACATCGTCACCAGCAAGCTGCCGCACTGGGAGAAGACCCGGCTGTGGGTGCTGTCGCGGCCGCTCTCCGGCTTCGCCGAGACCTTCTCCCAGTACATCATGGAGGTCTCGCCGAGTGGCGGCAGCGAGCGTCCCGAGACCGACGCCGGCGCCGAGGGCGTGCTGTTCGTGGTGGACGGCGAGATGACGCTGACCATCGAAGGCGAGAAGCACCGCATGGTGCCGGGCGGCTACGCCTTCCTGCCGCCCGGCAGCGACTGGCAGCTGCGCAACGAGGCCGACGCCCCGGTGCGCTTCCACTGGATCCGCAAGGCCTATGAATACGTCGACGGCATCGACGTGCCGGAGGCCTTCGTGGTCAACGAGAACGACATCCCGCCGACGGTGATGCCGGACTGCAACGAGGTGTGGGCGACCACCCGCTTCGTCGACCCGGACGACCTGCGCCACGACATGCACGTGACCATCGTCACCTTCCAGCCCGGCGGCGTGATCCCCTTCGACGAGACCCATGTCATGGAGCACGGCCTCTACGTGCTCGAGGGCAAGGCGGTCTACCACCTCAACCAGCAGTGGGTCGAGGTCGAGGCCGGCGACTACATGTGGCTGCGCGCCTTCTGCCCGCAGGCCTGCTACGCGGGCGGCCCGGGGCCCTTCCGCTACCTGCTCTACAAGGACGTCAACCGTCACATGGCGCTGCCCTACAGCCAGCGCCGCTGAGGCGACCCACGGCCCCGTCGAACGACGACACCCGCCGAGAGGCGGGTGTCGTCGTTGTAGGAGAGGGGGCGTCAGTCGCGATTGATCTGGGTGATCGACTCGCCGGTGTGCTGGACGTGGTCGATTAATAAGCGCCTCGCCCGCTCGCCGTCGCGAGCCTTCAGCGCCTCGAGAATGGCGCGGTGCTCGTCGGTGGACTCCTGCCAGCGACCGATGCGGTCCAGTGCCAGGTAACGGGCGCGCTCCAGGCGACCGAGCAGCCGCCGGTGCGTCTCCTCCAGCACCGGGTTCTTGGCGCCGGCCACCAGCAGCGCATGGATCCGCTGGTTGAGCGCGAAGTAGCCGTCGCGGTCGCCCTTCGCATGGAGCTTCTCGAGGCGCTCCTGCAGGGTCTCCAGCTGCTTGAGCTCGGTGTTGGTCATGCGCTGGGCGGCCAGGCTCACGGCCAGGCTCTCGATGCCGGCCTCGACCTCGAACAGGTGCTCGAGCTCGCGGGGGTCGATCAGCGTAACCACGGCGTTGCGGTTGCGTCGCGTGGCAATCAGGCCGTCGCTGGCCAGCATGCGCAGCGCCTCGCGCAGCGGCGTGCGGGAGATGCCCAGCTGCTCGCACAGCGCCGGCTCGGCGATGCGCTCGCCGGGGGCCAGCTCGCCGCGCACGATCATGCGCTGCAGTACCTCGTAGGCCTCCTGGGCCAGCGAGGTGGTCTGGATGCGGCGTCGGCTGGGCGGCGAGTCGGCGATATCGGATGCGGCATCGCTGTCCAGGGTCATGGGAAGGGTCTCCTTGGGTGGGCAGCAGCGGTGAGCCGGAAGATGCTCGTCGGGCGAATGGGCTCAGTATAGGGCGCGTCGCGGCGGGGCGGGAAGGCCGCCGGAGCTGTCCCGGCGGCCGGCTCGGTCTCCGCTCAGACCCGCGTGGCCGCCAGCGGCTGGCGACCGACCAGCCGCGAGAGCGCCTCGCCCAGACCCTGGCACTCCTTGCTGGGCGGCACGGCGAAGCTGCCCCCGCGGGGCGCGGTGGGGGCAAGGTCGACCATCGCCTGGGCCTGGTGCAGGGCGCAGGTCACCCCGTCCAGGGCCGGCACCGGCAGGCGATGCGCCACCGTGCGGGCGAGCCCCGCCAGCGGCGCGCCGGCCAGTATCAGCACGTCGGCGCCGTCGTCGGCCACCGCCCGCTCGGCCAGCGCCACCAGGCGATCGCCCTGGTCCTCCTGGACGCGGCCGATGCGCGCCAGTGGCTCGTCCAGGGCGCGGATGCTGGCCAGGCGGTCGGCGAAGCCGTAGTTGGCGATGGTCTCGCGGTACCAGGCCTGGATGCGCTGAGAGATGGCGATCACCGAGAAGCGGCTGCCCTGCTGGCAGGCGGTGACCAGGGCGGCCTCGGTCATGCCGACCACCGGGATGGGCAGGATCTCGCGCAACGCGGCAAGCCCGGGGTCGCCGAAGGCGGCGACCACCACGGCGTCGTGGTTGGCATGGGCCTCGGCGGCGACCTGCATGGCCGCATAGCCGCCGACCTGAGACTCGGCCCGGGTCTCGATGTAGGCCACGCCGAAGGGCGCGGTGGCCATGGTCAGCTCAGTGCCGGGGCGGGTGCTGCGCCGCGCCTCGGCCTCGATCAGGCGGGTCACGTCGGTGGAGATGTTGGGGTTGATGACCAGGAGTTTCATGGCGTGCTCTCGTGTGCGGGTGTCGATGCCGCGCTCTGGGCGCAGGGGCCCTCGCAACCCGCCTGTGAAGGCGGGCGGCGCGCGGGATTCTCGTTAGGGTCGGGTCGTGGTCAGTAGCCCAGGGTGCGGGGCAGCCAGGTGACGATGCCGGGGAAGGCGATGCAGGCGATCAGCACGGCGTACTGGAAGAGGATGAACGGCCAGGCGCTCTTCATCAGCTCGTTGAGGCTGAGGTTGGAGATGCCGCACATCACGAACAGCAGCACGCCCACCGGCGGCGTCATCATGCCGACCACCAGGTTCATCACGAACAGGAAGCCGAACAGCAGCGGGTCGACGCCGTAGGCCAGCGCGATGGGAGCCAGCAGCGGGACCAGCATGATATAGGCGGCGTTGGACTCGATGAACATGCCCACGCCGATCAGCAGCGCCATGACCAGCAGCAGGAACATCAGCGGGTCGTCGGTGAGCCCCTGGATCCAGTTGGTGAGCTGCATCGGGATCAGGTCGATGGTGAAGGCGAAGGTCATGGTCGAGGCGAAGGCGATCAGTGCGCCCACCATGGCGGCGGTCACCGCGGCGTTGAACATCGCCTTGGGCAGGTCGGAGAGGCGCAGCTGGCGAGTCACGAAGAAGCCGATCAGCAGCGCATAGACCACGGCGATGGCGGCCCCCTCGGTGGGGGTGAAGGCGCCGGCGACGATGCCGCCGACCACCACGATGGGCATCAGCAGAATCGGCAGGGCACGCCAGGTCTGCACCAGCACGTGGCGCAGTCCCACCACGCCGCCGACCAGCGGATAGCCGCGGCGCATCGACATGAAGCTGGCCAGGCCCATGAAGCCCAGTGCCAGGATCACGCCGGGGATCACGCCGGCCATGAAGAGCCCGCCCACCGAGACCGAGGAGCCGGCCATCAGGGCGTAGATGATCATGGCGTTACTGGGCGGGATGATGGCGCCCAGGTTGGCGGCCGAGGCCACCACGGCACTGCTGTAGCCGGTGTCGTACTGCTGGCGCATGGAGGGCACCAGCGAGCTGCCCAGGGCACTGGCGCTGGCCACCGCGGCGCCGCTGACCGCGGCCAGCACCATGCCGGCGACGATGGCGACGTGGGCCAGGCCGCCGTGGACGCGACCGATCAGCGAGTTGGCGAAGTCGACCAGGCGCTGCAGGATGCCGGCGGCGACCATCAGCTCGCCGGCCAGCATGAACAGAGGGATGGCCATCAGCGGGAAGCTGTTGACCGAGTGCATCATGCGCTGGGGCATCACCGAGAAGTCCATGCCGCCGACGTAGAGGCCGACCAGCGAGGCCAGGCCCAGGGCGAAGGCCAGCGGCATGCGCAGCAGGGCGAAGCCCAGGAAGGTGAAGATGATGGCGGGGGTCATGAGGCGCTCCCTCCTTGACGACCGGGCGGGGCGCTTTGCAGCGGTTCCAGCCGGCAGGCCTGGGCGATCAGGTGCAGGCAGCAGTGGACGGCACAGACCAGCACAGCGATGTAGAAGACGGCGGCGGTGATCGGCAGGGTCGGCATCATCTCCTGCCACTTGTCGGCCACCGCACCGACGCTGATCCAGGCGAGGACCGCCATCAGCGCGGCGCCGACCAGCGCCATCAGACGAGCCAGCTGCGCCTGGAGGGCCTTCGGCAGCAGGCACACCAGGGCGTCGATGCCGACGTGGATACCCACCTTGATGCCGTGGGGAATGGCCAGGAAGATCGCCCACACGAAGCACAGGCGCGACAGCTCATCGGCGGAGTCGATGGAGGTGCCGAGCACGTAGCGGGCGAACACCTGGGCCGAGACCAGCACGGTCATCAGGGTCATGGCCAGCAGGATGGCGAAGTAGGAGGTGCGATCCAGCAGCGCCAGGCCGTGCAGGAAATGGCGGGTGAACGGGCTGGAGGCATGCGCCTCCAGCCGGTGCCAGGCGGGTGTCATGACCCCAGCTCCTCGAGCACCCGGTCAACGATCTCCGCGCCGATCTTGTCGCGCAGGTCATCGACCACGCCCTGGCTCGCGTCACGCAGCGCGCTGCGGGTCTCGTCGCTGATCGGGGTGAACTCCATGCCCCGCTCGATCAGCGTCTCGCGGGCGGCCGTGTCCTCCTCGGCGGCGGTCTGGCGCTGCCAGGCCACGGCCTCGTCCATGGCGGCCTGCACGGCCTGTTGCTGCTCGTCGCTCAGCGACTCGAACTTGTCGCGGTTGGCGACCACCACGATGTAGTCATAGAAGTGGCCGGTGTCGGAGAGGTGACTCTGCACCTCGTCGAGGCGCTTGGTGCTGATGATGCTGTAGGGATTCTCCTGGCCGTCGAGCACGCCCTGCTGGAGGGCCCCGTAGACCTCGTTGATGTCCATGGAGACCGGGTTGGCGCCGATGGCCCGGAAGGTGTCCAGGTGGGTCTGGTTGGGCTGCAGGCGGATCTTGAGGTCCTGGAAATCCTCCACGGTCTCGAGGGGGTGGGCGTTGTTGGTGACGTGGCGGAAGCCGAGCTCCATGTAGCCCAGGGCCGTGAAGCCGGCCTCGGCGAGCTTCTCGTCGAGCAGCCCGCCGACCTCGCCGTCGATCAGCGCGAAGGCGTCCTCGCGGCTATCGAAGGCGAAGGGCAGGCTCAGCGCCTCGAGCTCGGGCACGGTGCGCGACAGGTAGGAGATGCCGATCCAGGTGCCCATGATGGCGCCCGAGTTCACCTGGTCGACGTTCTCGCCGGCGCCACCGAGCTGCATGTTGGGGAACAGCTGGGCGGTCAGGTCGCCGTCGGTACGCTCGGCGAGCTGCTCCTGGAAGATCTCCATGGCGCGGCTGCTGGAGTGATCGTCGGTGAAGTTGCCACCGAAGCGCAGGGTGTCGGCGCCGGCCATCAGCGGCGCGCCGAGGCCCAGGGCCAGTAGCAGGGGGGTGGTGTAACGAGCGGTGCGCGTTGTTGTTGTCATCCTAGGTTCCTTCGCGGCAATGGAGGGGAAGCGGGGCGGGCCGGAGCGCGCCGAAGACTCAGGGAAACCATAGGTCAGGGTTTATAAAAATTCAAAATACAGAATACGTTTTTTTTATTTATCAAATAAAATCAGTTTGTTATGTTTTTAAAAAAGGGCGATGGAAGCGGGCTTTTCACCAGGAGCAGCAGGCGAGGCCCCGGCGCAGTGATCCCTGGGGTGTCGTGACGAGGCGTCGGGAAGAACCAGGGGAGGACAGTAGGCGCAGGGGCGCGCCTCACCTCCGAGCGGAGACCCTACGGCACTCAGGGCGAACATCGGGAGGCGAGGGCGCGCAAGGCAGCGGCCGGCGGGTGCCGGCCGGGCTCAGCGCGCCGCCAGGCCCTCGAGCACTGCATCGCCCGTCTTGCGCATGTGGTCGCGCATGGCGTCGGCCAGGGCCTCGTCATCGCGGCGCTCCAGGGCCTCCAGGATGCACTCGTGCTCGCGGGCCGACTCGTCCCAGCGGCCGAGCTTCATGTTGGCCGCGTAGCGGGCGCGGGTGATCTTGAGGTTGAGCGCGGTCTCGAGCTCGAGCAGCACGCCGTTGCCCGAGATCTCGGCCAGCCGGCGATGGATCCGCTGGTTGAGGCGGAAATACTCGGGCCGCTCCTGGCGCCGGTAGTGATCCAGCATCTGCTGGTGCATCGCGCGCAGCTCGGCGATCTCGGCGTCGCTGGCGCGCCGCGCCAGCAGGTGCCCGGAGAGCGCCTCCAGCTCCACCATGACCTCGAACAGGTCGGCCACCTCCCGGGGATCCACCTCGGTCACCTTGGCGCCGCGATTGGGCAGCAGCTCCACGAGCCCCTCGTTGGCCAGCACCTTGAGGGCCTCGCGCAGCGGGGTGCGCGAGACCTCGAAGGACTCGCAGAGGCGCTTCTCGGAGATCCGGCTGCCCGGCATCAGCTCGCCTTCCAGCACCATTTCGCGAAGCTGCTCCGCCACCACCTCGTAGAGCGACAGGCGGCGCAGCGGCGCCGAGCCGGCGAGGGCCTCGGGGGCCTTCACATCTGCGGTGTCGTCCATGGTCATCTCCTGTTGGAAGGCGACGCGAACCCGCGTCGCCGGTTGCCGAAAAGTGTACTTGCAAAATCTGGATCTTGTGCGACTCTTTGCATACTGTATTTTGAATTCAAAATTCAGAGCACGCCAAAGGCCCGGTAACAGGCCCGAACAAGAAGGGTGAAAACAACGCCCGACAAGCCAGCCGACAAGAACAAGGATCCTGCCCATGCCACGCACCCTGATCGGGATGCTCACTCCCTCCTCCAATACCGTGCTGGAGCCCTATACCGCGGCCTTGCTTGGCGAGCTGATGCCCGAGGTGACCGCCCATTTTCAGCGCTTCACGGTCAAGGAGATTTCCCTGAGCGAGACGGCGCTGGCGCAGTTCGACCCGGCCCCGCTGCTCGAGGCCGCCGGCCTGCTCAACGACGCCCGCATGGACGTCATCGCCTGGAACGGCACCTCGGCGAGCTGGCTGGGCTTCGCGGCCGACCGCCGGCTGTGCGCCGCCATCACCGAGGTGACCGGCGCACCGGCGACCACCAGCGTGCTGGCGCTCAACGAGGCGCTCGAACGCACCGGCGTGGCCCGGCTCGGGCTGGTGACGCCCTACCTCGACGACATCCAGGCGGCGATCATCGACAACTACCGGGCCGAGGGCGTCGAGGTGGTCGCCGAGCGCCACCTCAACGACCGCGGCAACTTCTCCTTCTCCGAGGTCGATGAGGCGACCCTGGCCCAGATGGTGCGCGAGGTGGCCAAGGCGAAGCCGAAGCCCCAGGCCATCACCATCCTCTGCACCAACCTGCGCGGCGCCGGCATCGTGCCGGCGCTGGAACGCGAACTCGGCATTCCCATCTACGACTCGGTCAGCGTCACGGTGTGGAAGGCCCTGGCCCTGGCCGGGATCGATCCCGCCCGCATCACCGGCTGGGGAGGGCTGTTCCAGGACTCGCGTCTGCGGGCGTGAGCCGGGCAACGCTCCCCGACCTCCACGGCAAGACCACCACCAACAATCCCAATCACGAGGTGACCCGATGCCAACCATGACCCCCAAACAGATCGCGCTGGGCGGTACGCTGGCCACCGGCCTGCTGCTCGGCGGCCTGGCCCAGGCCGAGACCATGCTGCGCACCGTCGGCAACTTCTCCGGCAACAAGCTGCACGTCGAGGAGGTCGAACGGCCGTTCTTCAACGAGCTCGATGCCCGGGACGACCTGGCGGTCGTCTACAACCCCATGGACGCCATCGGCGTCGAGGCGGCCGACGCCCTGCGCCTGATCCGCTCCGGTGCCTTCGATGTGATGTCGGTGCAGATCGGCATGGCCTCCCGGGACGAGCCCTTCTTCGAGGGCATCGACCTGGCCGGCGTGTCGCCGAGCCTCGATGCCCAGCGCGAGGCGGTGGATGCGGTGCGCGAGGCGTTCGATGCGCGCCTGCAGGAGCGCTTCAATGCCAAGCTGATGACGCTCTGGCCCTTCGGCCCGCAGATGATGTTCTGCAACGGCGACATCGACGGCGTCCAGGACCTCGCCGGCAAGAAGGTGCGCGTCTTCACCCCCTCCATGTCGCGCCTGGTGGAAGGCCTCGGCGCCACCCCGGTGACCCTGCAGTTCAGCGAGGTCTACCTGGCGCTGCAGCGCGGCGTGGCCGACTGCGGCGTGACCGCGCCCTCCGCCGGTAACAACGGCAAGTGGCCGGAGGTCACCGACACCTTCGTGCCGCTGCCGCTGGCCTACTCGGTGCAGGGCCACTTCATGAACCTCGACACCTGGAACGGTTTCAGCGAGGCCCAGCAGCAGGAGTTGACCGAGGCCTTCGCCCGCCTGGAAGCACAGATGTGGGGGCTGGCCTCCGAGGTCAACGACGACGCCATCGCCTGCAACACCGGTCAGGAGAGCTGCACCAACCACGAGGCCTACGACATGGAGCTGGTGGAGATCGACCCGAGCTCCCGCGAGCTCGTCGAGCAGATCACCAGCGAGGCGGTGTTGCCGGTGTGGGCCGAGACCTGCAGTCAGCAGTACGACGACTGCGCCGCGGTCTGGAATCGCACCGTGGGCGAGGCCTCCGGCCTGAGCATCCAGTAAGCGTCGTCAACCCGCGCCCCGGCCGCGGCCGGGGCGCCCCTGGAGGTGCCCGATGCTACCCCGGAATCCCTACTGGCTCGCCCGCAGCCTGGCCCACGGCGCCGCCGTGGCCGCCGGCTACGCCGCGCTGGGCCTGTCGCTGCTGATCACCTTCGAGGTGATTGCGCGCAAGCTGTTCAACTTCTCCCTGCAGGGCGTCGACGAGATCGGCGGCTATGTGCTGGCGATCGGCGTCTCGTTCAGCTTCGCCTACGCCCTGCTGCACCGCGCCCACACCCGGGTCGACGTGCTGATGGCGCGGCTGCCGGCCGTGCTGCAGGCGCCGCTCAACGCCGCGGCGATGCTGATGCTCGCCGCCTTCTCGCTGTTCATGCTGTGGCGGGCGATCGAGACCCTCCACGAGACCCTGGAGTTCGGCAGCCTGGCCAGCACGCCGCTGCAGACCCCGCTGTGGATTCCCCAGAGCCTGTGGGTGATCGGCCTGGGGGTCTTCGCCCTGCTCACCAGCCTGCTGGCGCTGCACGCCCTGGCGCAACTGGTCACCGGCCGCGTGAGGGCGCTCAACCGGGACTATGGTCCGCGCAGCGCCCAGGATGAGCTGGATGAGGCCCAGCAGGACTACGGCGGCAGCGTCTCCCCGACCGCTCGCACCGCCACCACCGCCACCCAGGGAGGTGATGCGACATGATCGGCGCACTCGAGGTCCTGATCGGCTTTGGCATCATGCTGGGCATGATGGCGGCCGGCATCCACGTGGCGGTGGCGATCTTCTCGGTCGCCGCCCTGGGCACCCTGATGTACCTGGGCACGCCGCTGCTCTACTCCTTCGGCGACACCCTGTGGGGCACGCTCAACGACTTCATCCTCACCGCCATCCCGCTGTTTATCCTGTTGGGGGAATTACTCCTCCGTAGTGGCATTACCGAGCGGATGTACAGCGCCCTGTCGGTGTGGCTCAACCGCATGCCCGGAGGGCTCCTGCACACCAACATCGGCGCCTCCTCGGTGTTCGCCGCCATGTCCGGCTCGTCGGTGGCCACCGCCGCCACCATCGGCACCGTGGCGCTGCCGGCCTTCGCCGAGCGCGGCTACAGCGAGCGCCTGGCGCTGGGTACCCTGGCCGCCGGGGCGACGCTGGGCATCCTGATCCCGCCCAGCATCAACATGATCATCTACGGCGCGATCACCAACACCTCCATCGGCAAGCTGTTCATCGCCGGCATCCTGCCGGGGCTGGCGCTGGCCGGGGCCTTCATGCTGGCGATCATGGCCTTCAGCCTGCTGCGCCCCGAGGTCGCCGGCGAGCGCGAGCCGCGGGTGCCGCTGCGCGCGCGCCTGGCCTCGCTGGTGGACCTGCTGCCGCCGGCCTTCGTCTTCGCCATCGTCATCGGCAGCATCTACAGCGGCTGGGCCACGCCCACCGAGGCCGCGGCGCTCGGCGTGGTGGCCGCACTGCTGCTGGCCGCGATCAACCGCAAGCTGACGCTCAGCATGCTCCACGAGTGCTTCCTGTCGATGGCGAGAACCACGGCGATGATCATGCTGATCATCGTGGCGGCCTTCTTCCTCAACTACATCGTCGGCATCCTCGGCATCCCCCACACCCTGACCCAGTGGGTCGCCGACCTGGGGCTCTCGCCGCTGGGACTGATCCTCGCCCTGGTGGTCTTCTACCTGGTGCTGGGCTGCTTCCTCGAGACGCTGTCGATGATGATCGCCACCGTGCCCATCGTGGTGCCGATGGTGGTGCAGTTCGGCTTCGACCCGGTGTGGTTCGGCATCTTCCTGGTGATCATGATGGAGATCTCGCTGATCACCCCGCCCATCGGCATGAACCTCTACGTGGTGCAGGGCGTGCGCGGCCGCGGCTCGATCTCCGACGTGATGCTCGGCAGCCTGCCGTTCCTCGCCATCATGCTGGCCTTCGTGGCGCTGATCATCATCTGGCCGGGCCTGGTGCTATGGCTGCCCGAGGCCATGGGCTAGGCCCCTGACGTCATTTCATGGCCGGCGCCCCGCCGGCCCATTCCGACACTTCAGACGAGGCACGCGACATGTCACGCTTCGACACCATCATCAAGAACGGCCAGCTGATCACCGCGGCCGACCGCTACACGGCCGACATCGGCATCAAGGGCGGGCGCATCGTCGCCCTGGGCCAGGCGCTGGGCGAGGCGCTGGGCGAGGCCGACGAGGTCATCGACGCCCAGGGGCTCTGGGTGATGCCCGGCGGCATCGACGCCCACTGCCACCTCGACCAGCCGCTCGGCGACGGCGCGGTGATGGCCGACGATTTCCTGACCGGCACCCGCTCGGCGGCGGCGGGAGGCACCACCACGGTGATCCCCTTCGCCGCCCAGCAGAAGGGTCAGAGCCTGCGCGCCGCCGTGGAGGACTATCACCGGCGCAGCGACGGCAAGGCCTTCATCGACTATGCCTTCCACATGATCGTCACCGACCCCACCGAGACGGTGCTCAAGGAGGAGCTGCCGGCGCTGATCAACGAGGGCTACAGCTCCTTCAAGATCTACCTGACCTACGACGACCTGAAGCTCAACGATCGCGAGGTGCTCAACGTGCTGGCCATGGCCCGACGCGAGGGTGGCATGGTCATGGTCCACGCCGAGAACGCCGACTGCATCGCCTACCTGACCGAGCTGCTCGAGGCCCAGGGCCAGACCTCACCCTACTACCATGGCGTGGCGCACTCGGCGATCGCCGAGCGCGAGGCGACCCACCGCGCCATCTCGCTGGCCGAGCTGATCGATGTGCCGCTGCTGATCGTGCACGTCTCCGGCCCCGAGGCGATCGAGCAGATCCGCTGGGCCCAGGGGCGCGGGCTGCGCGTCTACGGCGAGACCTGCCCCCAGTACCTGATGCTGACGGCCTCCGACCTGGACAAGGAGGGCTTCGAGGGCGCCAAGTGCGTGTGCAGCCCGCCGCCCCGCGACAAGGCGGCCCAGGAGGCGGTGTGGCAGGCTCTGGAGAGCGGCGTCTTCCAGGTGTTCTCCTCGGACCACGCCCCCTTCCGCTTCGACGACCCCCAGGGCAAGAAGCTGCACGGCGAATCGGCCAGCTTCGAGCACATTCCCAACGGCATCCCGGGGCTCGAGACGCGGCTGTCGATCCTGTTCTCCGAGGGGGTGGTCAAGGAGCGCATCGACCCGACGCGCTTCGTGGCGCTGACCGCGACCAACCCGGCCAAGATCTATGGCCTCTATCCGCAGAAGGGCACCATCGCCATCGGCAGCGACGCCGACCTGACGCTGTGGGATCCCGCCGCCCGCACCACCATCCGCAACGCCGACCTGCACCATGCCGTCGACTACACCCCCTACGAGGGCGTGGAACTCACCGGCAAACCGGTGCTGACGCTGTGCCGTGGCCAGGCGGTGTCCCGGGACGGTGCCTTCACCGCGCCGGCCGGCCATGGGCGCTTCCTGACCTGCGACAAGCCCACGCCCGCTCGGCCGCGCGGCCAGGCGAAGGGGTTCTGAGGATGGCCCAGCAAGAGCGAACCGACGACCGGATCGACCGCGCCGCCCAGCGCCTGCTGGAGGCTTATCCCCCCGCGGCGATGATCCCGGTGCCGACGGACCTGGTCCTCGAGGATGAGCGCGAGGCCTATGCCGTCCAGGCGCGGGTCTCCGCCGCGCTGGGCACGCCCCGCGGCTGGAAGCTCGGCGGCATCGTGGCGGGCGAGACGCCGCGCTACTCGCGGCTGCTCGCCGAGTGGAGCCAGGCCTCGCCGGGGAACTTCACCCGCGACGCCTTCCATCGCGTCTTCCTGGAACCGGAGCTCGCGGTGGTGATGGGCGAGGCCTTGCCGTTCCGGGAGGCGCCCTATCGTCTCGACGAGGTCGCGGCCAGGGTCGAGAGCCTCCACGCGGCGATCGAACTGGTCGACAGCCGCTTCGTCGAGTGGCCGGCGGTGCCGGCGCTCTGGCAGCTGGCCGACGGGCTCAGCCACGGTGCCTTCGTGCTGGGCGAGGCCGCGCCGGCGGGAGATCTCGGTCAGATGCGCGACGCGGCCTATCGCCTCGAGCTGGACGGCGAGCCGGTGCTCGATGGCCAGGGCGGTCATCCGGGGGGCGACCCGGCGCGGTTGCTGGTGGAGATGATCAACGACCACATGGCGGCCACGGGGCAGGGCATCGCGGCCGGCGAGGTGATCACCACCGGCACCTTCAACGGCGTGGTGGAGATGCGCGCCGGCCAGCGGGCCCGGCTCGCCTTCGCCGGCATCGGCGAGGCCATGCTGGCGCTCGACTAGCCGGCGCTCGATTCGACCCTCTCTCCCTTCGCCCGACGCAACGCACCGCGGCGCCCTGGGGCGCCGTGGTGCCTTGTGCCCTCTTCATCACCGCTTCACCTCCTCTCTCTGTGTCTCACCCTCGTGACGGGCCCTGTCGCGAGCCGCCTGTCAGGATTGCATACACTTATTCGCTCCGACGTCGCCCGTTCTGGGGGCGCCTCGCTCGCCCGTTCGGCGGTAGGGTGAGTTTTCGATAAATTTTTCCATCTATATAAGATTCTGATATTAAATAATATTTTTTGGCCTAAAAATATATTGGAAATAATTTCCAGGAAATCTTGACGAGTCCCGTGGACGGCGCCTAGTCTCTGTATACAGAAATATTTTCCAAAGAATAAAACCCGCCACTGGAGGAACCGCCATGGCTCGCATGACCGCCGCGGAAGCTGCCGTTCACGTGCTGCGCAAGGAGGGCGTCGATGTCGCCTTCGGCTTGCCCGGCGCCGCCATCAACCCCTTCTACGCCGCGATGCGCAAGGTCGGGGGCGTCGACCACGTGCTGGCGCGCCATGTCGAGGGGGCCTCGCACATGGCCGAGGGCTACACCCGCACCCAGCCGGGCAACATCGGCGTGTGCATCGGTACCTCCGGCCCGGCCGGCACCGACATGATCACCGGGCTGTACTCCGCCTCGGCGGACTCCATCCCGATCCTCTGCATCACCGGCCAGGCGCCGACCGGCAAGCTGCACAAGGAGGACTTCCAGGCAGTCGACATCCAGGCGATCGCCGGCCCGGTCACCAAGTGGGCCATCACCGTGCTGGAGGCGGCCCAGGTGCCGCGCGCCTTCCAGCAGGCCTTCCACCTGATGCGCAGCGCGCGTCCGGGCCCGGTGTTGCTCGACCTGCCCATCGACGTGCAGATGACCGAGATCGAATTCGATCCGGACACCTACGAGCCGCTGCCGGTCTACAAGCCGGCCGCCAGCCGCGCCCAGGTGGAGAAGGCGCTGGGCATGCTCAACGAGGCCGACAAGCCGCTGCTGGTGGCCGGAGGCGGCATCATCAACGCCGATGCTGGCGACCTGCTCACCGAGTTCGCCGAGCTGACCGGGGTGCCGGTGATCCCGACCCTGATGGGCTGGGGCACCATTCCCGACGATCACCGCCTGATGGCGGGCATGGTCGGTCTGCAGACCTCGCACCGCTACGGCAACGCGACCATGCTCGAGTCCGACTTCGTGATGGGCATCGGCAACCGCTGGGCCAACCGCCACACCGGCACGCTCGAGACCTACACCAAGGATCGCAAGTTCGTTCACGTGGATATCGAGCCGACCCAGATCGGGCGCATCTTCGGCCCCGACTATGGCATCGTCTCCGATGCCAAGGCGGCGCTCGAGCTGTTCATCGAGGTGGCCCGCGAGTGGCAGGCCGAAGGCAAGCTCAAGGATCGCCGCGCCTGGGCCGAGGAGTGCCAGGAGCGCAAGCGCATCCTGCTGCGCAAGACCCACTTCGACGACGTGCCGGTCAAGCCGCAGCGCGTCTACGAGGAGATGAACAAGGCGTTCGGCAAGAACACCCGCTACGTCAGCACCATCGGGCTCTCGCAGATCGCCGGCGCGCAGTTCCTGCACGTCTACAAGCCGCGCCACTGGATCAACTGTGGCCAGGCGGGTCCGCTGGGCTGGACCATTCCGGCCGCCCTGGGCGTGCGTCGCGCCGATCCGGACACCGATATCGTCGCGCTCTCCGGCGACTATGATTTCCAGTTCATGATCGAGGAGCTGGCGGTCGGGGCGCAGTTCAACCTGCCCTACCTCCACGTGGTGGTGAACAACTCCTACCTGGGGCTGATCCGCCAGGCCCAGCGCGGCTTCGAGATGGACTACCAGGTGCAGCTCGCCTTCGAGAACATCAACTGCCCGGAGATCAACGGCTACGGCGTCGATCACGTCTCCGTGGTCGAGGGGCTGGGCTGCAAGGCGATCCGCGTCACCGAGCCCGACCAGATCGCGCCGGCCTTCGCCGAGGCCCGCGAGCTGATGAAGCAGTATCGTGTGCCGGTGGTGGTCGAGGTCATCCTCGAGAAGGTGACCAACATCGCCATGGGCACCGACCTGGGCGGCATCAACGAGTTCGAGGCGCTGGCCGAGAACGTCGCCGATGCCCCGAGCTCCATCGCCGCCCTTCGCTGAGGGGCAGCAGGCTCGCCGCCGGTGGGGACCGGCGGCGAGCCCCCGAGACGACGACTGAAACACACGAAAAGAGACAGGGAGATGCACATGGCCAAGTTTGCCGCCAATCTCAGCATGCTGTTCACCGAGGTCGACTTCCTCGACCGTTTCGAGGCCGCCGCCAAGGCCGGCTTCAAGGGCGTGGAGTACCTCTTCCCGTACGATGTCGAGGCCGCCGAGATCAGAAAGCGCCTCGACGACAACGGCCTGACCCAGGTGCTGTTCAACCTGCCGGCCGGCGACTGGGGCGCGGGTGAGCGCGGCATCGCCTGCCATCCGGACCGCGTCGAGGAGTTCCGCTCAGGCGTCGATCGCGCGATCGCCTACGCCAAGGTGCTGGGCAATACTCAGGTCAACTGCCTGGCCGGCATCAAGCCAGAGGGCGTCAGCGACGATCAGGCGCGCCAGACGCTGGTCGAGAACCTGCGCTTCGCCGCCGAGAAGCTCGCGGCCGAGGGCATCCTGCTGATCGCCGAGCCGATCAACACCCGCGACATCCCGGGCTTCTTCCTCAATCGCACCGCCCAGGCCCTGGCGCTGTTCGACGAGGTGGGCTCGAACAACCTGAAGCTGCAGTACGACATCTACCACATGCAGATCATGGAAGGGGATCTGGCCCCAACCATCGAGGCGAACCTCGCGCGCATCGCCCACGTGCAGCTGGCCGACAACCCCGGCCGCCACGAGCCGGGCACCGGCGAGATCAACTATCCCTTCCTGTTCGCGCACCTCGATCGCCTCGGCTATGACGGCTGGATCGGCTGCGAGTACAAGCCCAAGGCGGGTACCCAGGAAGGCCTGGGCTGGCTGGACGGCGTTCGCTGATCCGGACTCCGACATTTCACGACACGCATCTAGGTGACAGGAGAGATATCATGAGCAAGATCGGTTTTATTGGACTGGGCATCATGGGTCGTCCCATGGCGGGCCACCTGCTGGACGCCGGCCACGAACTGACCACCGTCAAGCGCGGTACCCTGGACGAGACGTTGGCCTCCAAGGGCATGCAGGCGCTGGCCGACCCCAAGGCAGTCGCTGAGGCCTCCGAGGTGATCATTACCATGGTCCCGGACACCCCCGACGTCGAAGAGGTGCTGTTCGGCGAGGGCGGCGTGATCGAGGGCCTCAAGCCCGGCACCCTGGTGATCGACATGAGCTCCATCGCGCCGATCCCCACCCAGGCATTCGCCAAGCGCATCCAGGACGCCGGCGGCGAGTACGTCGACGCCCCGGTCTCCGGCGGCGAGGGCGGCGCCATCAATGCCGCCCTGACCATCATGGTCGGTGCCACCCCGGAAGGCTTCGAGCGCGCCCAGCCGCTGCTCGAGATCATGGGCAAGACCATCACCCACATCGGTGGACACGGTGCCGGCCAGACCTGCAAGGTGGCCAACCAGATCGTCGTCGCCCTGACCATCGAGGCGGTCTCCGAGGGGCTGCTGTTCGCCTCCAAGGCCGGCGCCGACGTGGCCAAGGTCCGCGAGTCGCTGCTCGGTGGCCTCGCCCAGTCGAAGATCCTCGACGTACACGGCGAGCGCATGATCAACCGTACCTTCGATCCGGGCTTCAAGGTCAAGCTGCACCAGAAGGACCTCAACCTGGCGCTGGAAGGCGCGCGCACCCTCAACCTCTCGCTGCCCGGTACCGCCAACGCCCAGCAGCTGTTCCAGGCCTGTGCCGCCCACGGCGGTGCCGACTGGGATCACGCCGGCATGGTTCGGGCCCTGGAGTCTCTGGCCAACCACGAGATCGGCCAGGACTGAGTGACGACGCGTTCATCGACAGGTCGTGAACTCTGCCCGTCGGCCGTCATTGTGGGCCGGCGGGTGACAGGGAGGTGACTGCTCCCTGACGGCAGGCGTCGGGTCGTCGCCTGCCGGATCGCCGCTGGCGATCGTTGCCCGGTGGTGGGTTCCCCCTGAAGTACCCTCCCGTCACCGGGCCTTTTTCGTGAAGGAGACTCCCATGAACACACTCAGCCCCCAGGTCTCTCACGGCGCGCTCGCGGCGCCGAGCGACTGGCTTCGACAGCTGGCCAACACCGCGATCGCGGCCGTGCACCCCGATACCCTGCTGCCTGACCGGCTCCCCGAGCCGCCCCGCGGGCGCACCGTGGTGGTCGGCGCGGGCAAGGCCGCCGCCGCCATGGCCGCGGCCCTGGAGCGCAGCTGGCAGGCCCATCAGCCCGAGGCGCCCCTCGAGGGCCTGGTGGTGACCCGCTATGGCCATGGTCTACAAGGGAAGGGCCCCCAGGGGACGGAGAGCGAGTGCCGGCGCATCGAGGTCCTCGAGGCGTCGCACCCGATGCCCGACGACCTGAGCGAGCGAGCGGCACGCCGCATGCTCGAGGCCGTGCAGGACCTGGGGGAGGACGACCTGGTGATCGCGCTGGTCTCCGGCGGCGGCTCGTCGCTGATGACCCTGCCGGCACCGGGCGTGAGCCTGGCCGAGAAGCAGGCGATCAACAAGGCGCTGCTGAGAAGCGGCGCGCCGATTCGCGAGATCAACACCGTGCGCCGCCACCTCTCCGCCATCAAGGGTGGCCGCCTGGCGGCCGCCGCGCACCCGGCCCGGGTGCTGACCTGGCTGATCTCTGACGTGCCCGGCGACGAGGCCTCGCTGATCGCCTCCGGGCCGACCCTGTCCGACGCGAGCCGCCCGGCCGAGGCCCTGGCGATCCTCGAGCGCCACGCCATCGAGATCTCCGCCGGCGTGCGCCAGTGCCTGACGGGGCAGGCCACGCCACCCCGGCCCGATGATCCCGGCTTCGCCCGGGACGACAGCGAGATCCTCGCCCGGGCCCGAGACGCCCTGGCGGCCGGGCAGGCCGCCGCCGAGCACGACGGCATCGAGGTTCGCCTGCTCGGCGACGACCTGGAAGGGGAGGCGCGCGCGCTGGGCCACGCCCAGGGCCGCATGGCGCTCTCTGCCCAGGACGGCCTGGAGCGGCCGCTGCTGATCCTCTCCGGCGGCGAGACCAGCGTGACCGTCGAGGGTGATGGCCGCGGCGGGCGCAACGTCGAGTACCTGCTGGGCCTGTTCGCGACCCTCAAGGGCGCCCCCGGCATCTACGCCGTGGCCGTGGATACCGACGGCATCGACGGCTCCGAGGACAACGCTGGTGCGCACTGCTCCCCCGAGGACTGGGGGCGGGCGCAGGCGGCGGGGCTCGATCCCGACGACTACTTGTCACGCAATGACGCGTATACTTTCTTCGAGGCCCTGGACGACCTGATCGTCACCGGGCCGACGCGCACTAATGTCAACGATTTTCGTGCCATCCTGGTACTGCCGAGGACCTCATGACGCTGCCGACCCACGCCCCGACTCACGCCCCCATCCGCCGTACCAAGATCGTCGCCACCCTGGGTCCCGCCAGCGACCGGGAGGGCGTGCTGGAAGAGATGCTGTCCGCCGGCGTCGA
>NZ_VBUI01000020.1 GCF_005780185.1 Halomonas urmiana | reverse complement strand
TCGACGCCGGCGGACAGCATCTCTTCCAGCACGCCCTCCCGGTCGCTGGCGGGACCCAGGGTGGCGACGATCTTGGTGCGACGGACGGGGATGGGGCGGTGCGTCATACCGGGCTCTCCTTTAGGGGTGCGGGCTCGCGCGGGCGGCCTAATAAGAAGATGGGCCGGTCGCGAGACTGCCTGACAAGATACTGCATCGGTGGTGATATTACTAAACTCTCGGGATAAGACGAAGGTCTAATATCACCGCAAAAAGGGGATGCGTGCTGGGTAAAATCGTTTATTGATAGGTGGATAGGGATATCTGGCAAGCCACAATATTGGCGTTAATGTTGTAAAGTTACGAAAAACTCCTTGTCTCCTGAGCCGTCGTGCGTCACATTGTGGGCAGATGAGCCGTCGATCTGCCCGGCAGGCAGATCGGAACGCTGCGATGCCCTCATCGCTCCACGGCTCAGCCCATCCCACAAGACGGCAAAGTCTGGATCGAGAGGAAGACATCATGACGCTCAAGATCGCCATCAACGGTTTCGGTCGCATCGGTCGCAACGTATTTCGTGCTCTCTACGAAGGTGGCTACCGCGACCGCATCCAGGTCGTCGCCATCAACGACCTCGGTGATCCGGCGCTCAATGCCCATCTGCTGCGCCACGACACCGTCCACGGCCACTTCCCCTTCAAGGTGGACCACGACGAGCACAGCCTCACCGTCGACGGTGACCGCATCGAGATCCTCTCCGAGCGCGACCCCGCGCGGCTGCCCTGGGAGGCCCTGGAGGTGGATCTGGTCATGGAGTGCACCGGGTTGTTCACCAAGCGGGCGGACGCCGCCAAGCACCTCGAGGCCGGCGCCGGCCGGGTGCTGGTCTCCGCGCCGAGCCCCGATGCCGATGCCACCGTGGTCTATGGCGTCAACGAGGACGTGCTCAAGGACGAGCACCGGGTGGTCTCCAATGCCTCCTGCACCACCAACTGCCTGGCGCCGTTGGCACAGGCGCTGCACGCGACCGTCGGTATCGAGAACGGCCTGATGACCACGGTGCATGCCTACACCAACGACCAGAACCTCTCCGACGTCTACCACAAGGACCCCTACCGGGCCCGTAGTGCCACCCATTCGATGATCCCTACCAAGACCGGCGCCGCCGCCGCGGTAGGGCTGGTACTGCCGGAACTCGCCGGCCGCTTCGATGGCCTGGCGGTGCGCGTGCCGCTGATCAACGTCTCGTTGGTGGACCTGACCTTCACCGCGAGCCGCGACACCACCCGGGAAGAGATCAACGCCATCGTGGCTCGGGCGGCCGAGGGTTCACCGGTGCTCTCGGTGAACGCTCAGCCGCTAGTCTCCATCGACTTCAATCATGACGCCAACTCTTCCACCTTCGATGCCAACCATACGCGGGTGAACGGTCGGCTGGTGAAGGTAATGGCCTGGTACGACAACGAGTGGGGCTTCTCCAATCGCATGCTGGATACCGCCCTGGCCATGCAGGCCGTGAGCAACGGCCGGCGCCAGGCCGCCTGAGCCGGACGAAACGGCCCGCTGGATCGACCGGCAGGGGGCATTGCGTCGGCGTGATGCCGGGCAATCGCCTGGTGCAGGAGGTTCTGACCGTCTAGGACACCTCTACACACCCTGGTGGTGAAGCACCCCGGCGGCCGCCGCGAGGCCCGTGTCGTGGGGGGCATGATCGATTACCTGTTCGCCCCGGAAGACCCGGCCGCGGTGATCGAGAAGATGGCCGGTCCGGCGATCCGCCTCGTCGCCCTGATCGTCATCGAGGGCGGCTACAACTTCCACCCGGTCAGCGGCGAGTTCGACCTCGACAATCTCGACGTCCAGCATGACCTGACGCCGTCGGCCACCCCGAAGACCTCCTTCGGTCTGGTCATCGAGGCTCTCCGGCGCCGTCGCGAGCGGGGTGTCGCGCCCAACATCCAGGGCAAAGGCGATGTCGCACGCAAGATGTTCACCGCCTTCGCCCATGCCCGGGATGCCGAGCTCGGCGCCTGGGTCGAGGCCGAGGTGCCGTTCCTCAATTCGATGGTCGATCGCATCACGCCGGTGACCACGCCCGCGGACATCAACGAGCTCGGCAGTCGCTTCGGCGTCGAGGATGCCTGGCCGGTGGTCTGCGAGCCCTTCACCCAGTAGGTGCTGGAAGATCATTTCGTCGCCGGGCGTCCGGCCTTCGACAATCTCGGTGTGCAGCTGGTCGAGGACGTCGAGCCTTATGAGCTGATGAAGCTCCGCCTGCTCAACGCCGGCCATCAGGCGCTGGCCTACTTCGGCTACCTGGCTGGCTATCGCTATGCGCATGAGGCCAGCGCCGACCCGCTGATCGTCGAATTCCTGCTCGGCTACATGACCCACGAGGCGATCCCTACCCTGGCGGCGCTGCCAGGTGTCGACCTGGACGCCTATCGCCGCACCCTCATCGAGTCCCACGAGCCGGCCGGCACGGTGCCCCCGAGCTGGTCCGCAAGCTGGGGCTGGCCGAGGGGCTGAGTGAGATCCGGCTGATCGGGGGTGGCTCGCGCAGCCCGGTGTGGCAGCAGATGGTCGCCGACATCACCGGCACCCCAGTGATCTGTCCCGAAATCACCGATACTGTGGCCCTGGGCGCCGCCCTGCAGGCCGCCTGGTGTCATCAGGGCGCCGAGCTGGCCAGCCTCTGCGAGCGTCTGGTGCATCTCGATAACTCGTCGCGGGCCGTGCCTGACCCGAGAGCATCGACGCCTATCGGGAGGTCTATGCCCGCTATTGCCGTCGCCTGGCCGAGCGTTATTTCATTACCTGACCCCATCGTATAATGCATCGCACAACAAGAGAGGAACTGCCCATGACGACCCAACTCGACGCCCTCAAGCAGCTCTCTCTGGTGGTCGCCGACACCGGCGACCTGGAGGCCATCCAGCGCTACCGGCCACAGGACGCCACCACCAACCCCTCGCTGCTGCTCAAGGCCTTCGACATGCCGGGCTACCAGGCGCTGATCGACGAGGAGCTGGCCGCGGTCAAGGCCGAAACCGGCGATCGTCAGGCCCAGGTCGAGCACGCCGTGGACCGTCTCGCCGTGGCCAAGGGCAGTGAGATCGCCAAGGTCATCCCCGGGCGGATCTCCACCGAGGTCGCCGCTAAGCTCTCCTTCGATACCCAGGTCAGCATCCGCAAGGCCCACGAGCTGATCGCACTCTACGAGCAGCGCGGCGTGAGCAAGGATCGGGTGCTGATCAAGCTGGCCGCGACCTGGGAGGGCATCCGCGCCGCCGAGCGACTGGAGCAGGAAGGCATCCACTGCAATCTGACCCTGCTGTTCAGCGATGCTCAGGCCCAGGCCTGCTTCGATGCCGGGGTGTTCCTGGTCTCGCCCTTCGTCGGGCGGGTGACCGACTGGTACAAGCAGGCCACCGGTCAGGACTTCACCCCCGATACCGACCCCGGCGTGCAGTTCGTGCGTGGCGTCTGTCAGCGGGTCAACCAGGGCGGCTACGACACCGTGGTGATGGGCGCCAGCTTCCGCACCACCGGCCAGGTGCTGGCGCTGGCCGGCTGCCCGCGGCTGACCATCTCGCCGGCGCTGCTCGAGGAACTGGCCAACACACAGGGCGATGTTATACCCAAGGTGCTTATGGAGCGCAGTGGCGGTCCCCGGCCGGTCCCGCTCACCGAGCCCGCCTTCCGTTGGGGTCACAACCAGGACGCCATGGCCAACGACAAGCTGGCCGAAGGCATCCGCCGCTTCGCCGAGGATCAGGAACGTCTCGAGGAGCGGATCGCCAACCGTTTGGCGACTCTCTGACCTCGTCTCCGCCTGAGCCAACCATCATCCAACGAATGGGAGTCCCCATGCCGTCACGTTTTGAACTGGCCGATTCCGGCCATCCCGGCGCGCCTATGGGCATGGCCACCTACGGCGAATCCGCCCCGGCCGGCGACCTGTTCAAGCACTTCGGCTTCACCGTGGAGAACCTGGTGGCCGAGGCCGAGCAGCTGCTGGACGACGCCGAGGCCTGATTCGCGCCGTCATGACAAAGGTAAGGGCACGGCACTCGTCGTGCCCTTTGTCATGTTCGCTCTCTGTTCTGGACGCGTGCGTCGTGCCGGGGCGCCGCTCAGGCGGGCGAGAGGTCGGCCTGGGTCGGTAGGGCAACGTAGCTGCCGGGGCGGGTGACGGCGTGGGCACCGCAACGACAGGCGAAGGCCAGCGCCTCCTCGAGGCGGGCGGTGTCGTGGTGCCAGCCCTCCTCGGCGCCGTCCTCGGCCAGGCGGGCCAGCAGTCCACCGATGAAGGCATCGCCACCGGCCGTGGTATCCACCGGTTTGACCGCGGGCGGGGTAACCGAGAGCGACAGCCCGGCACCCAGGGCGCGCACGTCGTCGCCGCCGTCGGTGATGACGATCAGCTTGACCCCGGCGGCCAGGCGCTCGGCCAGCCAGGCGTCCTCCGGGTGGTCGCCGCGCAGGTCGTCGACCTCCTCTCGGGAGAGCTTGAGCAGATCGGCGGTGTCGAGCAGCCGGGTGACCAGGGTGCCGTCGGCGCGGCCGTTGGGCCAGAGGTTGTGGCGCAGGTTGGCGTCGACGCTGACCAGGCGGCCGGCCCGGGCGGCCATCTCGGCCATGGCCAGGGTGGTCTCGGCGATCTCGGGGTCGGTCAGGCTGTTGCTGCACAGGTGCAGGATGGCCGGATCGGCGAAGACGCCGGGCGGCAGGTGTTCCAGGCGATAGAGCAGGTCGGCGGCGGGCGGCCGGTAGAAGTCGAAGGTACGCTCGCCGCTCGCATCCCGGGAGACGAAGGCCAGCGCCGTACGCGCCTCGCGGGTGCGGCACACCCCGGAAAGCTCGACGCCCTGGGCGGCGAGTTCGGCGGCCAGGAAGTCGCCGAAGTGGTCGTCGCCGAGCATGCCGAGAAAGCGGCTGGGCACCCCGAGCCGCGCGCAGGCCACGGCGACGTTGGCCGGGGCTCCGCCGGCATAAGGCGTAAAAGTCTCTGGGGCGTCGTCGGCGGCGTTCCCCAGGCGGCTGGAGAGCATGTCGACGAGGGCTTCACCGAAGGCGATGACAGGCAGCATGGTCGAGGGTCCTCATGATGGGTGGGGCGGCGCTCAGGCGTCGTCCGCCCGGGACAGGGTGGTGCCGAGCAGGTGCTGGGCGCCGGGCACCAGCCACACCGGGTCGAGCCGGGTATTGGCGGCCTCCACGCACAGGAAGCGGCGGCCTGCCGCGGCGGGCGTATCCGCCGGTAGCGCCTCGCCGGGGTGCCAGACCACCGCCGAGTCGCTGCCCTGGCGGGCGATGCGCAGCCGGCGCGTGCCATCGTCCAGCGTCAGCTCGGCGTTGCTGTGATAGATGCGGTCCAGGCCGCCGCGCACTCCCAGCTCGCCCAGCTGCTCGCGCTCGGTGAAGTCGGCGAGCTTGTCCAGATAGCGGGCGCCGGCCAGCCCCTCGAGGCGGCAGGCCTGGGCGTCGTGTACCGCCAGGTAGCTGTGCAGGGCGCCGCTGATCTTCACCGGCGTCTCGCCGACGTGCTCGGTGATCAGCTCCACGTGCAGGCGCCGGGCGTTGGCCTGGATCACCGCGCGGGGGGTTAGCTGGCCGTGCAGACGCTCCTCGGGCGAGAGGTGCAGCTCTACCCCTTCCTCGTGCTCGTCCACGGCATCCAGCCGCCAGTCGGCCTTGCGCGCCGGGCCGTGCATCGGGCCGGAGCGATCCGGTGACTCGTCGGCGGTGTTCTCGTCGGCGAACCAGGGCCAGCAGAGCGGGATGCCGCCGCGGATCGCGCCGGGCAGGGCCTGGGGCGTGGGGGTGACCCACAGCCAGCCCTGACTATCATCACCGGCTGGGCGGTAATGAAGGACTTGTGCGCCCTGCAGCGACACCGCGAGCTGTCCCCAGGCCTCGTTGGCCAGCCAGACCTCACGGCCGGCCCATCGGGCGTGGCGTTGGCCGCGGGTCTCCTCGACCAGCGCGGTAAGCGATTCGGGAATCATTCGATCTCCTCGGGGGTCATTCGACCTCTGGATTGTGCAGGGCCTCGGCGGCGCCCAGCAGGCCCGTCCAGGGCGCGGTGACGACCTGCACCGGGATGGCCCCGGTGTAGGCGCCCATGCGCCCCTTGGCGGTGAAGGCCTCGAGGAAGCGGCTCTCGGGAAGCCACTGGAGCAGCCGGGGCAGGATGCCGCCGCACAAGGCGACGCCGCCACGGGCTCCCATGGTCAGGGCGGCATCGCCGCAGACATCGCCGAGGATCTTCAGGAACCGCAGCAGGGTATCACGGGCCACCGGGTCGCCGCCCGCGGCCGCCTCGGTGACCTCGGCCGGGCTCTTCAGCCGGGGCGGGGCGCCCTTGAGGGAGCAGTGGGCCAGATAGAGGTCGAGCAGGCCCTGGCCGCTCAGGATGCGCTCCACCGAGACGCGACCATAGCGGTTGCGGAAGTGCCGCAGCAGGTTCTGCTCCCGCTCGTCGGTGGGTGCGAAGGTCACGTGGCCGCCCTCGGTGGGCAGCGGAATCCAGGCCTGGCGGCCGGGGAAGAGCCCGGCCACGCCCAGCCCGGTGCCGGGACCGATCACCAGCCGGGCCGCATGGGGGATCGGCTCGCCGCGCTGTACGTCCACTAGGTCGTCGGCCGCCACGTGGGGAACGCCCAGCGCCTGGGCGGTGAAGTCGTTGATCGCCTTGAAGAGGCTGAGCCCCAGCGACTCCTGGACCGCCTGGCGCGAGAACGCCCAGTGATTGTTGGTCATGGTCACCCGGTCGCCGCGGATCGGGCAGGCGAAGGCCAGGCAGGCCTCCCGCGGGGCGTCGTCCCCGGTCAGGCCGACCCGTGCCAGGTAGTCGCGTACCGCCTCCACCAGGCCGGGATAATCCTCGCAGGGCAGGCTCTGGATGTCATGGGGCGCGAAGGTGTCCGGCGTCACCAGGGCGAAGCGCGCGTTGGTACCGCCGATATCACCGATCAGTGCGGGTCGTGTCATCGTCAATTCATCCCTTCTGGCCGTCAGGGCTGTTGCAGAGAGTAATCGCTCGAAGCTGTTCCCGGCGCTTCTCGCTGTGCCACTGCGGTATCCCTGCTCTGGCAGTGGCTCAGGCGTCCTCGTCGTGGATCTGGCCCTCCTGGCGCGCCAGGTCGTCGGCCTCGAAACCGCCGAAGACTCCGGCACCTTCCTCGCCGCGCATGGCCAGGTGGCGGAAGCCACCGAACAGCTCGCGGCCGAGGCCCACGTGGTAGTGGTCCAGGTCGCCGACCCGCATCGTTCGCTCGGCCCACTCGTGGGCGTCGACCTTGACCTCGAGGCTGCCGGTGTCGGCATCCAGCCGCACGACATCGCCATCACGGAGCTTCGCCAGGGGCCCGCCGTCCAACGCCTCGGGGGTCATGTGGATGGCCGCCGGCACCTTGCCGGAGGCCCCGGACATGCGCCCGTCGGTGACCAGCGCCACCTGGTAGCCACGATCCTGCAGCACGCCTAGGTAGGGGGTCAGCTTGTGCAGCTCGGGCATGCCGTTGGCCTTGGGGCCCTGGAAGCGCACCACGGCGATGACGTCCCGATCCAGATCGCCGGCCTCGAAGGCCGCCTTGAGGTCGTTCTGGTCCTCGAAGATCTGGACCGGCGCCTCGACCACGCGATGCTCGGCCTGGACCGCCGAGACCTTGATCACCCCGCGGCCCAAGTTGCCGTCGAGCACGGTGAGCCCGCCGGTGGGGGCGAAGGGCGTGGCGGCCGGGCGCAGCACCTCCTCGTCGAGGCTCTTCTCCGGCCCCTCGTGCCATACCAGGGTGCCGTCCTCGAGGAAGGGCTCCTGGGTGTAGGCGGTCAGGTCGGTGCCGAACACCGTGGGGATGTCGCCGTGGATCAGCCCGGCGCCGAGCAGTTCGCGGAACAGCAGGCTCATACCGCCGGCGGCCTGGAAATGGTTGATGTCGGCCTGGCCGTTGGGATAGACCTGCATCAGGCTCGGCGTCACCGCGGAGAGGTCGGTGAAGTCGTCCCAGGTGATGGTGAGGCCGGCGGCGGCGGCCATGGCCACCAGGTGCAGGGTGTGGTTGGTGGAGCCGCCGGAGGCCAGCAGGCCGACGATGGCGTTGACGATGGCGCGCTCGTCGATCTGCTTGTAGAAGGGGCGGTAATCGCCGCTCTGCGCCGTGTTGCGGATCGCCTGCTCGGTGGCGTAGCGGGTCAGCGCTTCGCGCATCTCGGTGCCGGGATTGACGAAGGAGGTGCCGGGCAGATGCAGGCCCATCATCTCCATCATCAGCTGGTTGGAGTTGGCGGTGCCGTAGAAGGTGCAGGTGCCGGGGCTGTGGTAGGACTGCGATTCGGCCTCGAGCAGGTCCTCGCGGCTCGCCTTGCCCTCGGCGAACAGCTGGCGGATACGCGCCTTCTCCTTGTTGGGCAGGCCGCTGGGCATGGGGCCCGCCGGCACGAACATGGCCGGCAGGTGGCCGAAGCGTGCCGCGGCGATGAACAGCCCCGGGACGATCTTGTCGCACACACCGAGATACAGCGCGGCGTCGAACATGTTGTGGGAGAGCCCCACGGCGGTGGCCATGGCGATCACGTCGCGGGAGAACAGCGATAGCTCCATGCCCGGCTGGCCCTGGGTGACGCCGTCGCACATGGCGGGCACGCCGCCGGCGAACTGGGCGGTGGAGCCCATGGCCCGCGCTGCGGCCTTGATGGTTTCGGGGAAGGTCTCCAGCGGCTGGTGGGCCGAGAGCATGTCGTTGTAGGCCGAGATGATCCCCAGGTTGGCCGAGTTCATCAGCTTCAGCGCGTCTTTGTCCGTCGCGCCGCAGGCCGCGAAGCCGTGGGCCAGGTTGCCGCAGGAGAGCTCGCCGCGATGCACGCCGCGGCGATGCTGGTCGGCCATGCGGCTCTCATAGAGGGCGCGGCGCTCGGCGCTGCGCTCGCGGATGCGGCGGGTGACGTCGGCGACGGTGTCGTTGAGGGCGGGGATCTTGCTGGCCATAAAGCACCTCGGCTCTGTTTAGTTTGGTAAGTTTACCAATATAGTTTCCGGAATTCCGCCCATGCTAGCCGTATTTTGGCTCGATTTGTAGTTTTCTTACCTTAAAGTCCAAGCAGCTTGAGCAGCCATTTCCGGTAGGGCGGGTTCAGCAGCCCGACGGGGCTGCGTCGAGACTGGACGAAGACGCTGCGCTGGTGGCTGAAGCGCAGGAAGCCGGCCTCCCCGTGGTAGGCGCCCATGCCGCTCTCGCCCACGCCGCCGAAGGGCAGGCCGGGCACGGCGCTGTGCCACAGGGTGTCGTTGAAGACCACGCCGCCGGAGCGGGTCTCCTCCAGCAGCCGTCGGCGCCGCGCCGGGTCGTCAGTGAAGGCGTAGAGCGCCAGCGGACACGGGCCCTCGGCGACTCGCTCCAGGGCGGCGTCGAAGTCGCGCAGGCCGATCACCGGCAGCCAGGGACCGAAGATTTCCTCCTGCATGATCGCCAGGCGCACGGTGGGGTCGATCACCAGGGTCGGCGGCAGCTTGGCGCCCCGGTTGAGTTCGATGCGCTCGCCGAGCTCGATCACCCGGCAGCCGTGATCGCGGGCCTCGGTGAGCATCGCCTCGAGCCGGGCGCGCCCCGCCTCGCCGGGAACTGCCGAATAGTCATCGCTCGCCGTGCCGTGAGGGTAGAACGCCGCGACCGCCTCGCGCAGCGCCTCGACGAAGGCAGGCAGTCGCGCGGCATCGATCAGCACGTGATCCGGGGCGATGCAGGTCTGGCCGGCGTTGAGCCACTTGCCGAAGGCGATGCGCCGGGCGGCATGGGTCAGGTCGGCGTCATCGGCGACGATGGCGGGGGTCTTGCCACCGAGCTCCAGGGTGACCGGCGTCAGCCGCTCGGCGGCGACGCCGGCCACCTGACGCCCGATCGACGCGGGGCCGGTGAAGAGCAGGTGGTCGAAGGGCAGGGCGGCGAAGGCGCGACCGACCTCGGCGTCGCCCTCGACCACGTCGAGCTCAGCGGGGTCGAAGTAGCGCCCCGCCAGTCGCGCCATCAGCGCGGCGGTGGTGGGGGCATGCTCGCTGGGCTTGAGCATCACCCGGTTGCCGGCGGCCAGGGCGTCCACCGCCGGCAGCAGCGCCAGTTGCCAGGGGTAGTTGGCCGGCGCGATGATGCCCACCACGCCCAGCGGCTGGTGATGCACGCGCGCCCGGGCGGGCACCAGCCGCCAGGGCACGGCCGTCCTGCGCGGCTTCATCCAGCGCTTGAGGCGGCGCCGGGCATGGCCCACGGCCTGCAGCAGCGTGGCGATCTCCGTCAGGCGTGTCTCGGCCTCGGCGCGGTGACCGAAGTCTTGGCGGATCGCGCGAACGATCTCGTCACGATGGTGGCGGGTCATGGTCGAAAGCCGCGCGAGGCGGTCACGTCGAAGCGCCGCCGAGGGGTAGGGCTCGGCGGTGAAGGCGTGGCGCTGCTGCTCCAGACGCGCCTGCAGTAGTGCGCGGGCGTCGGCCATGCGCGTCTCCCTGGTCAGTGGTGGCATCGGCGGAAGGGTCTGCGCACAATGTAGGCGCAATGCCGGTGGCTTGTCAGCCGCTGCCCCTCTATTCCCCCCGGAGTCCCCATGTCGGAACTGGTCATGAGCGAAGTGTCCGCCATCGAGGCGGTACCGGCAGCGGCCTGGAATGCCCTGGTCGGCGACGACCACCCCTTCCTGCGCCACGAGTTCCTGCATGCGCTGGAGGCGAGCGGGGCGGCGAGCCCCGCCACCGGCTGGGTGCCGTGCCACCTGACCCTCTGGCAGGGCGAGGCGCTGGTCGGGATCCTGCCCCACTATCACAAGCACCATTCCTACGGGGAGTACGTCTTCGACTGGGGCTGGGCCGACGCCTGGGAGCGTGCCGGCGGCGACTATTACCCCAAGGGGCTCTCGGCGATTCCCTTCACCCCGGCGCCGGGGCCGCGCCTGGCCCTGGCGCCGCATGTCGATCCGCTGGCCGCGCGTCGGCGGTTGGCGCGGGCCTGGGAGGCGGGCGAGCTGTCGAGCTGGCACCTGCTGTTCGCCGAGGTGGACGAGGTGGCGGCCTGGCGCGAGGCGCGGCCCAACCTGCTGGCGCGCCAGGGCGTGCAGTTCCAGTGGCAGGATCGCGGCTATGGTGATTTCGCGGGTTTTCTCGCTGCCCTGACCGCCAAGCGGCGCAAGGCGATCCGGCGCGAGCGGCGCCTGGTGGCCGAGCAGGGGCTGACCCTACACCGCCTGGAGGGGGCGGCCATCGACGCGGCGGCCATGGCGCACTTCTTCCGCTGCTACGAGATCACCTACCTGGAACGCGGCCGCCACGGCTATCTCGGCCTCGACTTCTTCGAGCGCCTGCGCCGCACCCTGCCCGAGTCGCTGCTGCTGATCCAGGCACGCCTCGAAGGCCGGCCGGTGGCCGCCGCGCTCTGCCTGCAGGGCTCGAATACCCTCTACGGGCGCTACTGGGGCAGCGAGGTGGCCGCCGACTGCCTGCACTTCGAGGCCTGCTACTACCAGGGCATCGAGCACTGCCTGGCGCGGGGCCTGACCCGCTTCGATCCCGGCACCCAGGGGGAGCACAAGCTCGCCCGGGGCTTCGCCCCGCAGCGGCTCACCTCGCTGCACCATATCGCCGACGCACGGCTGCGCGACGGCGTGGCGCGCTTCTGCGCCGAGGAGCGCCGCCACGTCGAGGCCTACGTCGCCGCGGCCGAGGCGGCGCTGCCGTTTCGACGCAACTGATCCCGGACATCGTCTCCCGGGCCCTGCCGATCGAGTGCGAAACTGGCATAATGCCGCCATCGAATGCCTCGTGACGGACTCTCCTGCATGTTGAAGTGGCTGGCCATCGTGCTCACCCTACTCATCGCCCTGTTGCAGTTTCGTCTGTGGCTCGGCGAGGGCGGCCTCCGCGAGCTCGCCGAGGTGCGCCAGCGCGCCGAGGTCCTGGAGGCCGAGAACAAGCCGCTGCGCGACCGCAATGCTCGCCTCGCCGCCGAGGTCGTTGACCTCAAGACTGGGCTGGATGCCATCGAGGAGCGGGCGCGCAGCGATATCGGCATGGTGAGAAGCGACGAACAGTTCTTCTGGGTGCCCGGCGTGGCGGCGGATGCCAGTGGCCTGTCGGTCAACGCCGGTCTCGTCGGCATGCCGGCCCCTGCCGTGGAGGCGCGCCCGTGAGCGATCGGCTCTGGCTGGTGGTACCCGCGGCAGGGCAGGGGCGCCGCATGGGCGCCGATCGCCCCAAGCAGTATCTGCCGCTGGCCGGGCGCACCGTGCTGGCCTGTACCCTGGAACGGCTCTACGCGGCGCTGCCCGAGGCGCGGCTCTGCCTCTGCCTGGATCCGGACGACGCCCACTTCGATCCCGCCTGGGTGCCCTTCGCCGATTGGCGGCGAGCCCTCGGCGGCGCCGAGCGGGTCGATTCGGTGATCGCGGCCCTGACGGCCATCGCCCCGGACGCGGCGGACGACGACCTGGTGCTGGTTCACGATGTGGCCCGGCCCTGCGTCACCGTGGACGACCTGGCGCGGCTGGTAGCGACCCTGGCCGATGAGCCCGTGGGCGGGCTCTTGGCCGCACCGGTCGCCGATACCATGAAGCGCGACGACGGCGCCGGGCGGGTGGCCGCCACCGAGTCCCGCGAGGGGCTCTGGCACGCCCTCACCCCCCAGGGCTTTCGTTTCGGCCTGCTGCGCCGGGCCCTTCGCGAGGCCCTCTCGCGAGGCGTGAGCGTGACGGACGAGGCCTCGGCGGTGGAAGCCGCCGGGCAGGCGCCGCGGCTGATCGTCGGGCGGCGCGACAATCTCAAGATCACTCATCCCGAGGACCTGGCCCTGGCCGAGTTGGTGCTGTCAGCCCAGCGACAGGCCGCCCAGGCTGCCTCATCGACACCCGAGGCGCCCCCGGCGGGGGCGAACAGCGCATGATGCGAATTGGCCATGGCTTCGACGTCCATCGCTTCGGCGAGGGCGATCACCTGATGATCGGCGGCGTCGCCGTGCCCTTCGACCACGGTTTCGTGGCCCACTCCGATGGCGACGTGCTGCTGCACGCGGTGTGCGACGCCCTGCTGGGGGCCTGCGGGCTCGGCGACATCGGCCGCCACTTCCCCGACACCGACCCGGCCTGGGCCGGTGCCGACAGCCGGGCGCTGCTGCGCCATGTCGCGGACCTCGCCCGCAAGGCCGGCTACCGGGTCGGCAACCTGGATGCCACGGTGCTCGCCCAGGCACCTAAGCTCGCGCCCCACGTCGCCACCATGGCCGGGCGTATCGCCGAGGACCTGGGCGTCGCCGTGGAGACGATCAACGTCAAGGCCACCACCACCGAGCGGCTCGGCTTCACCGGCCGCGGCGAGGGGATCGCCGCCGAAGCGGTGGTGCTTCTGATGCGCGAGGGGGCGGCGCAGGATGCGTGAGGCCGCCGCGACGAACGCCCAGGATGTCATCGACTGGCCGCCGGCCTGGCCGCGGGTGCTGGACGACGCCTTCGGCCCCCCGCCGGCCGGCGACTACCGTGCCGCGCCCGAGGACTTCCGGGTCGAGGAGCTTCTCGACTTCGCCCCCGAGGGGCAGGGCGAGCACCTGTGGCTCTTCATCGAGAAGCGCGACCTGACCACCGCCATGGCGGTGCGCGAGCTGGCGAGGCTCTGCGAGGTCGCACCAAGGGTGGTCGGGTATGCCGGAATGAAGGATCGCGTGGCCGTGACCCGCCAGTGGCTCTCGGTGCAGCTGCCGGGCCGCGAGGCCCCCGAGGGGCTCATCGCGCGGCTCGCCGAGCGTGGCATCCGCGTGCTCGACCAGGCCCGCCATCCCCGCAAGCTCAAGCGCGGCGTGCATCGCGCCAACCGCTTTGCGCTGCGCCTCACCGGCGCGGTGGTGACGGATGCCGGGTTCGCCTCGCGCTGGCAGCGGCTGTGCCGCGAGGGGGTCGCCAACTACTTCGGTCCCCAGCGCTTCGGCCCGCACGGGCGGAACCTGCAGCGCGCCCGCGCCGTGCTGGCGCGCGGCTGGCGCAAGCGCGACGACCGTGACGGCATGCTGCTCTCGGCGGCCCGGAGTTTCCTGTTCAACGAGCTGCTCGCCGCACGCATCCGCGACGGCAGCTGGGCGACGCCGCTGCCCGGCGAGGTGGTGATGCTCGACGGCAGCGCTAGCCAGTTCGGCGTCGCGCCGGACGATCCCCCGGTGCTCACCGAGCTGCGTGAGCGGGCCGCGCGCCTCGATCTGCACCCGGCTGGCGCGCTGTGGGGCGTCGGCGACTCGCGCGCCGCCGGCGAGGCGGGGGCGCGCGAGGCCGCCGTGGTGGCGCGCTACCCGGGCCTCTGCGACGGGCTCGCGCAGGCCGGCGTTCGCCTGGCCCGCCGCGCGCTGCGGCTGCGCCTCGGCGAGCCGATGCTGACCCGCGATGACGACGCCCTGTGGCTCTCGTTCAGCCTGCCCCGCGGCGCCTTCGCCACGGCCGTGCTGCGCGAGCTGATCGCCCATCCCACCCTCGACCCCGCGTCCCTCGACAGGAGCCCCTGATGCGCCGACTACTGCTTTCCAATGATGACGGCGTCCACGCGCCGGGGCTGCGGGCCCTCTACGACGCCCTGTTGGCCCACGCCAAGTTGCGGGTGGTGGCCCCCGACCGCGACAAGAGCGGGGCGAGCAACTCGCTCACTCTGAGCCGGCCGCTGGCGCTGTCGTCTCTCGACAACGGCTTCTACAGCGTCGACGGCACCCCGGCGGACTGTGTCTATCTGGGCGTCAACGGCGTCTGGGACGAGCGGCCGGACCTCGTGATCTCGGGTATCAATCACGGTGGCAACCTGGGTGATGACGTGCTCTACTCCGGCACCGTGGCGGCCGCCATGGAGGGGCGCAACCTGGGCATGGCGGCCATCGCCATGTCGCTGGTCGGCAGGCGCTATTTCGAGACCGCCGGGCGGGTGGCAGCGAGCCTGGTGGGCGCGGCGGATCGGCTCTCGCTGCCGCCGCGCAGCCTGCTCAACGTCAATGTGCCGGACCTGCCCTGGGACGAGCTGCGCGGCTTTCGGGTCACCCGCATGGGCTATCGCGGCCCGGCGGCCCGCCCCCTGGAGGTGCGGGATCCGCGCGGCCGGCTGCGCTACTGGATCGCCGCCGCGGGCGAGAACGCCGATGACGGCCCGGACACCGACTTCGCCGCCGTCGAGGCGGGCTATGTTTCCATCACGCCGCTGCAGACCGATCTGACCCGGCATGCAGCGCGCGACGACGTGCAGGACTGGCTGGATGCCCTCATCTGAACTGCTGCGCGGTGTCGGCATGACATCGCAGCGAACCCGGGATCGCATGGTGCGCCGCCTGGCCGAGCAGGGCGTACGCGACCGCCGGGTGCTGGAGGTCATGGCCCGCGAGCCACGCCATCTCTTCCTTGACGAGGCCCTGTCGCATCGCGCCTACGAAGACACCTCGCTGCCCATCGGCCACGGCCAGACCCTCTCCCAGCCCTGGATGGTGGCACGGATGACGGAGCTCGTGATCCAGGAGGCGCCCTCCCGGGTGCTGGAGGTCGGCACCGGCTCCGGCTATCAGACCCTGGTGCTATCACGGCTGGTCGAGGAACTCTGGTCGGTGGAACGGATCAATGCTCTGCACCGACGTGCCGCCGAGCGGCTGCGCGGGCTCAGGGTGGCCAACGTCCGGCTGCGCCTGGCCGATGGCGGGCACGGCTGGTCGGAGGAGGCGCCCTTTGATGTCATCCTGCTGACCGCCTGCGCCAGCGAGCTGCCCGGACCGCTGCTCGACCAGCTCGGCGAGGAGGGGGTGCTGATCACGCCGCTGGCCCAGCCGGACGGCCGGCAATGGCTGACTCGCGTGCGCCGGCGCGGCGATGGCTTCGCCAGCGAGCGGCTGGAGCCGGTACGCTTCGTGCCGCTGCTGGAAGGTGTCATCCGGTGAACAAGGCGTCATTCGTTGAAAGGAGTCGGCTGTGAAGCGTCATCTCGGTATTTTTTTCAGGGGCGCCGGTATGGGGGCCGCCGATGCCGTGCCCGGCGTCTCCGGCGGCACCATCGCCTTCGTCACCGGCATCTACGAGGAGCTGATCCACAGCATCAAGCAGTTCGGGCCCGGGGCCTTCGTGGCGTGGCGGCAGGGTGGGCTTGGGCGTCTGGCGCTGCACCTCAACCTGGCCTTCATGCTGCCGCTGCTGGCCGGCATCTTCCTGAGCCTGTTCAGCGTCGCGCACCTGGTCGTCTGGCTGATCGACGACTATCCCCTGCTGCTCAACGGCTTCTTCTTCGGCCTGGTGGCCGCTTCCGCCGTGGTGGTCAGCCGCCATCTGGATGACTGGCGCTGGTGGCACCTGGTACCGCTGGCCGTCGGCCTGCTGCTGGCCCACGGCCTGCCGTCGCTGATGCCGCTGGTCACCCAGCTCGGCCACCCCGACCTGGTGCTGGTGGTGGGCGGCGCCATCGCCATCAGTGCGCTGCTGCTGCCCGGCGTATCGGGCAGCTTCCTGCTGTTGACCATGGGGCTCTACGGCACGGTGATGGAGGGCATCCGCAGCTTCGATGTGGGGCTGATGGCGCTGTTCGGCGTGGGCTGCCTGGTCGGCCTGTTCGGTTTCTCGCGGCTGCTCTCCTGGCTGCTGCGCCATCACCATACCGCCACCCTGCAGCTGCTGGTCGGCTTCATCATCGGCTCGCTGCCGGTACTCTGGCCATGGCGTGAACTGGTACGCTACCAGCTGGGCGCCGAGGGCCAGATGATTCCCCTCGACTATCGCTATCTGACCCCGGCCGACTTTGCCGAGCTGACCGGCGACCCCGCCCGACTGCTGGCGGTGGCCGCGCTGATGCTGGCCGGTGCTGCCCTGGTGCTGCTGCTCGGCTGGGCCAACCGCTCCGCCGGCGCCGAGGGTGCGCGCCCGGCAGACCGCCGTGCGGCGGCCGCCGGACCCCGACAAGGTGCTGACAAGGAGGAAGGCTCCGATGCATAAGGTATTTCTGATTTCCGGACTGGCGCTGGCGCTGGCCGGCTGTGCCGCCCAGCAGGGCGAGAGCGGGCCGGTCCAGGTCCGCGACCTCTCCGCGGCCCGGGCGGACTCGCGCCCCGCGCAGTACACCGTCGAGGCGGGGGACACGCTCTACGGCATCGCCTGGCGACACGACATGGACTATCGCGACCTGGCGCGGCTCAATCGCATCGGCCCGCCCTACCGCATCGAGCCCGGCCAGACGCTGGCGCTCGGCGGCGACGGAGCGGGCGCGGCGGCGTCCGACCAGGCAGCCGTGCAGGGCACCGCTGACGGCGGTGGCGTGGTGGCGACCGGCCTCGACGAGGCATCGGGCAGCGGCGAGGACCTCGATTGGCTGATGCCCGACGAGAGCGCCATCGAGCGCAATCGTCGCCTCTCGGCCGAACGCCAACAACAGGACGATTCGTCCCAGGGGCCCAGCCAGGCGGCCATGGAGAGCGCCGATGCCGTATCGGGTGCCGATCAGGGCCCGGGCCCGGTCTACAGCTACGACAGCCCCGGGGCGGATGGTGAGCTGAGCGAGCGCGACCTGGCCGAACGGCGTGAGCGAGACGCCGCCGCGCAGGAGGGGACCTCCGCCTCAGAAGCCGAGTCGTCCGAGACCGCTCAGCCGGTCGACGAGCAGACCGCCCAGGCGTCATCCGACCAGGGCGGTGAGGCCCCGACGGCCGCCGACGAGGGGGCCTCGGTCGCCGGTGAGCCCGACGCTCAGGTGAGCGACGAACGTCGCTACACACCGGTGGAGGAGGTGCCCTGGCAGTGGCCCGCGCCCGGCGAAGTGGTCGGTCGTTTCGGCGAGGGCAGCAGCATCACCGCCGGCATTGATATCGCTGGTCAAAAGGGGCAGTCTGTCAAGGCAGCCGGGCCGGGGATCGTGGTCTACGCGGGCAGCGGCGTCAGGGGCTATGGCAACCTGATCCTGCTCAAGCACAACGACCAGTTCCTCAGCGCCTACGCCCACAATCAATCGCTCAACGTCGAGGAGAACGATGTGGTCGAGGCCGGCGACGTCATCGCCACCATGGGTGACAGCGATGCCGAGGATGTCAGGCTGCACTTCGAGGTGCGCAAGGACGGCCAGCCTCAGGATCCTCTGGAGTATCTGCCGACGCGCTGATCTCGATGGTCGGCGGCGGCCACCCGAGGCAGTAGCTCCGGGGCACTCAACAATAATAATCTCGTGCGTCGATTGTCCGGCCATGGACCTACGACGCTCGGTCGCAACCATGGGGTAGGAATCGATGAGCATGCTTGAACGGGACCTTCAGGATGTGAATCTGGCGTCCGCCGAAGAGGCGGACGACGGTACGGTCGAGGCAGAGGATGAACGCGAGGAGGTCGGCGAGGAAGAGGAGACACTGAGTGGCGATGAGGATGCCTTCGAGAAGGCCCTGAGTCGCGAGGATCGTCACCACCGGCACAGTCTCGATGCCACCCAGATCTATCTCAACGAGATCGGCTTCTCGCCGCTGCTGACGCCCGAGGAGGAGGTCTTCTTCGGGCGATTGGCCCGCAAGGGCGATCCGCTGGGTCGCTCGCGGATGATCGAATCCAACCTGCGCCTGGTGGTGAAGATCGCCCGCCGCTACCTCAACCGCGGCCTCACCCTGCTCGATCTCATCGAGGAGGGTAACCTCGGCCTGATCCGCGCCGTCGAGAAGTTCGACCCCGAGCGCGGCTTTCGCTTCTCGACCTACGCGACCTGGTGGATCCGCCAGACCATCGAGCGGGCGCTGATGAACCAGACCCGCACCATCCGGTTGCCGATTCACGTGGTCAAGGAGCTCAACATCTACCTGCGGGCGGCCCGCGAGCTGACCCAGAAGCTCGACCACGAGGCCACCGCCGAGGAGGTCGCCGACTACCTCGACAAGCCGGTGGAGACCGTCAAGAAGATGATGGGTCTCAACGAGCGCGTCTCCTCCGTCGACTACCCGATGGGCAGCGAGAGCGACAAGCCACTGATCGAGACCCTGGCCGACGACAACGACCAGGGCCCCGAGTCGACCCTGGTCGACGGCGATGTTCGCCAGCATGTCGACGAGTGGCTGGCCGAACTCACCGAGAAGCAGATGGAAGTGGTGGTGCGCCGCTTCGGCCTGCGTGGCCACGAGGCCGCGACCCTCGAGCAGGTCGGCGAGGAGATCGGCCTGACCCGCGAGCGGGTGCGCCAGATCCAGGTGGAGGCCCTCAAGAAGCTGCGCCGCATGCTCGACAAGCAGGGGCTCTCGCTGGATGTCATCTTCGAGTGATCCCCAGGCGGCCCGCGCGATGCGGGTCGCCTTGCGCCTGGGGCGGCCTTTACGCCGGATGAGTCGCTCTCGGGTAGTCGATTCGACTGCTATTTAGCCATATGGCGTGATGAATATCTGGCTCTTCGGCCTGATGCGGCGTCTTCTGCCATGAACTCCCCGGGCGATTGAGGGATAATCATCGCTTCCCCCTCGACGCGACAGGATTCCGATCATGGCCCGGCCGCTGACTGCCGATATCGACCTCGACGCCCTACGTCATAACTACCGCCTGGCGCGTGACCAGGCCCCCCACAGTCGTTCCGTGGCCGTGATCAAGGCCGATGCCTACGGTCACGGCGCGCTCCGCTGTGCCCGCGCCCTCGAGGATCTGGCGCCGGCCTTCGCCGTGGCCTGCCTCGAGGAGGCCGAGACGCTGCGCGAGGGAGGCATCACCGCGCCCATCGTGCTGCTCGAGGGCATCTTCGAGGCCGCCGAGCTCGAGCGGGTCGAGGCGCTTGGGCTGTGGATGGCGGTGCACGCCGACTGGCAGCTCGAGGCGCTGCTCGCCTACCGGCCCGCCCGGCCCATTCCGGTGTGGGTCAAGGTCGACTCGGGCATGCATCGCCTGGGCTTTCCGCCGGAGCGGGCCGAGGCGGTCTGGGAACGGCTCGCCGCGGCCCCGGCGTACGCCTGCGACCTGCACCTGATGAGCCATTTCGCCACCGCCGATGCCCGGGGGTCCGGCTACTTCGAGCGGCAGCTCGGGCTGTTGGAGGCCCTGGCGGAGCGGCTCGGCGCTCCCTCCTGCCTGGCGAATTCGCCCGCGACCCTGGCCTGGCCCGCCTCCCACGGCGCCTGGAATCGCCCCGGCGTGATGCTCTATGGCAGCGACCCGTTGGAGGCCGCCAACGCGGCGAGTCGGAGACTCGCCCCGGTGATGACGCTGCGCTCGGCGATCATCGCCGTGCGTGAGCTCGCCGAGGGAGAGCCGGTGGGCTACGGCGGGCGCTGGCGGGCGCCACGCCCCTCGCGGATCGGCGTGGTGGCCTGTGGCTATGGCGACGGCTACGACCGCCACGCGCTCGACGGCACCCCGGTGCTGGTGGCGGGCAGGCGCACCGCGATCGCCGGCAAGGTCTCCATGGATATGTTGACGGTGGATCTCACCGATATGCCCGAGGCCGATATCGGCAGCGAGGTAGTGCTCTGGGGGCGGGCGGCGAACGGCGAGGTGCTGTCGGTGGACGAGGTGGCCCGCCACTGCGATACCATCAGCTACACCCTGCTCACCGGGGTGCTGCCGAGGGTGCCCAGGCGCTATCATGGGGCATCGGGGACAGACCCCCATTGATATCCCGACCAGGAACCTTGTCATGGAGAGAAGTCCTCAACGTCAATGGGGGTCTGTCCCCCAATGAGCCAGACCTCCTTCGCCCATCCGCGCTACTGGCCCACCTGGCTCAGTATCGGGGCCATGTACGCGGTCGCCTGGCTGCCCTGGCGACTGAAGCTGTGGGTGGGCAAGGCCATCGGTCTGGCCGCCTGGCGCCTGGCCAGTCGCCGTCGGCACATCACCGAGACCAATATCCGGCTCTGCTTTCCGGAGCGCGATGCCGAGCAGCAGGCCGCGCTCGTCCGCGAGAGCTTCATCGCCAACGGCATCGGCCTGGTCGAGACGGCCACCGGCTGGTGCCGGGATCACGAGCACCTGCGCCACCGGGTGGTCTTCCGCGGGCAGGAGCACATGGCGCGGCTGCAGGCACAGGGTCGGGGAGCCTTGATCCTGGGGGTGCACTTCTCGACCCTCGACCTGGGGGCCGCCCTGCATGCGCTCTACTTTCGCGCCGATGCCGTGCAGCGCCCCCACGACAACCCGCTCTTCGACCGCTTCATGGCACGCGCCCGGGCCCCCTATTTCGATGCGATCCTCGATCGCCACGACCTGCGCGGCGTGGTGCGCCGGATCAAGGCCGGCCATGCGGTCTGGTATTCGCCGGACCAGGACTTCGGCCGCGATGCCAGCGTCTTCGCCCCCTTCTTCGGCATCGAGGCGGCCACGGTGCGCATGACCGCGCGCATCGCGCGCATGACCGGGGCGCCGGTGGTGCCGCTGATCTTCCATCGCAATCCGGACGATCGCACCTACACCCTGGAGTACCTGCCCCCGCTCGAGGACTTCCCCAGCGGCGATGAGGTGGCCGATGCCGCCCGGGTCAACGCGGTGATCGAGGCGGCGATCCGCCGCCACCCCGAGCAGTACCTGTGGCTGCATCGACGCTTCAAGACCCGCCCGCGCGGGGAGGCGAAGCTGTATTGAGGCAGGCCTCTACCGAGGCGACATGCTACGGAGACGGGCGGGGCTCAGCCGCCCTGCCGGCCCGGCAGGGCGGCCGGAAGCCTGAGCCGATGCAGGCCGTCGTCCAGGCGCGCTGAGACGAAGCGGCGGTCCAGCGGATGGCGCGCCGCCTGGGAGAGGGTTTCCACCACCCGATCGGCATGGGCCTGGAGGATCGCCAGATCCTCGGGCTCGGCGAACAGCGACAGGGCCTTCAAGGCCTTGAGCACGCCCAGGCCGATGCTCAGCTCCTGCCTGCCGTGCTGCAGGATGGGCTGGAAGAGCCGATAGAGCAGGCTCTCGAAGTCCTCCACTCGCCAGGTCACCCGGCAGTGGCCGTCGCGATCGAAGAGCGCATCGCAGGGTTGCCATGCCAGGCGCCGGTGCAGCAGGTCGGTCAGGCGGTGCAGGCACAGCCGGGCGGTGCCGGGGTCGTTGATGCCCGGCGAGAGCGCCTTCAGGGCGACCTCCATCAGCTGCGTCATGCCGAACACATGGTGCTCGGTGATCGCCTCGCCCTCCATGTAGACCAGGGCGGCGCGGACCTCGTCGCACCAGGCCGCCTGCGGGGCCGTCGCGGCCTCCAGCGAGAGGATCGGCAGCCCTTCGACCACGTAGTCCCCGAAGCGGAAGTGCAGGTGCAGCACGCCGTCGGCGCGGCGCGCCAGCTCGGCCAGCGCGGGGAGATCGGCATTCTGCAGGTAGCCGGCGCGGCGGGCGGCCACGGGATGGCGATCATGTCCGGTGGACGGGGCGACGGCGAGGAGGCGCCACTCCTGACCCTGCTGGCGGCGCTGCAGGGCATGCATGGAGGCGAGGGTGGTGCGGTGCAGGTCGGTGGCCACGGCGTCGATCTGGATCGACTGCGAGGCGTTGTGGATGAAGTACACGAACAGCCCCAGGCAGTGGATGACCATGGCGCAGGCCAGGTAGATCGCCAGCGAGCGCCAGGTCGCCTCGCCCTCGGCGACATCCGGGACCATCAGCAACATCAGGATGAAGAGGATGGTGCCCAGATAGTGGCCCAGCACCCACTGATGCGGGCGCTCCGAGATCAGCCCGAACACCAGCTTGTGGGAAAACTGCCCGCCGGCCTGGGAGAGCACCGACATCACCATGGAGAAGCTGAAGACCATCAGCGAGATCATGCCGCCGAGCAGGGCGGCGAGCAGCGGCTGGGTGTTCTCCGGCGCCTCGAGGCCGAGCAGCGTGAGCAGGGCCGGCAGCCGGTCGTCGGAGACCGGCAGCAGCATGGCGGCGAGGCTCGCGAGGGCGTAGGCCCCGGCCAGCAGGGTGGGCAGGTAGGCGATGCTCTGCCGGAAGGCCTTGAGCAGGCGGATGGGCCAGGACAGCAAGCGCTTCATGGGCGGCTCCTCGCGGGACGAGTCCCCTTATGGCGTGACTCGCCGTCGAGGGCAACCCCGCGCTATCTCCGGAAGCGGCAGGCGCCAAGCCATCAGCCATAAGAAAACCCCACACACCCTGAGGCTGTGGGGTTCGCTTTCAGCTTATAGCTTATAGCTTATGGCTCCGGCGAAGCCGGTCAGGCGTCGATGCGCTTGTACTTCATGCGGTGCGGCGTGTCGTTGCCGACGCGCTTCTTGTGGTCCGCCTCGTACTCGGTGTAGTTGCCGGCGAAGAACTCCACGTGGGAGTCGCCCTCGAAGGCGAGGATGTGGGTGGCGATGCGGTCGAGGAACCAGCGATCGTGGGAGATCACCAGGGCGCAGCCGGGGAAGGCCAGCAGTGCCTCCTCGAGGGCGCGCAGGGTCTCGATGTCCAGGTCGTTGGACGGCTCGTCGAGCAGCAGCACGTTGGCGCCCTGCTTGAGGGTCTGGGCCAGCTGCAGGCGACCGCGCTCACCGCCGGAGAGCTCGTTCAGGCGCTTCTGCTGGTCGTTGCCCTTGAAGTTGAAGCGTCCCACGTAGGCCCGCGAGGAGACCTCGTAACCGTTGATGTTGAGGATGTCCTGGCCGTCGGAGACCGACTCCCACACCGTCTGCTTGTCGTCGAGAGCGTCGCGCAGCTGCTCGACGTAGGCGATGTCGACGGTGTCGCCGATCACCACCTCGCCGCGATCGGGCTGCTCCTGGCCGGTGATCAGCTTGAACAGCGTCGACTTGCCGGCGCCGTTGCCGCCGACGATGCCGACGATCCCCCCCTTGGGAATGCTGAACGCGAGGTCCTCGTAGAGCAGCTTGCCGTCGAAGGCCTTGGCCACGTCGTGAAACTCGATGACCTTGTCACCCAGGCGCGGGCCGGGCGGAATGTAGATCTCGTTGGTCTCGTTGCGCTTCTGGAAGTCGCCGGACTGCATCTCCTCGAAGCGGTTGAGGCGCGCCTTGCTCTTGGCCTGGCGGCCCTTGGCGTTGCTGCGTACCCACTCGAGCTCGTGCTTGATGGCCTTGTTCTTGGAGGCCTCCTGCTTGGCTTCCTGCTCGAGGCGCTTTTCCTTGGCCTCCAGCCAGCCGGAGTAGTTGCCCTCGAAGGGGATGCCCTGGCCGCGGTCGAGCTCGAGGATCCAGCCCGCCACGTTGTCGAGGAAGTAGCGGTCGTGGGTGATCGCCACCACGGTGCCGCTGTAGTCGTGCAGGAAGCGCTCCAGCCAGGCCACGGACTCGGCGTCCAGGTGGTTGGTGGGCTCGTCGAGCAGCAGCATGTCGGGGCCGGAGAGCAGCAGCCGGCACAGCGCGACGCGGCGGCGCTCGCCCCCGGAGAGGTGGCCGACGCGGGCGTCCCAGGCGGGCAGGCGCAGGGCCTCGGCGGCGACCTCTAGCTTGCGGTCGAGGTTGTGGGCATCGGAGGCCTCGATGATGTTCTCCAGGCGCGCCTGCTCGGCGGCCAGGGCGTCGAAGTCGGCGTCCGGCTCGGCATAGGCGGCATAGACGGCGTCGAGCTGCTCCTGGGCGGCCTTGATCTCGCCCAGCGCCTCCTCCACGGTCTCGCGGACGTTCTTGTCGTCGTCGAGCTGGGGTTCCTGGGGCAGATAGCCGACGTTGATGCCCGGCATGGGGCGCGCCTCACCCTCGAACTCGGTGTCGACGCCGGCCATGATGCGCAGCAGCGTTGACTTGCCGGCGCCGTTGAGGCCCAGCACGCCGATCTTGGCGCCCGGGAAGAACGACAGCGAGATATCCTTGAGGATCTGCTTCTTGGGGGGCACGACCTTGCCCACCCGGTTCATGGTGTAGACGTATTGCGCCATGTAGAGCCACTTGGTTGGGGAGTTTCGGTGGCCACGATGATAGAGCCAGGGGACGGCAAAGGCCAGCCTCTGCCGGGCCCGGGAGAGGGGCTACTCTTCCTCTTCTTCCTCGAACGCGTCGTCGAGGGACCAGTCGTCGGTGATGGCGCGGCGCAGGCGGCGCTCCTCGATCAGCGCCTCCACGCGGCGGCGCGCCCTCAGGGTATTGGCGCGACTCGCCGGGCGCGCATCGGCGGGTTCGTCGTTGACCGCGCTCAGGTAGTCCTGATCGTCGTCGAAGGGGGTGTCGAGAAGGGGTTCATGGCTCATGCGAAGTCCTCTCATGGCCCGGGCCGAGGGCCAGAGCCGTCGGCACAGCGATAGATCGCTTCGCGTCCCCGGCAGGGAGCCTGAAGCGCCAGCGGCAATGCGTGTTGCCTGCTGGCTATATATCGTCATGGCGGGAGGAGAACAAGCCCCGGGCGGGATTTTTTCGCCGGCGCGCCGTGGTCCCCAGAAGTGGACCGACGGGCGGCTCAGGAGAGGCCGTGTTCGGCCTTGATCCGCTCGAGCTCAAGCTGTGCCTCGACCCGCTCGGTGACGTCCTTCTGCACGCCGATGTAGTAGTTGAGGTTGTCGTCCTCGTCGTGCACCGGCGTGATGGAGAGCTCGTTGTAGAACAGGGTGCCGTCCTTCTTGTAGTTGCGCAGCACCTCGCGGCAGGGGTATCCCTCCTTGAGGGCGCGGCGGATGGCATCGAGCCCGGGCTGGTCGCGGTCCTCGTTCTGCAGGAAGCGGCAGTCCTGGTAGAGGATCTCGTCGGCGCTGTAGCCGGTGAGGCGCTCGAAGCCCTGGTTGACGTAGATCAGGATGTTCTCGTCGCCCTCCTGCTCGGCGACCACGATGCCGTCCTCAGAGGCATCGACGATGCGTTCCAGCAGTTCCGGGCTGATCAGCGGGGATCGTTTCATGCAGGGGCTTCCTGTCGCGGTGCCCCGGCGCGCATCCAGGCGTCGGCGGGGGCGGGGATATTAGCAGTATCATGGCCAGCCGGCGGCGGGATTTCAACGCGCCTCGCGGCGCGACGATCACTCCATCTCGGGCAGGCGTTGCGCACTGGCAGCGGCGGCCAGCCCATCAGGGCCAGCACGGCCAGCAGTCCGGCGCTGCCGAGCCACTGGGCCAGCAGGCCCACCAGGCCACCCACGGCCAGCAACAGCACGCCGGTGAGCGTATTGGAGAGTGCCACATAGAGGGCCCGGTTGTCGGCCCCGGCCATATCGACGACATAGGTCTTGCGCCCCACCGAGGCCGCCGTGGCCGAACAGGGCCAGCAGGGCGAGCAGGCCCGCGGCGATCGCCTGGAGGGTGCCGCCGAGCACCCAGACCCACTTGCGCTCGGGCTTCAGGCGGATGAAGCCCGCGATGAACACCTGAGGCAGCAGCGCGCCGGCCTCGCGGATCGGTACCAGCAGGCCGACCATCCACAGCGGTGCGCCGATCATCCCCAGGAGCCAGGGCAGCACCAGCCGGGCGCTGGAGAGCTCGTCGGCCAGCTTGTTGCCCAGCGCGGCGGCGAGGTGCAGGAAGAAGTTGCGCGGCTGCTCCCGGCAGGCCTCGTCGGGGATGTCCCGACACATCCGGCTATCATCATCGCCGGTGAGCCACTCAGAGAGGCGGGTCTGGCTGATCTCGCGGGCGGCCATCACGACTCCCTGACTGTTATCATCGACGTCTTCATTGTCGCGACACCCGAGGTCCCATGTCACGCATCAGAATTCACTACTGTACTCAGTGCCAGTGGCTCTTGCGCAGCGCCTGGTACGCCCAGGAGCTGCTGTCGACCTTCGGAGAGGACCTCGACGGCGTCGAGTTGGTGCCCTCGCACGGCGGCTATTTCGAGATCTTCCTCGACGAGGTCTCTCTCTGGGAGCGCAAGCGCGACGGCGGCTTCCCCGACATCAAGGCGCTCAAGCAGGCGGTACGCGATCGCCTCGACCCCGACCGCGATCTCGGACACATCGACCGATGAGGTCGGCGATCGCGCACTCGGATCGCCAGGCGATGCTCTTCGGCCTGGGCGCGGTGGCGCTCTGGTCCACCGTGGCCACCGCCTTCAAGGTCGCACTCACCTACATGTCGCCGCTGGAGCTGATGTGGCTCGCCTCGCTGGTCTCCTGGGCACTGATGGGCGTGCTGGTGGCGCGACAGGGCCTGCTGGGCCAGGCGCTCAAGCACGGTTGGCGCACCGCGGCCTGGGCGGGGCTGATGAATCCGGTGGCCTACTACCTGGTGCTCTTCGCCGCCTATGATCGCCTGCCGGGCCAGGAGGCGATGGCGCTCAACTACACCTGGGCGCTGGCGATGGCCTTCCTGGCCGTGCCGCTGCTGGGCCAGCGCCTCACCCGGATGGACGTGATCGCCGGGCTGATCGCTTACGCGGGGGTGTGGGTCATCGCCACCCGCGGCGCGGTCTTCGACGTGGCCTTCGCCGATCCCCTGGGCGTCGGCCTGGCGCTCGCCTCGACGCTGCTCTGGGCGCTCTACTGGCTGCTCAATGTACGCGATCACCGCCCGGCGCTGGTCGGCCAGTGGCAGAACTTCAGCGTCGGAGTGCCGGTGCTGACGCTGTTGCTGCTGCTCGGCCCCGGCCTCGAGTGGCACGGCTGGGCGGGGCTCGGCGCCGGGGTCTACGTGGGGCTGTTCGAGATGGGCATCGCCTTCGTGCTCTGGCAGCTGGCCGTGCACAAGGTGTCGCGCACGGCGAAGGTCTCGAACCTGATCTTCCTGTCGCCGCCGGTCTCGTTGCTGATGCTGTTCTTCATCGTCGGCGAACCGATCCTGCCCTCCACCCTGGTGGGCCTGGTATTGATCCTGGGTGGTCTGGGGCTACAGCAGTGGCAGAAGAGCCCCGTGTCGGCGCCTCAATCCTGAGCGATCGCGGTCGGCGCCACGCCGTTCTCCTCGAGCAGCGGCGCGAGCGCCGGCCAGATGTTCTCCAGGATCCGCGGCTGGGCGGCGGCGGTGGGGTGAATGCCGTCGTCCTGCATCAGGTCGGCCTCCAGGGCCACGCCCTCGAGCAGGAAGGGCACCAACGACAGGTCATGCGCGTGGGCGAGCCGCGTGAAGACGCCGGTGAAGGCGTCGCGGTAGGCCTGCCCGTAGTTGGGCGGGATGTCGATGCCGAGCAGCAGCACCTCGGCCTCCGCCGCCTGGCTGGCCTCGATCATCGCCGCGAGGTTGGCGCGCATCTGCCCCGGCGGCAGGCCGCGCAGGCCGTCGTTGCCGCCGAGCTCGAGGACAACGATCTCCGGGCGGTGCTGTCGGAGAAGGTCGGGAAGCCGGGCGGCGGCGCCGCTCGAGGTCTCGCCGCTGATGCTGGCGTTGACGACGCGCGCCTTCCCGTCCAGGCGGGCCTGCAGCAGACTGACCCAGCCGGCTCGCTGCTCGATGCCGTAGGCCGCACTGAGGCTGTCGCCCATGACCAGCACCACCGGGCGCGACGCCGCCAGCGCCGTGGCATCTGCCAGCATCAGCAGTAGCGCCAGCCATAGTGCGGAGAGTGTCAGCGCCGCCTGCCGGCCCAACGCATTCACAGGGAAGCCCTTCGCCATGTCCATCTCCTCTCGCCCGGGTATCGATCCGATTCTACACGCCGACGCGCTCTCCAAGCAGGTCGAGAGCGGCGAGCGGCGACTGACCATTCTGAGTGGTCTCTCCCTCTCGGTGTTCCCCGGCGAAAGCGTGGCGATCCTCGGCCAGAGCGGCGCCGGCAAGTCGACCCTGCTGGGGCTGCTGGCGGGGCTGGACACGCCCAGCGGCGGAGAGCTGTCACTGTTCGGCCAGTCGCTTGGCGCCCTCGACGAGGATGGCCGCGCCTCGCTGCGTGCCGGGCGGGTGGGCTTCGTGTTCCAGAACTTCCAGCTGCTGCCCACCCTGACGGCGCTGGAGAACGTGCTGCTGCCGCTGGAGCTCTCGCCGAGCCCGGGCGCCGAGGCGCGGGCCCGGGGCTGGCTCGACCGTGTCGGCCTCGGCGAGCGCCTGGATCACCTGCCGAAGCAGCTCTCCGGGGGCGAGCAGCAGCGCGTGGCCCTGGCCCGGGCCTTCGTCACCGGGGCCGAGCTGGTGTTCGCCGACGAGCCCACCGGCAACCTGGATCCGGTCACCGGCGAGCGCATCATCGAGGCGCTCTTCTCCCTCAACCGCGAGGCCGGCACCACCCTGGTGCTGGTGACCCATGATCACGCCCTGGCGCGGCGCTGCGATCGCTGCCTGCGCCTGGAGGGCGGCCGGCTGGCCGAGATGGCCCCCGAGGAGGTGATGGCATGAGGCGTACCGCCTGGCCGACCCTGCTGCGCCTCTCGGCCCGCGGCCTGATTCGCGACCTGCGCGCCAGCGACGTGAGGGCCCTGGCGCTGGCCCTGGCGCTGGCCGTGGCGGCCTCTACCATGATCGGCTTCTTCCTCGACCGTCTCGACCGCGGCCTGACCCGTCAGGCCGGCCAGCTCTCAGGCGGTGACGTGGTGCTGGAGCAGGGGCGGCCCTTCGATGACGAGATCCGCCAGACCCTCGAGGACGCGGGCCTGACGCTCTCCGACCAGGTCGACATGGTCTCCATGGTCAGCCGCGGCGACGCCTTCCAGCCGGCCAGCCTGAAGGTCGTCGATAGCGTCTATCCCCACTACGGCACGGCTCGGGTCGATCGCGGCGACGGCGTCGAGGCGCTGCCCCGCGGCCCGGCGCCGGGCGAGGCCTGGGTGGCGCCGCGCCTGGCGCTGCTGATGGAACTCGAGGTGGGCGACCGGATCCGCCTGGGGCAGACCGAGCTTGCGGTCGGTGGGATCATCGAGCGCGAGCCCGACCAGTCGGCCGGCTTCGGCAGCTTCAATCCGCGGCTGATGATGCATGTCGACGACCTGGACGCCACCGGCCTCGTCCAGGAGGGCTCCCGGGTGGAGTTCGAGCTGCTGGCCGCCGGCAGCGCCGAGGCGGTGGCGCGGGTCGAGCCGCTGCTGGAGCGGTTGCGTCGCGAGGGCGTCGAGGTGCGCGACGTGCGTCGCGACCGCCCCTCCCTCGGCAACGCCCTGGCGCGGGCCGAGAAGTATCTGGGCCTGGCGGGGCTCGCCGCCGTGCTGCTGGCCGGGGTGGCCGTGGCCATGTCGACTCGCCGCTACGTCGATCGCCACCTCGATACCGCGGCGCTGCTGCGCTGCTTCGGCGCCACCCAGCGGGAGCTGCTGCGGCTGTTCGTGCTGCAGCTGGCGTGGCTGGCGCTGGCGGCCTCCGCGCTGGGTGCCCTGCTGGGCCTGGTCGGGCAGGCGCTGCTGGTGCGGCTGCTGTCGACTTTCCTGCCGTTCAGCCTGCCCGCCCCGGGGATGCTGCCACTGTGGCTCGGGGTGTTCACCGCCCTGGCGGTGCTGGCCGGCTTCGCCGGGCCCACCCTGCTGCGCCTTAAGCGGGTCAGCGCCCTCAAGGTGCTGCGCCGCGAGCTCGACCCGTTGCCGCCCTCCGCCTGGCTGGTGGTGGGCGTGGCGGCGCTGGTCTTCGGCGGCCTGCTGTGGCTCTACTCCGGCGACTTGGGGCTCGCGGCCGGCCTGCTGCTCGGCGGCCTGGTGATGCTGGTGGTGCTCTGGGGGCTCGGCGGGGGGCTGCTGGCCTTGGTGCTGCGTGCCACCGCGCGCCTGCCTCGGGAGAGTGGCAAGGCGGAGGGGCTGATCACGGCCGTGCGCCTGGGCGGCCAGCAGCTGGCGCGGCGTCGTCGGGCGAGTCTCGGCCAGTTGCTGGCCTTCTCGGTGACCTTCTTCGCCGTGGCCATGATCGTCCTGGTGCGCGGTGACCTGCTCACCACCTGGCAGGCCCAGCTGCCGGAGGACACGCCTAACCACTTCGCCATCAATATCCAGCCCCAGGAGCGGGATGCCTTCGAGGCGGCCCTGGCCGGCGCCGCGGATGCGCGCAGCGCGCTCTACCCCATGGTCCGCGGGCGCATCAGCGCCATCGACGGCGAGGTCCCCCAGGAGGCGGTGCCGGCGGAGTCGCGCGGCGACAACGCCCTGCGCCGCGAGCTCAACCTGACCTGGCGCGAGACCCTGCCCGAGGGCAACCGGGTGGTGGCCGGAGAGTGGTTCGAGGCCGATGCGTCTCGCGCGTCGGCCGGCTGGCTCGACGAGGTCGCCGCCGAGCCGCGCCCGGCGGCCCACGCGTCGATTGCCGGCGACTCGGCGGTGCCGATCTCCGTGGAGGACGGCCTGGCCGCGCGTCTCGGCCTCGACCTCGGGGATCGCCTGACCTTCACCATCGGCAGCGACGAGGTGGTCGGCGAGGTGACGAGCCTGCGCAGCCTCGACTGGGAGAGCTTCCGGCCCAATTTCTTCGTGATCTTCCCGCCCGGGGTGCTGGAGCGTTTCGGTCACAGCTTCATCACCGCCTTCCATCTCGGCGATGACGATCGCGACCTGCTGCGCGAGCTGGTGCGCGAGTTCCCGGGCGTCACCCTGCTCGACGTGGAGGCGATACTTGGCCAGGTGCGCGAGGTGCTGACCCAGGTCACCCGGGCGGTGGAGCTGGTGCTCGGCTTCGTGCTGCTGGCCGGCATCAGCGTGCTCTATGCAGCGTTGACCGCGAGTCTGCCGGTGCGTGCCCACGAGAGCGGCCTGCTGCGGGTATTCGGCGCCGGTAATCGGCTGCTCTCGCGGATGCAGGCGGCCGAGTTCGCCGTGCTCGGCTTCGCCAGCGGCCTGATGGGCGCCCTGCTGGCGGAGCTCGCCGCCGCCGGGATCTATCTCGCCTGGTTCGACCTGGCGCCGCGCTTCCACTGGGGGCTGTGGCTGACCCTGCCGGTGGTGGGCGCCGTGCTGATCGGCGTCATCGGCCACCTGCTCTCCCGGGGCCTGCGTCGCCAGGCGCCGGCGGCGAGCCTCGGCCTGCTCGGCGAGGCCTGAGGCGTGTCCATGACGACCCACACCCTGCGCGCCCGCCTGCTCGAGGCGCAGCTCGACCTCGCCCGTCACCGCGAACGGGCGGTGGTTGTGCTGCTGACCGGCCACGCCGTCACCCACAAGGGGTGGCTCGTCAACGAGCTCGATCACTGGCTGGATAACCGCCACACCGAGGTGCACGCCCTCGCGCCCAGCAGCGAGGAGCAGGAGCGCCCCTACTGGTGGCGCTACTGGCGCCGCCTGCCCGACCGCGGGCGGATCGGCATCTTCATCCACGGCTGGTACGGCGATGCTCTCTTTGCCCGGGCGGAGCGGCGCCTCTCGCCGGGGGGCTTCCGGGATCGGCTGGCGGAGATCCGCGCCTTCGAGGCGGGGCTCGCCGCCGAGGGCGTGGTCCTGCTCAAGTTGTGGATGGATATCGAGCGTCCCGTCCAGCGCCGCCAGCTCCAGGCCCTGCAGGCCGATCCGGTCCGCGCCTGGCAGCTCGGGGTCAGCGACTGGCAGCGCCATCAGCAGCATGGCGTCATCGACGCCCTGGGGCGCGAGATGCGCGAGGCCACCGCCGGTGAGCATGCGCCCTGGCGCCGGCTCGCCTTCCGCGACCCGGCGGCGCAGCTCGAGCAGCTGGCGGGCCTGGTCCACGAGACCCTGATCGCACCATCGACCCCGCCCCGTACCGTGCCGGAGACGACGCTCGACGAGGCCCCGGATCCCCCCTCGATCCGCCGCGCCGAGCCTCGGGTGGCGGCGCCCATGAAGAAGGCGAGCTACGCCGCCGCGCTGGCCGAGGCCCAGGGCCGGCTGGCCCGCAACGCCCGAGAGGTGGCCCGCCGGCGCATCCCGGTGGTGCTCGCCTTCGAGGGCCTCGACGCGGCGGGGAAGGGCGGCGGCATCCACCGTGTCACCGCGGCGCTGGACGCCCGCCAGTACCGGGTTCATCGCATCGCTGCCCCCAGCGACGAGGAGCGGGCACTGCCCTGGGCCTGGCGCTTCTGGCGTCGCCTGCCGGCCGATGGGCGCATCGCCATCTTCGATCGCAGCTGGTACGGCCGGGTGCTGGTGGAGCGGATCGAGGGGCTGGCCCCCGAGGCGGCGTGGCGGCGGGCCTATACCGAGATCCGTGAGTTCGAGCGCCAGCTGCTGGCCCACGGCGCCGTGCTCGGCAAGCTGTTCCTCTCCATCAGCCAGGAGGAGCAGCTGCGCCGCTTCGAGGCGCGGGCCGCCACGCCCCACAAGCGCCACAAGCTCACCGACGAGGACTGGCGCAACCGCCGGCGCTGGGAGGACTATCGGGTGGCCATCGACGAGATGTTCGCCCGCACCCAGGTGCCGGGCGCCGAGTGGGCGCTGGTCGCCTGCGACGACAAGCGCGTCGCGCGCCTCGCCCTGTTCGAGCAGATCAATCGTCGGCTGGAAGCACGCCTGGCCGCGCCGTGCTGAGCCTGGCCCGGGCCCGCGCGAAGCGACTAGACTGCCAGTTCACTGCATTCCCCTCCCTGCGTTCCACACTCCCTACTTCCCCCAACTTCCATTCCCCCAGGTTCGAGAGGTGTTGCCATGCGTTCGATGTCCCGCCAGGCCCTGCTGGCCGCGCTGATACTGTCGATCTCCCTGCCGGCGCTGGCCGATGAGCGCGGACCGACCGAGCGCGGCCCGACCGAGCGGCTGGAGGCCGACCTGCGCGCGCTGTTCGCCGATGAGGGCACGCTCGAGATCGGCGAGGTCGAGGAGGCGCTGATTCGCGACCGAGTCACCGCCCACGATCTGCATTTCGCCGGCCCCGATGGCCAGCAGCTGTGGCTCGATCGCTATATGGTCAGCGGCGACTACGACCGCCCCGACGAGGTGCGCATCGAGGGGATTCGCCTAGAGACGCCCGGTCGCGAGCAGTCGCGGCTCGTCGCCGAGACGCTACTGCTCGACACCCCGTCCCGAGCGGTCCTGCCTCTGCACGAGGAGACCTGGCCGGCGGATGTCACCGTTGACGGGCTCACCGTCGAGGCGCTTTCCGCCGAGTTCGACGCTCAGGCGTCGGAACAGGGCGCCAGAACAGACCGCGGGCGGATCACCGTCGAGCGCCTGCAGGCCGCGGGGGTGAGCCGCGACGCCCTCGACGTCCTGGAGATCAGTGGGGTGAAGGGCAAGGCCGCGGGCGATGACGAGTTCGGCAGCGGCACCTTCGCCCTGGCCTTCGCCCGGGTGGAGGGACTGCGCGGCCTCGAGGGCGCGGCAGAGGAGCGTGAGCTGGATCGCCTCGAGGTGCGCGACCTGAGCCTCGATTTCGATCGGCTCGTGGCGTCCCTGTCGTCCCTCGAGGCCGATGGCGACATGACCGACGGCGAGGGGGGCTTCCGGCTCGAGGCGCTGGAGCTCGACCTGGCGCGAATGATCGCCCTGGCCCCGGAGGCGGAGCGCACTCGGCTGCGCATGCTCAGCAACGTGCTGACCGATGGCAGCGGACGGCTGCGCCTCGACGCCGACTCCTCCGGGCGCTGGGAGTCGGGCGACGCCGCCAGCCGGCTGCTGGGCGAGCTGACGCTCACCGCCGAGGAGGCCTTCGGCTGGGCGCTGGACGCCGACCTGCCGGTACGCCTGCCCGAGGGCGTGGTGCCGGCCGACTACCTGGCCCGCATGGAGAGCCTGGAGGGGGTGACCCTGCTCGGCGGTCGGATCGACGCCACGCTCACCGATCTGGGACTCTTCGGGCGCTTGCCGACGATCATGGCGGCAAGCCAAGGCCTCAGCGAGGCGGCTTTCCTGGAGCAGGCGCGCACCCAAGCCCAGGGTTTTGGCATGATGCTTGGCCCGGAGATCGAGGCGTTCTTCACCGGCCTGGTGGCGATGATGGCGGGCGAGGCCAGCGAGCTTGCCATCGCGCTGACCCTGCCCGCTGAGAGCGAGCTCGAGGCGCTCTCCGCCGATCCTCTGGCGCTGCCGGAGCGTCTGGAGATGCGCGTGGAGAGCCGCTGAGCCGAAGCCACTGCCCGGGTGCCGGGCGCTTGAACGACCCGGCGGTGGCCCATGATCGCAGGGCTATCGCCGTTAGCTCGGCCTCGAAAGCGGAAGGCGCCGGGGACAGGTCGAAGAGGGGGGCCGGAGGCCAGGGAAGGCGGAGGTAGCGTACAGGGAGGTATTCACAGCGCCCCCTCGAAGGCCTGTCGCCGGGAAAGCCTTGAGCGATGTTGCCAACGGCGATAGCCCTGCCCATGATCGCCTTTCATGTGAAAGCCGCCGGGGCCTGGGGTATCATGTGTCCCCCCAGATTCTCCCGTGATGCGAGGTTTCCCGCCGATGTTCAGCCGTGACATGCAGATTGCCGGTTTCGATGACGCCCTGTTCGATGCGATGCAGAAGGAAGTCGCTCGACAGGAGGCGCACATCGAACTGATCGCCTCCGAGAACTACGCGAGCCCGCGGGTGATGGAAGCCCAGGGCAGCCAGCTGACCAACAAGTACGCAGAAGGCTATCCCGGCAAGCGCTACTACGGCGGCTGCGAGTACGTGGACATCGTCGAGCAGCTGGCCATCGATTACGCCAAGGAGCTGTTCGGGGCGAGCTACGCCAACGTCCAGCCGCACTCCGGCTCCCAGGCCAACGGCGCCGTCTTCCAGGCGCTGGTCAAGCCGGGCGACACCATCCTCGGCATGAGCCTCGACGCCGGCGGTCACCTGACTCACGGCGCCCGGCCCAACTTCTCCGGCAAGCACTACGAGGCGATCCAGTACGGTCTCGACGACAGCGGCCTGATCGATTACGAGGAGGTGGCGCGCCTGGCCCGCGAGCACCAGCCGAAGATGATCATCGCCGGCTTCTCCGCCTACTCCCAGATCATCGACTGGGCCAGGTTCCGCGAGATTGCCGACGAGGTGGGCGCCTACCTGCTGGTCGACATGGCTCATGTGGCCGGCCTGGTGGCCGCCGGGGTCTACCCGACGCCGCTGCCCCATGCCCACGTGGTCACCACCACCACCCACAAGACCCTGCGCGGCCCGCGCGGCGGCCTGATCCTCTCCGCCGAGGGTGACGAGGCGATCGAGAAGAAACTGCAGTCCGCAGTCTTCCCGGGTGGCCAGGGCGGCCCGCTGGAGCACGTCATCGCCGCCAAGGCGATCTGCTTCAAGGAGGCCATGGCGCCCGAGTTCAAGGCCTACCAGCAGCAGGTGGTCACCAACGCCCAGGTCATGGCCGGGGTGTTCATCGAGCGCGGCTTCGACATCGTCTCCGGCGGCACCGAGGATCACCTCTTCCTGCTCTCGCTGATCAAGCAGGGCCTGACCGGCAAGGATGCGGACGCCGCCCTGGGCCGCGCCCACATCACCGTCAACAAGAACGCCGTGCCGGGCGATCCGCAGAGCCCCTTCGTCACCTCGGGCCTGCGCATCGGCACCCCGGCGGTGACCACCCGCGGCTTCGGTGAGACCGAGTGCCGCGAGCTGGCCGGCTGGATCTGCGACATCCTCGACGTCATGGCCGCCGGGGATGACACCGCCGCCATCGAGGCCGAGGTGAAGGCCAAGGTCGAGGCGGTCTGCGCACGCCTGCCGGTCTATCGCGACTGAGCCTCAGGGCGCCTGCCCGACCTCTACGCAGTACATGAAGCGCCCCGGCCACCGGCCGGGGCGTTTTTTGTGGGTGCTGGTGACCTGGCTCGGTGGCTCTTGTTTGGTCTGTCGTTCGCCCTGGCCGATATTCCGCCTCGCCAAGACGCACCGACGGGCGGCAATGGTAAGAACGCGACCATTGTCTAAAGGCACTATGTCCGTTGTTGGTTGATGCTATGTCAGACATAGCATTTCAACAAACATACACGTCGGGCAGCTTCATCATGGGCCAAGCACCTTCCACCTCAAGCGGTCGTGCCTCACGGCCGGATATCGCCGAACAGCTGGCCGAGGCCATCTTCGGCGGTGTCTACGCGCCGGGCGATTTCGTGCCCAAGGAGCTCGACCTCTGCGAGACCTATGGCGTGAGTCGCAGCACCGTGCGCAGCGCCCTGCAGTCGCTGGTGGCGGCCGGCATGATCAAGCGGATCTCGGGGCAGGGCAGTCGTGTCCAGGAGCTGGCGCAGTGGCATCTGCTCGACCCAAGGGTCAGCGACTGGATGGCGCGTTTCGCCCAGCCTAATCCGCGTATCCGTCGCGAAATCTTCGCCTTTCGAGTGGCGGTGGAACCCTTCGTGGCCCGTCAGGCGGCCGAGCATGCCACCGGGGCCGACCTGCATGATATCGAGGCCGCCTACCTCGGCATGATCCAGGCGCTCGAGGCGCCCGATCACTGTCATCAGGGCATCAGTCACGACGACTATGACGTGGCCTTTCATGAGGCGATCTTCTCGGCCACGCACAACTTGCTGTGGGCGCAGATCAGCCATGTGCTCAAGCCGGCGATCGCGCTGCTGGTCGAGACCTCGAACCACAGTGCCGACGAGCTGCAGGACAGCATGGAGCGCCATCGCCGGTTGATGGAGGCCATTCGCCTGCGTCGTCCCGACGAGGCCGAACAGGCCGCCCTGCGTGTGCTCGAGCGCACCGGGCTGGACCTGGGCATCGATAGCATCTTCACCACGCCGCTTTCCCACTTGCGCCTGCCGGGTGCATTGCCGCCCGTGTCATGACGACGTGATCGGGCCGACCGCGGTGCCTTCGCGTACCGAAAATAACAACCTCACTTTTCATCGATGACGAGGAATCGCACCATGCAAAATGTCACGCCTCTCAAACCCTTCGCCCTCAAGGCCCTGACCGCGGCCGTGCTCGGCACCCTGGCCTTCGGCGCCCAGGCGGCGGAATACGAATGGACCTTCCAGACATCGGAGACCTCCGGCGAGCCGCAGTTCGAGCTCAAGAAGGCCTGGGCCGAGAACGTCAACACCATGTCGGGGGGGCGCATCGAGATCGAGATCCTGCCGGTCAATGCGGTGGTGGGGGCGACCGAAACCCTGCAGGCGGTCAGCGCCAACATCCTCCAGGGCCACCTGACCGATCCGAGCTATTTCTCCGGTCAGAACCCGGCCTTCGGCATGATGGGCAACCTGGTCGGTGCCTGGGGAGACCCGGTGGAATTCCTCGACTACATGAATTACGCCGGCGGCGAGGAGATCTACAACGAGCTGGCTGAGCCCTATGGCGTGCACCTGATCGGGGCGGCGGCCACCGGCCTCGAGGCGCTGCCCTCCAAGCGCCCGATCCGCTCCGTCGAGGACCTTCAGGGCCTCAAGCTGCGTGCGCCTCAGGGCATGGTCTACAACATCTTCGAGAAGGCCGGCGCTACCCCGGTCAACCTGCCGGGCTCCGAGGTCTATACCGCCCTCGAGAAGGGCGTGATCGATGCCGCCGACTATACGGTCTTCGCCACCAACTATGACCAGGGGCTCTACGAGTTCGCGCCCTATCCGAACTATCCGGGCTTCCACTCACTGCCGATGGTCTCGGTGTCGCTCAACAAGGATATCTGGGATGGGCTGCCGGCTGACCTGAAGGCCATTCTCGAAACCTCCGTCGACAGCATGTCCTACGAGATGGTGGCCATGCTCAAGGCACGTGACATGGCGGCGGTGAAGAAAGTGAGCGAGAATCCGGACATCGAGATCATCGATATGCCGGCCGACGAGCGTGCCAAGTTCCGCAATATCGCCAAGGAAGAGTGGGCGGTCTGGGCCGAGAAGAACGAGATCACCCAGAAGTACTACGACTCCGTGGTGACCTACCTGCAGGATCACAATCTCATGTAACCCGCCCGGGGCCGTGACTGAGTTCCCGGCCCTGCATCGGCAGCATCGCCACCGAGCGCCCGGTGGCGGTACTGCCGTTCCTGTTCAAGTGAGAGGAAACGTCATGTCTCGACCCACCCGTCGCCACGAGGCGGCCGGCGTGACGCACGATGACGAGCGCATCGCCGCCACCGCGAGTGAGCCAGAGTCCAGCAATGGCGATCCGGTCCGCGGTGTCTTCGATCGTGCCGTGATGCAATGTGCTCGCGGCGCCGCCTGGCTGGTGTTCATCGCCATGGGCATCAGCGTCTTCGAGGTCATCATGCGCTATGGCTTCAACTCGCCCACCTCGTGGGTGCATGAAAGCGTGGTCATGCTGGTGGCCGTCAGCTTTGCTCTCGGGGGGCCCGCGGCCCTGGCCAGCAACCAGCACATTCGCGTGCGGGTGCTCTACGACCAGGTCGGGCCTCAGTTCAAGATCTGGCTGGATCGCTTCAACGACATAGTGACGCTTGGGTTCTGCCTGACGATGAGCTATGCCGCCTTCGTGATGTTCTGGGATGCCTCCCATAATCCGTTCGGCGAGTGGTCGCTGGAGCGCTCGGGCACCTCCTGGAACCCGCCATTTCCGGCCATGGTCAAGGGCGTGATCATGATCGCACTGTTCATCATGTGCGTGCAGGCCTTTATCCATGTCGTTCAATCATTGCGCGGCAAATCCGTCACGGTCGCGCCCCATGACAAGGGGGCCGAATAATGGATATCGCCGACGCAACGCTATTGATGGTCGGGGCGATCTTCGCCCTGCTGGTCACCGGGCTGCCGCTGGCCTTTATCACCGGCCTGGTGGCACTGATCTTTACCTTCGGCTGGTTCGGTGGCAACGCCTTGCCGCTGGTCACCAGCCGGGTGTTCGGCTTCGTCACCGAGTATTCGCTGGTGGCGGTGCCGATGTTCGTATTGATGGCCTCGTTACTGGATCGATCCGGCATCGCCAAGGATCTGTTCAACGCCATGCGGGTCTTCGCCGGCCGCCTGCCGGGCGGGGTCGCGGTGCAGACCATCGTGGTGGCCTTCTTCCTGGCGGCGCTGTCGGGCATCATCGGCGGCGAGATCGTACTGCTGGGTATCCTGGCGCTGCCACAGATGCTGCGCCTGGGCTATGACAAGTACCTGTCGATCGGCGTGGTCTGCGCGGGCGGGGCCTTGGGCACCATGATGCCGCCCTCGATCGTGCTGATCATCTACGGCCTGATCGCCAGCGTGTCGATTGCCGACCTGTTTACCGCCGCCATCACCCCGGCGGTGATCCTGATGGGCTCCTACATCGCCTATGTGCTGGTGCGCTGCCTGCGCAACCCGAGCATGGGTCCGCCGATGACCGATGCCGACCGCGACGAGGGCTTCTCCAACCGCTGGCAGGCGCTCAAGGCCATCATGGTGCCGGGGCTGATCGCTTTCATGGTGCTGGGCTCGATCTATGGGGGCGTGGCCTCGGTGACCGAAGCCGCGGCGATGGGCGTGTTCGGGGTACTGCTGGCGATCCTGCTGCGCGGTGAGTTTTCCCTGAAGACGCTGCACGGCAGTCTCGGCCAGACCATGACCACCTGCGGCATGATCATCTGGATCGGGATCGGTGCCGCGGCGCTGGTCGGGGTCTATAACCTGATGGGGGGCAACCGCTTCATCTCGCAGCTGATCCTCGGCATGGAGGTCGAGCCGATCGTGATCCTGCTGGTGATGATGGCGATCCTGCTGGTGCTGGGCATGTTCCTCGACTGGATCGGGGTGGCGATGCTGGCCCTGCCGATCTTCGTGCCGATCGTCGTCGAACTGGGCTACAGCCCGATCTGGTTCGGCATCCTGTTCGCGGTCAACATGCAGGTCTCCTTCCTGTCGCCCCCGTTCGGCCCGGCGGCCTTCTACCTCAAGAGCGTGGCGCCCGCCGGCATCAGTCTCAAGGATATCTTCGTCTCGCTGCTGCCGTTCATCGCCATTCAGCTCTGTGTGCTGTTCGCCCTGCTGTTCTTCCCCGACCTGGCCATGTGGCTGGTCTAATACCCAGCGGGGCAGTCTCTGTTCGACTGTCCCACTGGGCCCGTTAACGGACTCCCTATGAAGATTACCAAGCTGAAGACCTGGCAGGTGCCGCCGCGCTGGCTGTTTCTCAAGATCGAGACCGACGAGGGCTGCTACGGCTGGGGCGAACCGGTGGTCGAGGGGCGTGCCGCCACCGTGGAGGCCGCCGTTCACGAACTGGCCGACTACCTGGTGGGCCAGGATCCCCATCGCATCGAGCATCTGTGGAATACCCTCTACCGGGCCGGCTTCTACCGTGGTGGCCCGATCTTGATGAGTGCCATCGCCGGCATCGACCAGGCCCTGTGGGACCTCAAGGGGCGTGATCTCAACGTGCCGGTCTACCAGCTTCTGGGCGGCAAGGTGCGTGACAAGATGCGCATGTACGCCTGGACCGGTGGTGATCGGCCCGGCGATGTGGGGGAAGGGGCCAGCCGGCTGGTCGAGCAAGGCTTCACCGCCTTCAAGATGAACGGTTCGTCGGAAATGCAGATCGTCGATTCGCATCGCAAGATCGACGAGGCGGTAGGGCGGGTCGCCGAGGCCCGCGAGGCGGTCGGTCCGGACGTCGGCATCGCCATCGACTTCCATGGTCGTGTACATCGGCCGATGGCCAAGTCGCTGCTGCGCGAGCTGGAGCCCTACCATCCGATGTTCGTCGAGGAGCCGGTGGCGCCCGAGCACCTCCCGTGCCTGAAGCATATTGCCGGGGGGCTCGGTTATCCGCTGGCCACCGGCGAGCGGCTGCACACTCGCTTCGAGTTCCGCGACCTCCTGGCGGAGGGCATGATCGACATCGTTCAGCCTGACCTGTCGCATTGCGGCGGCATCAGTGAGGGCATGAAGATCGCCACCCTGGCCTCTTGCCATGACGTGGCTCTGGCCCCGCATTGCCCGCTGGGGCCGCTGACGCTGGCGGCTTCGCTGCATGTCGATGCGGTGAACCACAACGCCTTCATCCAGGAACAGAGCATGGGGATCCACTATAACCAGGACAATGACGTGCTCGACTACCTGGTCGACAAGTCGGCCCTGTCGATCAAGGACGGCTTCTGCGCGATTCCGCAGGGGCCGGGGCTGGGTGTCGAGATCGACGAGGCGTTCGTCGAGGCGCGCGCCAAGATCGGCCACCGCTGGCGCAATCCGGTATGGACCCATGAAGACGGCAGCATCGCCGAATGGTGATCGGGTGCCGGCCGCGCGCGACCCGATCCACGCATCGCCACACCGACGCGAGAGCGTCTGCAGCGAGGTAGTCATGAACACTAAGTTGATGAACAAGACGCACCAGGCGGCGCTTCACGCGGCCTTTCGCGAGTTGCCGCTGGTGGCGATCCTGCGCGGCATCAATCCGCAGGAAGTCGATGCCATCTTCGATGCGCTGGTCGAGGCTGGCATCAAGCTCATCGAGATTCCGCTGAATTCGCCGTGTCCCTGGGATAGCCTCGAGCGCATCGCAAGGCGTTGCCCGCCAGACGTGGTGATTGGCGCAGGCACCGTGCTGACGGCCGATGCCTGCTCGCGGCTGGCGGAGCTCGCGGCGCCGCTGGTGATCACCCCCAACACCGATGCGGCGGTGATTGATGCGGCAGTGGAGCAGGGCCTGGTACCGATGATCGGCTGCCTGACGCCCAGTGAGGCGCTGGCGGCCGCCAGGGCCGGGGCAACGGCGCTCAAGCTATTTCCTGCCGCGCGGATGGGCATTGGCTATTTCAAAGATCTCAAGGCCGTGCTGCCAGCCGAGCTGCCGGTGTTTGCGGTCGGCGGCATCGATACTTCCAACATGCTGGAGTGGCTGAATGCCGGCGTCGACGGGTTCGGGCTTGGCGGCAGCATCTACCGCACCGGCTGGTCGGCCGCCCAGGTCGGCACGGCGGCCAATGGGTTGATCGCCGAATATCATCGTGCCTGTGAAAGCCTGGCCACCGCCGAAGGGCTCGAGCGCGAGGCCGACGCATGAAGGAAGCTGCCACATCGCGTCGCCTGATCGCCATCGACTGGGGGACCAGCAACTTTCGCGCCTTCCTGGTCGATCGTGACAGCGGGGCCTGCCTGGGCAGTCGCCGCTCGGATGCCGGTCTGCGTTCGATGACCAGTCGCGAGTACCCGTACTATTGCGCCGCGCAGGTCGATGACTGGCGCGACGATGCCCAGGTGCCGGTCTATCTGGCCGGCATGGTGGGGGCCAGGCGGGGCTGGAGCGAGGCACCACAGCTCGAGCTCCCGGTCGATGCCTCCGCCCTGGCGCGGCATGTGGTGGCGGCCCCAGGGATGGCCAATGCCTGGATCGTACCGGGAGTGAAGGTAGTGCGGGATGCCCACGTCGATGTGATGCGCGGCGAGGAGGTCCAGGCCTTCGGCGCCTTGGCGCTGGCCGGCCGGCAGGATGCCCTGTGCTGCCTGCCGGGCACCCACAGCAAGTGGGCGACACTGACCGGCGGGCGGCTGGTCGACTTCACCACCATGATGACCGGCGAGCTCTATCATGCGGTGTGCTTTCATACTCTGCCGGGCGAACCCGCTCGCGAGGCCTCACGTGAGGGTGGCGAGGTGGATGTCGTCGCCTTTCGGCAGGGCGTGCAGGTGGCAGGGCATCCGGCGGGCTTGCTGCATGCGCTGTTCGAGGCACGTAGCCGCTACCTGTATGCCGGGCTCGAGGGCGAGCAGGTGGGCAGCTTTCTCTCCGGCGTGATGATCGGTCACGAGGTGCGCACCCAAGTGGCGCTGCATGGCACGGACACGCCGGTGATGGTGGTCGGGTCTTGTGCGCTCAATCACCTGTATCGCCTGGCGATCGACTTCATGGGGGGCACGGTGCGCGAGATCGACAGCGATCATGCCACCCTCGCCGGCATCTGTGCCCTGGCCAGCCGCCATCAGCAGGGGGGCGACTGAACTGGCCATCGATAGTATGGCGGAGTCGTGGTGATACCGTTGGGAGGTAAGCCATTCCTGATTCAGGTGACGATTGTTGCCTGATATTGTTCTGTTGTTATGTGATTTTTCTGCGATATTGCACTGTTTTTTTCTATTTGCCCTTCTTTCTTTTCTCGGCTGTTATTGAAATTTCTGTTTATCCTTTTTGCTTTATATTCATCATATTGCCTGGTGATAGCCATCCAGCTAGCGTGCTATACGGGAAAGAAAAATCTCGATTATTCTGTTGGGGCTCTGGCGGATATCGAGGCTGATCGCCTCATCGCCGCCGGGCTTTTCTAGGTCGTGAAGCTGGCTGTCCAGCATATTCTCGCCGGCAAAGAAGTGTCCTGCCCGTCCGCCTAGCCTCTCCAGGAGTATTTCCCGGCTGCCATCTAGATAGAGAATCTTGAGCCCAGGTGCGCCCTGGCGAAGAGCATCGCGATAGCGTCGTTTCAGGGCCGAGCAAGCGATGACGAGGTCCTTGCCCTGATCGTGATGCTGCCGATAAAGGCCGGCCAGGGTGAGCAGCCAGTCTTCACGGTCGCTGTCGTTGAGGGGGGCGCCGCGAGACATCTTGGCGATGCTGGCCGGGCTGTGATGGTCATCGGCATCGATAAAGTCGGCATGCAGTGTGCTGGCCAGCAGGCTGCCGATGTGGGACTTTCCAGAACCGGATACACCCATGACAAGCAGTGAGAGTGGTGACTGATTGATCATTGGCTTACCTGATAAAATGTACGAAAATGGTGGCTAAATAATAGCGAATATCTGGTGATGTTGGCTAGCGTAAATCGATGGATTGGCTAATGCGTGAGCGGCCTTTGTCCAGTGACGATGTCCGCTGTCAAGGCATGCTGCCAGCATGGGAGTGCTGCGCACCATCACGGCGCACCATGGTGGTGCGGTCCCATCTCTATTTCTGGTGCGGTGACGTTGCCGAGGCCCGTGAAAGGGTCATATGTCCCCGTGGCAGGGCGCTTTCGATACGCTCTGGCGCGCCTCTTGCTTGGGGCATGACGAGTCCACCACCCTGGAGCCGGACCCGCCATGCCCTCCTCAGCCGCTTCGCCATCCGCGTGCCCGCCCCGCCTCGTCTTCACCGACCTGGATGGCTCGCTGCTCGACCACCACAGCTATGACTGGTCGCCGGCCCGTGCCTGGCTCGCCCGGCTGGAACCGCGTCAAGGCGGCCATTCCCGACCTGCCGGAGCGCCTGTCCCAGGCGGTGGAGCTAGACCACGCCGGGGAGGTCTAGCCGCGTCGGCGCCGACATATCGCGAATCCGTTATGCTGAGGGCAGAGGGGCCTGCCTCGAGCGTGCCCCGCCACGCCAGACACCGGGAGCGAGACCATGTCGACACTGACCTTCCAGGGTGCGGTCAAGGAAGTCACCGGTTCCCGCTACCTCCTCGAGGTAGACGGCGATCGCCACACGCATCGGCTGCTGCTGGAGTGTGGCCTGCACCAGGGCGGCGGCGATGCCGACGAGGCCAACGCCAGATCCTTCGGCAAGCTGCCCCGTGAGCTCGAGGCGGTGGTGCTCTCCCACGGCCATCTCGACCACTCGGGGCTGCTGCCGAAGCTCGTCCGCGAGGGGTATGACGGGCCGATCCACTGCACCCGCGGTACCCGCGACCTGCTGGAGATCATGCTCCAGGACGCGGCCTTTATCATGGCCAAGGATGTCGAATGGGAGAACAAGTGGCGCCGCCGGAACGGCAAGCCGCTGGTCGAGCCGCTCTATGAACTGGACGACGTGGCGCAGACGCTATCGCTGTGCGAGACCCACCCCTATGGTCAGCCGACCCGGCTGCCGGGCGGGGCGACCCTGGTGTTCCACGACGCCGGCCATATCCTCGGGTCGGCCATCGTAGAACTCGGCGTGCCCTCCGGCGGGCAGCAGAAGCGGCTGGTCTTCTCGGGAGATCTGGGCAATCCCAGCTCGGTACTGATGAAAGATCCCCAGAAGCTCTATGACGCCGACCTGGTGCTGATGGAAAGCACCTATGGCGACCGCGACCATCGGCCACTGGAGGAGACCCTAGAGGAGTTCGCCCAGGTGCTGGAAGAGGCTCACGAAGCGGGCGGCAACGTGCTGATTCCTGCCTTCGCCGTAGGGCGCACCCAGGAGATCCTCTACCATCTGAGCGTGCTCTATCACGAAGGGCGCCTGCGCCAGCAGATGGTGTTCCTCGACAGCCCCATGGCGATCAAGGTCACCGAGCTCTACCACCGCGCCCGCAAGGCCCTGGATCCCGACGACCTCAAGGTGCTCAACGTGGCCGCCAGCGGAGACACCAGCCAGTACCTGCCGATCCTGCGCATGACGCGCACGGTGGAGGAGTCGATGGCCATCAATCGCCTCCATGGCGGGGTGATCATCATCGCCGGGGCGGGGATGTGCAACGGCGGGCGCATCATCCACCATTTCCGCTACAACCTGGAGCGAGCCGATACCCGGCTGGTGATCGTGGGCTTCCAGGCCGCGGGCACGGTGGGGCGCCAGATCGTCGACGGCGCCGAGCGGATCCGCGTGCTGGGTCGGGACCTGGCGGTCAAGGCGAAGGTCCATACCATCGGCGGCTTCTCCGCTCACGCCGGTCAGACCCAGCTGCTGGGCTGGGCCGGGGCCTTCCGCAACCGGCCGCGCTTCTATCTGGTGCATGGCGAGCCTGGCGCCCAGCAGGCGCTGCAGGCGGCTCTCGCCCGCAGCGACATCGCGGCCGAGATTCCCGCCTACGGTGACCGTATCGAGCTCTGAGCTGGCCCACGCAGCGATGCGCTTCGCTGGCTCACCCTGATGGTCTCCTCCGGCTGCCCATTGTCCTCCTTGCTCCCGCCACGTTGACCTGAATCAAGGTGCGTCCAGATGCCTCATGCAGACGATGCGGCATTGGACTAGACTTCAGTGCTAAAGTAAAAGTTATTTGCTTAGAGGGTTTTGTTATGAAAATGACGCACCTGCTGGCCGGTTCCCTGCTGGCGGCGACTCTGGTTGCCGCCCCGGCACTGGCCGAGGAAGAGGTTCCCGCCTACCGGGAGACCCAACTGGGGCTCTACGTCACGGCGAGCGAGGCCCATGAACTGATGCAGGAGAACGAGAAGGCCGTGCTGATCGACGTGCGCGACCCCATCGAGATCAAGTTCACCGGCTTCGCCGAGCCCACCGACATCCACGTGCCCTGGGTGCTGGCCGATCGCGACAACTTCGACGAGGAGGCGAAGACCTGGCCGATGGTCAGGAATGCTGACTTCGAGGCTCAGGTGCGCGCCGAACTGGAGGCCCTGGAGGTAGCCGAGGACGACCCGATCATCGTCATGTGCCGCTCCGGCTCCACCCGCAGCGCCCCCGGCGCCGACGTGATCGCCGAGATGGGCTACAGCCAGGTCTATTCGGTGACCGATGGCTTCGAGGGCGGCAAGCTCGAGGAGGGTGACTCCAGGGGCGTGCGTGCAGTCAATGGCTGGCGCAATTCCGGACTGCCCTGGAGCTACGAGATCGACCCCGATGTGGCCTGGCGCCCGGCTGAATAAGCGATTTTAACGAGGTCGTGCTCGGTCACGTCCGAGCAGGCTTGCTCCCACGATCGACCCCAATGAATCGAGGTAACACCATGAGCTTCAAGACGACCCTTGGCGTAGCCGTTGCCGCCGGTGCCATGAGCCTGGGCACCGCTGCCCTGGCCGATAACCACGGCGGCGACGAGCCGCAGGACCGGGCCCTGGTGATCCTCACCAGCGACTCGCTGCAGACCCAGGGCATGGCGATGATCCTCTCCAACGCCATGCAGCAGCAGGGCACCGACCTGCATATCCTGCTCTGCGACGCCGCCGGCCACCTGGCCGTCGAGGGCTATGAAAGTGCCGAGGCGATCAACACGCCCCCGAGCAATCCGGCTGGCCAGGTCAAGCCGGAAGGCATCCTGCAGATGCTGATGGAGAAGGGCGCCCAGGTGGATGTCTGCGCGATCTATCTGCCCAACAGCGACCTGGGCGAGGACAACCTGCGCGAGGGCGTCGGCGTGGCCGCTCCCGGTCCGATGGCCGAGATGATGCGCGACCCGTCCATCCCCGTTTACAGCTTCTGAGCGTCCGAAGCGAACCCAAGGAGTCCGTCATGAAGAGCAACGTGGGCGGTATCGACAAGATTGCCCGTATCGTGGTCGGGGCCGTGCTGATCCTGCTGGCCCTGACCGGCACCATCGGCGTCTGGGGCTGGATCGGCGTGGTGCCGCTGGCCACCGGCCTGTTCAACTTCTGTCCGGCCTGGAAACTGCTGGGTATCAATACCCGCAAGCCGAACAAGTAGGCAGCACGGCTCGGGACGGTAGTGTTCCACAAGGCGCCTGCGACCTCCGGGTTGCGGGCGCCTTGCGTTGGGGCGAGCAGGCCGCTTCCGGGGCGGCCTGGAACTATCGCGACCATGCACGGCCTCAATCGGTGTATAGAGAATAATATGCTAAGGTTATTCCGAATTCGGTAATCACCGCCCGGTCGAGGCCGGGCGCCATCAGGAGGTGACCCATGAAGACCTTCGCCCTCTCCCCGAGCAGTGGTGCCGGCACTCCCGACGTGGCCGGTTTCTTCGACCCGCGCACCTTCAGCGTGCAGTACGTGGTCAGCGACCCGGCGACCCGCCAGTGCGCGATCATCGACCCGGTCCACGACTTCGACGAGAAGTCCGGCGCGACCGCCACCCACCACGCCGACGAGCTGCTGGCCTACGTCAAGGACCAGGGGCTCCAGGTGCAGTGGATCCTCGATACCCACCCCCACGCCGACCACTTCTCCGCGGCGCAGTACCTGAGTGAGAAGACAGGCGCCCCCACTGCCATCGGCGAGAAGGTGGTGGAGGTACAGAAGCTCTGGAAGGAGCTCTACCACTGGCCCGACTTTCCCGCCGACGGCTCGCAATGGGATCGGCTGTTCGCCGAGGGCGACTCCTTCCGCATCGGCGAGCTGGAGGCGCGGGTAATGTTCTCGCCGGGCCATACCCTGGCCTCGATCACCTACGTGATCGGCGATGCCGCCTTCGTCCATGACACCCTCTTCCAGCCGGACTTCGGCACCGCCCGGGCTGACTTCCCCGGCGGCGACGCCCGCCAGCTGTGGCGCTCCATCCAGGCGATCCTGGTGCTGCCCGGCGCGACGCGGCTGTTCACCGGCCACGACTACATGCCCGATGGTCGCGAGCCGCAGTGGGAGAGCACGGTGCGCGAGCAGCGCGAGACCAACAAGCATCTGGCCGGCGGCGTCACCGAGGATGACTACACGGCAATGCGCGACGAGCGCGACAGCGAGCTGCCGATGCCCAAGCTGATCCTGCACTCCCTGCAGATCAACACCCGGGGCGGCCACCTGCCGGAACCCGAAGCCAATGGCAAGCGCTACCTGAAGATTCCATTGGACGCCCTGGAAGGCGCCGCCTGGGAGTAAGTCTCTGCCACCGCTCGATGCGCCTTCGGTCTATTGGGCCTATCGACCCATGTCTGGCTCGAGGCCTGAATAGCCTTCGAAGGACATCTATCACAGTACAGTCTTTTTATGCTTAAATAATCTATTCTTAGAACATAAATTTGCTTTAAGCTGTGATCATCGCTGCAAGACAGCACACAGACGGAGAGCGTTTACCATGTCTCATCCCATCGTGACCCACTTCTTCGACGAGCCCACCAACACCTTCAGCTATGTGGTGCAGGACCCCGACAGCAATGCCTGTGCGATTCTCGACTCGGTGCTCGACTTCGACTATGCCGCCGGGCGCACCGATGTGCGCTCCGCCGACGAGATCATCGCCTTCGTGCGTGACAACGGCCTCGAGGTGGTGTGGATCCTCGAGACCCATGTCCATGCGGACCACCTCTCCGCCGCGCCCTACCTACACGAAACGCTGGGCGGCAAGACTGGCATCGGCGCCAACATCACCGTGGTGCAGGACGTCTTCGGCAAGGCCTTCAATGCCGGCACCGAGTTCGCCCGCGACGGCAGCCAGTTCGACCGCCTCTTCGAGGAGGGCGATACCTTTAGCATCGGTCAACTGGAAGGACGGGTGCTGCACACCCCGGGTCACACCCCGGCTTGCCTGACCTACGTGATCGGCGATGCCGCCTTCGTCGGCGACACCCTCTTCATGCCGGACTACGGCACCGCCCGCTGTGACTTTCCGGGCGGCGACGCGCGCACCCTCTACCGTTCCATCCAGAAGGTGCTGGCCCTGCCGGGCGAGACCCGTCTCTTCCTGTGCCATGACTATAAGGCGCCGGAGCGCGAGGAGTACCAGCACGAGACCAGCGTGGCGGAGCAGCGTGCCCACAACGTGCATGTCCACGAGGGGGTCAGCGAGGAGGCATTCGTGAAGATGCGCACCGAGCGCGATGCCACCCTCGGCATGCCCCGGCTGATCCTGCCCTCCGTCCAGGTCAACATGCGGGCCGGGCACATGCCGCCGGCCGAGGACAACGGCCAGGTCTATCTCAAGGTGCCGATCGACAAGTTCTGAGGCCGGGTCGTCTCGTCGACTGACGCCTCACGCACATGCCATCCCCCACAGGAGTGCCCATGCAGATCCAACCCCTCGAAACCGGCTTCGCCATCGCCGATGCCGTGACGCCCGACGATATCGACGAGGTCGCCCGTCGTGGCTTCCGCTCGGTGATCTGTAACCGCCGTCCCGGCGAGGCCGAGGACCATCCCGACGACAGGCCCCTGCGAGATCGGGCCGCCACGCTTGGCCTTGCGTGGCGCTGTATTCCCGTGACGCCGGGTGACTATGCCGAGGCCGACATCGAGGCCTTCGGCGAGGCGTTGGACGATCTGCCCTCGCCGATCCTGGCCTTCTGCAGGACCGGCAAGCGCGCCGTGCATCTCTGGGCTCAGGCCCGCAGCCGCGAAGCCGGTTGCGACATCCCGGCTCTGCTGGCCGCGGCTCACGCCGCCGGCCACGATCCGCAGCCGATCCGCGAGATGCTCGAGGTCTGACCGTCGGGCGCCCCGCTCGCCGCGACTGAGCCGGGTTCACTATTGATGATGAGATGCCCATGACCCCTTCTCGCTGGATTCCCCTGATCGGCTGGCTGCACGGCTATCGGCGCGACGTCCTGGCGCGTGACCTGGTGGCGGCGGTGATCGTCACCCTGATGCTGGTGCCCCAGGCGCTGGCCTATGCCCTGCTGGCGGGGCTGCCCCCGGAGGTGGGGCTCTACGCCAGCATGCTGCCGCTGGTGCTCTATGCCCTCTTCGGCACCAGCGCCACTCTGGCGGTGGGGCCGGTGGCGGTGGCCTCGTTGATGACCGCCTCGGCGCTCTCCGGCATCGCGGCGCCCGGCAGCGCCGAGTATGTCGGGGCGGCCCTGGTGCTGGCCGCGCTCTCCGGGCTGGTGCTGGTGGGCATGGGCCTGCTGCGTCTGGGGTTTCTGGCCAACTTCCTGAGCCACCCGGTGATCTCGGGTTTCGTTACCGCCTCGGGCATCCTGATCGCCGCCAGCCAGCTGCGCCACGTGCTCGGCGTGGAGGCGTCCGGCCATAACCTGCTGGAGATGGGCGCGGCGCTGTTCGCGGGGCTTGATGACATCAACATCATCACCCTGGCGATCGGCCTGGGGGTCTGGGGCTTTCTTCTGGTGTGCCGGCGTCATCTCAAGGGCGGCCTGAGGCGCCTGGGGCTGTCGGCGACGGTCGCCGACCTGGTGGCCAAGGCCGCGCCGGTCTCGGCGGTAATCGTCACCACCCTGCTGGCCTGGGGGCTGGGGCTCGGCGAGCGAGGTGTGGCCCTGGTCGGCGAGGTGCCGAGCGGCCTGCCGAGCCTGGCGCTACCGAGCCTGGATCCCACGCTGTGGTCAAGCCTGCTGCCGGCGGCGGTGCTGATCAGCCTGGTGGGCTTCGTGGAGTCGGTCTCGGTCGCCCAGACCCTGGCCGCCAAGCAGCGCCAGCGCATCGATCCCAACCAGGAGCTGATCGCGCTGGGGGTGGCCAATCTTGGCGCGGGCACGAGCGGCGGCTCCCCGGTCTCCGGGGGCTTCTCGCGCTCGGTGGTCAACTTCGAGGCCGGCGCCGCCACGCCGCTGGCCGGCGCCTTCACGGCGCTGGGCATTGCCGTGGCGACCCTCACCCTGACCACTCCCCTGGCCTTCCTGCCCAAGGCGACGCTGGCCGCCACGATCATCGTCGCGGTGGGCACCCTGATCGACCTGCCCGCCATCAAGCGCACCTGGGCCTACTCCTGGGCCGACGGCGTGGCCATGCTGGCCACCCTGATGCTGACCCTGGTCCATGGCGTGGAGAGCGGCATCCTGGTCGGCGTGGTACTGTCGCTCGGCCTGCATCTCTATCGTACCAGCCGCCCGCATAGCGCCGTGGTGGGACGGGTGCCGGGCAGCGAGCACTTTCGCAACGTGCGTCGCCACACGGTGGAGACCGACGACCGGCTGGCCATCCTGCGGGTCGACGAGAGCCTCTACTTCGCCAACGCGCGCTACCTCGAGGATACCGTCATGGAACTGGCGGCTCGCCAGCCGGGCCTGGCGCATATCGTATTGGCCTGCCAGGCGGTCAACGTCGTCGACGCCTCGGCGCTCGAGAGCCTGGAGGCGATCAATGGTCGCCTCAAGGACGCCGGCGTCTTCCTGCACCTGGCAGAGGTCAAGGGGCCGGTGATGGATCGCCTGAAGCATACCGAGTTTTGCCGCGAGCTCACCGGGCATGTGTTCTTGAGCACCTACGACGCCTGGCGCGCGCTTCACGACGAGCGTGCGGCCGAGACGTCCCCGGTGGCCTGCGGCGGGGCCGGCCTCGCCGGCGGCGCGCCGTCACCCTCACCCTCACCCGATTCGGGGCGCTGCCCCATCACCGGAAATGCCCCCGTTCGAGAGTGTTTTCGCGTACACCGAGGAGACTCACCATGACCCACAATGTCGGCGGTATCGACAAGCTCGCCCGCATCATCATCGGCGCGGTGCTGATCGGCCTGGCCATCACCGGCCAGATCGGGGCCTGGGGCTGGATCGGCCTGCTGCCGCTGGTCACCGGCCTGCTCAACACCTGTCCCGCCTATCGCCTGCTGGGCATCAGCACCTGCAAGCGGCAGCAGTGAACACTCCCTCACCCTTTCTGGAGGACCTCTCACGTGGATTGGATGACTAGCCTGCAGGGGCTGATCGGGGGGATCCTGATCGGCCTGTCGGCCACCTGGCTGATGGCGACCCTGGGTCGCATCGCCGGCATCAGCGGCATCCTCGGCACCCTGATCACCCAGCGTCCCAGAGGCGACAGCGCCTGGCGCCTGGCCTTCCTGTTGGGACTGATCAGCGGCCCGATCGTGTTGATGCTGCTGGGCGGCGGCCTGGGCAATGTCGCCGGCGGCGGAGTCGACGTGACCGGCGAGGTGATCGGCCAGCCGGCGGGCGGCGTGCCGCTGATGCTCCTCGCCGGCCTGCTGGTCGGCGTGGGCACGGGGCTCGGCAGCGGCTGCACCAGTGGCCACGGCGTCTGTGGCCTCTCGCGGCTGTCGGTTCGCTCCCTGGTGGCCACCATCACCTTTCTGGTGGCGGCGATCGTCACCGTCTTCGTGGTGCGGCACATGATCGGAGGTGGTGCATGAAGCGCATGATCCTGAAAACCGAGCGGCTCAAGACACTCATGGGCTATATCGCGGGGCTGATCTTCGGCCTCGGCCTGGCCGTATCCGGCATGACCGACCCGGCGCGGGTGCTCGGCTTCCTGGATGTCGCCGGCGCCTGGGATCCGACCCTGATGTTCGTGCTGGGCGGCGCCGTGGTGACCAACTTCATCGGCTATCGGCTGGTGCTGCGCCGCCCCCATCCGCTGCTGGGCGAGCGCTTCCAGCTGCCGACGCGAACGGATCTGGACGGCCGCTTAATCGGCGGTGCCGCGCTGTTCGGCATCGGCTGGGGCCTCTCCGGCTACTGTCCGGGGCCGGCCTTCGCCTCCCTCGGCGGGCTCACCCTCCCGCTGCTGGCCATGTTGGTGGCCATGGTGGTCGGCTGGTTCCTGGCCCGGGCGATCTCTGCCCGGGGCTGAGCGCCTCTCTCTCCTTCTCGTGCCTCCCGCTCCTCGGGGAGGCCCGATATCGACCAATGGACGATCTTCCGAGCGCCGCAGGCGTCGCGGCTTAATGCCCGCTTAATGGCCCGGTGACAACATGTCGCAGTTCACGAGGATTTCCTGTCATGCACGTACTGCTCATCGAGGATGACGCCCTGGTGGCGTCGGGCATCCAGGCCGGGCTCGGTGTCTACGATTTCGTCGTCGATACTGTGAGTACCATGGCCGAGGCGCGCGCGGCCATGGCAACGGTCTCAAGCGATGTGGTGATCCTCGATCGCGGCCTGCCCGACGGCGACGGCATGACGCTGCTCGAGGAGTGGCGGGCGGCCGGCATCGATACCCCGGTGCTCATCCTCACCGCGCGCGACGCGGTGAGCGATCGCATCGAGGGGCTGCACGTCGGCGCCGACGACTACCTGGTGAAGCCCTTCGATCTCGACGAGCTGGTGGCGCGCCTGCTGGCGCTGCTGCGTCGGGCCGCCGGACGCTCCCGGGCGCTGGTCGAGCACGGCAGGCTGTGTCTCGATCCCGTCTCCCGGGAGGTGACGGTGGCAGGGCGGCCGGTGGCGCTGTCGCGCCGCGAGCTGGTGCTGCTGGAGGCCTTCCTCCAGGCGCCGCGCAGCGTGCTCAGCGCCGAGCAACTCAAGGACAGCCTCTACGGCATGAACGAGGAGGTGGAGAGCAACGCGCTCAACGTGCACATCCACCACCTGCGCCGCAAGCTCGGCGGCCGGGTGATCGAGACCGTGCGCGGCCTCGGGTACCGGCTGGGCCCACCCGAGGCGGTCGAGGGGCGGCCTCGCCCCGGGGGCGGACGAGTATGAGCCTGCGCACGCGCCTGGTGCTGACCCTCGGGGCGACGCTGCTGCTGTTGTGGGGGCTCGCCGCCGCCTGGCTGATGCGCGATCTCTACCAGCAGGTCGAGGCGACCCTCGACCAGCGCTTGGCCCAGTCGGCGCGCATGGTCTCGGGCCTGATGGCGCAGCTGCCGGTCGAGGTGTGGGAGCAGGCCGATCGGCGGGCGCTCTCGATCCCGCCCATCGAGGGGCTGGCCTGCCAGGTGCACTCGCCGCGGGGCGAGATCCTGGCACGCACCCATAGCGACATGCAGGAGATCCTGAAAGCCAGCGCGCCGGGGCATGCCTATCGGGAGGAGGGCGGCGTGACCTGGCGGGTGTTCACCTACCAGCGCAACGGGCTGACCATCACCACCGCGGATCGCATGGACGAGCGTGACCTGCTGATGCGCAACGTGCTGGAGGTGGCGGTGGTGCCCTTCGTGGTGGCGCTGGCGGGCAGCCTGCTGGCGCTGTGGATCGGCGTGGTGAGGGGGCTCGCGCCGCTGGAGCGGCTGCGCGATGCCCTGGCGCGACGCCATCCGGACGCCCTGGCGCCGGTGGCGACCCACGGCGTGCCGCGAGAGATCCGCCCGCTCGTGGAGTCGCTCAACGGCCTGCTGGCGCGGATCCAACAGGCCATCGTCCGCGAACAGCGCTTCACCAACGATGCGGCTCACGAGCTGCGCACGCCGCTCACGGCCATCAAGACCCACCTGCAGGTGGCGCGGCGCGTCGAGGGCGAGGCGGCGCACCGGGCGCTGGATCACGCCGAGGAGGGCGTGGCGCGACTCACTCGCACCCTGGATCAGCTGCTGATGCTGGCCCGAGTCGAGGGGCGGGTACACTTCGAGGACGGCGAGGTCAGCCGCGCCGCCGACGTGGTGGCGTTGGCCCTGCGCGACGCTCGGGCCAGCGAGCGAGCGCGCCTCACGCTGCCGAACGCCTGGCCCGACGGCGAGCTCGCGGTGCCCCGGGAGCTCGCCATCACGGCGCTGCGCAACCTGGTGGACAACGCCCTGCGCCACGGACCCGAGGGGAGTCCGGTGGTGGTGACGAGCCGGCTCGACGCGGCAGGCGGGGCGCTGACCTTCTGCGTCAGGGACCACGGCCCCGGGGTCAAGGAGGCCGAGCTCGAGCAGCTGCCCCGGCGCTTCTGGCGGGCGAGTTCTCGGCAAGGCAGCGGCCTGGGGCTCGCCATCGTGGCCGCCATCGCCGAGCGCTTCGGTGGCCGTCTGGCATTTTGCCGCCCCGAGGGGGGCGGGCTCGAGGCCCGGCTGACGCTGCCGCTGACGCCGGACACGATGGGGCCGGTCCACCCGGCCCGACAAGAATCCCCGCAAGGGATCCATGACAACGACGAGGGTGACCCAAGATGACGATCATACGGATCGCGAGTGGCGTCGGGCTGTTGCTGGGCTTGGCGTCAGTACAGGCGTCAGCACAGGCACAGGCCCTGGAGGGCGATGCCGAGCGTGGCCAGCAGGCGGCTGGCGTCTGCGTGGCCTGCCATCAGGCCGACGGCATGGGCATGGACAACCCGGGCGGTGAGTCCTGGCCGCGACTGGCCGGGCTGCCGGCGGCCTACATCGAAAAGCAGCTGCATGACTTCAAGGCGGGCCGTCGCCAGAACGCAACCATGATGCCCTTCGCCAGCATGCTCGATGATCAGCAGATCGCCGACGTCTCGGCCTACTACGCCGAGATGGCGCCCTGGCCGACCCTGCCCACCGCCTACCGGGCCGCCGATCCCGAGGACGCCGCCGAGTGGCTGGCCAATCGCGGCGACTGGGCCGAGGACAGCATGATCCCGGCCTGCAACCAGTGCCACGGGCCCAACGGCCAGGGCGTGGGGGATAACTTTCCGCCGCTGGCCGGCCAGCATACCGGCTACCTCGCGGCCCAGCTCGAGGCCTGGCGCGACGGCTCGCGCCACAACGATCCCAACCAGCTGATGGTGGGCGTCGCCGAGCGCCTCGACGAGGCGCAGATCGCGATGATTGCCGATTACTACGCCACGCTGCCGGCGACGCTCGCCGAGCGCGACGCCCCGTCATCCGAGGAGGACGCCCAATGAGCCTACGCAGATCCCAGCCGCTGCTGGCGGTGACCCTGGTCGCGACCCTGGCCCTCTCGTCGGCCGCCCTGGCCCAGGACGAGGGCGTCGAGCGGGACTACCAGATCCCGCTGCCCGAAGCCCCCGAGGGCGAGGTGACCTTCACCCCTCCCCATGAGCGCGACCTTCCCGACAACCAATACGGCGACATGGTGCGCAAGGGACGCGATCTCTTCGTCGACACCCAGTCGTTGCGCGGCGAGTACGTCTTCAACGACCAGAACTGTGCCAACTGCCACCTCGACGCTGGCCGCCTGGCCAACTCGGCGCCGATGTGGGCCTCCTTCGGCGTCTACCCGGCCTATCGCGGCAAGAACGACAAGGTGAACACCCTCGCGGAGCGGATCCAGGGCTGCTTCACCTACTCCATGAACGGCACGCCGCCGCCGACCGGCAGCGAGCCGCTGGTGGCCATGCAGACCTACCTGCACTGGATGTCGACCGGCGCGCCGATCAACGAGTCGCTGCCCGGCCGTGGGTATCCCGCCCTCGAGGAGGCCGAACAGGCGCCCGATCGTGCCCGTGGCGCCGAGGTCTATGCCGCCCAGTGCGCGGTCTGCCACGGCGACCAGGGCCAGGGCCAGAAGGTCGGCGAGCGCCAGGTCTTCCCGCCGCTGTGGGGCGACGGCGCCTACAATTGGGGGGCCGGCATGCACCGGGTGAACACGGCGGCCAACTTCATCAAGGCCAACATGCCGCTGGGCAAGCCCTACTCCCTCTCCGACCAGCAGGCCTGGGACGTGGCGGCGTTCATCAATAGTCACGAGCGCCCCCAGGATCCGCGTCGCCGCACCCTGGATACCCTGGAGGAGACCGACGCGACCTTCCACAGCCACCACGGCTTCTACGGAGACGAGATCGACGGCCGGCGCCTGGGCGATCACGCCGACTTCGGCGAGAACCCGCGGCCCCTCGACGGCTGAGCGTCTCCCCCCGGCGAACGCAACGGGCCCCGCTGCTACGGCAGCGGGGCCCGGCGTGTCAAAGGCGGAAGCTCAGGGGCGCGGCGAGCCCATCATCTCGATCAGGCGCGCCTCCTGGGGGGCGCCCTGCACCTGCTCCAGGCGGCCGTCGTCGCCGCGATAGTAGGTAGTGGGGGTGGCCATCAGCCCCAGGCGCTCGAAGCGCTGGTTATTGGCCCGCACCTGCTCCTCGACCTCGCGGGGCTGCGCGGCGGCCTCGATGCCGCTGTCGCTCTGCTGGTGTACCTGCAGCGCCCGGGCGGGGTCGTCGGCGCCGAGCAGGGCGGCGGCCTTGGCGGGGCTGTCGCTTTCCAGGATACCGACCATGATATGGCGTAGCTGGACCCGCCCCGCCTCGACCCAGGGGCGGCTCTGCGCGTAGAAGCGCTCGCAGTAGGGGCAGTTGGGATCGGTGAAGGTGTAGAGGATGCGCTCGGCATCCGGGTCGCCATCGGCGATCCAATAGCTCTGCTCGAGCGCCTGCCACACCTCGGCTTCCTGGGCGCTGCGCACATGCTCGTCCAGCGGGGCGGCGGAGAGGTCGTTGCCCTGGGCGTCGATCAGGGTGCCGACCACCGCGTGCTCGCCATCCGGCGTGAGGTAGACGGCCATCTCGCGGCCGCGATGGCTGGCGGCGAAGCCGTCGAGCCCCCCCGGCGCCTCGAAGCGGGCATGGATCTCCAGGCCCTCTTCCACCAGGGCCTGGATCGGGGCCGGCCAGGAGGTATCGGCGGAGAGGGTTGTGGCGGCGGTCAGCGAGAGCAAGCCGATCGTCAGGGAGAGGGTTCGCATCGCGATGTCCTTGTGAAGAACGGGAATAAAGCGCTGTCGTGAAGCGCTGTTGTAAGAAAGCCTTGTTGAAGGGATGTCGTGAGGAGACCTCATGGGGCGATAGCGTCATGGGTGACGAGAGGACTCGCGCCGCGTCCCGAAGTTCCCATCCTGACACGCCGGCATTAGCCATGGATTAATTCAGCGGGCCTGTGGCGGGGCGAGATGTCGCATCCCGCTCGCCGGCGTCGTCGTGGCAGGATAGGCAGATCCCATCCCTCGACCGCTGGAGTCTATCGCCATGCGCCTCGCCGCCCGCCCGCTGTTCCTGCTCTCTCTGCTCTCCCTGCCGCTGCTCGGCGCCGCTGCCGAGGTCGACTCCCTTGCCGTCGAGGGGGACCACGTGCGCGCCGTGCCCCCCGGGTCGGCCACCACCGCCGCCTTCATGACGCTGACCAACGCGGGCGAGACGGACCTGGCGCTGGTCGAAGGCGCCTCGCCGCTGGCCGGCCGCCTGGAGCTTCACAACCACGTGATGGTCGACGGCGTGATGCAGATGCGTCGGGTCGAGGCGATCCCCCTGCCGGCCGGTGAGACCGTGCGACTGGCGCCGGGGGGCTGGCACCTGATGATGTTCGAGCTGGCCGCGACCCCGGTCGAGGGCGAGCGCGTCGAGCTGACCCTGACCCTCGATAACGGCGAGACGATGACCCTCGAAGCGCCGGTCCAGCGGGTGCAGCCGATGGCCATGGACATGAGCGGCGACGATCAGGGCCACTGACGCCCTGTGGGAGCGATCTTCAGATCGCGATGGAGGCCGAAGGCCTCCCTATACCGCCCTCTCGGCGTCCCTTGACTGGGCGCTCTGCCCGTGAACCGTTACAATGCCGCGACAGCCTCTCATCGACGTCGGGTTACCTCCTATGCATTGCCCCTTCTGTGGCGCCAACGACACGCGCGTGACCGATTCCCGCCTGGTGGCCGAGGGTGATCAGGTTCGGCGGCGTCGACAGTGCGCGGCCTGCGGCGAGCGCTTCACCACCTACGAGACCGCCGAACTCGTGATGCCACGGGTGATCAAGTCCGACGGTACCCGCGAGGTGTTCGACGAGGGCAAGCTGCGCGCCGGCATGCTGCGCGCGCTGGAGAAGCGTCCGGTCAGCGCCGAGTCGATCGAAGCGGCGGTGGAGCGCATCCGCCAGCACCTGCGGGCCCGCGGCGAGCGCGAGATTCACGCCCGGGACATCGGCGAAGAGGTCATGCAGGCCCTCAAGCGCCTCGATCAGGTCGCCTACATCCGCTTCGCCTCGGTCTACCGCCGTTTCCAGGACATCGATGAGTTTCGCGCCGAGATCGATCGCCTGGCCCAGGAGCCCGGCTTCCCCGACGACCCCGCCGGAGGGCACTGATGATCGCCTCGACCCTGCCCGAGACCTGGATGGCCCGCGCCCTCAAGCTGGCCGAGCGCGGCCGCTACACCACCGACCCCAACCCCCGGGTGGGCTGTGTGCTGGTCAAGGACGAGCGGGTGGTCGGCGAAGGCTGGCACGAGCGGGCCGGCGAGCCCCACGCCGAGATCCACGCCCTGCGCGCGGCGGGGGAATCCACCCGTGGCGCCACCGCCTACGTGACCCTGGAGCCGTGCGCTCATCAGGGCCGTACCGGCCCCTGCGCCCTGGCGCTGGTCGAGGCCGGAGTGGCAAGCGTCGTGGTCGCCATGCAGGACCCCAATCCCCAGGTGGCCGGCCGGGGCATCGCCCTGCTGCGCGACGCCGGCCTCGAGGTCACGGTGGGCGTGCTGGAGGATGAAGCGCTGGCGCTCAATCCCGGTTTCGTGATGCGCATGTCCCATGGCCGCCCCTTCGTGCGCCTGAAGATGGCCATGAGCCTGGATGGCCGCACCGCTATGAGCTCCGGCGAATCCCAGTGGATCACCGGGCCCCAGGCCCGCCGCGAGGTGCAGCGCCTGCGTGCCCGCGCAAGCGCCATCCTCACCGGGGTGGAGTCGATCATCTTCGATAATGCCCGGCTCACCGTGCGCGCCGAGCAGCTGGCGCTGCCCGACGGCGAGACGATCGCCGCCCGCCAGCCGCTGCGCGTGGTGGTAGATTCCCGCCTGCGGTTGCCCCAGGCGGCGGCCTGCCTGCGCGAGTCCGGCCGGACCCTGGTGGCGACCCTCGCCGAGCACGATGTCGAGCGGCGCGAGCGGCTCGCGGAGGCCGGCGCCGAGGTGGTGACGATGCCGGCGGGCCACGACGGCCGGGTCGATCTCGATGCCCTGCTGAAGCACCTGGCCGAGGCGGAGCAGGCCAACGAGGTGCTGCTCGAGACCGGGGCGACGCTGGCCGGCGCCATGCTCGAGGCGAACCTGATCGACGAGATGCAGCTGTTCGTGGCCCCGACCCTGCTCGGCGGCGAGGCGCGCCCGCTCTTCGCACTGCCGGGTCTCTCGCTGATGGCCCAGCAGAAGGGGCTCGAGATCCTCGACATCCGTGCCGTGGGCCAGGACTGGCGCATCACCGCTCGGCCCCGGCGGCACACGGTGGCCGAAAGCTGAACACAGCGGCATCATCCTGCTCGGCGCTTGAAACTGGCGCCCATCGACGCGCCATGGCTGCTATCTACTGGCGCCCACCGACGCGCCACGGTACCCTGACGCGGTTTCGAGGTGGCGACGCCGGAGGGCGACCCGATCGTCGCGGGACCGCGACGGCCACCACGCTGAATCAATGGAGACTCCATGGTGCACTCCTCATCCGGGGGCCTGGCCCCTATTGAAGAACTGGTCGAGGACATTCGTCAGGGCAAGATGGTGATCCTGATGGATGACGAGGATCGCGAGAACGAAGGCGACATCATCATGGCCGCCGAGAAGGTCGAGGCCGAGCACATCAACTTCATGGCGCGCCACGCCAGGGGGCTGATCTGCCTGCCGATGACCCGCGAGCGCTGCGAGCGTCTCCAGCTGCCGCTGATGGTGCGCGACAACGGCTCCGGCTTCGGGACCAAGTTCACCCTCTCCATCGAAGCCGCCGAGGGGGTGACCACCGGCATCTCCGCCGCCGATCGCGCGCGCACCGTGCGCGCGGCGGTCGCCCGCGATGCCAAGGCCGGCGACATCGTGCAACCCGGCCACATCTTCCCGCTGATGGCCGAGCCCGGCGGCGTGCTGCGTCGCGCCGGCCACACCGAGGCGGCCTGCGACCTCTCGGCGCTGGCCGGGCTCGACCCCAGCGGTGTGATCTGCGAGGTGATGAACGAGGATGGCAGCATGGCGCGCCGCGCCGAGCTCGAGCGTTTCGCCGTCGAGCACGGCCTGAAGATGGGCACCATCGCCGACCTGATCCACTACCGCATCCACAACGAGCAGACCGTGCAGCCGGTGGAGTCGAGCCCGGTGGAGACCGCCTTCGGCGAGCTCACCCTGCATGTCTTCCGCGACAGTATCCAGGGCGCCCATCACCTGGCGCTGGTCAAGGGACATCCGCATCCCGAGGCGCTGACCACGGTGCGCGTGCACCTGGCCAACGTGATGCGCGACCTGCTCGCCCTGCAGAAGGGCGATCGGCCGAACTGGACCGCCCAGCAGGCGCTGGCCGAGGTGGCCGACGCCGAGCACGGCGTCTTCGTGCTGCTCGACGACGGCCGTCCGCACCAGGACCTGTACGACCTGCTCGAGGTGTTCCTCGAACGCCGACGCTCGCCGCGTACCAGCGACTCCGACGGTGCCGGCAACTACCTGACCATCGGCACCGGCTCGCAGATCCTGCGTCATCTGGGGGTCGGCAAGATGCGCCTGTTGAGCTCGCCCTGGAAGTTCTCCGCCCTCTCCGGCTTCGACCTCGAGGTGGTAGAGCGACTGGAGCCCGGCGAACACGCGCTCGGCGAGCCTGGCGACGACTGACGCCGCACTCGCCTTTCCCATGATGGCATGGCCGGCGGCCATGCCCCCGGACCCTTCAGCACCGGATCTTTCAGGACACAGAACCATGCAACCGATTTCCCAAGTCGAAGGCAGCTTCGTCGACGTCGATGGCCGCTACGTGATCGTGGTCGGCCGCTTCAACCATCACGTGGTGGACAGCCTGGTCGAAGGCGCCGTGGACAGCCTGGTGCGCCACGGCGTGGACGCCGAGAACATCGATATCGTCCACGTGCCCGGCGCCTGGGAGCTGCCGCTGGCGATCAAGCGCGTGTTGCAGGTGGCGCGCCCCGACGCGGTGCTCGCCCTGGGCGCGGTGATTCGCGGCGGCACCCCCCACTTCGAGTACGTGGCCGGCGGCTGCAACACCGCCATGGGCAACCTGCAGCTCGAGTTCGACACCCCTGTGGCCAACGGCGTGCTGACCGTCGAGTCCATCGAGCAGGCCATCGAGCGCGCCGGCACCAAGGCCGGCAACAAGGGCGCCGAGGCGGCCATGGCGGCCATGGAGATGGTCTCGCTGCTGCGCTGCTTCGGCGACGATGCCGACGCCGGGGGTGAGGCATGAGCGGCGAGCGTACGCGGGTGCCCTCGAAGGCGCAGCAGTCGCGCCATGCGGCCCGTGAGCTGGCCGTCCAGGGCCTCTATCAATGGCAGATGACCGGCAAGTCGATCACCACCGTGGAGGCGGAGTTCCGCAGCCAGGTGGCCGACGATGACCTCGAGGATCACGAGAACTGGCACAAGGTCATGGAGATTGCCGACCTGGCGCTGTTCCATGAGCTGCTGCATAACGTGGCCCGTGAGCGCCAGGCCCTCGATGCCTCCATCGCGCCGCTGCTCGACCGTCGCCTCGAGGATCTCGACCCCATCGAGCTCACGATCCTGCGCCTGGGCGCCTACGAGCTCTCCAAGCGCCTGGAGGTGCCGTACCGCGCGGTGATCACCGAGGGCGTCGAGCTCGCCAAGTCCTTCGGGGCCACGGACGGACACAAGTACGTCAACAGCATTCTCGACAAGCTTGCCGGGCGGCTGCGGTCCGCCGAGGTCACTGCTCGCCGCCGCTGAAGGCCCGCCCCGATGCACAGCGAATTCGAACTCATCACCCGCTACTTCACGCCCGACCCGCCCGGCTTGGATGCCGGTGTGAGCCTAGGTGTGGGCGATGACTGCACCCTGCTGGCGCCGACGGCGGGGCAGCGGCTGGCGGTCAGTGTCGATACCTCGGTCGCTGGGGTCCACTTCCCCGAGGCGGCGCCGGCCGCGGCGATTGGCCACCGGGCGCTGGCGGTCAGCCTGAGCGATCTGGCCGCCATGGGCGCCCGCGCCCGCTGGTGTCTGATGTCGCTGACCCTGCCGGCGGCGGATGATGGTCCCTGGTTTGCGGAGTTCGCCCGCGGCTTCCATGCCCTCTGCGACGCCACCGGCACCACCCTGGTGGGGGGCGACGTCACCCGCGGGGAGCTTGCCATCGGCGTCACGGTGATGGGGGAGGTGCCACCGGAGCAGGCGCTGACCCGCGGCGGCGCACGGCCGGGCGACGTGCTGGCCGTCACCGGGGCGCTGGGCGGCGGTGCCGGCGGGCTGGCCCTCTGGCAGCGCGGTGAGCGAGACCTCGCCCATCCGCTGCTCGCGCGCTACCTGCATCCGCAGCCGCGCCTCGCGGCGGGGCTCGCCCTGCGCGGCCTGGCGAGCGCCGCCATCGACGTCTCCGACGGCCTGCTGGCCGATCTGGGCCACGTGCTCGAGGGCTCCGGCGTCGGGGCCGAGCTGACTCCCGAGGCGCTGCCGCTGGCCGAGGGGCTGGTGGCGGCCCTCGGTGAAGCAAGCGCGCGGGAGGCGGCGCTGCACGGCGGCGACGACTACGAGCTGCTGGTGGCCGTGCCGCCGGCGCATCTGGCCACGGCGCGCGGGCGACTGGCCGAGCGTGGTCTGGCGCTCACCGAGATCGGCCGGGTGGTTGATACGCCCGGCATTCGCGGCGTGGTGCTCGCCGGTGAGCGCGGCTGGCAGCATTTTCAGCCGGGCGGCGCTCCGTCGGGCGGCGCCCCGCCGGGCGGTGCCTCATGAACCAGGCTCCTGCCAGCGTCTGGCGACGCCCGGTGCACTTCCTGGCCTTCGGGCTCGGCAGTGGGACCGTGCCCTTCGCCCCCGGCACCTTCGGCACCCTGGCCGCCATCCCCTTCTATTGGCTGATGTCCGAGCTGCCGCTGGGCTGGTACCTCGGCTTGGTGGCGGTGACCTTCCTGTGGGGCATCTGGCTCTGCGACAAGACGTCCCACGACCTGGGTGTCCATGACCACTCCGGCATCGTCTGGGACGAGTTCGTCGGCTACTGGCTGACCATGGCCGCCGTGCCCTTCTCCTGGGAGGCGGCGCTGTGGGGTTTCGCGGTGTTTCGCGTCTTCGATGTCTTCAAACCGTGGCCGATCCGTTGGGCGGATCGCCGGGTCGCCGGCGGCTTCGGCATCATGATCGACGATGTCCTCGCCGCGGCCTACGCATGGAGTACCATGCACCTGTGGTTCTGGCTCCACTGAGTCGCTGCGCCGCAGGAGCGCTCCCTCGCGGCGCGCCGCGAGGGCCCGGAAACGGCGCGGACAAGGAAGGTCATGATGCGCAAGGAACGACTGATCGTCCCGGTGGTGGTGGGGCTGGCGCTGCTCTGGGCCGCGGGCCAGGCGATCTCCAGCCTGCTCTTCGAGCGTGAACTGGCCCGGGCCCTCGAGGATCTCGCCGCCCGCGGCGACCTGCTGGTCGAGCGCACCGACGTCGAGCGGGGCTGGCTCGAATCCAGCGGCACCCTCCACCTGACCCCCCGCTTCGGTCGGGCCTGGCACCTGGCGCTGCCCTACGAGGCGCGCCATGGGGTGATCAATACCCGCATCGACGGCACGCTCAAGCCTTACGTCGGCCCCGCCGATCGTCGGCTGTTCGGCGATCTGCTGCCCTCATCGCCGCCCCGCTGGCAGGCCCGCTACCATACCCTCGGCGCTACCCTGCGGGGGCGCCTGACGCTCTCGCCGTTCCTCATCCGCCAGCAGGAGCGCGCGCTCGAGTTTCGCGGCGGCGAGGTCACCTTCAGCGGCGTCTACGGCGACTGGCGTCTGCAGGCGGATCTGGCACCCTGGCGGCTCAGCGATGGCGCGACCACGCTCGAAACCGGCCCGGTCACCCTGGAGAGCCGCTACGCCTACACCGAGGGCGCCTACCACTTCACCCAGCAGGACCTGCTCAAGGTGGAAGGGCTCACCTGGCGTCAGCCGGACCTCGCGCTGGATGCCAGTGGCCTCGTGCTGCACAGCCGCACCACTCTCGACGAGGCGGAGCTGCGCATCGAGAGCGAGCTGACCCTCGATCGGCTGATGGCCGCCGACGAGGTGCTGCTCACCGGTCGCCTCGCCGTGGAGCTCTCGAGGATCAACGCCGATGCGCTGCGCCGCGTGCTCGCCGTGCTGCGTGACGAGGCGGCCCGTGGTGAGACCGACCGCCAGGGCAGGGCGCTGCTGGCGCGCCTGGAGCCCGACCTGCTGGGCATGCTCGAGGATTCGCCGCGGCTGGACATCCACGCCATCGACCTCGACAGCCCGATGCTGGGGCTGGACGCCCGCGGCGACGGCGCCCTGTTCTTCGATGCGGGTGAGCTCGAGGCGCTGAACCTGATCGCGCTGGACGAGCCCGAGGAGCAGGCCCGCTGGCGCTCGCGGCTCTACGGCGACGTGACCTGGGATCAGGTGCCTCCCGTGGTGGCGCTGTGGCTCGGCCTGCCGCTGGGTACCGAGGACCTGGCGATTGACGTGGTGCGCGGGCGGGTCAGAATCAACGGCCGACCGCTGGCGCCGATCCTCGAACGACGTCAATGACTTGAAGTCGGGCCACGCTGCCCGCATTCCTCAAGGCAGCCCCGGGAACCCTCCCGACGATTCAGGACGAGGACCGCATGAGCGACGATCACGAGATGCAGGATGGCCTGGACTGGATCCATGCCAACGACGACGACGCCTTCGACGATGAGATGCCCGGCGCCGAGGGCCACCACGCGGTGGTACCCGCCAGCGACTCCCTGCCCGAGCGCATCTACTTGCTGCCGATCCACAACCGGCCCTTCTTCCCCGCCCAGGTCCAGCCGCTGGTGATCAACCGCGAGCGCTGGGAGGAGACCATCCGCCGGGTCGGCGATACCCCGCATCGCACCGTCGGCCTGGCCTTCGTCGGCGAGACCGGCGTCGAGGAGCTAGGCGGCGAGGACTTCCCCGAGTTCGGCACCGCGGTGCGAGTCCACAAGCTGCAGGGCGAGGATCAGCAGATCCAGTTCATCGCCCAGGGCGTGCGCCGCTTTCGCATCCAGCGCTGGCTCTCCAAGGAGCCGCCCTACCTGGTCGAGGTGAGCTATCCCCGCGAGCCGGTGGATGCCGAGGAGGACGAGACCCGCGCCTATGCCATGGCGCTGATCAACGGCATCAAGGAGTTGCTGCCGATCAACCCGCTCTACGGCGAGGAGCTCAAGCACTACCTCAATCGCTTCAGCCCCCATGAGCCGGGGCCGCTGACCGACTTCGCCGCGGCCATCACCTCGGCCAAGGGGCCGGAGCTGCAGGACGTGCTGGCGACCCTGCCGGTGATGGATCGCATGCAGAAGGTGTTGCCGCTGCTGCGCAAGGAGATCGACGTTGCCCAGCTGCAAAGCGAGATCAGCGAGCAGGTCAACGCCCAGATGCAGGAGCGCCAGCGGGAGTTCTTCCTGCGCGAGCAGCTCAAGGTGATCCAGCGTGAGCTGGGCATCTCCAAGGACGATCGCGAGAACGACGTCGACACCTTCCGGGCGCGTCTCGAGGGTCGCGTGGTCCCCGAGCGGGTCATGGAGCGCATCGACGACGAGCTCGACAAGCTCTCGGTGCTGGAGACCGGCTCGCCGGAGTACGGCACCACCCGCAACTATCTCGACTGGCTCACCGCCATGCCCTGGGGCGTGCACAGCCAGGACCAGCTCGACCTGGCCCACGCCCGCACGGTGCTCGACCGCGACCACGACGGCCTGAACGACGTCAAGGAGCGCATCGTCGAGTTCCTCGCCGAGGGCACCTTCAAGGGCGACGTGGGCGGCTCGATCCTGCTGCTGGTCGGCCCGCCGGGCGTCGGCAAGACCTCGGTGGGGCGCTCCATCGCCGACGCGCTGGGCCGCGAGTTCTACCGCTTCTCGGTGGGCGGCATGCGCGACGAGGCCGAGATCAAGGGCCATCGGCGCACCTACATCGGTGCCATGCCCGGCAAGCTGGTCCAGGCCCTCAAGGAGGTCGAGGTCGAGAACCCGGTGATCATGCTCGACGAGATCGACAAGATGGGGCAGTCCTTCCAGGGCGACCCGGCTTCGGCGCTGCTCGAGGTGCTCGACCCGGAGCAGAACGTCGACTTCCTCGACCACTACCTCGACGTGCGCCTGGACCTCTCCAAGGTGCTCTTCGTCTGCACCGCCAACACTCTGGACTCGATTTCCCCGGCGCTGCTCGACCGCATGGAGCAGATCCGCCTCTCGGGCTACATCGCCGAGGAGAAGGTGGCCATCGCCAAGCACTTCCTGTGGCCCAAGCTGCTCAAGCGCGACCGCATTCCCAAGAAGCGCATCAACCTCACCGACGCGGCGCTGCGCCAGGTGATCGAGGGCTACGCCCGGGAGGCCGGGGTGCGCCAGCTCGAGAAGCAGCTGCACCGCATCGTACGCAAGGCGGCGGTCAAGCTCCTCGAGGACGAGCAGCACTCGGTGCGGGTCTCGGTCAACAACCTCGAGACCTACCTCGGCCCGCCGATCTTCCGCAAGGAGAAGGTGATGAAGGGCGAGGGCGTGGTCACCGGGCTCGCCTGGACCTCGATGGGCGGCGCCACGCTCTCCGTGGAGGCCGGCAAGGTGCACGCCCTGGATCGCGGCTTCAAGCTCACCGGCCAGCTCGGCGACGTCATGAAGGAGTCGGCCAACATCGCCTACAGCTACGTGCTCGGCCACCTCGGCGACTACGGCGCCGATCCAGACTTCTTCGACTCGGCCTTCGTGCACCTGCACGTGCCAGAGGGGGCCACGCCCAAGGATGGCCCCTCGGCCGGGGTGACCATCGCCACGGCGTTGCTCTCGCTGGCCCGGCATCACGCCCTCGACCGGCCGTTGGCGATGACCGGCGAGCTGACCCTGACCGGCCAGGTGCTGCCGGTGGGCGGCATCCGCGAGAAGGTGATCGCCGCCCGGCGCAGCGACATCGTCGAGCTGATCCTGCCCGAGGCCAATCGCCGCGACTACGACGAGCTGCCCGACTACCTCAAGGAGGGGCTGACGGTGCACTTCGCCGGCCGCTATCGCGACGTGGCCCGGGTGGTCTTCGGCTAGGAGCTACAAGCGTCGAGCGCCGAGCGCCGAGCGCCGAGGAAGTCCCCCGCCAGGCCTCGCCTATGGGGTGACCCTCTTGGCGAGAGGGCCGGAGGCCTGTCGCCGGATAAGCCCGAACCCGCCCGATGCTATCGCTTCCTTCCTCCCGCGCGCACCCGCCATGGCATAATGGCGGGTGCATCGTTTTGTCTTGTGAACAAGATGCGCGAACAAGTGTGCGAACAACAAGGAACGCCCATGCCCTCCAAGCTCCATGCCGCCGGCGCGTCGTTCGCGGCGCTGCTGGCCGCCGGCTCGCTCCAGGCCGACGAGACCCTGACCGTCTACACCTACGACTCCTTCGTCTCCGAATGGGGCCCCGGCCCCGGCATCGAGGAGGCCTTCGAGGCGCGCTGCGGCGACTGCGACCTGGAGTTCGTGGCCCTGCCCGGCGGCGTCGACATCCTCCAGCGCATGCGCCTGGAGGGGGAGGGCACCCGGGCGGACCTGGTGCTGGGCCTGGACATGAACTTGATGGCCGAGGCGCGGGCGCTCGACCTGCTGGCCCCCCACGGCGCCGACACCGGCGCCCTCGACCTGCCCATCGACTGGGAGGACGAGACCTTCCTGCCCTACGACTGGGGCCACTTCGCCTTCGTCTACGACACCGAGCAGATCGCGGAGCCGCCCGGCAGTTTCGCCGAGCTGCTCGAGGCGCCCGAGGCGGTCAAGGTGATCCTCCAGGATCCGCGCACCAGCGTTACCGGCCAGGGGTTGATGCTGTGGATCAAGAAGCTCTACGGCGATCGGGCGCCCGACATCTGGGCGCGGCTCAACGAGCGGGTGCTCGCCGTCACCAACGGCTGGAGCCAGGCCTACTTCTCGCTGTTCATGAACGGCGAGGCGCCCATGGTGCTGTCGTATGCCACCTCGCCGGCCTATCACATGGCGGTGGAGGAGACCGACCGTTACCAGGCCGCCGAGTTCGAGGAGGGCCACTATCTGCAGGTGGAGACCGCCGCGATGCTGCGCACCACCGAGTAGCCCGAGCTGGCCCGGGACTTCCTGGCCTTCATCCTGACGCCGGAGTTCCAGCGCCACATTCCGCTGGGCAACGTCATGAACCCGGCCATCGACCTGGGCGACGAGTTACCCAAGGTCTTCGACCGGCTGATCACCCCCGAGAGCCTGACGTTCTCCCCCGAGGAGGTGCGTGCGCACCGCCGTGAGTGGATCCGCGAGTGGCTCAACGCCAGCGTTCGTTGAGCGGGGCGACCTCCTCCCTGCGCTGGGCCAGTCGCTCGCGCTGGGCGCCGGGGCTCGGCCTCGCCGCCCTCGCGGCGGTGGCGGGCCTGGGGCTCGGCAGCCTCGGCGCGCTGCTGTGGCAGGCCCGGGGGGTGCATCCGGCGGCCCTGTGGCAGGAGCCGTGGCTCGCCGCCGTGCTGCGCTTCACCCTCTGGCAGGCGACCCTCTCGACGCTGCTGGCGGTGGGACTCGCCGTGCCGGTGGCGCTGGCCCTGGCGCGGCGCCCACGCTTCCCGGGGCGCGGCCTGCTGCTGCGGGCCATGGAGCTCTCGCTAGTGCTACCCACGCTGATCGGCCTGTTCGGTCTGGTGGCCGTGCACGGTCGGCGCGGCTGGGCGGCGCCGCTCTGGGAGGGGCTCGTCGGCTCGGAGTCGGGCTACCTCTACGGCCTCTCGGGCATCGTGCTGGCCCACGTCTTCTACAACCTGCCGCTGGCGGCCCGGCTGATGCTGCAGGCGCTGGAGACGGCGCCCGCGGCGCACTGGCGGCTCGCCTCCCAGCTGGGCCTGACCCGGGCGACGCTCTGGCGCACCCTGGAGTGGCCGCGCCTCGCGCCGCTGCTGCCGAGGCTCGCGGCGCTGGTGTTCACGCTCTGCTTCACCAGCTTCGCCATCGTCATGACGCTGGGCGGCGGCCCGCGCTCCTCGACCCTGGAGGTGGCGCTCTATCAGGCGCTGAAGTTCGATCACGACCTGGCGCTGGCGGCACTTCTGGCGCTGACCCAGCTGGCCATCTGCCTGTCGCTGTGGCTGCTCGCCCTCTCCTGGGGCGGGGCGCCCTCGCTGGTGGTGGGCAGCGTCGCGCTGCCGAGCGGCGGGCGCTGGCGCCGCCGCGACGCCCTGGGGGTCTCGCGACTCACCGATGCCGTCTGGCTCACCGCACTGGCGGCGCTGCTGCTGCCGCCGCTCGCCGCCGTGGTGCTGGCGGGCCTGGCCGGGCTGCCGGAGCTGCCCCGCCAGGCGAGCCTGTGGGCCGCGGCGGCGCGCAGCCTGGTGATGGCCCTCGGCGCGGCGGCCGGGGCACTGTCCCTTGCCCTGTCGCTGCTCGTCGGCAGCCGTTGGCTCAAGGTCCGGCGGCACTCTGCGGGGGCGCTGCTGATGGAGGGCGGCGGCCAGCTGATCCTGGTGATCCCCGCCCTGGTGCTCGGCACCGGGCTCTTCCTGCTGCTGCGCCCGACGCTCGGTAGCGGCTGGCAGGGCTATGGCCTGGTGGTGCTGGTCAACGCCTTCATGGCGCTGCCCTTCGCCATGCAGGTGATCCGCGGGGCGCTGCCCGGGCTCTCGGCCCCCGAGGTGCGCCTGGCCGACCAGTTCGGCATCCGCGGGCGCGTGCGGCTGCGCTGGCTGGTCTGGCCGCGGCTGCGGCGTCCCCTGGCCCTGGCGCTGGCCTATGCCATGACCCTGTCGCTGGGCGACTTCAGTGTGATCGCGCTGTTCGGCAGCCCCTCGGCGCCGACCCTGCCGATGCTGCTCTTCCAGCAGCTCGGCGGCTACCGCTGGCAGGGCGCCGCCGCCACGGCGCTGTTGCTGCTGGCGCTGGTGGTGCTGGTGTTCGCGCTGCTGGGACTCTTGACCCGACGCCCGCCCCGCTACCCGTGGAACCGTTTCGCCCGCGAGGAGCGTCATGCTCGAGTGCCGTGACCTGATCTTCCACTACGACCGCTGTGAGCCCGGCGAGACGCCGGATTTCTGCTTCAGCTTCCGGCTCGCGCCCGGCGAGTGCCTGTCGGTGGCGGGGCCGTCGGGGACCGGCAAGAGCACCCTGCTCGGGCTGCTGGCGGGCTTTCTCGAGCCGGCCAGCGGCAGCCTCGCCTGGCAGGGCCGGGACCTGCTGATGCAACCGCCGTGGGAACGCGGCATCACCACCGTCTTCCAGGAGCACAACCTCTTCGATCAGCTGCCGGTGTGGCTCAACGTGGGGCTGGGGCTCGCGCCGGACATGCGCCTCACCCCGGCACAGCAGGCCCGGGTTCGCGAGGGGTTGGCCGAGGTGGGGCTCGCGGGGCTCCACGACCGCCTGCCCGCCGAACTCTCCGGCGGCCAGCGCCAGCGCGTGGCGCTGCTGCGCGGCTCGCGAATCCTGCTGCTCGATGAACCCTTCTCGGGGCTCGACGAGGCGACCCGCGCGGGGCTCTGGGACCTGGTACGCCGCCAGAAGGCCGCGGGCGCCGCGGTGCTGCTGGTCAGCCACGACCGCGACGACATCGAGGCGCTGGCCGACCGGCGCGCCCGGCTCGAGTCCGGGCAGCTGCTGGTCGACTCCTGTGACGCAGGCTGAGGCTGGCCTGACGGCCGGCCGCGTGCCAGAATCGGCGGCTGACCTGGACACCGAGCCGCCGGCACAGGCGGCCGCTGAGAAGAAGAGAAGAGGACAGCATGCCCGAGTATCGTTCCCGCACCACCACCGCCGGTCGCAACATGGCCGGCGCTCGCGCCCTGTGGCGCGCCACCGGCATGAAGGACGAGGACTTCCACAAGCCGATCATCGCCGTGGCCAACTCCTTCACCCAGTTCGTGCCGGGTCACGTGCACCTGAAGGACATGGGGCAGCTGGTGGCCCGCGAGATCGAGAAGGCCGGCGGGGTGGCCAAGGAGTTCAACACCATCGCCGTGGACGACGGTATCGCCATGGGCCACGATGGCATGCTCTACTCGCTGCCGAGCCGCGATCTGATCGCCGACAGCGTCGAGTACATGGTCAATGCCCACTGCGCCGACGCCCTGGTGTGCATCTCCAACTGCGACAAGATCACCCCGGGGATGCTGATGGCCGCGATGCGCCTCAACGTGCCGGTGATCTTCGTCTCCGGCGGGCCCATGGAGGCGGGCAAGACCAAGCTGCTGGACCACGGCCTCGACCTGGTCGATGCCATGGTCATGGCCGCCGACGACAGCGTGGATGAGGCGACCCTCAACGAGGTCGAGCGCAGCGCCTGCCCGACCTGCGGCAGCTGTTCGGGCATGTTCACCGCCAACTCCATGAACTGCCTCACCGAGGCGCTGGGCCTGGCGCTGCCCGGCAACGGCACCCTGCTGGCCACCCACGGCGACCGTCGCCGGCTGTTCGAGACCGCCGGGCAGCGCATCGTCGAGCTGGCCAAGCGCTACTACGAGGGCGACGAGGCGCACCTGCTGCCGCGGGCCATCGGCGCCAAGGCGGCGTTCAAGAACGCCATGACCCTCGATATCGCCATGGGCGGCTCCACCAACACCATCCTGCACCTGCTGGCCGCGGCCCAGGAGGCGGAGATCGATTTCGACATGACCGACATCGATCGCCTGTCCCGCGAGGTGCCCCAGCTGTGCAAGGTGGCGCCCAACACCCAGAAATACCATATCGAGGACGTCCATCGGGCCGGGGGCATCATGGCGATCCTCGGTGAGCTGGACCGCGCCGGCGTGCTCGATACCCGGGTGCCCACCGTCTATGGTGACAGCCTGGCGGCGGCGCTTGAGGAGTGGGACATCATGCGCTCGCCGAGTCCCGAGGTGGTGGAGTTCTTCCGCGCCGGCCCCGGCGGCATTCCGACCCAGACCGCCTTCTCCCAGAGCGCGCGTTGGCCGAGCCTCGATGGCGATCGCGCCACCGGCTGCATCCGCGATCTGGAACATGCCTTCTCCCTGCAGGGTGGCCTGGCGGTGCTCAAGGGCAACATCGCCATCGACGGCTGCGTGGTGAAGACCGCCGGCGTCGACGACGCCATCCTGGTCTTCGAGGGTCGCGCCCACGTGGTGGAGTCCCAGGACCAGGCGGTGGCGGACATCCTCGCCGACAAGGTCAGCGAGGGCGACGTGGTGGTGATCCGCTACGAGGGCCCCAAGGGCGGGCCGGGCATGCAGGAGATGCTCTACCCGACCAGCTATCTCAAGTCCAAGGGGCTCGGCAAGGCGTGCGCGCTGCTCACCGACGGGCGCTTCTCCGGCGGCACCTCGGGGCTCTCCATCGGTCACGTCTCGCCGGAGGCGGCCGCGGGCGGCGCCATCGGCCTGGTCGAGAGCGGCGATCGCATCCGCATCGACATCCCCAATCGCACCATCGACGTGCTGCTCTCCGACGAGGCGCTCGGGTGGCGTCGCGAGGCCCAGGAGGCCCGCGGCCGCGACGCCTGGAAGCCGAGCCTCCAGCGCGATCGCAAGGTCTCGGCCGCCCTCAAGGCCTATGCGCTGCTCGCCACCTCCGCCGACAAGGGCGCGGTGCGCGATCTGGCCAAGCTCGATTGATGCACGACGGCCGCCCCGGGGCACCGGGGCGGATGATTCGACTCGCTTCAGCAGGGAAGCCGCCTAGATGAAGACCCAGACCCTCAACGTCGGCCTGATCGGCTTCGGCATGGCCGGCCGAACCTTTCACGCGCCGCTGATCCAGGCCGCCCCGGGACTCGAACTCTCCGCCATCGTCTCCAGCGACACGGAGAGGGTGCAGTCGGCCTATCCGGAGGTGACGGCCCACGCCAAGGCATCATTGCTGATGGCCGATCGCGATATCGACCTGGTGGTGATCGCCACGCCGAACGAGACCCACTTCCCGCTGGCCAAGGCGGCCCTGGCCAAGGGCAAGCACGTGGTGCTCGACAAGCCTTTCGCGGTCTCCCTGGCCGAGGCCCGCCAGCTCAAGGTCCAGGCCGACGAGGCGGACCGGTTGCTCAGCGTCTTCCACAATCGCCGCTGGGACAGTGATTTCCTGACCCTGAAGACACTCCTCGACGAGCAGCGCCTGGGGCGGGTGGTCGAGGTGGAGTCGCGCTTCGACCGGTTCCGGCCCGTGGTGCCGGATCGCTGGCGGGAGCAGTACCGTCCCGGGAGCGGTATCTGGTACGACCTGGGGCCACACCTGCTGGACCAGGCCAGGGCACTGTTCGGCATGCCGCGGGCGCTCCTGCTGGAGCTGGCCTCGCTGCGTGACGGCGCCGAGATCGATGACGATTTCCTGGCGGTGCTGGAGTATGACCGCCTGCGCGTGACCCTCCGGGCCAGTACCCTGGTGGCCGAGCCCACGCCGCGGCTGCGGGTGAACGGCACCCGGGGAAGCTTCGTCAAGTACGGCCTCGATCCCCAGGAGGCCTGGCTCAAGGAGGGCGAGAGCCCCCAGCCGGCCTGGGGGATCGACCCCTCCCCGGGACGCCTGACCGTGAACGAGGGGGAGGGCGACGAGGTGGAGCTCGGCCATCAGGAGGTCGAGAGCGTGCCCGGCGATTACCGGGCCTACTACGACGGCATCGCCCGCACCCTGCTGCGCGGCACCCCGCCGCCGGTGACCGCCGAGGAGGCGCTGGAGGTGATGACCCTGCTCGAGGCCGGCCTGGACAGCTACCGTCAGGGCCGCTGGGTAAAACTCAAGGAGGGCGGCAGCAAGCTGCGCCGGTTGCACAGCCGCTAGCGGAGTATCCCGGAACCACCGCCCGGTTCTCTCGGCCGGGCAGTCTTGCCCAAGGGCCGGCCGGACTCACCAGAGTCCGGTGTCGTCGGGGGCTTCGCTGCGCAGCTTGTCCCTGGCGATGTAGAGCGCCGCAATGGCGCGCGCCTCGTGGAAGTCCTCTCGCGCCAGCAGCCCCGAGAGCTCGTCGATGGCGTGGGTCTCGACGATCAGCGGCTCCGGCTCGTCGCCGGGCAGGCGCTTCGGGTAGAGGCCGGTGGCCAGCAGCACCTGCATGCGGTGGCGCATGTAGTTGGGCGCCAGCGACAGCTCGATCAGCGGCTCGATGCGATGGGCGCCGAAGCCGCACTCCTCCATCAGCTCACGGTTGGCCGCGGTGACGAGATCCTCGCCGGGGTCGACGAGCCCCTTGGGCAGCGTCAGCACGTAGTCCTCGAAGCCGGCAGCGTACTCGCGGATCAGCAGCACGTGCTCCGGGTCCGGCATGGCCACGATCATCACGGCACCGACGCCCTGACCGCCGGCGACCAGCCGCTCGAAGGTGCGCTCGGCACCGTTGGCGAAGCGCAGGTCCAGCTCCTCCACGTGAAACAGGCGACTGCGCGCCACGCTGCGCCGGTCGAGGATGTGCGGCCGGGTGGGCCAGGGCCGGGCGGTATCGTGCGGGTCTGACATGGCAAGACTCCGTATGGCGGGGGCGTGTGGCAGCGGCGATGACGCGCGACATCCAAGGCCCGAGGGCCGGGCGGTCGATATGCGTCACGCCTGGCGATTCGATACAATACTACGTCTCAACCGCCCCCGACTCACTCCCGGAGTAGCGATGATCGACTGGCGCGCCATCGATACCGTCCTGCTGGACATGGACGGCACCCTGCTAGACCTGCACTTCGACAGCCACTTCTGGCTCGAGCACCTGCCGCGGCGCTACGTCGAGCTGCACCGCCTGGACGAATCGACCCAGGAGGAGATACGCGCGCGGATCATCCGCGAACAGGGCACCCTCAACTGGTACAGCCTGGCCTACTGGAGCCGCGAGCTGGGGGTCGACGTGGTCGCCCTCAAGCGCGAGGTGCAGCACCTGATCGGCCTGCGTGGCGACGCCCTGGATTTCCTGCAGTGGCTGAAGGCGGCGCATCCCCGGGTCGTGCTGGCCACCAACGCCGACCGCGAGAGCCTGGCGCTCAAGCTGCCGCTGACCGGGCTGGAGGAGTACCTCGACGCCATCGTCTCCTCGGCGGACCTGGGCGTGCCCAAGGAGGAACAGGCCTTCTGGTTCGCCCTCCAGGAGGTCGAGCCCTTCGATCCCGAGCGGACCCTGTTCATCGACGACAACGCCTCGGTGCTCGAGAGCGCCCGCGAATTCGGTATCCGCCACCTGCTGGGCATCAAGCAGCCCGACAGCCGCCGGCCCGAGAAGGAGCTCGAAGCGTTCATCGCCCTGGATCGCTTCGCCCGCCTGCTGCCCGAAGAGCGCCCGCCGGTCCCGGGAGATCGCCACGGAGAACGCCATGGATAGCGTCAGGCTCGACAAGTGGCTGTGGGCGGCGCGCTTCTTCAAGACCCGGGCGCTCGCCAAGAAGGCCATCGAAGGCGGCAAGGTGCAGGTCAACGGCGCCCGGGCCAAGACCAGCAAGGGCGTCGAGGTCGGCGCGCTGATTCGCGTCCCCCAAGGCTGGGACACCCTGGAGGTCGAGGTGGTGGATCTCTCCGGTCAGCGTCGCGGCGCCCCCGAGGCACGCGCGCTCTACCGCGAGACCGCCGAGAGCATCGCCCGGCGCGAGCGCGAGGCCGAGGCCCGCCGCCTGACCAACCAGGCCATGCAGCACCCGCTCAAGCGACCCGACAAGAAGCAGCGCCGCGAGATCAAGCGCTTCCAGGAGCGCTCCGGGGAGTGAGCCGCCGCGCCAGGGGTCGCGGTCGCCATGACCGCGGCGCCCCATGCCCCGGCCATCCCGGCCTTTCCTACCTCCGCCCTTGCTATTCACCCTTCAGGTTTCAGACGACATGAACGACCAGATCCAGCGTTTTCTCTTCGAGCGTACCAACGTGCGCGGCGAGATCGTCACCCTCGAACGCGCCTATGCCGACGTGCTCGAGCGCCACGATTATCCCGGTGCGGTGAATCACCTGCTGGGTGAGTTGCTCTGTGCGGTGGCGCTGCTCACCGACACGGTCAAGCTCGACGGCACCCTGAGCATCGAGGTGCGCGGCCAGGGAACGCTCTCCCTGCTGATGGCCGAATCCAATCCCGGCGGCGAGCTGCGCGCCATCGCCCGCCTGGACGAGGAGGCCGCGATTCCCGGCGACGCCGCCGGCTTCCGCGAGCTGGTCGGCGAGGGGCAGATCGTGATCACCCTGGACCCCACCGATGGCCAGCGCTATCAGGGCATCGTGGCCCTGGAGCACGACAGCCTGGCGGGCTGCCTCGCCGCCTACTTCGCGCAGTCCGAGCAGCTGCCCACCCGGCTGTGGCTGACCGCCGACGGCCAGCGTGCCGGCGGATTGCTGCTGCAGCGCCTGCCCGACGACTCGCTCAACCAGGACGACGACGCCTGGGAGCGCACCGTGCACCTGGCCGAGACGCTCAAGGACGAGGAGCTGCTGGGCCTCGAGCCGCTCGAGGTGCTGCGTCGGCTCTATCACGAGGAGGAGGTGCGGGTCTTCGATCCCAAGGCGCTCTACTTCGGCTGCACCTGCTCTCGCGAGCGCATCGCCGGGGCCCTGCTGGGACTGGGGGCGCAGGAGCTGCGCGAGGTGCTGGCCGAGCAGGGCGGCATCGAGACCCAGTGCCACTTCTGCCACACCCGCTACCCGTTCAGTGCCGTGGAGATCGAGGCGATGCTGGACGATCCCCAGGGACCGGTGCCCACGCTGCACTGAGCGGGCGCACCGTCGGTGCCTTCGTTGTTGCAAAGCAGCATGGGTTTTTAAGTGAGCGGCTGTGAACGGCGTCGATGTAGTAGTAAAACTACAAGAACTCCGCCAAAGAACGGCGTTTCCTGGCGGCCGGCTTTTTGCCATAATGGCGCCGATTTTCTGGTTCGATCGCCAACCAACAGACGGGAACACCCCGCACGCGGCGATCTTGGTACGACCCACGTTGCGTCACCGACGCCCGGCACACGAGAGAGAAGCGGCCGCAAGGCCCAGGAAACGACATGACCACGACTCAAGCCGCCCCCCAGCAAGCCGCCACTTCCCACGTCAACCTCTGCAGCGCCGAGCTGATCGAGCGGGCGGTGGCCAGCGGGGAAGGTCGCCTGGCCGCCCACGGCGCCCTGGTGGTGAACACCGGCGTGCGCACCGGTCGCTCCCCCAAGGACCGCTACATCGTCGATGAGCCGAGCACCAACGGCCAGATCGACTGGGGCAGCGTCAACCGCCCCTTTCCGGCGGACCGCTTCGATGCGCTCTGGACCCGCGTCGAGGAGTACCTGGCCAGCGGCGAGTCCTATGTCTCCGAGCTTCACGTGGGCAGCGATCCCGTCCACCACCTGCCGGTGCGCGTCACCACCGAGACCGCCTGGCACAACCTGTTCGGCCGCACCATGTTCGTGCGCCCCGAGGCCTTCAATCCCTCGGCCAAGGACGAGTGGACCGTCCTCAACGCGCCCTTCTTCGAGTGCGATCCGGCCCGCGACGGCACCAACTCCGAGGGCTGCGTGATCCTCAACTTCGCCCAGCAGAAGGTGCTGATCGCCGGTATGCGCTACGCCGGCGAGATGAAGAAGGCGATGTTCTCGGTACTGAACTTCCTGCTGCCAGCCGCCGACGTGCTGCCGATGCACTGCTCCGCCAACGTGGGCGAGGATGGCAACACCACGCTGTTCTTCGGTCTCTCCGGCACCGGCAAGACCACCCTGTCCGCCGATCCGGCGCGCTTCTTGATCGGCGATGACGAGCACGGCTGGGGCCCGGGCACGGTCTTCAACTTCGAGGGTGGCTGCTACGCCAAGTGCATCGACCTCTCCGAGAAGAACGAGCCGATCATCTGGAACGCCATCAAGTTCGGCACCGTGCTGGAGAACGTGGTCCTCGACGACCGTCGCCAGCCGGACTACGCCGACGACAGCCTGACCCAGAACTCCCGTGCCGCCTACCCGCTGGAGCACGTCGAGAAGCGCGTGGACGAGAACCGGGCCGACGAGCCCAATGCCATCGTCTTCCTGACCTGCGACATGAGCGGCGTGTTGCCGCCGGTTTCCGTGCTCTCCAAGGAAGCCGCGGCCTACCATTTCCTCTCCGGCTACACCGCCAAGGTCGGCTCCACCGAGGTGGGCTCCACGGCCGGCCTCGAGGCGACCTTCTCCACCTGCTTCGGCGCGCCGTTCTTCCCGCGTCCGGCCCGCGAGTACGCCGACCTGCTGATCCGCCGCGTGGCCGAGCAGGACGCCAAGGTCTACCTCGTCAACACCGGCTGGACCGGCGGCGCCTACGGCGAAGGCGGTGCGCGCTTCTCCATCCCGACCACCCGCGCCATCATCAGCGCTATCCAGTCCGGTGTGCTGCGCGATGTCGAGACGCGCATGGTCGAGGGCCTGAACCTGTCCGTGCCGACCGCCGTGCCGGGCGTCGACTCCAGCCTGCTCGACCCGCGCGAGACCTGGGAAGACAAGGCCGCCTACGATCGCCACCTGCGCGAGCTGGTCGCCAAGTTCGTCGATAACTTCAAGAAGTTCGACGGCGTCAACGAGGCCATCGTCAAGGCCGGCCCTAGCCTGACCTGAGGCGGGGCGGGGAGAACCCGAACGCCCGAGACCTGTCCGAGAGGGGGAAGCCGAGGCTTCCCCCTCTTTTTTGGTGTAAGGAAATCGGGGAGAGCACGACACAGAACACACCCCGTTGATGGGAGAGTGACCATGAAACGACGCAACTTCCTGGGTCTTCTAGGAGTCGGCGGACTGTCGACCCTGGCCCCGGGCCTGGCCATCGCTCGTCCCAAGCCCGATCTCGAGCGCGCCGACGACATCGAGGTGCTGGAGCTCTCCGAGGCCGAGTGGCGGGAACGCCTCAGCGACGAGCAGTTCGAGATCCTGCGTGAGGAGGGCACCGAGCCGGCGTTCTCGAGCCCGCTGGACAAGGAGACCCGCCCGGGCGAGTACCGCTGTGCGGGCTGCGAGCTGCTGCTCTTCGAAAGCGACATGAAGTACGATTCCGGCACCGGCTGGCCGAGCTTCTTCGAGCACGTCGAGGGCCATCTGCTGACCAGCGTCGACTATTTCCTGGTCTTCCCGCGCACCGAATACCACTGCGCCCGCTGCGGCGGCCACCAAGGGCACATCTTCGAGGACGGCCCCGAACCCACCGGGCTGCGCTGGTGCAACAACGGCCTGGCCTTGAGCTTCAGCCCGGCATAGCCCGGCTTCGCCGGGAGCTGGAAGAGCGCGGCTTCGCCGCTGGAAGAGCGTCGCTTCGCTCCTGGAAGCTTGAAGAAAACCCTTGATGCGGGTCTCGAGGTCACAAGCTGACTTCCAGCTTCCAGCTTCCAGCTTCCAGCTTCCAGCTTCCAGCTCGGGTGAAGCCCGGCCAGGCTCCCGGCGAAGCCAGGCGTGTGATACCTTGTCGCGATTCTCTGGACGCTGACTGCCAAGGATTTCATGGACGCACACGACAAGATCATCGCCCGCCTCGCCGAGGAACTCGCCGTTCGTCCGCCGCAGGTCTCGGCCACGGTGGAGCTGCTGGATGGCGGGGCCACCGTGCCCTTCATCGCCCGCTACCGCAAAGAAGTCACCGGCGGACTGGATGACATCCAGCTGCGCCAGCTCCACGAGCGACTCGCCTACCTGCGCGAACTCGAGGAGCGCCGCGGGGCGGTGCTCGCCGCCATCGACGAGCAGGGCAAGCTCACCGACGCCCTGGCCGCCAGCATCCGCGCCGCCGACACCAAGCAGCGCCTCGAAGACCTCTATCTTCCCTACAAGAAGAAGCGACGCACCAAGGCGCAGATCGCCCGCGAGGCGGGACTCGAGCCGCTGGCCGAGGCGCTGCTGGCCGACCCGAGTCTCACCCCCGCGACCGAGGCGGCCAAGTATCTTCGCGCCGCGGAAGGCGACATCCCGGCCGTCGAGGACGCCAAGGCGGCCCTGGATGGCGCCAAGCAGATTCTCATGGAGCGCTTCGCCGAGGACCCCGAGCTGGTGGGGCGCCTGCGCGAGCGGCTGTGGAGCGAGGGCGAGCTCTGTGCCCGGCTGATCGCCGGCAAGGAGCAGGAGGGCGCCAAGTTCTCCGACTACTTCGAGCACGACGAGAGGCTCGCCAAGGTGCCGTCGCACCGCGCGCTGGCGATGTTCCGGGGTCGCAACGAGGGCGTGCTGGCGCTGACCCTGCGCCTGCCCGGCGAGGACGAGGCGCCGGTCCACCCGGCCCAGGTGGCCATCGCCAAGCACTTCTCGATCAGCGACCAGGGACGTCCCGCCGACCGCTGGCTCGCCGAGGTGGTGCGCTGGACCTGGCGGGTCAAGCTTTACACCCACCTCGAGACCGAACTGATGGGCCGGCTGCGCGAGCGCGCCGAGCTCGAGGCCATCGAGGTCTTCGCCGCCAACCTCAAGGACCTGCTGCTGGCCGCCCCGGCGGGACAGAAGGCGACGCTCGCCATCGATCCGGGCCTGCGCACCGGTTGCAAGGTGGCGGTGGTCGATGCCACCGGCCAGTTCCTCGAGCATGCCACCATCTACCCCCACGCGCCCCGCAACGCCTGGGCGGCCTCGCTGGCCGAGCTGGCGCGGCTGGTGAAGAAGCACGACGTGGCGCTGATCGCCGTGGGTAACGGCACGGCCAGCCGCGAGACCGACCGCCTGGCAGGCGACTTGGTCAAGGCCATGGCCGAGACGCACCGGCTCGCCAAGGTGATGGTCAGCGAGGCCGGCGCCTCGGTCTACTCCGCCTCGGAATACGCCTCCCGGGAGTTCCCGGACCTCGACGTCAGTATCCGCGGCGCGGTCTCCATCGCCCGGCGCCTGCAGGACCCGCTAGCGGAACTCGTCAAGATCGAACCCAAGTCCATCGGCGTGGGGCAGTACCAGCACGATGTCTCTCAGCTACAGCTCTCCAGGAGCCTCGAGGCGGTGATCGAGGACTGCGTCAACGCCGTGGGGGTGGATCTCAATACCGCGTCGAGCGCGTTGCTCTCCCGGGTCGCCGGCCTCAACGCGGCGCTGGCCGACAACATCGTCGCCCGGCGCAACGCCGAGGGCGCCTTCACCAGCCGCCGGGCGCTGCTCGACGTCAGCCGCCTGGGGCCCAAGACCTTCGAGCAGTGCGCGGGCTTCCTGCGCATCATGAACGGCGACAACCCGCTGGACGCCAGCGCCGTGCACCCCGAGGCCTATCCGCTGGTGGAGCGCATCGCCAAGCGCAGCGGCCGCGACCTGGCCGGGCTAATCGGCGACAGCGCGACCCTCAAGTCGCTCAAGCCGGCCGAGTTCGCCGACCAGCGCTTCGGCGTGCCCACCGTCAGCGATATCCTCGCCGAGCTCGACAAGCCGGGCCGCGACCCGCGCCCCGAGTTCAAGGCGGCCGAGTTCCGCGAGGGCGTCGAGACGCTCAAGGACCTCGAGCCGGGCATGATCCTCGAGGGCAGCGTGACCAACGTCACCCACTTCGGCGCCTTCGTCGATATCGGCGTGCATCAGGATGGCCTGGTGCATATCTCGGCGCTCTCCGAGAGCTTCGTCGAGGACCCGCGCAGCGTGGTCAAGGCCGGCGATATCGTGCGGGTCAAGGTGATGAGCGTCGACCTTCCGCGCTCGCGCATCGGCCTGACCATGCGGCTCAGCGATCAGCCGGAGGCGTCGGGCGACGAGCGCCCCGCCGGCAAGGCGCGTCGCGCCGACGATGAGGCGCGCGGTCGCGGCAAGGCCGCCCGCAGCAAGGCGCCAGAGCAGGGCGACCAGATGGGCGCCCTGGGCGCGGCCCTCTTGAAGGCCAAGAAGGGGCGCTGATCGTGATGCGTCGCTGTCCTTGAACCGCCAGCGGGCCGCGCCCTAATCTGATGCTTGTCGGGCGCCCGGGCGCCCGCTTTTTCCATATGGTGACCAACTTGTCCGAATCGCTTAACGCCCGCGTCGATCGACTCAAGGGGCTGGCCGACCAGGGGCGCGTCGGCCGCCTGCGTCGCGGCATCGAGAAGGAGGGGCTGCGCGTCGACGGCGAGGGGCGCATCGCCGCCACGCCGCACCCGGCCGCCCTGGGGTCCAAGCTGACCCATCCGCATATCACGACCGACTATTCCGAGGCGCTGCTGGAGTACATCACGCCGGTCACCTGCCGGCCCGCTGACGCCCTCGATTTCCTCGGCGACCTGCACCGCTTCAGCTATCGCTATCTGGGCGATGAGCTGATCTGGCCGGCCAGCATGCCGGCGCGCCTGGACGGCAACGACAGCGTACCCATCGCCGACTATGGCACCTCCAATGTGGGCATCATGAAACGGGTCTATCGTCAGGGGCTGGACGTTCGCTACGGGCGGATCATGCAGGCCATCGCCGGCGTGCACTACAACGTCTCGCTGCCCGACGACCTCTGGGAGCGCCTGCGCGAGCTCGACGGCGACGCCGATACGCCCCTCGATGACTACCGTTCGGCGCGCTACTTCGGCCTGATTCGCAACTTCCGTCGCCACAGCTGGCTGCTGCTCTACCTGTTCGGCGCCTCGCCGGCGCTCGACCGCAGCTTCCTCCCCGACGGCCGGGTGCCCGAGAAGCTCGAACCCCATGGCGACGCGACTCTGGTGTCGCGCCACGCCACCAGCCTGCGCATGTCGGGTCTGGGCTACCAGAACAAGGTCCAGGAGCAGCTCAAGATCTGCTTCAACTCGCTCTCCAACTACGTCAACACCCTGCGCCACGCCATCGCCACCCCCTGGGCGGACTACCGCCGGCGGGGCGTGAACGAGGGGGACGAGTGGCGCCAGCTCAATGCCAACATCCTGCAGATCGAGAACGAGTACTACAGCGACATTCGCCCCAAGCGGGTGACGCGCCACGACGAGACCCCCAGTCAGGCGCTGGAGGCCCGCGGCGTCGAGTACATCGAGGTGCGCTGCCTGGACCTCAATCCCTTCCTGCCGCTGGGCGTCGACGAGATCCAGATCCGCTTCCTCGACACCTTCCTGATGTGGTGCCTGCTCAGCGATAGCCCGTGGATTCCCGACGACGAGTGCGACCGGCTGGACGACAACCGTCGCCTGGTGGTCGAGCGTGGCCGGGATCCGGCGCTGCGCCTGCTGCAGGATGGCCGGCACCGCTCCATCGCCGACTGGGGCGGCGAGATACTGGCCGAGATGGCCCCGGTGGCCGAGCTGCTCGACCGGCTGGAGGAGGACGAGCCCCACCGCGAGGCCCTGGCCGCGCTGACGCCGCTCTTGAAGGATCCGGCCCTGACGCCCTCCGGGCGGCTGCTCGACCGGCTCGAGTCGACCGGCGAGTCCTTCCTCGAGGCCATGCTCGGCCTCGCCCGGGAGCAGGCCCGGGACTTTCGCGATACGCCCATGGACCCCGCCCGGGAGGCCCTGTTCGATGATCTGGTGGCGAGCTCCCGCGACCAGCAGGCGGACATCGAGGCCGCGGACGAGGAGGACTTCGACAGCTTTCTGGCCCGCTACTTCGAACGCGCCAGGGAGGTCCGCAGCGTCACCCCGCTGCAGACGGGGGAGCCCTCATGATCGATGACCTCCGGCGTCTGGACGTGCGCGCCTGGAGCCTCGCCGGGCTCGCCTTCTGCGTGCTGATGATGGGTGTGGCCCTGGTGCTCGAGCATGTCGTCGGACTGGAGCCCTGCCCGCTGTGCATCCTGCAGCGGGTGGCGGTGCTGGCCGCCGCCGCGGTGTTCCTGGTGGCCGCGCTCCATAACCCCGTTGGGCGGCTGGGGGCGGTGCTCTACGGCCTGCTGTCGCTTGGCGCCGTGGGCGGCGGCATCGCCGTGGCGGGGCGTCACCTCTGGCTGCAGTCGCTGCCGGCAGACCAGGTGCCGACCTGCGGTCCGGGCCTCGACTACATGATGGAGATCCTGCCCTGGCAGCAGGTGCTGTCCCAGGTGCTCTCCGGCTCCGGGGAGTGCGCCGAGGTCGGCATCCGGGTGCTCGGCCTCTCGCTGCCCGGCTGGACCCTGGTCGGCTTTCTGATCCTCGCGCTGGCCCCGCTGGGCCTGCTGCTCGCGGCCAATCGGCCCCGCCGCGGCTATCACTGGTCCGGCTAGGCGGGATCGCGCTCCGGTCGTCGTTCCTTCGGCGCCATAGTCGCTAACGTTTACGCACAAGAAGCGCCCCGACGGCGCGGCAGGATTGACACCGGCATCGGCAGGCGCGAGTCTGTCACTTCGCGGGTCGAGCATGCCGTCGCTGCCGGCCGTCGAGCAAGGGAGGTGTCCATGCTGGAAGATTGCACGAATGCCCAGGAACGCTGGGGTGGTGTCCATCAGCTGATCGATCGTTGGCTCGAGGCGCGCCGTGAGCTGCTGGTCCACTTCGTTGACCTCAAGGCGTCCTGCGATGCCGAGCTGGAGGCCGTGTCCAAGGCCCATGTCGATGCCTTCAGCGAGCTGCTGATGGACTACATCAGTGCCGGCCACTTCGAGATCTATCCGCAGCTGCGCAAGGAGGCCCGGGCCTTCGACGACGAGCCCGCCCTGGCGCTGGCCGATCGGCTGATGGAACGGCTCGAGATGTCCACCGAGCTGGTGCTCGCCTTCGACGAGGACTACGCCTCCTCGACGCGCTGCGAGCAACATCTCGCCCGGCTGCCGGCCTGGATCGACCGCCTCCACAAGGGGCTCGGCGAGCGCTTCGCGCTGGAGGATCGGCTGATCGCCCGGCTGCATGCGGCCCACTCACCGGATGCCACCCGCGCCGAGGCCGACTCCCGGGCCTGAGCGCCTCGACGGCGTTGCCGGTGCGCGGCGGCATCTACAAGACCCCATGGGACACCCCGTCCCATGGGGTCTTGACGTGTCGCGGCGGGAAGGTCCGGCCGGCAGGCCTAGCCGCAGGTCGAATTGAGTTTTGTGCAGTGCAGGCATAACATCTTGGCGGTTCGTATTCCGGCCAGGGTGGGCAGCCGGTCCACCGGGCTTATCCTCACGGCGACAACCCGCGCGTTGACAACCCAAGGAGCCACCATGAAAGACCCCGTCCGTATTGCCATCACCGGTGCTGCCGGCCAGATCAGCTACTCCCTCGCCTTTCGCATCGCCTCCGGCGACATGCTCGGCAAGGACCAGCCGGTCATCCTGCAGCTGCTGGAGATCACCCCGGCCATGGACGCCCTCAACGGCGTGGTGATGGAGCTCAACGACTGCGCCTTCCCGCTGGTGCAGGACATCGTCGCCACCGATGATGCCAACGTTGCCTTCAAGGATGCCGATTTCGCCCTGCTGGTCGGCGCGCGTCCGCGCGGTCCGGGCATGGAGCGCAAGGACCTGCTCGAGGCCAACGCCGCGATCTTCTCCGTGCAGGGCAAGGCGCTGAACGATCACGCCAGCCGCGATGTGCGGGTGCTGGTGGTCGGCAACCCGGCCAACACCAACGCCCTGATCGCCTCCTGCAACGCGCCGGACCTGGACGCGGGCCAGTTCACCGCGATGATGCGCCTGGACCACAACCGCGCCAAGACCCAGCTGGCCCAGAAGGCCGGCAAGCATGTCACCGACGTCGCGTCCATGGTGGTGTGGGGCAACCACAGCGCGACCCAGTACCCGGACCTGGCCCACTGCAAGGTCGACGGCACCCCGGCCCTGGAACTGGTCGATCGCGAGTGGTACGAGAACGACTTCATCCCCACCGTGCAGCAGCGCGGCGCCGCCATCATCAAGGCGCGCGGGGCCTCCTCTGCGGCGTCTGCCGCTTCCGCCGCCATCGATCACATGCGTGACTGGGCGCTGGGCACCGACGAGGTGGTCAGCATGGGCATTCCCGCCGACGGCAGCTATGGCGTTGAGCCGGGCATCATGTACTCCTACCCGGTGGTCTGCAAGAACGGTCAGTACGAGATCGTCCAGGGCCTTTCGATCGATGAGTTCAGCCGCGGCCGCATGCAGGCGACCGAGACCGAGCTGCGCGAAGAGCGCGCCGCCGTCGAGCATCTGCTCGGCTGAACCCCAGCCGTAAGCTTTAAGCTGTAAGCTGTAAGAAAACCCCGCCAGGATGAACCTGAGCGGGGTTTTCAGTTTTTCGCTTCAAGGAGCGCAGCGAGGCTCTTAAGGCTTACGGCTTATGGCTTACAGCTCTGATCCGGCCGAAGGCCGGGTCAGTCGCGCAGGCTGATGATCTTCCAGCCGCGGGCCTCGGCTACCTCGCGAAGGCTCGGGTCGGGGTCTACCGCCACCGGGTGGTCGACCACTTCGAGCAGCGCCAGGTCGTTGTGGGAGTCGCTGTAGAACCAGCTGTCGTCTAGGGTCAGGTCGCGGTCGGCGAGCCAGGCTTCGAGCCGCTTTACCTTGCCCTCGCGGTAGCTGGGAATGCCGAGGGCGCGACCGGTATAGCGGCCGTCGACCATCTCGGGCTCCACGGCGATCAGCTCGTCGATGCCCAGGCGTTCGGCGATGGGGCCGGTGATGAAGCGGTTGGTGGCGGTGATGATCATCAGGGTGTCGCCGCGCGAGCGGTGGCGTGCCACCAGCTCCTCGCCCCGGGGGAGGATATGCGGCTCGATCTTGCTGGCCATGAACTGCTGGTGCCAGGCGGCGAGCTGCTCCGGCGTATGCACCGCCAGCGGCTGCAGGGCCACCTCGAGGAAGGCCTGCATGTCCAGGGTGCCCGCCTCGTAGTCGGCCATGAAGCGGTCGTTGGCCTCGCGGTAGGCGACCGGGTCGACGGCCCCCTGTTCCAGCAGGAACTCGCCCCAGGCATGGTCGCTGTCGATCGACAGCAGCGTGTTGTCCAGGTCGAAGATGGCCAGGCTCACTGCGTTCCCCTCGGGTGGTGTGGGTATGAATGGACGCGCGCGCGGCGGTCACGGCAAGGCCATCGATTATGGCAGAAGCGATGACGCGCTTCGAGCGCCTGAGCCGCGCGGGAGCGCCGCACATTGGCCTCTTGCTGACGCCTTGTATTGATGCGCTTTGTGGCCTTGTGGAAGAATGGTCCCAATACTGAAACTACAAGGTGAAGTCCGTGATCGACGCTGACGGCTTTCGCCCCAATGTTGGCATCATCATCGCCAACGAGATGGGGCAGCTGCTTTGGGCGCGTCGGGTAGGGCAAAACGCGTGGCAGTTTCCCCAGGGAGGCATCAAGGCTAACGAGACTCCGCAACAGGCACTTTTTCGTGAGCTCCACGAGGAGATCGGCCTCACCGCCGAGGACGTCGAGATCCTTGCCTGCACCCGGGGCTGGCTGCGTTATCGCCTGCCGCGACGCATGGTGCGTACCCACTCCAGGCCGGTGTGCATCGGCCAGAAACAGAAGTGGTTTTTGCTTCGGATTCGCTGTCAGGAGAGCCGGATCTGCATGGACCTGTCCGGCAAGCCGGAGTTCGATGGCTGGCGCTGGGTCAGCTACTGGTACCCCCTGGGACAGGTGGTACCCTTCAAGCGTGAGGTCTATCGCCGCGCCCTGCGCGAGCTGTCCCCCCGGGCACAGCGGCTGGCCCTCGGTCATGGATGATCCGATGGCCTGATGGCCATTTCCTCAGCGAGGCGAGAGACAACCACAATGGAAAAAAAGACGCCAATGCTCGAGGTATTGCGACGCATCATTCAGGAAGTCAACGGGGCTCGCAACCTGGACGCAGCGCTGGCGACCATGGTGCGCCGCATCCGCAAGGCGATGCGTACCGACGTGTGCTCCTTCTACCTCTTCGACCCCGCCATCGATCGCCTGGTACTGATGGAGACCATCGGCCTGCGCACTCAGGCGGTGGGTCGCGTGAGCCTGCAGGTGGGGGAGGGCCTGGTGGGCCTGGTGGCCAAGCGCGAGGAGCCGCTCAACCTGGAAAATGCCCAGGCCCATCCGCAGTTCCGCTACTTCGAGGCCACCGGCGAGGAGCGCTACTCGAGCTTTCTCGGCGTGCCGATCATTCACCAGCGTCGCATGCTTGGCGTACTGGTGGTGCAGCAGTCCGAGAAGCGTCGCTTCGACGAGGAGGACGAGGCCTTCCTGGTCACCATGGCCGCCCAGCTGGCCGGCGTGCTGGCCCATGCCCTGGCGACTGGCGGGCTCAGTCGGCCGAGCATCCCGGGCGGCCAGGCCCGCTTCACCGGCGTGGCGGCCTCGCCCGGCATGGCCATCGGCGAGGCGGTGGTCATCGCCGCGCCGGCCGATCTCAACAGCGTGCCGGACCTGATCCCCACCGATGTCGAGTACGAGATCACCCGCCTCAAGGAGGCCATCGGCCGGGTCCGCGATGAGATCCGCGCCGCCGGCGAGCGCCTGGCGAGCCGTATCTCCGCCCAGGAGCTGGCGCTGTTCGACGTCTACCAGCAGATGCTCGGCGAGGCGGCCCTCTCCCAGGAGGTCGAGAAGCGCATCCGCGAGGGGCAGTGGGCACCCGGCGCGCTGGCCGACGTGGTGCGTCGCCACGTCCAGTACCTGGAGCGGGTCGACGACAACTACCTGCGCGAGCGCGCCGCCGACGTCCGCGACCTGGGCCGACGCGTGCTGGCCCACCTGCAGGAGGAGACGCCCCAGACCCCGTCGGTCTATCCCGACAGCACCATCCTGGTGGGCGACGAGATCAGCGTGGCGATGCTCGGCGAGGTGCCCCGCGACAAGCTCGCCGGGCTGGTCTCGGTGCGCGGCTCCAGCACCTCCCACGTGGCCATCGTCGCTCGGGCCATGGGCATTCCCACGGTGCTGGGCATGGTCGACCTGCCGCTGGCGCGCCTCGGCGGTAACCGGGTGGTGCTGGATGGCCATCGCGGGCGGCTCTTCGTGCGTCCCTCGCCGGAGCTCGAGAGCCACTATCAGAGCCTGATCGAGGAGGAGCAGGCGCTGATGGCGGTGCTGGAGCACGAGCAGGACCTGCCCAGCCGCACCCCGGATGGCCACGATATGCCGCTGATGGTCAATACCGGCCTGGCGGTGGACACCGTGGCATCGCTCAAGTCGCGGATCGGCGGCGTCGGGCTCTATCGCACCGAAGTGCCCTTCATGATCACCGAGCGCTTCCCCGGCGAGCAGGAGCAGACGCGCCTCTATCGCGACCAGCTCGAGAGCTTCGCACCGCTGCCGGTGGTGATGCGCACCCTCGACATCGGCGGCGACAAGGACCTTCCCTACTTTCCCATCGAGGAGGCCAATCCCTTCCTCGGCTGGCGCGGCATCCGGGTCACCCTCGATCATCCCGAGGTGCTGATGGTGCAGCTGCGCGCCATGCTGCGCGCCTCCCAGGGGCTCGACAACCTGCAGGTGCTGCTGCCCATGGTCACCAACGTCGACGAGGTCGACGACGCGCTGCGCCTGCTCGATCGCGCCATCGTCGAACTCGGCGAGGAGGGCGTGGCGGTGAACCGGCCCAAGGTGGGCGTGATGCTGGAGGTGCCGGCGACCCTCTACCAGCTCGATGCCCTGGCCAAGCGTGTGGATTTCTTCTCGGTGGGCAGCAACGACCTGACCCAGTACCTGCTGGCCGTGGATCGCAACAACCCGCGGGTCGCCGATCTCTACGATGCCTGCCACCCCGCCGTGTTGGCGGCCATGGCGCGACTAGGCGAGGAGACGCGACGCCTGGCCATGCCGACCTCGGTATGTGGCGAGATGGCCGGCGATCCCGCCGGCGCGCTGCTGCTGATGGGCATGGGCTTCAATGCCCTGTCGATGAATGCGCCCAGCCTGCCTCGAGTGAGGGCGGCGATTCGCCGAGTGAGTCTCGCGAGCGCCCGGGAGCTGGTCGAGGAGACCCTGCGGCTCGACTCGCCCCACGACGTTCGCCAGCACCTAGAGGCCCGCCTGGGCGAGTGGCAGCTGGCGCACCTGCTGCCGCCCAGCGATTGACCCGGCTTCGCCGGGCTCGAGCTTGAAGCTAGAAGAGCGTCGCTTCGCTTCTGGAAGCTGGAAGAGCCGAGCTGCGCTCGGAGCTGTAAGCCTTAAGCTATAAGCCGGAAGAAAAGCCTTGATCCCAGAGTTAGCGGGATCATGCCGCCTTCCAGCTTACGGCTCCAAGCGAAGCTGGGTCTCGCCCAGCCGGACTCCCTCCGGCCCGAAGCGCCGTTCACCGATCTCGATGACGCCGTCGGCGTGCCAGCTCAGCCAGGTGGTGGCCCGCGTACCGTAGTCGCGGCCGACGATGAAACACGACGACAGCTGACGCTCGCGCTCGAGTCCCACGCCGGTCTCCGGCAGGGCCTCGTCATCGGCGGGTCGGGCATCGCCGAGCACGGGCAGGGCATCCTCGGGAAAGCGGCCGTGGTGCAGGCCGCGGCCGAGCCCCTGGCGGGCGGCGATCAGCTTGGGCCAGGGCGTGTCGAGGCTGGCGTTGGAGAGGCCGTGCAGGCCGGGTGGAACGCGCCTGAGGCTAAGGGCGTCGAATCCGCGGTGCAGGTGCCACAGCGTTTCGCCGTCGCCCACCAGCAGATTGAAGCCGGCATAGTCGTGGGCCGCCCCGCCTGCCAGGCGGTCGAGCCAGGCCGTCAGGTCGTCGCGCTCCAGGGCCTCACGCACCAGCCCGCCGCGGCTCGGCGCACCCAGCGGCAGCGTCAGGCGAGGATCGCGGACGTTGGTCACGGCGGCGAAGCGGCCGCGGCGGTGTACGGCCAGCCAGCTGCCACCGGCCTCCAGGTCGCGGCCCCCGACGATCGCGGGGGCTTCCTCCCAGGCGCCAAGCGGCGCCGTCGGACGCGCATGGAACTCGTCACGGTTGGCGATCAGGCGCAGCGGACAGGCGCTGCCGGGACGGTGGTCGAAGGCAATCAGGCACATCGGGCCAGCTTAGCCGGCTGCCGGGCCGGGGGGAAGGCGCCGTCATGACAGGTCGGGCCCGGCCGCGTACACTCTTTTGCTCATCGTGCGGGCACAGGGATGACAATGCAGGACGATATCCGCATGGACCGCTTCTGGTCGCGTCTGGTGTGGCCGATCCTCTGGCCGTTGCTGCTGGTCCAGGTGGCGCTGGTGGTGCTCTGCCTGCTGGTTGGCCTCCTGCTGTGGGGGATGATGCCGGCCCACCCCTCCTGGAACACCGCCTTCTGGCTGCCGGTGGCACTGCTGCTGGGCAGCAGTCTCAACGTGGCGGTATTCTTGACGCTGCTGCGTCAGCGCCTGCGCGAGGTCCAGCGCGAGGTGGATGAGGCCCTGGCCGGCGTCGAGGCCTATCTGGCGCGCCACCACCGGCCGCAACGCCAGGACCTGCCGCTCTCGCAGCGTCTCAGGGCCCTGGCGAGCGCCTGCGAGGACCTGGTGGAAGGCTGGCGGGGCGAGCTTGGCCAGAGCCACGCGACCGAGCGTCGGCTGGTCGACGACCTCGAGACCTGCAAGAACCAGGTCGAGCGCCTGGAGGGCGGACGCGTCCGTGCCCGGGAAGAGTCACGCCTCAAGTCCGGCTATCTCAGTCATCTGCGCCAGTCGCTGGGGCCGCTGATGACCTCGCTCACCGAGGTGCTGGAGAGCGAGACCCTGCGCCCGAGCGGCGAGCACGACCGTGGTGCGCTGCTGGCGCTGCGTGAGCGGCTCGCCGATGCCATGTTGCTGCTCGAGAACCTCGGCGAGCCCGCCGACACGACGGCGCTTCCCTCGGCCCCCGCGCTCTCCGCACAGGGACGGGTGCTGATCGTCGATGACGGTCCGGTGAATCTGACCCTCGCCCGCCAGGTGCTGGAGCGCCAGGGGCTCGAGGTCGCCACGGCCACCAGCGGCGAGCAGGCCCTGGCGCGGCTCGAGGAGGAAGCCTTCGACCTGGTGCTGATGGATATCTTCATGCCCGGAATGGACGGCGTGGAAGCCAGCCGACGCTGGCGCCGGCGAGAGGCCGAGATGGCCTCCCGCCGGCGCAGCGTGCTGGTGGCGCTGACCGCCAACGCGAGCGACGAGGATCGTCGCCGTTTCCTCGAGGCCGGCATGGACGACTTCCTGGCCAAGCCCTACCGCCCCCAGGCGCTGGTCGACATGGCGCGCCAGTGGTTGGTCATTCCGGAAGCCGACCCCTCATGAGCCTCATCGCGACCCTCCTGGCCTACCTGGCGCTGGGCGCCGCGGCCGGCACCCTGGCCGGCCTCTACGGCGTGGGTGGCGGACTGATCATCGTGCCGGCCCTGATCGTGGCCTTCGAGCTCCAGGGCGTGGCCCCCGAGGTGGCCATGCACCTGGCCGTGGGTACCTCGCTCGCTACCATCGTGGTGACCGGCGCCTCGTCGGCCTGGGGACATCATCGCCGCGGCAGCATCCGCCGCGACTGGTTCCTGGCGCTGCTGCCGGGGCTGGTGCTTGGCGCCATCGCCGGGGTCTTCATCGCCGGCAATCTCTCCGGCGGACGCCTGGGCACCCTGTTCGGCGTCTTCGTGATCCTGGTCGCGTTGAAGATGGCGCTGGGGCGGGGCCCTCGGCCCGGTAGCGTGCAGCCCGGTCCGACCTCGATGGGCGTGGCCGGCGCGGTGATCGGCGGCGTCTCGGCGCTGTTCGGCATCGGCGGGGGAACCCTTAGCGTGCCCTGGCTGTCTCGATGCGGCGCCACCATGACCCAGGCCGTGGGCACCTCGTCGGCCTGCGGCCTGCCCATCGCGCTGTTCGGTGCGGCCACCTTCGTGGTGGTCGGGTGGGGCAATCCGCTGCTCCCCGCCGGGGCCGTCGGGTTCGTGATGCTGCCCGCGTTCCTTGGCATCGTGCTGGCCAGCGTGCCCTGCGCGCGCCTCGGCGTGATCCTGGCCCATCGGCTGTCGGCCCGGGTATTGCGTCTCTCCTTCGCCGCCCTGCTGGCGGTGGTGGGCCTCAAGTTCTTGTTATAGCGATAAATCATAAGCTATAAGCTATAAGCTATAAGAGAAAACCGTTGCCTCTAGTGCTTCGTGGTAGTGTCGCGGCTTACGGCTTACGGCTTACGGCTTACGGCTTACGGCTTACGGCTTACGGCTTACGGCTTACGGCTTACGGCTTCCGGCTTCCAGCTTCCAGCTTCCAGTTCTCCGAGGATTTTATGCTGCCTTATCCTGATATCGATCCCGTGGCCATCTCCCTCGGGCCCTTCCAGGTCCACTGGTACGGCCTGATGTACGTGGTGGGCTTCGTGGCCGCCTGGTTCCTGGGGCGTCGCCGGGCCCAGCGCATCGGCCTGACCCGGGACGACGTCGGCGATCTATTGTTCTATGCCGCCATCGGCGTGGTGGTGGGTGGGCGCCTGGGCTATGCGCTCTTCTATGGCCTGTCGCAGTGGTTGGCGGACCCGCTGTGGATCTTCCGCGTCTGGGACGGCGGGATGAGCTTTCACGGCGGCCTGATCGGCGTGCTGCTCGCCGCGCTCTGGTTCGCCCGCAAGAAGCGCCTGGCCTTCTTTACCCTGACCGATTTCGTGGCCCCCCTGGTGCCCATCGGCCTGGGCGCCGGGCGCATCGGTAACTTCATCAACCATGAGCTGCCCGGGCGGCTTACCGAGCTGCCCTGGGGCATGCCTTTCCCCGGCATGGGGCCCGCGCCGCGCCACCCCTCATCGCTCTACGAGGCGCTGCTCGAGGGGGTGGTGCTCTTTGCGGTGCTGTGGTGGGTCTCGGCGGTGCCGCGTCGCCGCGGGCTGGTCTCCGGCCTCTTCCTGCTGCTCTACGGGGTGTTCCGCTTCCTGGTGGAGTTCGTGCGCCTGCCCGATCCCCATCTCGGCTTCATCGCCCTGGGTTGGGTGACCATGGGCATGCTGCTGACCCTGCCGATGATCGCCGCCGGCCTCGCGCTGATCGCCTGGTCGCGCCGCCAGCCGATCCCGACTTCGTCGGGAGCTTGAAGCCGTAAGCCCATCCCGACTTCGTCGGGAGCTTGAAGCCGTAAGCCTGAAGCTGGAAGAAAAACCTTGACCCCAGAATTAGCGGGATCATGCTGCCTTCCAGCTTCCAGCTTCCAGCTTCCAGCTTCCAGCTTCCAGCTTCCAGCTTCCAGCTTCCAGCTTC
>NZ_VBUI01000001.1 GCF_005780185.1 Halomonas urmiana | reverse complement strand
CTGCTCGTCATGAAGGTATTCCAGTCATGCTCGTGCCCATTCAGCTACTTCCTGCTGCCTTCAGGGTCGAGGCACACAATACGTCACATCCCAGCTCCAACAGGTGTTGGGACGTGTCACGCGGTGTCGCTGTGGGTCGCCCTTGGGATGTGGGGCACGAGCGCGGCCACGATGTTGCTGCTCGCCATGTGCCCGGAGGATGCGGTAGTAGCTGGACTCTGACGCCACGTAGAGGCCTTCCTCGTCCAGCAGCCTTGGCACAATCTGCCCGGGCGGCAGGCTGGCAAACTCGGGACGATGGCAGATCTCCAGCACCTGCTGACGCTCCTCAGGTGACAGCGCGTGGCGCGGGACCGGCCGCACGGCCTGAGGTCGGCGGTCCTGATCGCCCCGCACCCAACGACGGTAGGTGTTGGTACCGATGCCGAGCTCCGAACATGCGGCTTGCAGGCGGGCTCCCTCGGCACGCGCCTCATCGATCAGCTGTACGGCGTCCTGGCGATCTGAAGTGCTGATCATTCGTCCTCGTCTCCCCAGATCGCTCGGGCCTTTCCTAAGAAACTCCTTTCTCGAAGGCTTGCACGGGAGCCAGCTCATAGCCCAGCGACTTCGCACGGCGGTGGAGGTTACTCACCAGCCGCTGCCGATACCGTGCTTCATAGTGGTTGGCTCCCGGGTCCTGGTACTGCCAGCCGAACCGGAGGGTGTTGTAGAACAATATCGCCATCTTGCGTGCCGTGGCGGTGACGGCCTTGGCCTTTCCGATGCGGCTGTCGAGTCGGCGATAGAAGGCGCCCAACGCCGTCTCCGTTCGTCCGATGACAGTGGCGGCTAAGCGTAACAAGGCCGCCGCTCGACTTTTGGTCCGCCGCGTTCGCGATGACAACAGCTTGCCGCCTGAGATCTTGTTGCCCGGGGACAGGGCGAGCCACGAAGTGAAATGCTTGGCCGTTGGCCAGCGGGCCATGTCGATGCCACATTCGGCGATCAGCTTGAGCACCAGATAGGCCCCCAACCCATGAATCTATGTCAGGTCGGTGCCAAGAACCTTGTACAACAGCTCGCGCAAGCCGAAAGTCGAGGCGTTGGGCTTATTGCCCACATAGCGCCTAGTACTACAGTCGTAACTGAACAAGCTACAATGTATGTGGTTGATATGGAAGCAATCACAGGGTGAAAGATGCAAGAACTGGATCTCTCTGTCTCAGCATTGTTGGATGACCTGGCAGATCGGTTAGGCCCGCTCTTTCCGCGCTCTGAGACGCGCGATCGTGCCCTACGCTACCTCCAGGGGCTGCTCAGTCCGTGCGAACGTAAGAATAGCTGGTATCTTGCCGAGTGGCTCGGAGATGCCACCCCAGATGGGGTGCAGTACCTGTTGGATCGCGCCCGCTGGGATGCGGAGGTGGCGCGCGATGTCCTCCGCCAATGGGTCATCGATACGCTGGGCTCGCCTGAGGGTGTTCTGGTCCTGGACGAGACCGGCTTTATCAAGAAAGGTCAGCACTCGGCCGGCGTGCAACGCCAGTACAGTGGCACCGACGGCCGTATTGAAAATAGCCAGATCGGCGTCTTTCTTCTCTACGCTAGCCAGGCAGGGCATGCCTTCCTGGATCGCGCCTTGTACTCGCCCAAATCCTGGACACAGGACCGCGAGCGTTGTCGGCTTGCGGGCATCCCCGATGACGTCGAATTCGCCAGCAAACCCGAGCTCGCTCGCCGGATGCTAGAGCGTGCGCTGGACCAAGGGATACCCGCCGCTTGGGTGACAGGGGATAGCGTCTATGGCGGCAACCGCAGCCTGCGCCTATGGCTGGAGGAACGCTCGCAACCCTTTGTTTTAGAAGTGGCTTGCAACGAATCCTTATGGTGGCAGAGCTTTCAATATACGCGAGCTGACGAGATCGCAGCGTCACTGCCGGGTGACGCGTGGCAGACCCTATCCGCTGGATCAGGCAGCAAGGGCGAACGCTGGTACGACTGGGCGTTGGCCCCCCTGATGAGGGTGCAACCCACGGCAGAGGCACGCCGCTGGAGACATTATCTCCTGATCCGACGCAGCCTCTCGACACCGGATGAGTTGGCCTATTATGTGGTTCATGCGCCCAGGGACTGGGTGTCGATTGAGACGCTGGTTCGTGTCGCGGGTCAGCGCTGGAAAATCGAGCAGGGTTTTCAGACGGCCAGGGGAAATGCGGCCTGGATGAGTATGAGGTGAGGCGCTGGGCCAGCTGGCATCGCCACATCACCTTGTCGCTGCTGGCCCACGCCCTGTTGGTGGCGATTCAGCAAGCGAGCCATCAGCAAAAAAAGGTTCTTCGTCACTCCCTCATGAATATCCCGGGGTCTACGCATTCGCTCTGCACTGTTGGGCGCTGTTCCTGAGGCCGGGAGTGGGGGCCATGCTTCAGGTCTTCTTCAAGGTCGCAGATTATCTGCGGCGCACCGCCGTGATGAAGGGTATGTCGCCGGCCGCTCGCCTGAAAGCCTACCAACCAGTTAATGGCAATATGTCATCCAAGTCGGTGCATTGTGCCAATCTGCACCAACCCGGTACCATTTCCCGACACCTCATGGTGGCTTGCACCGCGGAGTGCCAAAGGGAACATTCATGCAGACCAACCTCGCGAAGCATCAGGCGACCCGGCGCATTACCTACCTGTCCGCGGCGATCAACACCCTGCTTGGCGTGGCTAAGATTCTGATCGGTTGGATCGCCGGATCCGCTGCCTTGGTCGCCGACGGAATCCACTCCTTTTCTGACTTGGTGACCGATGGCTTTGTGCTTGCCGCGTCCCACTATGGCCATCAGGGACCTGATCACGATCACCACTACGGCCACGGCCGTATCGAGACCCTGGCGACACTGTTCCTAGGCAGCGTGCTGATCTTCGTAGCCGGTGGTATCGCCTGGTCGAGCCTCGAGCGCCTCGTCTCTTCCGCCGAGATTCCGCCGCCCGGCTATTGGGCGATCCTGTTGACCGCTCTGGCGCTGCTGTCGAAGGAGTGGCTCTTCCATCTGACTCGCCGGGTGGCACGGCGCATCGGCTCGAAGATGCTCGAGGCCAATGCCTGGCACCACCGCAGTGACGTGCTCTCTACTGGCGTGGTGATGGTCGCCCTGATCGGCAGCCAGTTCGGCGCCAGCTGGATCGATACCGTTGCAGCAGTGATCGTCGGCCTGATGGTCGGCAAAGTGGGCTGGGATCTCCTGTGGGAGTCGAGCCGGGAGCTGGTGGATACCGCCCTGCCGGTGGCCACCCAGGAGGAGATGCGCCAGGTGGCGAATAGTGTGGCCGGCGTCGAGGGCATCCACGATTTGCGTACCCGCCAGTCTGCTGGGCACACCATGCTCGACCTGCACGTAGTGGTGTCGCCGCGGATCAGCGTCTCCGAGGGCCACGAGATCGGCAACGAGGTGAGCCGCCGCCTGCGCAACGCCTTTCCCGCTCTCACCGACCTCACCTTCCATATCGATCCCGAGGATGACGCCGGCGAAGGCGACCCCAGCCGCTTCCCAGGGCTGCCACTGCGCCCCGAGGTCGAGGCTGCCCTGACAGCATGCTGGGGGCAGCTGGACGTCTGGGCGGCGATTCGCGAGATGGAGCTGCACTACCTGGAGGGGGCTGTCACGGTGGTGATCTGTCTGGACGAGCACTCACCCTTCGAGAGTGACGCCGTGACCCGACGCCTGGAGGACGGTGTCCGGAACATTGACTGGCTCTCCCACGTCGAAGTGCGACGCCTGGCAGGTACACCATATGCCTGGTGACCGGCTCAGAGCACTTCAATATCCCCATGTGTGCCACTGTGAGGCAGATAACCTGCCGAATACCGCAGATTCTCTTGCCGCCATCACGGACCTGGTTACGTGCAGCCCCTCCTGCTCCGAGACACATTCGCCGCGTAGCGCGTCGTTGGCGGAGCGGCTACTCACTGTCCGGGGTTCAGTAGCTGGGGCGCTGTCGGGCACGGGCGGGAGCGCTCCTGGTCGCGGTGACTGTCCGGGTTTCAGCTGGAAGCCAGACAGTACGCTATCACGCTGGCCCCCGAGAACGGGGGCCAGGTCTAGGGCTTAGCCTCGGATCAAGCGCGCACCGAGCGGTACATGATAGCAGAGTACGGCGCTGTCTCCTGGCGGTGGTTGTTGCCCCGCCAGACAGTTGCGTCCTCGATGCATGCCTAAGCCGCCCGGCCCCGGTAAAACGCGACCTCAAGCCCCCACCTGGAAAGGGGAACTTGGGGCATATACTCGCGAAAAGGCCCTTGGAAGTAATTCGCGACCAGAAACACACAGCAGGGCCGCCTGCTGCCTCGTGGCCGGGTGCCTGAGGTCGCGGACCGAATGCTGCGCTGGAGCAGAGAGCCAGCCCGCGGTCGACCAAAGGCCGACGTCAACACCAATCCTGATTACTCATGTTGATCCGCCATCACACCAGCCAGTGGCTATACAGGAGTCATATGGTAGGTCAAGGAGTTTAAGTGGGGGCAATCGAATAGAGCCACATCGTGTGACCATGCCTTGGCCAGATATAAATTAGTTAAAATGCATATTTTCAGCGTCCCATCAGAGATGGTCACAGACAACGAAAAGGGCCTACGACAGTGTCGTAGGCCCTTGAATTCGTGGCGCGCCCGGCAGGATTCGAACCTGCGACCCTCGGCTTCGGAGGCCGATACTCTATCCAGCTGAGCTACGGGCGCACAGCCTGGCGATGGGTGCCAGGCGGACGCCATCCTACCCGCCCACCAGAGCGCTGTCCAGCCGACATCCCGAGCGGCCCGTCGCGTGCCGTGAGCCGGAGGGATTTTCCAGGCGTTGGCGATGCCGGTATACTGTCGCCCACTATATATGCGCGCCGTGGCGTCCACCGTCTGACGTGATGCCGAGCGTGATTCCGATGACAGGACCGTCGAGAGGTGGTGAGAGTGAAATCCAGCAAGCTGATCATGGGGTGCCTGACCGCCCTGGGCCTGAGCACAGGCATCGCCGTTGCACAGGACGACGCGGCGCACGATGCCATCGCGGAACGCCTGAAACCGGTGGGTGAGCTCTGCCTGCAGGGCGAAGACTGTGGCACCGCCATGGCCGCCGCCGGCGGCGACAGCAGCGCCTCCTCGGGGGGCGCCATCGATGGGGCCGGCATCTACAACAACGTCTGCATGGCCTGCCACGAGACCGGCGCCGCCGGCGCGCCCGTGCGCGGCGACGAGGCCGCCTGGAGCGAGCGCACCGGCAAGGGCTTCGAGACCCTGGTGAGCCACGCCATCAACGGCTTCAACGCCATGCCCGCCAAGGGCGGCAACCCCAACCTCTCCGACGATGAAGTCCAGGCCGCGGTAGCCCATCTGGTCGAACCGGTCATGGACGTGCCCGCTCAGGAGAGCGGCGGTGATACCGCCGAGGCCAGTGCCGAGGGCGAAGCGAGCGAGACCAGCGCCAGCGCCGAGGCCGCCACGGCCGGCATCGACGGCGCCGCGATCTACAACTCCGCCTGCATGGCCTGCCATGACACCGGCGCCGCCGGCGCGCCGGTGAAGGGCAACGCCGAGGCCTGGGCCCCGCGCCTCGAGAAGGGCACCGAGACCCTCTATAGCCATGCCATCAACGGCTTCAACGCCATGCCCGCCAAGGGCGGCAACGCGTCGCTGTCCGATGACGAGGTCAAGGCAGCGGTCGATCACATGGTCGGCGCCGTGCAGTAAGCTTCCGCTCATGGAAAGGCCAGCGGGGCGCCCTTGAGGCGCCCCGCTTGCGTTGGCTCGCTCGATATATTGATCAGGGCTTGCGCCATCGCGCAGCATTCCCTCAGCCCAGTAGAGAGCGCAGCCCGGCGATGGCGTCCTGGCCCCGCGCCTGCTTCTTCCCCGGGTCCTCCCGGTCGGCGCGTCCCTCCCACTCGAGATCGCCCTCCGGCAGCTCGTCGAGGAAGCGGCTGGGCGTGCAGTCCATCAGCTCGCCGTAGGCCTTGCGCTGGCGCGCCAGCGTCAGGGTCAGGGTGCGTCGCGCCCGGGTGATGCCCACGTAGGCCAGGCGACGCTCCTCCTCCACCGTGCCCGCCTCCACGGCGTTGCGGTGGGGCAGCAACTCCTCCTCCAGCCCCATCAGGTAGACGTGGGGAAACTCCAGCCCCTTGGAGGCGTGCATGGTCAACAGCTGCACCCGGTCGGAGTCGTCCTCCTCGGCCTGCTGCTCGAGGATGTCGCGCAGCACCAGCCGGGAGATCGCCGCCTCCACGTCGTCGGTCTCGGTTTCCTCGCTGGCCATGTCCTCGGGGTCACGATTCATGGACTTCTCGAGCTGATCGATCAGGATCCAGACGTTGGCCATGCGTCGCTCGGCGATGGTCGGCGCGCTGGCGTTCTGATAGAGCCAGGCCTCGTAGTCCATCTCGTGGAGCATGCCACGGATGGCCTCGATAGCATCGCCCTGGTCCATGCGCCGGCGCACCCCGTCGATGAAGTGGGTGAAACGCGACAGCCGATCCATCGCTCGCTCCGGCAGCTGCTGGGCGAGGCCCAGCTCGTGACAGGCGGCGAACAGCGAGATCGAGCGCCCGGAGGCCTGATCGTTGGCGTAGTTGGCGAGCTTCTCCAGGGTGCTCGGGCCGATCTCGCGGCGCGGCACGTTGACGATACGCAGGAAGGCGTTATCGTCGGCCGGGTTGATCAGCAGGCGCAGGTAGGCCATGGCATCCTTGATCTCGTTGCGCGAGAAGAAGGAGGTGCCGCCGGAGAGCTTGTAGGGAATCTGGTAGTGCTGCAGCTTGAGCTCCAGCAGCCGGGCCTGGAAGTTGCCGCGGTAGAGCACCGCGAAGTCGCGCCACTCGGCGGACTCCTTGATGCGCCGGGTGAGGATCTCGCTGGCCACCCGCTCGGCCTCGGCCTCCTCGTGGCGGTTGACCACCACACGGATCGCCGCGCCCTCGCCCATCTCCGACCACAGGGTCTTGTCGTAGACGTGGGGGTTGTTGGCGATCAGGGTATTGGCGGCGCGCAGGATGGTGCCGGTGGAGCGGTAGTTCTGCTCGAGCTTGATCACCTTCAGGCGCGGGAAGTCCTCGCCCAGGGTGACCAGGTTCTCGGGGCGCGCGCCGCGCCAGGCGTAGATCGACTGGTCGTCGTCGCCGACCACGGTGAAGGTGGCCCGCTCACCCATCAGCAGCCTCACCAGCAGGTACTGGCTGATGTTGGTGTCCTGGTACTCGTCCACCAGCATGTAGTGGATCTTGCGCCGCCAGCGGGCCAGCGCCTCGGGATCGTCACGCAGCAGCACCACCGGCAGCAGGATCAGGTCGTCGAAGTCCACCGCGTTGTAGGCCTTCAGGTGGCGCACGTAGGCCTCGTAGACCCGGGCGGCGTACTGCTCGTCGTCGTCCTCGGCGTGGGAGAGCGCCGGCCCCGGCAGCAGCAGGTCGTTCTTCCACTGGGAGATCTGCTGCTGCACGGCGTTGATCTGCTCGGCGTCGACCTGGGCATCCTTGTTCATCAGGTCGCGCAGCAGCGCCTTGGCATCCTCCGGGTCGAACAGCGAGAAGCCCGGCCGGTAGCCCAGCGCCTTGAGCTCGCGCCGGATGATGTTGAGCCCCAGGGTATGGAAGGTGGAGACGGTCAGCCCGTGCCCCTCCTTGCCCTTGAGCATGCTGCCCACGCGCTCCTTCATCTCCCGGGCGGCCTTGTTGGTGAAGGTCACGGCGGCGATGCGCCGGGCGCTCATGCCGCACTCCTGCACCAGGTAGGCGATCTTGGTGGTGATCACGCTGGTCTTGCCCGAACCCGCCCCGGCCAGCACCAGGCAGGGGCCGTCGATGTAGCGCACGGCCTCCTGCTGGCGGGGGTTGAGGCCGGCGACCCGGCTTTTGATGGACGTGGACATCAGGAGCTCCTCGCAGAGGCGTGGGAGTCGGTGGTCGGGCGGCCGGCCTCAGAAGAATCGCCGCCTGGAAGGCCGGCCCCCGGAAGCCCGGCGCCCACGAACTCGAGCTGGCGCCACGCCTCGAAGACCACCACCGCGCAGGCGTTGGAGAGGTTCAGGCTGCGGCTGTCGGGCAGCATGGGGATGCGCAGGCGCTGGGCCTCGGGCAAGGCCTCGAGCAGTGCCTGGGGCAGGCCGCGGGTCTCGGGGCCGAACACCAGGGCGTCGCCCTCGCGATAGCCAGGCTCGTGGTAGCCCGTACGTCCACGGGTCGAGACGGCGAAGACCCGCACAGGGGCCACGGCGGCGAGGAAGGCGGCCCAGTCGGCATGCACCCGCACCCGGGCCCACTCGTGGTAATCGAGGCCGGCGCGGCGCAGGCGCTTGTCGTCCAGCGTAAAGCCCAGCGGCTCGATCAGGTGGAGCCGGAAGCCGGTGTTGGCGCAGAGCCGGATCAGGTTGCCGGTATTGGGCGGGATCTCGGGCTGGTAGAGCACCACGTCAAGCATCAACGGCTCCTGATATTAAGGGCTGACAACGCGCTCGGGCCCCGTGCGGGGCCCGAGAATGGATCGCCTGGCGCAGGCAACGCGCCGCTGGGCCTCAGTCGGCACGCACGCCGTAGCGGTCGCGGTAGGCGCGGATCGCCTCGGCGTGGCCGCGGAGCGACTCCCCGGCGTGCTGCTCGAGGTACTCGAGCACCAGGTCCAGGGTGACGATGCTGACCACCGGCATGCCGTAGGTGGCTTCGACCTCCTGGATGGCGCTGCGCGGGTCGCTCTCGTCGCGGCCACGCTCCTGGCGATCCAGGGCGATCACCACGCCGGCCGCCGTGGCGCCCGCGTCGTCGATCAGACCCATCACCTCGCGGATCGCGGTGCCGGCGGTGATCACGTCGTCGATGATCAGGATGCGCCCGGCGAGCTCGGCGCCGACGATGTTGCCGCCCTCGCCGTGGGCCTTGGCCTCCTTGCGGTTGAAGGCGTAGGGCAGGTCGCGGTCGTGGTGGTCGGCCAGCGCCACCGCGGTGGTGGCGGCCAGCGGGATCCCCTTGTAAGCGGGCCCGAAGAGCACGTCGATCTCGAGATCGCTGTCGGCGATGGCCTGGGCGTAGAAGCGGCCCAGCTCGGCCAGGGCGCGGCCGGTGCGGAACAGGCCAGCATTGAAGAAATAGGGGCTGACGCGCCCGGACTTGAGGGTGAACTCGCCGAAGCGCAATACCCCCTGTTCGATGGCGAACTCGATGAATGCCTGCTGGTAGGGTTGCAGGGACGATGCAGTGCGCGGGTCCGCCACGGAGCCTCCTATCACGTTTATCGACTGACGCCATTTACCCAAACGTCGAAACGTCGGGTATCATACACGCGCGACGCAAAAGGGACCACGTATGAAAATCGCCACCATCAATGTCAACGGCATCCGCGAAGCGGTCGGACGGGGCTTCCTCGACTGGCTGGCCAACCAGGATGCCGACGTCGTCTGCGTGCAGAACCTCAAGGCCAAGAGCTTCGAGTTGGACGATAGCATCCTCTATCCGGAAGGCTACGAGGGCTACTTCCTCGATGCGGAGCAGGACGGCTTCTCGGGGGTCGGCCTCTACTGCCGCAAGATCCCCAAGGCCATCATGTACGGCCTGGGCTTCCCCCAGTGCGACCACGAGGCGCGTTTCCTGCAGGCCGACTACGACCGCTTCAGCATTGCCAGCTTCCTGATGCCCGACGGCAGCGACTTCGCCGCCAAGCAGGCCTTCATGGCCCAGTACCAGGAGTACCTGTCGAAGATGGCCCGCAAGCGCCGCGAATACATCATCTGCGGCTCCTGGCACATCGCCCACAAGACCATCGACCTAGAGAACTGGGCCGACAACCAGACCACGCCCGGCTTCAAGCCCGAGGAGCGTGCCTGGATGGACCAAGTCTTCGGCCCCACGGGCTTCATCGACACCTTCCGCGAGATCAACCGCGACGCCGGCGAATACACCTGGTGGCCGAAGCTCGACCAGGAGGTGCCGCGCTCCCGCCAGGAGGGCTGGCGCATCGACTACCAGATCGTCGGGCCAAACTTCCGCCGCCACGTGGTGGACGCCTGGATCGACTACGACGCGACCTTCTCGGAGTTCGCGCCGCTGATCGTCGAGTACGACCTGACGCTCTGAGCCCGCTCCCTTCGTCGCCGTTCCGGCCCGTCCGGAACGCAACACGCCGGTCCGAGGGCCGGCGCGTTGCGTTATGGCATGGCTGACAAGGGCTGGTCTACCCTTCGTGGCCAGCAACTCGCTCAGCCGCGAATCCCCAGCGCCTCGCGCTGGTGGGCGAACAGCTCGGCGCCAGCCTTCTCAGCCAGGTCGAGCATGGCGTTGAGCTCGGCGCGGCTGAAGGTGCCGGCCTCGGCGGTACCCTGCACCTCGATCAGCTCGCCGCCCTCGGCCATCACCACGTTCATGTCGGTATCAGCGCTCGAGTCCTCGGGATAGTCCAGATCGACCACCGGCAGGCCCTTGTAGAGCCCCACCGAGATCGAGCCGACCAGCTGATGGAAGGGGTCGCCCTTGATCAGTTTCTCGCGCTGCAGGTAGCGGATGGCGTCGATCAGCGCCACGCAGCCGCCGGTGATGGCGGCGGTGCGGGTGCCGCCGTCGGCCTGGATGACGTCGCAGTCGACGGTGATGGTGTACTCGCCGAGCTTCTTCAGGTTCACCGCCGCGCGCAGCGAGCGGCCGATCAGCCGCTGGATCTCCAGGGTGCGCCCCCCCTGCTTGCCGCGGGTCGCCTCGCGGCCGCCGCGGGTGTGGGTGGCGCGGGGCAGCATGCCGTATTCGGCGGTCACCCAGCCCTGCTTCTTGCCGCGCAGCCAGCGCGGGACGCCGGCCTCGACGCTGGCATTGCACAGCACCCTGGTATCGCCGAACTCCACCAGCACCGAGCCCTCGGCGTGGCGGGTGTAGTCGCGGGTGAGGCGGATGTCGCGGGACTGGTCGGCGGCGCGTCCGCTGGGACGCCGGATCTCCGAGGTCATGGCAGCTCTCTTGAATCGGGAAGATGACGGGAAGACACCCGTGGAATGGCGGCCATTCTACACGCTCTGGTCTACACGGTCTGGCCGCGGAATCGGGTACACTGCGGGCCCCTGCACACCACGCGTCATCGGGAGGCTCCATGGTCCACAGCATGACCGCCTTTTCACGCCAGGATCGCGACGCCGAGGCCGGCCACCTGCAGCTCGAGCTGCGCTCGGTCAACCAGCGCTACCTGGAGCCCCACTTCCGGCTGCCCGAGGCGTTGCGCGACCTGGAGCCGGCCTTCCGCGAGGCGCTGCGCACGCGCCTGGCCCGCGGCAAGGTCGAGTGCACCCTGCGCTTCGAGCCCTCCGGCGACGAAGCCGAGCCGAGCGTCGACCAGGCCCGCCTCGACGCCCTGGCCATCACCCTGGAGGAGGTGCGCCAGCGTGTGCCCGACGCCGCCATGCCCGATGCCCTGCGCCTGCTCGATCATCCGGGCGTGCTCGAGCGTCGCGCCCCGGACCTGGAGGCCGTCAAGCAACAGGGCCTGGCGCTGTTTCAGGCCGCCCTGGACGACCTGATCGCCGGCCGTGCCCGGGAGGGCGAGAAGCTCGCCGCGCTGATCCGAGAACGCCTCACCGCGGTCAACGCCCAGGTGGCCGAGGTGCGCCGACTGATGCCCCAGATTCTCGAGCGCCAGCGGGCCCAGCTGCTGGAGCGGCTCGCGACCGTCCGCGCCGAGCTCGATCCCCAGCGACTCGAGGCCGAACTGCTGCTGCTCGCCCAGAAGGCCGACGTCGACGAGGAGCTCGATCGCCTCGCCACCCACGTCGCCGAGGTGGAACGCCAGCTCGGCCAGAAAGGCCCGGTGGGGCGACGCCTGGACTTCCTGATGCAGGAGCTCAATCGCGAGGCCAACACCCTGTCATCGAAGTCGGTGGTCGCCGAGACCACCCGCTGCGCTGTCGAGCTCAAGGTGCTGATCGAGCAGATGCGCGAGCAGATCCAGAACATCGAGTAGCGCCGCGTCAGGCGCCTAAATTCTCCGCGTCACACCAGGCCCTTGGTCTGGCGTCGCGCGCTCCCGCGCCAGGGCGATCAGGAAGATCGCCAACCCGGTCAACGCCATGACCATGCCCACCAGTCCGGTGGCCGACCAGCCCAGCCCCACCGTCACCGCCATCCCTCCCAGCCAGGCGCCGAGGCCGTTGGCGATATTGAAGGCGGCATGGTTGAGGGTCGCGGCCATGGTCTGGGCATCGCCGGCCACATCCATCAGCCGGGTCTGCAGCGGCGGCACCAGGGCGCCGCAGGTGCCCACCAGGCCCACGAGCAGCAGGCCGCTCCAGATCCGATCGGCGGCCAGGAAGAAACCCAGCTGCACCAGCGCGGCCCAGATCAGCACGCCGGCGATGGCCCGGCGCTGGTTGGCATCGGCGAGCCGACCACCCACCAGGTTGCCGAGCACCGAACCCACTCCGAAGGTCGCCAATACCAGCGGCCCCAGCGCCTCGGGCATGCTGGCCTGATGGGTCAGGGTCGGCATCGCATAGCTGAACACGCTGAACATGCCGGCGAAGCCGATGCAGGCCACGGCCAGGGTATAGAGCACCCGCGGCCTGGTGATCGCCGAGAGCTCTGAGCGCAGGGAGGCGCCATCATTCGGCGGCTGCACCGGCACCCACAGCCGCACCAGCAACGCGGTGGCGAGCCCCAGGGCGCCCACCAGCACGAAGGCGGCCTTCCAGCCCGCGAGGCCACCGATCCAGGTGGCCAGCGGCGCCCCGGCCAGTATCGCCAGGGTCAGGCCCGCCAGCACCCGGCCGACGGCGCGACCCCGCTCATGGGGCTCGGCGACGTTGGCGGCCACCAGCGCCGCCACGCCCAGATAGACCCCGTGGGGCAGGCCGGCGACGAAGCGCAGGGCGACGAAGCCGTAAAAGGAGGGGGCCAGCAGGGTCAGCAGGTTGCCGGCAGCGAACCACACCATCAGGCCGATCAGCAGTCGGCGGCGGGGAATCCGTGCGCCGATCGCCGAGATCAGCGGTGCACCGACCACCACGCCCAGGGCATAGGCGCTGATGGCGAGGCCCACGTCCTGGACCGCGATGCCGTAGTCATCGGCGATGCGCGGCATCAGGCCCATGATCACGAATTCGGTGGTGCCGATGGCGAAGCCCCCCAGCGCCAGGGCCGTCTCGGCCAAGCGAGGGGTCGATCGGGGACGAAAGGTGTCCGTTGGCATGCCGCGCTCCCTGGGGCAGTGATGGCGCCACCGCCGGGTGGCGCGCGAAGGGGCGCCATTATTCCAGAGACCGGGCGGCGATGCGCGAACCGCTCCCGACGACGGCAGGAGCGGCTACAGCCGCGCCGTCATTCTGTGCGATACTCCGCCCCTTCCAGCCGATCACTCTCCGTTTCAACGTCAGGGACCACCGCTCATGGCCCAAGGTACGCTCTTCATCGTTTCCGCTCCCTCCGGCGCCGGCAAGACCAGCCTGGTGCGCGAACTGATCGAAAGCCTCGACGGCATCCAGGTCTCGGTCTCGCACACCACCCGCGAGCGCCGCGAGGGCGAGGTCGACGGCGTCAACTACCACTTCGTGGAGGTGCCGACCTTCGAGGCGATGGTCGAACAGGGCGACTTCTTCGAGTACGCCCGGGTGTTCGACAACTACTACGGCACCTCACGCAGCGCCGTGCAGGCGATGCTCGCCGCCGGCCAGGACGTGATCCTGGAGATCGACTGGCAGGGCGCCCGCCAGGTGCGTCAGCAGCTGCCCGACGCCGTCTCGGTGTTCATCCTGCCTCCCTCCCGGGAGGAGTTGGAGCGCCGCCTCGCCGGCCGCGGTACCGACGAGCACGCGGTGATCGCCCGGCGCATGCGCGACGCGGTGGACGAGATATCCCACCACGACGAGTACGACTACCTGGTGATCAACGACGACTTCACCACGGCCCTACGCGAGCTGCAGTCGCTGGTCATCGCCCGTCGCCTGACCCGCGAAAAGGTGAGCGAGCACCATGCTCCCTTGCTGGCAGCCCTGCTGGACTGACTTCCCGTTCCGCCGCGAGGCATCCGGGCCCTGGCCGAGGCGCTTGTCAGGGCAACCGGGCGTCGAGTAATCTATCCGGTCTACCTGTCGGTGGATATCCCGGGGCGTTTCTGCGCCGCCCGGGCATAGCCCGTCGGTACCTTATTCTTATATTTCAGGAAGGCATCCATGGCACGTGTCACCGTCGAAGACTGTCTCGAAAACGTCGAAAACCGCTTCAAGCTGGTGATGATCTCCACTCACCGTGCCCGTCAGCTGGCCCGCGGCTCCCGTGATGCCCTGCTGCCCTGGGAAAACGACAAGCCCACCGTGATGGCGCTGCGCGAGATCGCCGCCCGCAAGGTCGATTCCAGCGTGCTCGACGAGCCCGTCGAGGCGGCGCCGGTACGCGTGCGCCCCGAGTTCGAGCCGGGCAGCCATCCCGAGGAGTGATCCTGCCCTCTCGACGCAGGAGCGCTTTCCCTCTGTTCGCAGAGCCATCACGCAGCATTCAGGGCGCGCCGCATGTTCACCATCGATGACCTGGCCGATCGACTCGGCGGCTATCTTCCCAAGGACGAGATCCAGCAGGTCAGGCGTGCCTTCTACTATGCCGAACAGGCCCACGACGGACAGCGGCGTCGCTCCGGCGAGCCCTATGTGACCCACCCCCTGGCGGTCGCCAACATCCTCGCCAACATGCACATGGATCACCAGAGCCTGATGGCCGCCATGCTGCACGACGTGATCGAGGACACCGGCATCGCCAAGAAGGCCCTGGCCAGGCAGTTCGGCGAGCCGGTGGCCGAACTGGTCGACGGCGTCTCCAAGCTGACCCAGATCACCTTCGAGGACAAGGCGGTCGCCCAGGCCGAGAACTTCCAGAAGATGGTGCTGGCGATGTCGCGCGACATCCGGGTGATCATCGTCAAGCTCGCCGACCGGCTGCACAACATGCGTACCCTCGGCGCCCTGCGCCCCGAGAAGAAGCGCCGCATCGCCCGCGAGACCCTGGAGATCTACGCCCGCATCGCCAGCCGACTGGGCATCAACACCATCCGCGTCGAGCTCGAGGACCTCTCCTTCCAGGCCCTCTATCCGATGCGCGCCGAGCGCATCAAGCGCGCCGTCTCCAGTGCTCGGGGTCATCGCCGCTCGACGATCCGCCAGCTCCAGACCAGCCTGCAGAAAAGCCTCGACGACGAGGGCCTGACGGGCACGGTAATCGGCCGCCAGAAGCACCTGTTGTCGATCTATCGCAAGATGCGCGACCAGCGGAAGTCCTTCGCCGAGATCATGGACGTGTTCGGGTTTCGCATCATCACCGAGGACGTCGACAGCTGCTATCGCATCCTCGGCGTGGTGCACAACCTCTACAAGCCGGTGCCGGGGCGCTTCAAGGACTACATCGCCATCCCCAAGGCCAACGGCTACCAGAGCCTGCACACCACCCTGTTCGGCCGCGGCGGCATGCCCATCGAGGTGCAGATCCGCACCCGCGAGATGGAGGCCCTGGCCAACAACGGCGTCGCCGCCCACTGGCTCTACAAGGCCGGCCAGACCGATCATCCCATCGCCCAGGGCAGCCATGCCCGGGCCCGCGCCTGGGTCAAGGGCCTGCTGGAGATGCAGCGCCACGCCGGGGACTCGCTGGAGTTCATCGAGCACGTCAAGAACGACCTCTTCCCCGACGATATCTACGTCTTCACGCCCAAGGGCGACATCATGGAGCTGCCCCAGGGCGCCACGGTGATCGACTTCGCCTACAGCGTGCACACCGACATCGGCAACAGCTGCATCGCCTGTCGCATCGACCGCCACCTGGCCCCGCTCTCCACCCGGCTCGAGAGTGGCCAGACCCTGGAGATCATCACTGCTCCCGGGGCGCGGCCCAACCTGGCCTGGCTCAACTTCGTGATCACCGCCAAGGCGCGCTCGGCGATCCGTCACGCCCTCAAGCACCAGCAGCAGACCGAGGCGGTCCAGCTCGGCCGGCGCCTGCTCAACAAGGCCCTGGCCCAGTTCGAGACCAGCCTGGAGGAGCTGCCCGAGGGCGTGCTCGAGCGCCTGCTCGCAGAGCATTCGCTGAAGAGCGAGGCGCCGCTGCTGGAGTCGATCGGGCTCGGCACTCGCGTCGCCCACGTGGTGGCGCGCCGGCTGGTCGGCCTGCTGCAGGGCGAGTCCGGCGTGCCCGCGGGGCAGCCGACGGCGCCTCATCAGCCGATCATGATCAGCGGGGCGGAGGGCATGGTGATCAAGTTCGCCCGCTGCTGCCGACCGCTGCCCGGCGATCCGGTGCTCGGTCATCTCTCGGTGGGCAAGGGCATCGTCGTGCACCGCGCCGAGTGCCGCAACCTGGGCGACCTGCGGGATGATCCCGACAAGCTGTTCGCCCTGGAGTGGTCCCCCGACATCGACGAGGACTTCCCCGCGGCCCTGCGCCTAGAGATGGAGAGCCGCCGAGGCCTGGTGGCGGAGCTCGCCGCCCTGATCACCGACGCCGGCGCCAACATCGAGCGCATCGACATCGAGGAGCGCGACGCGCGGCTGTCGATCGTCAACCTCATCCTCTCGGTCCGCAACCGCGTGCATCTGGCGCGCATCATCAAGCGCCTGCGCAACCTGTCTCACGTGGGACGCATCACCCGACTCGGTAACTGATCCTGCAACGCCCCACCCGTCGCCGACGGCGCGGGTGGGGCGTTGCTTTTCTCGACATGCAGAACACCAATAACGTCACAAGGAGCACCACCATGAGCAACAAGGCCGTGATCAACACCGACCAGGCACCCGCCGCCATCGGCCCCTACTCCCAGGCCATCAAGGCCGGCAATACCGTCTACATCTCCGGTCAGATCCCCCTGGACCCGACCAGCATGGAGATCGTCTCCGACGACTTCGAGGCGCAGGCGCGCCAGGTCTTCGCCAATCTCAAGGCCGTCTGCGAGGAGGCCGCCGGCACCCTGCAGGACGTGGTCAAGGTCAACCTCTACCTAGTCGACCTGGGTCAGTTCGCCGTGGTCAATCAGGTGATGGAGGAGTACTTCAAGGCGCCCTTCCCGGCGCGGGCCGCGGTGGGCGTGAAGGCGCTGCCGAAGGGCGCCCAGGTCGAGGCGGAAGCCGTGCTGGTCATCGGCGACTGATCCTCTCCCTGACCTCCCGGCATGCGCCTCTTCCTGGCCCTGATGCCGCCGCCGGCCCTGCGCCGGCGGCTCGGCGAGCTCGCGGACATCGCCTGGCCCCATTGCGGCGGCCGGCGCGTACCCGACGATAGCCTGCACCTGACCCTGGCCTTTCTCGGCGAGCAGCCGGAACCCCGGGCCACGGAGATCGGCGACTGGCTGGCCCGCCTCACGATCCTGCCGGGGCAGTGGCGGCTGGATCGCTGGGGAGGCTTCCGACGGCCGGGCATCGTCTGGGTCGGCGGAGCCGAGGGCGAAGCGCCCCTGAGGGACCTGCAGTACCAGCTCTGGGATGGCCTGGAGGGGATGGACCTCACGGGACGGCCCAAGCACTTTGCTCCGCACATCACCTTGCTGCGCCGGGCGCCGCGACAGCCGGGCCCCGCGCTGCCGGACGTCTCCCTGACATGGGACTACACTCGGGTTGAGCTAATACAGTCGTTCTTCACCCAGGGAGGCAGCCATTACGTCTCCCTCGCGCGGACGACACTGCCCGAGGAGTCGCCATGCCTCCCAAGCCGCTAGTCTTGCCGTTCGCGGTTTCCGTCGCCCTGCTGGCCTGTGCGCCGGCGAGCGCCGAGCCTAGCCTCGAACTCGGCTCCACCAGCGAGGGCAGTCTCGCCCTGAGCATCGGCGTCGACACCCTGATCGACCTGAGCCACATCCACCCCGCTCTCGATCTGAGGCTCGGCACCGGCCTGCTACTGTTGCCCGGCGATGACGGCGACGACAACGCCGCCTGGCGACTGACACCGGCCCTGCGCTATGCGCTCGGCGAATGGGCCTTCGTCGAGGCGGGCATCGGCGGTGGTCTTTTCATGGAGACGGAACTCGGGAACCGCCGGCTCTCGACGGCCTTCCAGTTCGAGAGCCGCCTGGGAATCGGCGTTCGCCTGGGTCAGGGCAGCGAACTCGGCGCCAGCACGATGCACTACTCCAATGCCCACCTCGGCCGGCCCAACGAGGGCTTCGAGGTCTATTCAATGGTATACCGCCAGGCCCTCTGACCGGTGGCCCGCCCCGTTCCCAGGCTGATCAAGCGTCAGCGCCTCCCCCAGGTCATGGGGAATCATGACCTGGGGGAGGCGCGATCATGCTCGTTTCACCAGCCTACGGCGCCGCCACGTCGGGCTCAGGTGATGGCCGGCAGGAAGCCGCCCTCGCGCAGCACCTGGGCATAGCCCTCGCGAAAGCTCGGATAGCGGAAGCGGTAGCCGCTCTCGAGCAGCCGCGCGTTGTCACACCGCTTGCTGGCGCGGCGACGCAGGGGAGACTGGATGGTCTCGGTGGCCTCGACCTTGAGCTGCCTGGCGAGCCACGCCATCACCTCGTTGAGCGGCGCGGGTTCGCAGTCGCTGCCCAGGTAGAGCGGCTCGAGCGATTCGCCGGCGAGCGACAGGCCGATCAGGTGTGCCAGCACCCCGGCGCAGTCGTCGCGGTGGATGCGATTGGAATACATGACGGGGCTCGCCGGGGCGATGCGTCCCTCGCCGACCTGGCGGATCAGGCGGTCGCGGCCGGGACCGTAGACCCCCGAGAAGCGCACCACCGTGCCGGGCAGGTCGTGGTCGATCAGCGCCTGCTCGGCCTCGCACATCAGGCTGCCCGAGAATCCGGACGGCTCGGCGGGGCTGGTCTCGTCGACCACTTCGCCGTCGCGCTGGGCATAGACACTGGTCGATGAGACGAAGAAGACCCGCCGCGGCGGTCGGTCGCGGCCGGCGAACTCCTGGAGCACGGCCTTCAAGCCGTCGGGATAGGCGGCGCGATAGGCCCCCTCGTCGAAGCGATCGGCGCTGACCACGTAGACCAGGGTGTTGGCGTCAGGCAGCCCGGGAAGGGTGGCCGGGTCGGCGAGGTCGACCGCCACGGCCTCGAGGCCGCTGCCGTCGAGCGCCTGGGGATGGCGGCGCGCCCCGACCACGCGGTGACCCGCCTCGAGCAGCTCGTTCCCCAGCGCCATACCGATGTCGCCGCAACCGAGAATCAGTGTCGTCGTCTTCTTCACCTTTTCTTCACCCCCTGATAAAAAGTCCCTATTGGCATTATTGTGTCCCATCCTATCGGTCATGATCGCCTTCGACCGTCACCCGCTTTAGAAGAGGATGCCTGCCGGCACCACATGACTCTAACAGAACTCCGCTATATCGTGACACTGGCCCAGGAGCGCCACTTTGGACGCGCCGCGGAGCGCTGCTTCGTCTCCCAACCGACCCTGTCGGTAGCCGTCAAGAAGCTCGAGGAGGAACTCGGCGTGGCGCTGTTCGAGCGTTCGAAATCCACCGTGCAGGTCACCCCGATGGGGGAGCGGATCGTTGAACAGGCCCAGCGCGTTCTCGAACAGAGCAGCGTGATCAAGGAGCTGGCCACGGCCGGCCGCGACCAGCTGGCGAGCCCTCTGCGCATCGGCGCCATCTACACCATCGGCCCCTACCTCTTTCCGTACCTGATCCCGGAACTCTCCCGGCAGGCCTCCCAGATGCCGCTCTACATCGAGGAGGGTTTCACCGGCAACCTGCGCCGCAAGCTCAGGAGCGGCGAGCTCGATGCGATCATCATCGCGCTGCCCTTCACCGAGACCGACGTGGTCACCAAGCCGCTCTACGAGGAGGCCTTCGAGGTACTGCTGCCGGCCGATCACCGCTGGGCCGAACGCGAGAGCATCGACAAGGAGGACCTGCTGGAGGAGCGCCTGCTACTGCTCGGCGAGGGTCACTGCTTCCGCGACCAGATCCTCGAGGCCTGCCCGGCCATCAGCCACCAGCTCAACAGCCCCTCCAACACCCTCACCGCCGAGGGGGGGTCGCTGGAGACCATCCGCCACATGGTGGCCTCGAAGCTCGGCATCACCGTGCTGCCGCGCTCGGCCATCGGCACTGGGCACTACGAGAGCGGCATGCTGATCAGCCGTCCCTTCACCGCCCCGGCGCCCGCGCGCACCGTGGCGATCGCCTGGCGCGCCAGCTTTCCGCGGCCCCGGGCCATCGATGCCGTCACCGAGGCCATCGCGCACTGCCGTCAGGCCGAGCTCGACCCGGCATGAGCGAGCTCGATGCCCCCGTCACGGACCTCAAGGGCGTCGGCGAGGCGCTGGCCGGCAAGCTCGCCCGGCTGGGCATCGAACGCGTCACCGACCTGCTGTTCCACCTGCCGCTACGCTATCAGGACCGCACCCGCATCACGCCCATCGCCACCCTGAGCGCCGGTCATGAGGCGGTGGTCGAGGGCGAAGTGGTGGCCGGCGAAGTGGTACACGGACGGCGGCGCAGCCTGCTGGTGCGCCTGCGCGATGGCTCCGGCATCCTCAGCCTGCGCTTCTTCCACTTTTCTCCCGCCCAACAGCAGCAGTTCCAGGCCGGGGCCCGGATACGCGCCTTCGGCGAGGCCCGCGCCGGTGCCACCGGGCTCGAACTCTACCACCCGGAGTATCGCCTGCTGGGCGGCGGCGACGCTCCGGTGGAAGACCACCTGACGCCCATCTACCCGGCCACCGAGGGGCTGCACCAGACCCGCCTGCGGGCGCTGATCGACCAGGCCCTGGCGCGCCTGGACGCCGCCCCCGACGCCCTGCCGGACGGCATTCCCGAGCCGCTGCGCCAACGTTTCGGCCTGCCCGCGCTGCACCACTGCCTGGACACCCTGCATCGGCCGCCGCCGGAGGCCGACCCGGAACAGCTGGCCGGCGGGCACCACCCCGCCCGTCGCCGCCTGGCCCTGGAGGAGCTGCTGGCGCATCGGCTCAGCCTCCAGGAGGTGCGCCAGCGCATCCAGGAGGACGGCGCCCCGGCGCTGCATGGCGGACGCAGCCTGCAGGCCCGCTTCCTGACCCAGCTGCCCTTCTCGCTGACCGGCGCCCAGCGGCGGGTGCTCGACGAGCTCGCCGCCGACCTGGCCCGGGAAGTGCCGATGCTGCGTCTCGTGCAGGGCGACGTGGGCTCGGGCAAGACGGTGGTCGCCGCCATGGCGGCGCTCTCGGCCATCATCGCCGACTGCCAGGCGGCGATGATGGCCCCCACCGAGATCCTCGCCGAGCAGCACTACCGCACCTTCAGCGCCTGGTTCGAGCCGCTGGGCATCGAGGTGGCCTGGCTCTCGGGCAAGCTCAAGGGCAAGGCGCGCCTGGACACCAAGGCGGCGATCCAGGATGGCCGGGCACGCATGGTGGTGGGCACCCACGCGCTCTTCCAGGGCGACGTGCACTTCCAGCGCTTGGGGCTCGCCATCATCGACGAGCAGCACCGCTTCGGCGTCCACCAGCGCCTGGCGCTGCGCGAGAAGGGCGAGGCCGGCGGCCTCACGCCCCACCAGCTGGTGATGACTGCCACGCCGATCCCGCGCACCCTGGCGATGAGCGCCTACGCCGACCTGGACGTCTCGGTCATCGACGAGCTGCCCCCTGGCCGTACCCCGGTGAAGACGGTGGTGATGCCCGACGAGCGCCGCCCCGAGGTGATGGCGCGTATCCGCCACGCCTGCGCCGAGGGGCGCCAGGCCTACTGGGTCTGCACGCTGATCGAGGAGTCCGAGGCGCTGCAGTGCCAGGCCGCCGAGGCGACCCGGGACGAGCTCACCGAGACCCTGCCGGAGCTCGCCATCGACCTGGTCCACGGGCGCATGAAGCCCGCCGACAAGGCCGAGGTGATGGAGCGCTTCAAGGCCGGCGAGCTGGACCTGCTGGTGGCCACTACGGTGATCGAGGTAGGGGTCGACGTGCCCAACGCCAGCCTGATGATCATCGAGAACCCCGAGCGGCTGGGGCTCTCGCAGCTGCACCAGCTGCGCGGCCGGGTCGGGCGCGGGGCCGTGGAGAGCTTCTGCGTGCTGCTCTACCATCCGCCGCTCTCGGCCCACTCCCGGGAGCGGCTGGCGGTGATGCGCGAGACCACCGACGGCTTTCGCATCGCCGAGAAGGACCTGGAGATCCGCGGGCCCGGCGAGGTGCTGGGCACCCGCCAGACGGGTCTCGCGCAGATGAAGATCGCCGACCTGGAGCGCGATGCCGACCTGCTGGAGCGCGTCGCTCCCCTCGCCGAGGCCCTGCTGGCGCAGCACCCCGAGGCCAGCCGACCACTGATCCGCCGCTGGCTGGGCGAGGAAGCGGGGCGCTACGGGCAGGTGTAACGGCGCCAAGCGGCCAAGCGGCCAAGCGGCCAAGCGGCCAAGCGGCCAAGCGGCCAAGCGGCCAAGCGGCCACACAGTGTAGGGCAACGGGACAGGCGACAAGGGGGTTGCTTGTAGCTCGGCGCTCGGCGCTTTCAGCTCGGTGCTTACAAGTGCTTGAGCAGGCGTTGCAGCTTCTTGAGGTCGCCGGAGTCGCCGACCAGACGCACGGTGCCGGCCATCATGCCGTCGAGGAAGGCCTGCTGGGTAGGCGTCTTGAGGACCCGCAGCGCCGTGGCCTCGTCCACGAAGCGCAGCTCGAGGTCGAGATCCACCGGCAGGCCCTGGCCCGCGCGGATGCCACCGGGCGACATGCGGTAGTGCCGGGCGATGGACAGATCCTCGGTGGCGATGCCCCAGTCCAATCCGCGCATCTCGCCCAGCAGTTCACGGAACCGCGCCTTGCGGCGCAGGGCGCGCTTGAGCATCAGCCCGAGCAGCCACAGCATCAGTCGCAGCTTCATATCGGCTCCGGAACCGGAGAAAAGAAAGGGAAGCGTCACGCGGCCCGCGGGTGAGCGGGCCGCAGCGCCTTACTTGCCGACGGCGTCCTTGAGGCCCTTGCCTGGCTTGAAGGCGACGGTCTTGCTGGCCGGAATGGTCAGCGGCTTGCCGGTCTGGGGATTCTTGCCGGTGCGCGCGGCACGCTCGCGCACGGTAAAGGTACCGAAGCCGATCAGCGAAACGTCCTGTCCCTGAGACACGCTCCCGGTGATCTCGTCGAGGATGACGTTGAGCACCTGGCTGGCCTTGTCCTTGGATAGATCCGCACGCTCGGCAATCGCCGCGGCGAGTTCTGGCTTGCGCATACAGCCCTCCTGATATTGGCATCGAAATGCCGGCATTCGTCGCCGACTGGATGATTATTTCATACGCCCCGTCAGCGCATCACGCGCCTGGGCTCCATCGTGCTCATGACGATGGCGCAGCGATCCTCTCCGCGGGATGCGATGCGCATCGCGCGATCGGCAATGCCGCCGGCGCCGCGACCCGATGACCGCGAGCGGCCCGATGGTTGACGAGCCTAGCCTAGCAACGGCGGCGCGGCTCGCGCCAGTTCGACTTTCCGACGCACTGAGCGCCCTGTCAACGCAAAGCCGACCAGCCGGCCCTCCTCGTCCTCGGCCAGCGCCGTCAGGTCACGGCCCTCGCCCTCGAGGCGCCAGCGCGCCGGCGGGCGGGCGGGGGGCAGCGCGACCACCGGCAGCAGGGGCGTCTTGACCAGCACCGGCCAGGGACCGTAGGCCACCGGGGTGGGGGTGCCGGTCAGGGTTCGCGCCAGGGCCTTGGCGCTGGCCAGCAGCGGCTGGACGTACATGGCGCTGACCCCGTCGACGCAGACCACGTCGCCCAGGGCATGGATGCCGGGCGCCGAGGTGGCCAGCCGGCGATCGGTGTGGATGCCCCTCTGGCTGACCGTGAGCCCGGCCGATGCGGCGAGCGCGGTGCGCGGCCGGAGCCCTGTGGCCACCAGCACCAGGTCCGCCGAGACCGACGCGCCATCGTCGAGGCCCACCGCGACCCCCTCACCCTCGCCCTCGAGCCGGGCCAGGGTGCGGCCGGTGTGCAGGCGCATGCCGGCCTCGCGGAAGGCCTCGCCCAAGGCGTGGCCCAGGGCCTCGGGAATCAGTCGCGGCAGGGGCGCCGGTTCCGGGGCCACCAGCTCCACCGCGTGCCCCCCCGCGGCGAGGTCGTTGGCGAACTCGCAGCCCACGAGGCCGATGCCGATGACCGCCACCCGTGCCGGCCGGCCGAGCGCCTCCAGGGCCGCATGGAAGGCGCGGTAGTCGTCCAGGTCGTTGACGCTTAAGACGCGCTCGGCGACGGCCTCGGACACCGTGAAGGGCCACGCCGGCGCCGCGCCGGTGGCCAGCACCAACTCGCTCCAGGGCAGGGTCTCGGCGCCGATCGTCAGGGTCCGGGCCGCGGGGTGGATCGCCTCGACCCGGGCCCGGGTTCGCACCACGACGTCGAGCTCGTCGGCCACTTCGAGGGCCGAGCGCGCCGCCAGGCGCGACGGCGGCAGGCGCTTGGCGAAGCCAGTGGAGAGCAGCGGCTTGGAGTAGTCGTCGCCGCTGTCGGCGGTGATCAGGGTCATCGGTCGCGCGGGGTCGAGCTGGCGCAGCTGACGTAGCAGTCCGAGACCCGCCATGCCGGAGCCGACGATGGTCAGGGGGGCGGTCATGGAACTCCTCGAGTCGGGGGCCCGGGCGGCCCATCACGAAAAAGCGTGTCGATCCAACATGGTACACTAGCCGCCCTCGAAATCGACGCGGAGAGACACGGTGAGCAACGGCTCGGCACGCGATCCACGCTGGCGTCCCCTGGCGGCGGCACGTCCCGCCATGAGTCCCGACTGGTGGCGTTGGGTGGCGTCCCGCGACTCGCTCACCGCCCGGCTGATCGCCGCCGGGGGCCCGCGCGCCTTCCGGGTCCGCCTGCTCGATCAGCGCCTCGGCCGCCCCCACCGCGACGAGGCCCTGGCCCTGGGGCTGCCCCAGAGGCGACTGGCCTGGCTGCGCGAGGTGGCGCTCTGCCTGGACGAGCGCCCCTGGGTCATGGCCCGCTCGGTGGTGCCCCTGGACGGGCTCCACGGCCAGCGCCTCGACCGGCTGGGCGAGCGCTCCCTGGGCCACTGGCTATTCCGCCAGCCCGACCTGGTCCGCGGGCCCCTGGAGGTCACCGCCGACCCGCTGCCCTTCCAGGCCGCCGATGGCCCCTGGGCGCGCCGCTCGGTGTTTCGCCATCGGCGCTTCGCCGTGCTGGTCCAGGAGTCCTTCCTTGCGACCATGATGGATGACCTCGAGCTCCCTTCACGCTAGGCTCTGCCGGCACGTCTTCATAAGTGAGAGACCCAGATGGATCGATCCCTGATGCGCCCCAAGGGACTTGCCCGGCTGCCCGACTTCCTGCACCTAACCCGGCTGGACCGCCCCATCGGCACCTGGCTGCTGATGTGGCCCACTCTGTGGGCGCTGTGGGTCGCCGCCGAGGGGCTGCCCGGCCGCCGGGTGCTGCTGATCTTCATCGCCGGGGTCTACCTGATGCGCGCCGCCGGCTGCGTGGTCAACGACTACGCCGACCGCCACCTCGACGGCCACGTCAAGCGCACCAAAAACCGCCCCCTGGCCACCGGACGCATCGCCGAGGGGGAGGCCCAGGGGCTCTTCGCGATCCTGGTGATGGCCGCCTTCGTGCTGGTCTGCTTCACCAACCTCTTCACGGTGATGCTCTCGGTGGTGGGCGTAGTGCTGGCCGCCCTCTACCCCTTCATGAAGCGCTATACCCACCTGCCCCAGGCGTTTCTCGGCGTGGCCTTCTCCTGGGCGATCCCCATGGCCTTCGGGGCGGTGCTGGGCACGGTGCCGCCGGTGGCCTGGCTGCTGTTCGCCGCCAACGTGGCCTGGACGGTGGCCTACGACACCGAGTACGCCATGGTCGATCGCGACGACGACCTGCGGATCGGCATCAAGTCCACCGCAGTGCTGTTCGGCCGCGCCGACCGGCTAATGATCGGCTTGCTGCAGGGCCTGACCCTGGCGCTGCTGGCCTGGGCCGGGGGGCTGCTCGGCCTCGGCGGCTTCTTCTGGGTGGGGCTCGCGGCCATGGCGGCGACCTTCGTGCACCAGCAGCGGCTGATCCGCGAGCGCGATCGGGAGCGCTGCTTCCAGGCCTTCCTCAACAATCACTGGTCGGGGCTGGTGGCCTTCGCCGGTATCGCCCTCTCGCTGTGGCCGGCGGGGCCGGGCGGCTGAGCGGGCGACAGGCCCCGGGTGTCACGCTATTGTCATCATGACGTGTTGTCATCGTCATCGACCTGCCATAGACCATGAGGCTTCGGGATGAGCGCCAAGACCATACTGATCGTCGACGATGAGGCGCCGATCCGCGAGATGATCGCGGTGGCGCTGGAGATGGCCGACTATCGCGTCCTCGAGGCGGACAGTGCCCAGGCGGCCCACGCCATGGTGGTCGATCACCAGCCCGATCTGGTGCTGCTCGACTGGATGATGCCCGGCACCAGCGGCATCGAACTGGCCCGCCGCCTCAAGCGTGACGAGGCCACCGCGGAACTGCCGATCATCATGCTCACCGCCAAGGGCGAGGAGGACAACAAGATCCAGGGGCTCGAAGCCGGGGCCGACGACTACATCACCAAGCCCTTCTCGCCGCGGGAGCTGGTGGCGCGCCTCAAGGCCGTGCTGCGCCGCGCCACCCCCCAGGGCATCGAGGACGCGGTGGAGATCGACGGCCTGGTGCTCGACCCGGTCAGCCATCGGGTCAGCGTCGACGGCCAGTCGCTTGAGATGGGGCCCACCGAGTACCGCCTGCTGCAGTTCTTCATGACCCATCAGGAACGCGCCTACACCCGCGGCCAGCTGCTCGACCAGGTGTGGGGCGGCAACGTCTATGTCGAGGAGCGCACCGTGGACGTACACATCCGCCGCCTGCGCAAGGCGCTGGGCGAGCCCCACCAGCAGCTGATCCAGACCGTCCGTGGCACCGGTTACCGGTTCTCCGCCAAGGGCTGACGTGGGTCGCCTGTGGAAACGCGAGGGCGGGCGCCTGGCGGCCCTGGTCGCCGCCGGCGCCTTGCTCGGCTGGCCCTTCGGCGCCATCCCGACCGGCATCGCCGCCGGCCTCGCACTCTGTCTGGCCTTCCACCTGCGCCAGCTCCACGCCCTCTACCAGTGGCTGACCCACCGCCCCCAGGAGGAGCCGCCCGCCGCCAGCGGCCTGTGGGGCGAGCTCTTCGATCGCCTCTATCGCTACCAGAAGAGCCAGCGCCTCACCCAGCAGCGCCTGCGCGCGACCCTGCAACGCATCCAGGAGTCCTCGGAGGCGATGCGCGACAGCGTGGTGATGCTCGACCGCCACGGCGACCTAGAGTGGTGGAACAGCGCCGCTGAGCAGATGCTCGGTTTCCAGCCCCACCAGGACCGCGGCCAGCACATCACCAACCTGCTGCGCGACCCGCGCTTCGTCGACTACTTCCACGGCCGCGACTACCGGGAACCGCTGACCCTCGCCTCGCCCATCGACGAGTCGCAGATCCTGCAGTTCCAGATCACCCTCTATGGCGACGACGAGCGCCTGGTGATGGCGCGCGACATCACCCGCCTGCATCGCCTGGAGCAGATGCGCCGCGACTTCGTGGCCAACGTCTCCCACGAGCTGCGCACGCCGCTGACGGTGCTGGCCGGCTACCTGGAGACCTACACGGACATGGCCGATCAGCTGCCGATCCGGCTGGGCCGCGGACTGTCGGCGATGCAGGCGCAGACCGAGCGCATGCAGAACCTGGTCGACGATCTGCTGCTGCTGTCGCGCCTGGAGATCGACCGAGGCGGCCGGCACGATGGCCCGCTCGACATGGCGACGCTACTCGAGGCGGTGCGCCGCGATGCCGACGCGCTCTCCGGCGGGCGTCACGTCATCTCGGTGGAGGACGAGGCACCCAAGACCCTGATCGGCAACGAGAAGGAGGTTCGCAGCGCGCTCTCCAACCTGGCCTTCAACGCCGTGCGCTACTCAGGCGACGGCTGTCATATCGTGCTGCGCTGGCGGGCCCAGGGGGACGGTGCCTGCCTCGAGGTGCAGGACGACGGCGAGGGCATCGACCCGGTGCACCTGCCGCGCCTCACCGAGCGCTTCTACCGGGTCGACAAGGGCCGCAGCACCGCCACCGGCGGCACCGGCCTGGGCCTGGCCATCGTCAAGCACGTCCTGCTGCGCCACGACGCCCGGCTGGAGATCGACTCGCGTCCCGGCCGCGGCGCCACCTTCCGCTGCCGCTTCCCCGCCGAGCGCCTGCGCGACACGATCGAGAACGCTCAGCGCGCCTGAGGCGGCCCGCCAGGTGCCGCGCCGGCCTCAATGCCCCGGTAGTGGCGCTCCCACATCAGCACCGCGGCGGCCACGGCACCGGGCAGCAGGAAGAGGTTGGCCAGCGGCAGCCAGGTGATCAGGGTCACCCAGCCGCCGTAGGTCAGGGTCGGCCAGCGGCGCGCGGCGAGCCGGGCGCGCATGTCGCGAAAGCTGACCTTGTTGTTGTCCATCGGGTAGTCGAGGTAGGTGATCGCCATGATCCAGGCCGTGAAGGCCGCCCACAGCAGGGGCGCGATCAGGTTGAGCACCGGGATCCAGCTCAGCACGAAGAGCAGCGCCATGCGCGGCAGGATATAAGCCAGCTTGACCAGTTCGCGAGCCATGGCGTCCACGGCGGTCTTCGTAAGGCCCCGGTCGTCCAGCGGGGGCCGCCCGGTCACCTCGACCTCCACCCGCGCCGCCAGGAAGCCGTAGAAGGGCGCGGCGATCAGGTGGGTCACCAGGGTGAAGGTGAAGAAGACGATCAGCACCAGGCTCACCACGAACAGTGGCCAGATCAGCCATGAGAGCCAGGAGAGCCACTCGGGCACCATCGCCATCCAGCCGTCGAGCCAGCCGCCGAAGTGGCCCAGCACGTAGCCGAGCATGGTGCCGTAGACCAGCAGGTTGACGAGTATCGGCAGGAATACGTAGCGGCGCAGGCCGGGGGAGTAGACCAGGCGGGTGCCGCGGGTCAGCGCGGTGAAGGCATCGAGCATCCGGACAGTCCTCATCATCACGTAAAGGCCGCCGCCCGAGGGGCGGCGGCCTGCGCATTGAGGGTCAAGCGAGCCGCGCGGTCAAGGATTGCGCTCGAACATGTCCTTGTCGAGGTCCTCGGGATCGGTATGGCGGATATCGAGTCCCTTGACCAGGTAAACGACGTACTCGGCCAGGTTGTTGGCGTGGTCGCCGATGCGCTCCAGGGCGCGCAGGATCCACATCACGCTGAGCACCGGCGAGATCGAGCGGGCGTCCTCCATCATGAAGGTCATCAGCGAGCGCATGGCGCTGCCGTACTCGTTGTCGACCTCGTCGTCCTCGTGGACCAGCTTCAGCGCCAGCTCGGTATCCAGGCGCGCGAAGGAGGTCAGGGCATCGCGCACCATGCGGCGCACGTGCTCGCTAATCATGCGCACCTCGACGAAGCCGCGGTTGCCGCTATCGGACTCGATCAGGTCGATGGCGTTGCGCGCGATCTTGCTCGCCTCGTCGCCGATGCGCTCCAGGTCGGAGGCGGCGCGGATCACCGCCAGCACCAGGCGCAGGTCCGAGGCGGTGGGCTGGCGCCGCGCCAGCACCTGGGTGCACTCCTCGTCGATCTTGATCTGCATGTCGTTGACGGCGCGATCGTTGTCGACCACCCGCTGGCCGAGCTCCGAGTCGCGGTCGAGCAGCGCGCCCACGGCGTCCTGGACCTGCTTCTCGACCAGGCCGCCCATGGCCATCAGGTGCGTCTTGAGCTCGTCGAGCTCCTGGTTGAACTGCCGCGAGATATGCTGGCTGTGGATATCGCTGGTAATGTCCATGGAATCTCTCCTTGGGGCCGGCCGTCAGGCCATGCGCCCGGTGATGTAGTTCTCGGTACGCGCCAGGCGCGGATTGGTGAACAGGGTGTCGGTGGGCGCGTACTCGACCAGCTCCCCCTGCTGCAGGAAGGCGGTGTAGTCGGAGACTCGCGCCGCCTGCTGCATGTTGTGGGTGACCAGCACCAGGGTCAGGTGCGACTTCAGGTTGCGGATCAACTCCTCGATCTTCAGCGTCGAGATCGGGTCGAGCGCCGAGGCCGGCTCGTCGAGCAGCAGCACCTCGGGGCCCACCGCCAGGGTCCGGGCGATCACCAGGCGCTGCTGCTGGCCGCCGGAGAGCGACCAGGCCGAGGCGCGCAGCCGATCCTTCACCTCGTCCCACAGCGCCGCCGAACGCAGCGCCCACTCGATGATGTCGTCACGCTTGCGCTTGCTCAGCCCGCCCTGCAGGCGCAGCCCGAAGGCCACGTTGTCGTGGATCGACATCGGGAAGGGGTTCGGCGACTGGAACACCATGCCCACCCGTCGCCGTAGCTCCGCCACCGACACCTCGGGGGCATGGATGTCCTCCCCCTCGAGCATCACCTCGCCCTCGCGCACCACCTCGTCGTTGAGATCGTGGAGGCGATTGAGCACCCGCAGCAGGGTCGACTTGCCACAGCCCGAGGGGCCGATGAAGGCGGTGACGCGATGCCGTGGCACCCTCAGCGTGAGGTTGTTGAGCGCCGACTTGTCGCCATAGGCGAGACTCAGCCCCCGGATGGCCAGGCTGCTGGCCTCGGGGGGAAAGTCGATGATCGCCGCCGAGTCGGGCGACGATCGCTGTTCCTTCACGAGTGGCATCGAGACTCCCGGGTGGCGCCACGCTTGAGGGCTCATCGACGCGTGAGCGCCCCGTGACGCGTACTCAGATGATGACGCAGAAATATTGCGGTCAGGTTAAGCACCAGGATCACCAGCACCAGCAGCAGCGCCGTGGCATAGACCAGCGGCATCGCGGCCTGGACATCGCCGCCGTGGAAGGCGGCATCGAAGATGTGATAGCCCAGGTGCATGAACTTCCTTTCAAGATGCAGGAAGGGAAAGTCGCCGTCCACCGGCACCTGGGGCGCCAGCTTGGCGACCCCCACCAGCATCAGCGGCGCGACCTCGCCGGCGGCCCGGGCCACGGCGAGGATCACCCCGGTGAGCATGGCCGGGGCGGCCATCGGTAGCACCACCCGGGAGAGCATCTCCAGCCGGGTCGCGCCCAGCGCCAGGGCGCCCTCACGCTGCTGGTCGGGAATCCGCGCCAGCCCCTCCTCGGTGGCCACGATCACCACCGGCAGGGTCAGCAGCGCCAAGGTCAGGGAGGCCCACAGCAGCCCGCCGGTGCCGAAGGTCGGTGAGGGCAGGGACGCCTCGAAGAACCAGCTGTCCAGACGACCGCCGATGCCGTAGACGAAGACCCCGAGGCCGAAGACGCCGTAGACGATGGAGGGCACTCCGGCGAGGTTGCGCACGGCGATGCGCACCAGCCGCGTCAACCGCCCCTGGTGGGCCACCTCGTTAAGATAGATCGCCGCCAGCACGCCGAAGGGCGTCACCAGGATCGACATCAGCATGACCATCAGCACGGTGCCGAAGATCGCCGGCCAGACGCCGCCGGCGGTGTTGGCCGCCCGCGGTCCCTCGGAGAGGAAGCGCCAGACGCCCTCGCCCCAGGCGACGAGCTTGTCGAGGGGCGACATGGCATTGGGGCGACGCGCACCGAGCAGCTGTTCCAGCGGCACCGCGAGCCCTTCTCCGTCAGCGGTCGCCAGAATCAGGCGCCCGCCCGCCATGGCCGACTGCAGCTCGCGCAGCCGGGCGTGGGCCGCCTTAAGCTCGCGTGCCGCCGTCTCGTCGTTTCGCCCGGCGAGCGGCAGGATCACCTCCTCGCGCAGGCGGTCCCGGGCGTCGCGCAGCGTGCCGAGCTCGGCCAGGCGTGCCTCGAGGGCCGGCCAGGCGGCCTCCCCCTCGATCCGCTCACCGCTGGCGCCCTGAAACGCCGACAGCCGGCCGATCGCCTGCCCCCAGCGACGGCGCTCCACCACCACCAGATCCGCGGGATGGCTGACCGCCTCGATGGCCGAGAGCCTCACCCAGGCCCAGCGCCCGCCCTCCAGGTCTTGGTTGCCGATGCGATAGAGCCGCTCGAGGCCGTCGCCGCCGGCGTGCGGCACCTCGCGGACCCGCTCGCCGGCGAGCTGCCGGCCACCCTCGAGCTCGACGAGCTCCACGGGCGATGGCCAGAAGTGCCCCAAGCCACGCACGGTCAGCAGTGCCAGCAGCGCCAGCAATGCCAGCAGCGAGAGCGCCACGCTACCCGCGGCGAGCCAGGCCCCGGCGCCTTCGCCACGGGGCAGGCGCAGCCGGCGAGAAGGTTCTGCCTTCATGATCCGCCTCCCAGCCGCCGATAGCGCCGGCGCAGCCGCGTACGCACCAGCTCGGCCAGGGTATTGACCAGAAAGGTGAAGACGAACAGCGCCAGGGCCGCCAGCAGCAGCAACTGATAGTGCACGCCCCCGGGGCCGGCCTCCGGCAGCTCGATGGCGATGGTCGCCGCCAGGGAGCGCAGGCCGTCGAGGGGATTGAGGGTCATCAGGGCGGCATTGCCACTGGCCATCAGCACGATCATGGTCTCGCCCACGGCCCGCCCGGCACCGATCATCACCGCCGAGAAGATGCCCGGCGACGCCGCGGGCAGCACCACCCTCCAGAGAGTCTGCCAGCGGGTCGCCCCCAGCGCCTGGGCGCCCTCCGCCAGGCTCGCCGGCACCCCCGAGAGGGCATCCTCGGCGAGCGCATAGATACTCGGCATCACGGCGAAACCCATGGCCGCGCCGACGATCAAGGCATTGCGCACGGCGATATCGAGCCCCAGGCGCAGCTCCAGGAAGCGGCGCAGGTCGCCGTCGAACGCCAGCGCCTCGAGCCAGGGGGCGAGCCACACGGACGCGGCCAGCACCAGCGCCAACCAGGGCACCAGCCACAGCCCGGCCCAGCCCAGCGGCAGCGCCTCGCGCCAGCGAGCGGGAAGCCGCGAGCGCAGCCCGCCGGCCAGCAGCAGCCCCGGCACCAGTAGCACCAGGCAGGCGACGACCTCGGCCAGATGACGCTCGACCCAGGGCGCCAGCACCAGGCCGGCGACGAAGCCGACGACCACGCCCGGCAGCGCCTCCATCAGCTCCAGTGTCGGCTTCAGGCGGCTGCGCAGGCGCCGGGACATGAACAGCGAGGAGTGGGCCGCCGCCCCCAGCGCCAGGGGCACGGCGATCGCGAGCGCCCAGGCCGCCGCCTCCAGGGTGCCCCAGGCCAGCGGCACCAGGCTGATCCGCGGCGCCTCGCCTGAGGTCAGTGTGGCCGTGGGCGCCCAGCGATGGCGGGTGGCGTCCTCGGCGGCCGTCTCACCGCCCCCCCAGAGCGCCTCGGCGTGGATCGCACTCGCCTCCCCCGACGGCCAGAACAGCGGCACCACCTCCACCGCCAGGAAGAGCCCGATGGCCAGCAGCGCGGCGATTACGCCGATGCCCCCCGCGGTGATCAGCGCGGTGGCCAGGCGATCGCGCCCCTGACGCAGGCGGCGTCGCACGGCAGTCGGCGGGGGGGAGTCGAGCATGACCGGACCTGTGGAAAACGAGGGCTAAAGTAAGAGTACGACAGGGTGATGACAGGCGGATGACAGCCTCAGCCGCCGTCATCCAGCGCCAGCGCGCGGCGCTGGCGTCGTCGCTGCGCCTCGGGCAGGGCAACGAAGCCGAGCTCCTCGACGACGGCCTGCCCGGCGGGAGACAACACCAGGTCGAGGAAGGCGCGCTCGGGGGCCGGCAGCGCCTCGCCGGGAGGCACGTTGAGATAGAGATAGAGGTCGCGCGACAGGGCATACTCGCCGCGTCGCACCGCTTCGGGGTCAGGGGCGCGAAGCGTCCCGTCATCGATGCGATGGGCCAGCGCCTTGACGCCCGACGTGAGGTGATTGAGGCCGGCGTAGCCGATGGACCGCGGGTCCTCGGCCACCGCCGCCACCACCGCGGCCGAGCCGGGGTGTTCGTTGACGGCCGGACGGAAGAGCCCACTGCAGAGCGCGACCCGCCGGAACAGCGCCTGAGTGCCGGAGGCGGCGTTGCGGCCGTGGAGGCGGATACGCCCCTCGGGCCAATCGACCCCCAGCGCCTGCCAGTCGCGGATCGCGGCCGGCGCCCCGCAGCGCCGCGTGTCGGAGAAGACGGCATCCAGCTCGCGGCGCCCGAGACCCGCGAGGGGGTTGTGACGGTGCACCACCACCACCAGGGCGTCGCGGGCCACCGTGAGCTCACGCGGCGGATAGCCGTGACGCGCGACGAAGGCGTGGCGCTCGGCGTCGCTCATGGGGCGCGACATCGGCCCCAGCCGGGTGGTCCCGGCCACCAGCGCCGGCGGGGCACTGGCCGAGCCGCTGGCCTGCAGCTGCAGCCGAATGCCGGGATGGCGGCGCACCAGGGCTTCCCCCCAGCGCAGCATCAGCCCCGCCATGGTATCGGAGCCCATCGTCCCTAGGGTCCCGACGATCGCCTCTCCCCGATCACGATCATCGGCCTGCGCCTGAGCCAGGGGCACGCAGAACGCGATCAGCAACAGCCAGTGAATCAGACGGCGGAACGGGACGACGGACATGGCGGCTCCTCGAGACGCGAAGATGAAGAAGACGATACCGGGAGATCGTGGCCGGCGGCAGGATGTCGCGCCGCCACGGTGGTGAACGCGGGCCCTCGACGTATACCATGGAGCGGCGATGAACACCTCCACCGCCTCGACGCCCCCCACAACAACAATGCGAGTCGTAACGCCCGCCATGACAGACATCGACGATACCCCCGCCCCGCAGGGTCAGCTGACCCTCAAGCTGCTGGCCACTCGCCAGGATACCAACCTGCACGGCGACATTCCCGGCGGCTGGCTGGTCGCCCGCATGGACGAGGCCGCCGAGGTGGCCGCCGGCCGCGAGGCCCTGGGCCGCACGGCCAACGTGGCCATCGAGGCCATGGATTTCCTCTGCCCGGTGCGGGTGGGCTCCATGGTGAATATCTTCACCCGCGTCAGCGAGATCGGTCACAGCTCGATCAAGATCGACGTGGAGGTGTGGATCCGCGCCCCCCACGAGCGCGATCCCCAGGAGCTGCACAAGGTCACCGAGGCACGCTTCGTGATGGTCGCCCTGGACGAGAACGGACGGATCCGCGGCGTGCGCCAGCACGACTGATATCCCGGCAAGAGACACGCCCCGGCAGCACATGGGCGCCGCGAGGGCGCCCATGGCGGTATCCGAAAGGCTCAGCGGCAGCCGTCAGGCGCCGACCTTTTCCCGAGTCTTCAGGTAGGCGAACTCGCCCACGTCGGTGAAGCGACGCACCTTCTGCTGGAAGGCGGTGTAGGAGTCGTAGACCCGGCGCGACGCCTCGTCCTTCTCCACCTGCTCGGCGAGGACCTGCCGGGCGGCATCGTGAAGCGCCACCAGCACCTCCTCGGGGAAGGTGCGCAGCTGCACACCATGCTCGTCGACCAGGGTCTCGAGGGCCTCGGCGTTGCGCACCGCGAACTCGCTGATCATCGCCAGGTTGGAGGCCATGGCCGCCTCGCTGACCACCGCCTTGAGGTCGTCGGGCAGGGCATTCCAGGCGTCCAGGTTGACCATCCCCTCGAGCACGGCACTGGGTTCGTTCCAGGCCGAGGTGTAGTAGTACGGGGCCACCTGGTGCAGGCCGAAGGCCAGGTCGTTGTAGGGGCCGACCCAGTCGGCGGCGTCCAGCACGCCGGTCTGCAGGGAGGTGAAGATCTCGGACCCGGGAGTGTTCACGGTGGTCACGCCGATGCGGTTCATCGCCTCGCCGGCCAGTCCCGGCAGCCGCAACTTGAGGCCCTGCATGTCGGCAAGCGAGGCGATCTCCTTCTTGAACCAGCCGGCCATCTGGGTGCCGGTGTTGCCCACCGGGAAGGGCTTGAGGTTGTGTTTGGCGTACTCCTCGTCCCAGAGCTCCTGACCGCCGCCGTGATAGAGCCAGGCATTGGTCTCGGTGGTGGTCATGCCGAAGGGCACGGCGGTGAAGAACTGGGCGGCCAGGGTCTTGCCGCGCCAGTAGTAGGAGGCGGAGTGGCCCAGCTCGGCCGTGCCCTCGCCCACCGCATCGAACACCTCCATGGCGGGCACCAGTTCACCCGCGCCGTGCACGCGGATCTTCATGCGACCCCCGGACATCCGCTCGATACGCGCGGCAAAGTCGTTGGCGCCGGTACCGAGTGCCGGGAAGTTCTTGGGCCAGGAGGTCACCATGTCCCAGGTGATGGTCTCCTGGGCGCTGGCCGTGGCGATGAAGGGGACGGTGGCGCCGGCGGCGGCACCGACGCCCACGGTCTTGAGGCTGTTCTTGAGAAATACGCGGCGTTGCATGCGAGCGTGACTCCAGGTGTGATTATTCTTCCCACAGTGCCTGCGGGCTAAACACGTGTCTGTCCACGAGTATGCGACACGGCTGAATTACCCGGCAAGCGCCGCCCCGATCGGGGGCGGGGCGTCACGGCGCGCAGAGGCGGGCAGGCGTCACAGCGGCGTGAGCTTGGCGAAGCCCAGCACCAGCCACTTGTCGCCCTCGCCCTCGAAGCTGACCTGCACCCGCGCACGCTCGCCTTCCCCCTCGGCATTGAGGATCACCCCCTCACCGAAGACCGGGTGATTGACCCGTTGGCCCAGCGACAGGGACGGCAGCTCGCCGCCCCCGTCCACCGAGGTCTGGCGGGAGAGCCCCGCGCTCGGGCGAGTGGTCACCGGCCGGGAGATCTGGCCACGCAGGCGCACCTCCTCCAGGTACTCCTCCGGCAGTTCGCGCAGGAAGCGCGACGGCCGCTGGAAGGTCTCCTTGCCGTGCAGCCGTCGCAGCTCCGCGTGGGTCAGGTAGAGCTTGCGCATGGCGCGGGTCAGGCCCACGTAGCAGAGCCGGCGCTCCTCCTCCAGGCGCCCCGGCTCCTCCATGGACATCTTGTGCGGGAAGAGCCCCTCCTCGACCCCGGCGATGAACACCACCGGGAACTCCAGCCCCTTCGCCGAGTGCAGGGTCATCAGCTGCACGCAGTCCTCGAACTCGTCGGCCTCGTGATCGCCGGCGTTGAGCGCCGCCTCGGAGAGGAAGGCCTCCAGCGCCGCACCGCCCTCACCGGCCTCGGGCGGTTCGAAGCTCTCGCCCTGGGTGAAGGCCTTGGCGGCGGTGACCAGTTCCTCGAGGTTCTCGACCCGCGCCTGCCCCTTCTCGCCCTTCTCGCTGCGGTGGTGCTCGATCAGTCCGGAGGTCGTGATGACGTGATCGATGATCTCGTGGAGCGCCAGGCCCGCGGTGTCGTTGTCGAGCCGCTCGATCAGGTCGGCGAAGGCGCGCACGGCTGTGGCGGCGCGTCCCTTGAGTGAGGCATCCAGCAGGGCATCGTGCAGCGACTGCCACAGCGAGACCTCGGTCTGCCGGGCGCGGGTGCGCAGCACCTCCACGGTGCGCGTGCCGATGCCCCGAGCCGGCACGTTGATCACCCGCTCCAGCGAGGCGTCGTCGTCACGGTTGAGCAGCAGGCGCAGGTAGGCCAGGGCGTTCTTGATCTCGAGGCGCTCGTAGAAGCGCTGACCGCCGTAGATGCGGTAGGGCACGCCCTGGCGAATCAGCGTCTCCTCGAGCACCCGCGACTGGGCGTTGGAGCGGTAGAGGATCGCCATCTCGCGGCGATTGACGCCCTCCTCGACCTTCTCGCGGAGGGTGTCGACGATGAAGCGCGCCTCGTCCAGGTCGTTGAAGCCCGCGTAGACCGAGATCGGCTCGCCGCGGTGGCCGGCCGTCCACAGCTCCTTGCCCATGCGCTCGCTGTTGTGGCGAATCAGGGCGTTGGCGGCGTCGAGGATGGCGCTGGTGGAGCGGTAGTTCTGCTCCAGGCGCACGGTCTTGGTGCCGGGGAACTCCTGCTCGAAGCGGCGGATGTTCTCGATGCGCGCGCCACGCCAGCCGTAGATCGACTGGTCGTCGTCGCCGACCACGGTCATCGGTGTCGACATGCCGGTCAGCAGCTTGAGCCAGGCATACTGCAGGGTGTTGGTGTCCTGGAACTCGTCGACCAGCACGTGGCCGAAGCGCTCCCGGTAGTGGGCCAGCAGCGCCGGATTGTCGCGCAGAAGCTCCAGGCTCCTGAGCAGCAGCTCGCCGAAGTCGACCAGGCCGCCGCGCTCACAGGTCAGCTGGTAGCGCTCGTAGAGCTCGACCATCTGGGCCATGTAGGCGTCGCCATGGGCATCGACCTGATGGGGGCGCAGCCCCTCCTCCTTGCAGCCGGAGATGAACGACTGCACCTGACGCGGCGGGAAGCGCTCGTCGTCGACGCGGTGGTCCTTGAGCAGCCGCTTGACCAGGCGCAGCTGGTCGTCGCTGTCAATGATCTGGAAGTGCTGGGGCAGGCGCGCGTCTTGCCAGTGGGTACGCAGCAGGCGGTGGGCGATGGAGTGGAAGGTGCCGACCCAGACGTTGCGCAGCGAGATGCCGAGCAGCGCCTCCAGGCGGGTACGCATCTCGCGCGCCGCCTTGTTGGTGAAGGTCACGGCGAGCAGCGCATAGGGCGAGAGCCCCTCGGCCTGCATCAGCCAGGCGATGCGGTGAACCAGCACCCGGGTCTTGCCGGAGCCGGCCCCGGCCAGCACCAGCAGGTTGCCCTGGGGGGCGCTGACGGCCTCGCGCTGAGCCGGGTTCATGTGGTCGAGAATCGCCGTGACGTCGTCCATGGGGAAGGCATCGCTGCTCGGAAAATGGGCCGATAGCTTAGCATAGCGGGAAGCGGGAAGCGGGAAGCGGGAAGCGGGAAGCGGGAAGCTCGAAGCTCGAAGCTCGAAGCTCGAAGCTCGAAGCTCGAAGCTCGAAGCTCGAAGCTCGAAGCTCGAAGCTCGAAGGCAGCATGACCCCCACAACTGGGGTCGAGGGTTTTCTTCCAGCTTATGACTTCTGGCTCGGGGCGAAGCCCGGTCGGGTTTTCTTCAAGCTTCCGGCTTAAAGCTTATGGCTTGGGTTCGGGGAAGCGCAGCGGATTGAGACTCTTCTTCACTTCGCGAAGCTGCTCGGCGAGCCGCGGCCCCCGCGTCTTGGCCACGCCCACCGCCAGTACGTCGACCAGCACCAGGTGGGCGATGCGCGAGCTCATGGGGGTGTAGATCTCGGTATCCTCGTGGACATCGATATAGAGCGGCAGGGTGACCTCCTCGGCGAGCGGCGAGCCGCTGGGGCAGAGCCCGATCACCGTCGCTCCGGCCTCGCGCGCCAGGCGCACGCTGGCCACCAGCGCCCGGGTGCGGCCGGTCTGGGAGATGGCCACCACCACGTCGCCCTCCTTCAGGGTCACCGCCGACATGTTCTGCATGTGCGGGTCGGTGTAGGCGGCGGTGGAGATCTGCAGGCGGAAGAACTTGTGCTGGGCATCGGCGGCCACGGCCCCCGAGGCGCCGAAGCCGTAGAACTCCACCCGATTGGCCATGGCCAGGGCGTTGATGGCCTGGCTCAGCGCCTCGTTGTCGAGCCGGTCGCGCACCGACAGCAGGGTGCCCACGGTGGAGTCGAAGATGCTGTGGGAGAATTCCACCACCGAGTCGCTGTCGTTCATCGAGAACTGGGCGAACTGGCTGCCGGAGGCCAGCATCTGCGCCAGCTGGAGCTTGAAGTCCTGGAAGCCATTGCAGCCCAGGGCGCGGCAGAAGCGCACCACGGTGGGCTCGCTGACCTTGGCCTCGGTGGCCAGGTCGACGATGCGCATGTGGATCACTTCCTCGGGGTTACGCAGCACGAAGCGCGCAACCTTCTGCTCGGAGCGGCGAAAGTGCTCCATGCGACGTCTCATCTCATCGAACAGGGCACGGCTCACGCGGAGGCTCCTTGCTGGCGAGCCGCCTCACGGCGAGGCGGCAAAACGATAGGTGGTTTCATGATCACAGTATGCCCCAAGCCGAGGGGCGATGCGCACCCCGTGGGGCATGAAGGCTCGACGACAGATGCGCCGCGCTGACAGCGCGTTGTGCATTTTCAGCATGCGCCTTCATCATTCTGTCAAGTGATATATAGTAAGACATGCATTGTCGCGAATCTTTTAGGAGAGTCGATCATGCGTAATGTCGAACGGTTATCCTCCCTCAAGAGTGAACTCCTCGACATCTTCATGAGCATGGAAGTCGCCGAGCACGAGCAGCGGTCTCGCACCGCCGCCCAGCGCAACCTGCGGGCCCGCCGCGGCATCGAGCTGCACAACGAATTCAAGCGCCTGTCCCAGGAGATTGCCCCGCTCCCCGAGGAGGCGCTGGTGGAAGACGAGATGCACTGACCGCGAAGCGCGGCGCCTCTTCCCCACATGCAACGAGCCCCGCAGGGCGGGGCTCGAAGGAGACGTGACGCGCCGGCGCGAGCCGGCGGTCAGGCTCAGAGGCTGGAGACGAACACCGCGATCACGCCGATGGGCGCGATGAAGCGGGAGATCACGGTCCATACCTTCGCGCCGGTCTCGCCGAGACCCAGCTCCCGACGCACGCCCTCGCGATCCAGCACCCAGGCGACGAAGACGATCGCCAGCAGGCCGGTCAGCGGCAGCAGGAACTTGCTGGTCACCGTATCGAGCAGGTCGAAGATGTTCAGGCCGAAGATCAGCACGTCACTCCAGACGTTGAACGCCAGCAGCGCCGCGATGCCGAGTGCCCAGGTCGCCGCCCCGGCCACCAGGGTGGAGGCGAAGCGCGACAGCGGGGTGCGCTCCTCGACGAACTCCACCACCGGCTCGAGCAGCGAAATCGCCGAGGTCAGGGCCGCGAAGGTGAGCAGCAGGAAGAACATCAGGCTGAGGATGACGCCGCCGCCCATGTTGCCGAAGGCCAGCGGCAGGGTGACGAAGATCAGACCCGGGCCGGAGCTGAGATCCAGCCCGTTGGCGAAGACGATGGGGAAGATCGCCAGGCCGGAGACCAGCGCTACCAGGGTATCGAGGATGATCACGGTGCGCGCGGTCTTGAGCAGGTTGATCTCCTCGTTCAGGTAGGAGCCATAGGCCATCATGATGCCCATGCCCAGCGACAGCGTGAAGAAGGCCTGACCCATGGCCGCCAGGACCACGCTACCGTCCACCTTCGAGAAGTCGGGGTTGAACATGAAGCCCAGGGCCTCGCCGAAGTGACCGGTGGTCATGCCGTAGCCCACCAGCACCACCAGCAGCACGCCCAGTGCCGGCATCAGGCTGCGCACGGCGCCCTCGAGGCCCTTGGTCACGCCGCGGGCGACGATACCGATCACCAGCAGCATGAACACCGAGTGTCCCGCCAGCAGCAGGCCGGGGCTCGCCAGCATGCCGCTGAACAGCGCGCCGATGCCGTCGGCGTCCTGGCCGCTGAAGGCCCCAGTGACCGAACTCAGGGTGTAGTAGAGCGACCAGCCGCCGATCACGCTGTAGAAGGAGAGGATCAGGAAGGCACCGAGGATGCCGCCGATGCCGACGATCATCCAGCCGCGGGAGGCCCCGGCCGACGTGGCCAGATCGGCCATGGCGTTGGCCGGGTTCTTCTGGCCTCGACGGCCGACCAACCATTCGGCGACCAGGATCGGCAGGCCAACCAGGCCGATACAGAGCAGGTAGATGAGCACGAAGGCGGCACCGCCGCTGTCGCCCACCATATAGGGGAACTTCCAGATATTGCCCAGGCCGACGGCGGAGCCGGTGGCGGCGAGAATGAAGGTCAGTCGGGAAGACCAGTGTGCATGTTGCTTGGTAGACATAAATCACCCTGATGGTACGTGTCGTCATCGATCGATCGGATGCGATGACGGCGTTGTGGTTGTAGTCGCCACGTCCACGTCATCCCGGATCGCGGGATGCCGCTTTCAAGGGCATTACGGATGCCAGACAGGATCGCTGCCGGTACAACTTCCGCGGGTCCTTCGCGAGGTGAACCGCGGACACCTCCTGATGGATCACGACGGGGAATCACACGGGATACGTACGGAACCCCACAAGATCCGATGGCAAGTGACGATCGACCCGTAAAAGTATCCGATCATACGCTTGTTGACCAGTCATCCGGGCAAAACCACAGGGCTATCGCAGTTGGCAACATCGCTCAAGGCTTTCCCGGCGCCTTTCGCTTTCGAGGCTGAGCTAACGGCGATAGCCCTGAGCAAAACCACCGGTGTCTTCCGGCACCTGTCAGGATGGATCAGAACAGCGAGGCCTGGGACGTGCCAGCGAAGGCCTCCAGGGGCGGGAGTGAAATGCGCTCGGCGAGCCGTGCATGGAGGCGTCGCGCGAGGTCGGGGGCCTGGCGGTTATCCGGCGTGTGCACAAGTAGGAAAGGGCTTTTCCCCTGTTTTATCCACAGGCAGAGACGCTCGACCCAGGGGGTGAAGACCTGTTCGTTGATGGCGTCGTCGAGGTGGCCGATGAAGCGCACCAGCGGGAAGTCGCCCGTGGAAAGCACGTGTAATGGGAGTCGCGGCTTATCGGCCTGGGCCCGAGCCAGGCCGGCACGCACCTCGGGGGGCGTGGCGAACAGCGGCCGCACATCGAGCATCACCCGATCGGCCCCGTGAGTTATCAACAACCGGTTGAGGGCCATTTCGGCCCTCCCCTTGTGGAAGAATTCCGGGTGGCGGACCTCGACGGCGCAGGGCAGTTCAGTCGGCCAGCGCGCCAGCAGCGCTTCGAGCCGGGGTAGCACCTCGGGACCGACATCCCGGGGCAGCTGCACCATGGTCGGCCCGAGCCGGTCGTGCAGGGGGGTGAGCGCCGCGAGGAAGGCCTCGAGGTCGGCCTCGATGCCCTCCAGGCGCTTCTCGTGGGTCAGGCTCGCCGGCAGCTTGAAGCAGAAGCGGAAGGAGGGCGGCGCCTGGCGCGCCCAGGCGGCCACCGTCGAGGGCCGCGGCGCCCCGCTGTAGAAGGTGGTGTTGCCCTCCACGGTGGAGAATACCCGGGCATAGTCGGACAGCCAGTCATCGCTGCCGCCGTGGGGCGGGTAGAGGCCGCCACGCCAATCGGGATTGGCCCACATGGGCAGGCCCAGATGCAGGCGCGGCGGCGGCATCGTCACTCCACGGTGACGGACTTGGCGAGGTTGCGCGGCTGATCGACATCGGTGCCCTTGAGCACCGCCACGTGATAGCTGAGCAGCTGCAGCGGCACGGTGTAGAGGATCGGCGCCAACGCCTCGTGCACCTCGGGCAGGTGTAGCACCTGTACGCCCTCCTCCTCGGCCAGCCCCACCCCCGCGTCGGCGAAGACAAACAGCTCGCCGCCACGGGCCCGCACCTCCTGGAGGTTGGACTTGAGCTTGTCGAGCAGGTCGTCATTGGGCGCCACCGAGATGACCGGCATCTCGCTGTCGACCAGCGCCAGGGGCCCGTGCTTGAGCTCACCCGCCGGATAGGCCTCGGCGTGGATGTAGGAGATCTCCTTGAGCTTCAGCGCCCCCTCCAGGGCGATGGGGAAATGGGCCCCGCGCCCCAGGAAGAGCGCGTGGTGCTTCTCGGCGAAGGCCGTGGCGAGGGCCTCGATGGCCGGATCCAGCGCCAGCACCCGCGCCACCAGGCCCGGCAGGCCGCGCAGCGCCTCGACCAGGCTCGCCTGCTCGGAGGCCTCGAGGCCGCGGACCCGACCCAGCGCCAGGGTCAGCAGCATCAGGGCGGTGAGCTGAGTGGTAAAGGCCTTGGTAGAGGCCACGCCGATCTCGGGTCCGGCCCGGGTCATCAGGGTCAGGTCCGACTCGCGCACCAGGGAGCTGCCCGGCACGTTGCAGATCGCCAGGCTGCCCAGGTAGCCGCGCTCCTTGGCGAAGCGCAGTGCCGCCAGGGTATCGGCGGTCTCGCCGGACTGGGAGAGCGTCACGAACAGGGTGTCCTCCGGAACCACCACCCGGCGATAGCGATACTCCGAGGCCACCTCCACCTGCACCGGCAGCCCGGTGTAGCGCTCCAGCCAGTAGCGGGCCACCATGCCGGCATGGTAGCTGGTGCCGCAGGCCACGATATGGATCTGCTTGACCCGGCCGAACAGCGCCTCGGCCTCGGGACCGAAGCTCTCCACCAACGCCGAGCGCTCGCCCAGGCGCCCCTCCAGGGCCGCGGCGATCACCGTCGGCTGCTCATGGATCTCCTTGAGCATGAAGTGACGGTAGTCACCCTTGCTGGCCGCCCCATCGCCGTGCTCGAAGGTCTGCACCTCGCGTTCGACCGCCTGGCCCTGGGCATCGACCACCTCGATCACGCCGCCCCGGGAGAGGCGCACCGCATCACCCTCCTGCAGGTAGAGGAAACGGTCGGTGACCTGCAGCAGCGCCAGCGGGTCGGAAGCGAGGAAGGCCTCGTCGATGCCCACGCCCACCACCAGCGGGCTGCCCTTGCGGGCACCGATGATCACGTCGGGCTCGTCGGCATGAATCACACCCAGGGCATAGGCGCCATCGAGGCGCGCCAGCACCTCGCGTACCGCGCCGAGCAGGTCGCCCTCGCGGCGGCTCTCCCGCTCCAGCAGGTGGGCGATCACCTCGGTATCGGTCTCGGAGGTGAAGGCGTAGCCCTCGGCCTCGAGCTCACGGCGCAGGGCTTCGTGGTTCTCGATGATGCCGTTGTGCACCACCGCCAGGCGCTCGCCGGACTGGTGGGGGTGGGCGTTCTCCTCGCTGGGGCGACCGTGGGTCGCCCAGCGGGTGTGAGCGATACCGCTGCGTCCCGGCAGCGGCTCGGCGATCAGCCGCTCCTCCAGGGCGGCCACCTTGCCCAGCGCCCGCTGGCGCTGCAGGCGCCCCTCGGGCGAACGCACCGTCATTCCCGCCGAGTCATAACCGCGGTACTCCAGGCGCTTCAAGCCCTCCAGCAGGATGCCCTGGACGTTGCGCTCGGCAACGGCGCCGACGATTCCACACATACGAAGTTCTCCTCAGGGTTCCTGACGCTTGGTCGGCCGCGGCCAATCGGGCTTGCTGATCTGGCGGCCACGCGTGACCGCCAGGGCATTATCGGGCACGTCCTTGGCGATGGTCGAACCGGCCCCCACGGTGGCACCTCGGCCGACGATCACCGGTGCCACCAGGGCGGTGTTGGAGCCGATGAAGGCCCCATCGTCGATCTCGGTATAGTGCTTGTTGGCGCCGTCGTAGTTGCAGGTGATGGTGCCGGCGCCGACGTTGACGTCGCGCCCTAGCCGAGCGTCGCCGACATAGCTCAGGTGGTTGATCTTGCTGCCCTCGCCCACCTCGGCATTCTTGGTCTCGACGAAATTGCCGACCCTGGCACCGACTGCCAGGCGCGACCCCGGCCGCAGCCGGGCAAAGGGCCCCACGCGGTTATGACCGGCCACCACGGCACCCTCGAGGACGCTATGGGCCTCGATCACCGACTCGGCGCCGACATGACTGTCGCGGATCACGCAGTGGGGGCCGATGCGCACCCCCTCGCCGAGCTCGACGTCGCCCTCGAAGACGCAGCCCACATCGATCTCCACGTCGTGGCCGCAGGTCAGGCGCCCCCGGACGTCGAGCCGTGCCGGGTCGGCGAGCGCCACGCCCTGCTCCATCAGACGCTCGGCGATGTCGTGCTGGAGGGCACGCTCCAGGCGGGCCATCTGGGCGCGGTTGTTGACGCCCTCGACCTCCTGGGGCCGCGCCGGCTGGACGGTAGCGATCCGCACGCCCTCGGCGGCGGCCATGGCGATGACGTCGGTAAGGTAGTACTCGCCCTGGGCGTTATCGGCGGAGAGGCTAGGCAACCAGCGGCGCAGCTGAGCCGCGGTCATGGCCATGATGCCGGTGTTGCACTCGCGCACGGCCCGCTCGGCCTCGGAGGCATCCTTGTGCTCGACGATGGCCACCACTTCGTCATCCTCGTTACGCAGGATACGCCCGTAGCCGCCCGGATCGTCCAGGGTGACGGTGAGCAGGCCCAGATGCTGCTCGTCGACCCGGGCCAGCAGTTCCACCAGCGTCTCGCGGCGGATCAGCGGCACGTCACCGTAGAGCACCAGTACCTTGCCCTCGCCGAGGCCATCCAGGGCCTGGGCCACGGCATGGCCGGTGCCCTTCTGCTCGGCCTGCAAGGCGAAGCGTACGCGGCTCTCGGTCGGCATCTCGGCCAGGGCCTCGCGCACGTGTTCGGCACCATGGCCGACCACCACATGGGTGCGCTCGGCCGCGAGCCCCTCGGCGGTATCGATCACGTGTCGCACCATCGGCTTGCCGGCCAGGCGGTGCAGCACCTTGGGCAGGGTCGAGCGCATCCGGGTTCCCTGCCCGGCTGCCAGTATCACCACGTCGAGCGTCATCATGACTCCTTGTCCGGGTCCATTTGATGGGTTCTATTCTAGGGGGCGGGCAGGCTCATCCGCCATCTCGGCCGACGCGCCGTCGACCACCGTCACGCCCAGCGCCTCGATCGCCTCGCGATCGAAGCGTTCCGCGAAGGCCGGGCTCGCCAGGCTGATCCACCCCCCGCCCTGGCGCACCAGCATCAGTACGGCGAGCTCTCGCTCCCGGGCCAGCGCCATGCCGTCCTTTTCGCCCAGCACCAGCAGCGCGGTGGCCCAGGCGTCGGCCCAGGCATCGGAGGGGTGCACGACCGTCGCCGAGGCCAGGCGATGCTCGATGGGCCGGCCGGTGCGGGGATCCAGGGTGTGGGAATAGCGCTGGCCGTCCTCCTCGAAGTAGTTGCGGTAATCACCTGAGGTCGCCACTGCGATGTCCTCGAGGGCAAACACGTGCTGCGCCTCGGGGCGGCCGTCACGAGGCACCTCGATGCCGATCCGCCAGGGGGCCGACTCGGCGTCGCGGTGGCCGCTCACCTTGATCTCGCCGCCCAGGTTGACCAGGTAGTGGTCGAGCCCCTGGCGGTCGAGATAGCCGGCGACACGATCGGTCGCGTGCCCCTTGGCCACACCGGAGAGGTCGACGAAGACGTCGCGCAGGCGTCGCGCCTGGCGGGCCTCGGCGTCGACCTCCAGGCTGTCGGGCCCGACCTCGGCCAGTCGCGCGGCCAGGGCCGCGTCACCTGGCACCTCCCGGGGTCGCGCCTCGGGGCCGAAGCTCCACAGGTTGACCAGGTCGCCGATGGTCATGTCGAAGGCCCCGCCGCTAGCCTCGGCCACCGACTGGCCGATGGCCAGCACCTCGATCAGGGGGTCGGAGAGCGGCTGCCACTTCCCCAGCGGGGCGCGATTGAAGGCCATCAGCTCGGAGTCGTCGCGCCAGGTGGACATGGCGGCATCCACCGCCTCGAGCTCGGCGAGCAAGCCGGCCTCGAGTTCGTTGGCCTCGCCCTGGGTCAGAGGGTCAGCAATGCTCACCTGATAGAAGGTGCCGAAGATCTCGCCCTCGAGGGTCACCGGAGAGTCCAGCGGGCGGTCGCGTTCGGAACAGCCCGACAGCAGCAGGCCAAGCAGCAGGGACAACAGGAGCGAACGCAATAGCGTCATGTCAGGCGCCTCCGAAGAGCCAGAGCAGTGCGACACCCAGCACGAGACGGTAGACCACGAAGGGCTGCATGCCGATCCGCTTGATGAAGACCAGGAAGAAGTGGATGCACAGATAGGCGCTGATCCCCGAAAGCAGCGCCCCCATGATCAGGGCGCCCCAGTCCACCGGCACGGCGGCGCCGGCGAGATGGAGGATCTCCAGCCCCCCGGCAAGCACGATCACCGGGATCGAGAGCAGGAAGGAGAAGCGGGCCGCCCCCTCGCGGTTCAGGCCAAGCAGCAGGCCGGCGGTCATGGTAATGCCGGAGCGCGAGGTTCCCGGGATCAGCGCCAGCGCCTGGGCCAGCCCGATCCACAGGGCATCCCGCCAGCTCAGGCGGTACTCGTTACGGGTGCCGCGATGCCGCCAGTCGGCGTAGGCCAGCAGCAGCCCGAAGCCGATCAGGCCGCCGGCAATGACCAGCGGCGAGCGCATGATCCCCTGGATGGCGTCCTCGAAGGCCAGCCCCGCCAGCCCGACGGGAATGGTGGCCAGGATCACCCACCAGGCCAGGCGCGCCTCGTCGTCGGTGCCGCGTCCCGCCACGCTGCGACACCAGCTGGTGGTCATGCCGACCAGTTCGTGGCGAAAATAGAGCACCACCGCGCTCAGGCTGCCGATGTGCAGGGCAACATCGAAGACCAGTCCCTGATCGTCCCAGTCGGTGAAGACCGGTACCAGGATCAGGTGGGCGGAGCTGGAGATCGGCAGGAACTCGGTCAATCCCTGAACGATGGAGAGGACGAAGATCTGTAGCCAGTCCATGGAACGGTCCGTGTCGGGGGTAGGATAACGGGGGCAGAGGGCCCCAGAGGATACACCTGTGCGACCCGCCTGTCCGCCGCCGGTGGCTCAGGGTGTTGAGAGCATGGCGGTGGCGAAGCCGAAGTAGATCACCACGCCCGAGGCGTCGATCAGGGTCGTCACCAGCGGCGCCGAGGCGGTGGCCGGGTCCCAGCCTAGGCGATCGAGCACGAAGGGCAAGCACATGCCGAGCAGGCTGCCGAACAGCACGATGGCGATCATGCTCACCGCCACCACCAGGGCCACCGCCTCACCGGCGCGAATCACCCCGATGGGCGCCACCGCCAGCGCCATGGTCAGCCCCAGGGCACCCGCCACCAGCAGCTCGCGGCCGAGCAGCTTGCCCCAGTCCTTGATGCCCACGTCACCGGTGGCCATGCCGCGCACCATCAGGGTGGCGGCCTGGGCGCCGGCGTTGCCGCCGCTGCCAATCAGCAGCGGCAGGAAGAACACCAGCGCCACCTGGGCGGCGATGGTCTCCTCGAAGTAGGCGATGCCCGCCCCGGAGAAGAGGTTGCCGAACACTAGCAGCACCAGCCAAAACACCCGCTTGCGATACAGGCTCCACAGCGGCACCCGGCGCACGCCCCCCTCCAGGGCGCCGATCGACATCCCCTTGTGGATATCTTCGGTGGCCTCGGACTCCACCACGTCCATGGCATCGTCGTGGGTGACGATCCCGATCAGGCGCCGCTCGGCATCGACCACCGGCAGTGCCAGCAGGTCGTAGCGGGCGACGATGCGCGCGACCTCCTCCTGGGGCACGTCCACCCTGGTGTGGATAACTTCATGGATCATCAGGTCGTCGACCCGGGCCCCGGGCCGCGCCACCATCAGCTGGCGCAGCGACAGGGTGCCGGCCAGGCGACCGTCGGGATCGACGATGTAGAGCTGGTAAACGGTCTCGGCATCCGGTGCGGTCTGGCGTACCCGCATCATCGCCCGGGACACCGTCAGGCCGGCGGGAATCGCCACGTAGTCCGAGGTCATCAACGCCCCGGCGGTGCCCTCCGCGTAGCTCGCCAGGCGCTTGAGCGCCTCGCGCTCCTGGCGGGCCATGCGCCGCAGCAGGGCCTCGCGACGGTCGTCACCCAGGGTCTTGAACAGGTCGGTCCGCTCGTCGGCGCCCATCTCCTCGAGGATCGCGAGCAGGACCTCGTCGTCCAGCGCCTCGGTGATCGCCAGCTGCTCGTCGCCTGGCAGGTGGCCGATCACGCTGGCGCGCCGCTCCAGCGGCAGCCGCGAGAAGAGCGCCAGGGCCTGAGGCATGTCCTGATCGTCCTCGACCAGGGTCTCGAGGATCTCGGCGATATCGGCGGAGCGCAGCTCCGGCAGCAGGCCGTGCAGGCGTGCGTCATCGCCCTCCAGGGCGGCGAGCAGCGTCGCCTTGTGCGTCTTCAGGGGTTCGCTCAGTGACATGCAGGGCCTCCCGAGGCGAGGCCGGCCCGGAAGCCGGCGGGAAGAAACCGGTGGCGTCTCAAGGGCCCACAAACGACGACGCCCCCCGGACAGGATCCGGAGGGCGTCGAGGTCGAGACACGAGTCGGGCGTTAGCCGCGGCCGGCCTTGCGACGCACCTGCTGGATGGTACGCAGCTGCGCCATGGCCTCGGCCAGCTCTGCGGCGGCGTGACTGTAGTCGAGCTCCGCAGACTTGTCGCCCATCTCCTTCAGCGCGTGCTGACGGGCCTCCTCGGCGGCGGCCTCGTCGAGGTCGTCGGCGCGCACGGCGGTATCCGCCAGCACCGTGACCACGTTGGGCTGTACCTCGAGGAAACCGCCCGAGACGTAGAAGTGATCTTCCTCACCCCCGCCATGGACGATCCTTACCGGACCCGGCGCCAGCTCGGTGAGCAACGGCGTGTGCCCGGCCAGGATCCCCAGATCCCCCATGGCACCGGCCGCCACTACCTGCTCGGCGGACCCGGAGTAGATCGACGCCTCGGCGCTGACGATCTCGCACTTGAAGCTTTTCGTCATGATGACGTCTCCCAGGTGGAGGGATTACTTCATCTGGTTGGCTTTCTCGACGGCCTCGTCGATGGTGCCGACCATGTAGAAGGCCTGCTCGGGCAGCTCGTCATACTCACCGTCGAGGATACCCTGGAAGCCGCGGATGGTGTCCTTCAGGGACACGTACTTGCCGGGCGACCCGGTGAAGACCTCGGCGACGAAGAACGGCTGCGACAGGAAGCGCTGGATCTTACGCGCCCGGGAGACGGCCAGCTTGTCCTCGTCGGACAGCTCGTCCATGCCCAGGATGGCGATGATGTCCTTGAGCTCCTTGTAGCGCTGCAGCACGCCCTGCACGCCGCGAGCGGTGCCGTAGTGCTCGTCGCCGACGACCAGCGGGTCGAGCTGGCGCGAGGTGGAGTCCAGCGGATCGATGGCCGGGTAGATACCCAGCTCGGCGATCGAGCGCGCCAGTACCACGGTCGCATCCAGGTGCGAGAAGGTGGTCGCCGGGGACGGGTCGGTCAGGTCATCCGCGGGCACGTAGACGGCCTGTACGGAGGTGATCGAGCCATCCTTGGTGGAGGTGATGCGCTCCTGCAGGACGCCCATCTCCTCGGCCAGGGTCGGCTGGTAGCCCACCGCGGAGGGCATGCGGCCCAGCAGGGCGGAGACCTCGGTACCGGCCAGGGTGTAGCGGTAGATGTTATCGACGAACAGCAGTACGTCGCGGCCTTCATCGCGGAACTTCTCGGCGATGGTCAGGCCGGTCAGGGCCACGCGCAGACGGTTGCCGGGCGGCTCGTTCATCTGACCGTAGACCAGCGACACCTTGTCGATGACGTTGGATTCGGTCATCTCGTGATAGAAGTCGTTACCCTCACGAGTCCGCTCGCCCACGCCGGCAAACACGGAGTAGCCGCTATGCTCGGTGGCGATGTTGCGGATCAGCTCCATCATGTTGACGGTCTTGCCGACGCCGGCGCCGCCGAACAGGCCGACCTTGCCGCCCTTGGCGAACGGGCACACCAGATCGATGACCTTGATGCCGGTCTCCAGCAGCTCCTCGGACGCGGCCTGATCGGCATAGCCCGGCGCCTTGCGGTGAATCGGCATGCGCTCTTCTTCGCCGATCTCGCCCGCCTCGTCGATGGGCTCGCCCAGCACGTTCATGATGCGGCCCAGGGTCTCCTTGCCGACCGGCACGGAGATGGGGGCACCGGTGCCGACCACGTTCAGGCCGCGCTTGAGGCCTTCGGTGGTGCCCATGGCGATGGTGCGCACCACGCCGTCACCCAGCTGCTGCTGGGTCTCGAGAACGGTCCCGGTGTCCGAGACCTTCAGCGCGTCGTAGACCTTGGGCACATCGTCCCGCGGAAACTCTACGTCAATCACCGCGCCGATGATTTGTACGATACGTCCGCTCATCTTGGTTCCTCTCAAATACCTGCAAATGAAACCTGCTTGCCGGGAGGGCAGTGCCCTCCCCGACGCTAAACGGCGGCGGCGCCACCGACGATCTCGGAGATTTCCTGGGTAATGGCCGCCTGACGGGCCTTGTTGTACACCAGCTCCAGGTCGTCGATCAGATTGCCGGCGTTGTCGGTGGCGCTCTTCATGGCGATCATCCGAGCGGCCTGCTCGCACGCCACGTTCTCGACCACCGCCTGATAGACCTGCGCCTCGACGAAGCGCACGAGTAAGCTATCCAGCAGCGCCTTGGCATCCGGCTCATACAGGTAGTCCCAGCTACCGGGACGCTTGTTTTCTTCGGTGGACGCTTCCGTCCCCATCTCGGCCGACAGGGGCAACAGCTGACGCACCACCGGCTTCTGGGTCATGGTGTTGACGAACTCGTTGAACACCACGTAGAGGCGGTCCAGCTTGCCCTCGTCGTATGCATCCAGCATGACCTTCACGCTGCCGATCAGGTCCTCCGGATCCGGCGCCTCGCCCAGGCCACTCTTGGCCGCGACCAGGCTGCCGCCGAACTTGCGGAAGAAACCGGTGGCCTTGCTGCCCAGGGCACAGAAGTCGAGTTCGGCGCCCTGCTCACGCTGGGCCTTGGCATCCTTCACCACGGACTTGAACAGGTTGACGTTGAGGCCACCGCACAGCCCGCGGTCGGAGGAGACCACGATGTAGCCGACCCGCTTGACCTCGCGCTCTTCCATCCACGGATGCTTGTACTCCGGGTTGGCATCGGCGACGTGGCCCACGACTTTGCGGATCTGCTTGGCATAGGGCTGGCTGGCCTTCATCCGGTCCTGTGCCTTGCGCATCTTCGACGCAGCCACCATTTCCATGGCGCTGGTGATCTTCTGCGTGTTCTTGATGCTCCCGATCTGGGTGCGAATCTCTTTTGCAGCTGCCATAGCGATCTACCTTATCGTTCGTGGCCCTCAGAAAGCTCCAGGGCCCGCCCCGGAGGAGCGGGCCGTCGGCATTACCAGCTCTGAGTGGCCTTGAACTTCTCGAGACCAGCCTTGAGGCCCGACTTGATCTCGTCGCTGTAGTCGCCGGTCTGGTTGATCGTCTCGAGCAGCTCGGCGTGCTCGGACTTCATGTAGTCCTGCAGCGCGCGCTCGAAGTCCAGCACCTTGTTGACCTCGACGTCGTCCAGATGCCCCTCGTTGGCGGCATACAGGGAGACGGCCATCTCGGCCACGGACATCGGCGCATACTGATGCTGCTTCATCAGCTCGGTGACGCGCTGACCGTGCTCGAGCTGCTTGCGGGTGGCCTCGTCCAGGTCGGAGGCGAACTGGGCGAAGGCCGCCAGCTCGCGGTACTGGGCCAGGGCCAGACGCACGCTGCCGCCGAGCTTCTTGATGATCTTGGTCTGGGCCGAGCCGCCGACACGCGACACCGAGAGGCCGGCATTGATGGCCGGACGGATGCCCGAGTTGAACAGGTCGGTCTCGAGGAAGATCTGTCCGTCGGTGATCGAGATCACGTTGGTCGGAACGAACGCGGAGACGTCGCCGCCCTGGGTCTCGATGATCGGCAAGGCCGTCAGCGAACCGGTCTTGCCCTTCACTTCGCCATTGGTGAACTTCTCGACGTAGTCGGCGTTCACGCGAGCGGCACGCTCGAGCAGGCGGGAGTGGAGGTAGAAGACGTCGCCCGGGAAGGCTTCGCGGCCCGGCGGACGACGCAGCAGCAGGGAGACCTGGCGATAGGCCACGGCCTGCTTGGAGAGATCGTCGTAGACGATCAGCGCGTCTTCGCCGCGGTCGCGGAAGTACTCGCCCATGGTGCAGCCGGAGTAGGCGGCGAGGAACTGCATCGGGGCCGGATCGGCAGCGCCGGCGGCGACCACGATGGTGTGTTCCATGGCACCGTGCTCTTCGAGCTTGCGCACCACGTTGGCAATGGTCGACTGCTTCTGGCCGATCGCCACGTAGACACAGGTGACGCCCTTGCCCTTCTGGTTGATGATGGCATCGATGGCGATGGCCGACTTGCCGATCTGGCGGTCGCCGATGATCAGCTCACGCTGGCCGCGGCCGATCGGCACCATGGCATCGATGGACTTGAAACCGGTCTGGATCGGCTGGTCGACGGACTGACGGGTGATGACGCCGGGGGCGACCTTTTCCACCGCGTCGGTCAGCTTGGTGTTGAGATCACCCTTGCCGTCGATGGGGTTGCCCAGGGCATCGACCACGCGACCGGCGAGCTCGGGACCCACCGGCACCTCGAGGATGCGCCCGGTGCACTGGGCGGTCATGCCCGCTTCGAGCTTCAGGTAGTCACCCAGCACCACGGCGCCGACGTTGTCGCGCTCGAGGTTCAGCGTCATACCGTAGATGCCGCCGGGGAACTCGATCATCTCGCCGAACATCGCGTCGGCCAGGCCGTGGATCTGCACGATACCGTCAGACACGCTGACGATGGTGCCCTGATTACGGGCTTCGGATGCGACATCCAGCTTTTCGATACGCTGCTTGATGATGTCGCTGATCTCGGAAGGATTCAGTTGCTGCATGCCATGTCCCTCAGACTCAGGCGGAAAGGGCCTCGTGGAGGCGATTCAGTCGACCGCGTACCGAGCCGTCGATGACGGTGTCGCCGGCACGCAGGATGACGCCTCCCAGGAGGGTGGAATCCACCTGAGTGGTAATGGAGATTTCGCGGTTCAGACGCTTGGCCAGTGCACTCGCGAGCTTGTCCTGCTGCTTATCATCCAGCGGGAAGGCGGAGACGATGTTCACGTCCATGCGCTTCTCCTGCTGGGCCTTGAGCATGGTGAACTGCTCGACGATGGCCGGAAGCGCCGCCAGGCGGCCCTTCTGGCCCACCAGGCGCAGGAAGTTGCGGACGGCGTCGCTCACGGCGTCGCCACAGACGTCGACGACCACATCGGCCTTCTGGGTGCTCGACAGCTTCGGGTTGCCGAGCACGAGGCGCTGCATGTCGTCGTCTTCGACGACACGCGCCGCGGTCTCGAGCATTCCGGCCCAGCCATCCAGTGCCTGCTGCTCAACGGCGTACTCGAAGGCCGCCTTGGCGTAGGGTCGTGCGACGGTAGACGTTTCCGCCATGGGTCACCTCCTCAAAGCTCGTTGGCGAGTTCGTCGACGAGCTTGCCGTGCTTCTTCTCGTCGATGGAGGCTTCCAGGATCCGCTCCGCACCCACGATGGCGAGACGCGACACCTGCACCCGCAGATCTTCCTTCGCGCGATTCACTTCCTGATCGATCTCGGACTTGGCCTGAGCGATCATCCGCTCGCCTTCCTGACGCGCCTGGTCACGCGCCTCCTCGATCATCTGGCTGGACCGCTTGTGGGCCTGCTCCAGGATTTCGGCGGCCTGCTCCTTGCTCTCGCGCAGCGTCTCGCCAGCCTGTTCTTCGGCCAGCTCCAGGTCACGCGAGGCGCGGCTAGCCGCGTCCAGGCCGTCGGCGATCTTCTTCTGACGCTCATGGAGCGCGTTGCTGATCGGCGGCCACACAAACTTAATGCAAAATCCGACGAAGATCGCGAAGGCGATCATCTGTCCGATTAGCGTCATGTTGATATTCACAGGGACGTACCTCTGACAGATTCGTGGCGTCCGGAAACAAGCAAACCGAGCGCGGTGCGCTCGGTGTGCCAAACGTTAACCGGCGACGACGAAGATCAGGTACATCGCGATGCCGACGCCGATCATGGGCACGGCGTCCAGCAGGCCCGCCATCAGGAAGGTCTTGGTCTGCAACTGGTCGCCCAGCTCCGGCTGGCGAGCGGTAGTCTCGAGCAGCTTGCCACCCAGCAGGGCGAAGCCGATGCCGGTACCCAGTGCGCCCAGGCCGATCATGAGAGAGGCAGCAATGTAGATGAGTTCCATGGTGATGCTCCTATCGAGTTTAAGTTAAGGTTCAAGGGTTTAGCGGGTGTTACGTGATTCAGTGATGCTCATGTGCCGCGTTCAGGTAGACCACCGTCAGGACGGTGAAGATGAACGCCTGCAGGGTGATGACCAGGATGTGGAAGATGGCCCAGGGCACGTTCAGCGTCCAGGAGACCCAGAACGGCAGCAGCGCGATCAGCAGGAAGATGACCTCGCCGGCGAACAGGTTGCCGAAGAGTCGCAGGCCCAGGCTCAGCGGTTTCACCAGCAGGCCGATGAGCTCCATGATCAGGTTGAAGGGGATCAGCAGCCAGTGATTGAACGGGGTGAACGAGAGCTCCTTGATGAAGCCGCCGGCGCCCTTGACCTTGATGCTGTAGTAGATGATCAGGCAGAACACGCCCAGCGCCATGCCGAGGGTGATGTTGGGATCGGTGGTCGGCACGAGCTTCATGTACTCGACGCCGAACTTGGCGAACAGCTCCGGCATCAGGTCCACGGGCACCAGCTTCAGCAGGTTCATCAGGAAGATCCAGACGAACAGCGTCAGCGCCAGCGGGGCGATCACCGGGTTCTTGCCGTGCAGGAAGGCGCCGCGCACCGTGCCCTCGACGAACTCGAAGATCATCTCGATGGCGCACTGCAGCTTGCCGGGCACGCCGGTGGTGGCGGCCTTGCCGACCATGCGGAACAGCCAGATGAACAGCGCGCCCATCGCCAGCGACCAGCCCATGGTGTCCAGGTGGATCGCCCAGAAGCCCATTTCCTGAGCTTCGCCGGCCGACTGGGCCAGCGACCAGCCATTCTCGGGATGGTAGCCGTAGGTCAGATTCTGCAGGTGGTGCTGAATATACTCCGTGGGAGTCGAGTTGTTGCCTGCCATGAGCTGCCTCGATTTCAGTTGGGTGTCTGTCGCGTCATCTGCCAGGAGGCCAGCCAGTACGCGAACAGGGTCACCACATAAGCGCCAAAGAATAAAGCATGATTTGAGAGGGGCACTGTGACGAACACCAGTGTGAAGAGTGCCACTGTCAAACCAAACTTTCCGGCCGCCGCGCGGTAGAGACCGTGGACCGCTCGGCGTGCCTGGCGACCGCCGCGGTGGCGAAACATGCGCCAGGCGAAGTAGACGTTAGGCAGCAGCGCCACGGCGCTCCCCACCAGGGCCGAGACGGCATCGGCGGGACCTTGGAACCCGGCGGCAAGCCCGACCATGACCGCCATGGCGGCAAGCTGTGCGATCCACAGTGGTCGCAGGCTGGGACGCCTAATCCTGGCTGCCATGAGGGTCTCCGTTCGCGCTACCGATGGTCGGCGACCCGTCTGCTTCGCTGATCCTCGCCGCGCGCGGGCCAACGAAAGGTCCGGCGCGATTATAGGGAAGGCCCACCCAGGCTTCAACCGAGAACGCCGCCATTGGACGCGATATCTCGTTGCTCTACGACTAAAAGTCGATAAATTCGCCCAGCACGTTTAGCCGGCTAATGGCCGTAACGTCTCGTCAACGCCCCGCTAGCGGATGTGCTCGAGGATCCCGTCGAGCTCATCGAGGCTCGCATAGCGGATCGTCACGCGCCCCTTACCGCCGCGTCCGTGCTGAATCTTCACCGGCGCCCCCAGCACCTCGGCGAGGCGCGTTTCGAGGCCGGCCACGTCGGCGGACGGCGCCTCGGGGGCGGGCTTCGCCGGCTCGCCATTGGCCAGGCGCTTGACCAGCGCCTCGGTGTCACGAACGGTGAGGTCCTTGTTGACCACCTCATGGGCGGCCTTGCGCTGCTTGGCCCCCGACAGCGCCAGCAGCGCCCGGGCATGGCCCATGTCCAGGTCGCCGCGCTCGAGCAGGGTCTGCACCTCGGGGTCCAGCGTCAGCAGGCGCAGCAGGTTGGCCACCTGGGCGCGGGAGCGGCCTACGGCATCGGCGGTCTGCTGCTGGGTCAGCGAGAACTCCTCGAGCAGCCGCTTCAGCGCCATCGCCTCCTCGATCGGGTTGAGGTCCTCGCGCTGGATGTTCTCGATCAGCGCCAGGGCCAGCGCCACCTCGTCGCTCACCTCACGGATCACCGCGGGAATCACGTCGAGCTCGGCGAGCTGGGCGGCCCGCCAGCGGCGCTCACCGGCGATGATCTCGTAGCGCGCCTCGCCCACGGGGCGCACCACGATCGGCTGCATCACGCCCTGAGCGCGGATCGAGTCGGCGAGCTCCTCGAGGGCCTCGGGCTGGATGTCGCGACGCGGCTGATACTTGCCGCGTGAGAGCTGCCCCAGCGGCAGGCGCTCGAGGCGCTCCTCGGGCTCGGGCGCCCGAGGCGCCGAGGGTTCGAGGCCCTCCTCGATCTCGACCTCGGGCAGGTCCAGGCTTTCACGACGGCGGGCGTTGGCACCGATCAGGGCATCCAGGCCACGTCCCAGGGCGCGTTTACGCGTCATCGACATTCCCTCATCACTACCAGCGGTGTGCGACGGCCGGCCTACAGCGACAGGCGTCGGATCAGTTCCTTGGCCAGCACCCGATGGGCCTGGCTGCCTCGCGAGAAGCGCGCGTACTTGGTCACCGGCAGCCCATGGCTGGGGGCCTCGGCGACCCGAATATTGCGCGGAATGGTGGTCTTGAGCAGCGCGTCACCGAAGTAGTCGCGCAGCTGCTTGCTGACGTCCCGGGTCAGGCTGTTGCGGGCGTCGAACATGGTCCGCAGGATACCGAAGATCTCGATCTGCGGGTTCACGCTGTCCTTGATCTGCTCAACGGTATCGAGCAGCGCCGAGAGCCCTTCCAGGGCATAGAACTCGCACTGCAGGGGGATCAGAACCCCGTCGGCGGCGGTCAACGCGTTCACGGTCAGCATGTTCAGCGACGGCGGGCAGTCGATCAGCACCACGTCGTATTCGCCGGCAAGCTCGGCCAGGGCCGTGACCAGTTTGCGCTCCCGGCCGTCGCCACCGCCGAGCAGCTCCACTTCGGCGGCGGTCAGGTCGCCGTTGCCGGGCAGCAGGGCGTAGCCGGCCTGGGGGCAATCGAGGATCACCTCGGTGGGTTTCTTGTCGCCCAGCACCACGTCGAGCACGCTGCCGTCCAGGTCATGCTTGTCGGCGCCGCTGCCCATGGTGGCGTGCCCCTGGGGGTCCAGGTCGACCAGCAGCACGCGGCGATCCAGCGCAGCCAGGCTGGCGGCGAGGTTGACGGCGGTCGTGGTCTTGCCCACGCCGCCCTTCTGGTTGGTCAAGGCAATGATCTTGGTCACGTGCAACTCCCTTGCTGGGGAAACAGACGCCTCAGGGGCAGGCCCCGTCGGACGTCCGGTGGCGCAGGACCACCAGCGGTCGACTGCCGGTCTCGAAGGGGACCGCGAGGTCATGACGGGCCGCCACGGCGATCGTCTCGGGCAGGCCGGCCAGCTCATCATCCACGGCGGGGCCCTTCATAGCCAGCCACTCGCCGTCGGGTCCCACCAGGGATGCGGTCAGGGCGACGAAATCGCCGAGGCTCGAGAAGGCCCGCGAGATCACCTGCGCGTAGCCGCCGGCCACCGGCGTGAAGGCTTCTACCCGCGCCTGCACCGGGGTGACGTTGGTCAGGCCCAGCTCCATCACGGCCTGACGCTGGAAGCGCACCTTCTTGCCGTTGCTGTCGAGCAGCGTGACCGCCAGCGACGGCCGGAGGATGGCCAGGACCAGCCCGGGAAGCCCCGGACCCGAACCCACGTCGAGCAGCGTCGGCCCTTCGACGAAGGGCAGCACCGCGGCGCTGTCGAGCAGATGGCGGCTGACCATCTCCTCCGGCGCGCGTATCGCGGTGAGGTTATAGGCGCGGTTCCACTTGTGCAACAGCCCCACCAGCCCCAGCAGGCGTGCGCGCTGCTCGGCATCCACGGAGACGTCCAGCGCGGCCAGGCCGTGGTCGAGGCGCGCCTCGACGTTCGCGTCGACGCCGATCATGTGTTGACCGCCCGGCTGTCGTCGAGTAGGCGTCGCTTCTTGAGGTGGATCAGCAGGATCGACACCGCGGCCGGTGTCACGCCGGAGATGCGCCCCGCCTGGGCCAGGGTCCCGGGGCGCGCGTCCTCGAGCTTCTGGCGAATCTCGTTGGAGAGACCCTCGACACGCTGGTAGTCCAGGTCGGTCGGCAGCGGGGTCGCCTCGTGGCGCTTGAGCTTATCGATCTCGTTCTGTTGACGATCGATGTAGCCCTGGTACTTGGCCTGGATCTGCACCTGGTCGGCCACCGCCTCGTCCTCGACGGGAGCGCCCTCGATGCCGGGCAGGTCGGCGAGGTCCGTGTAGACGAGCTCGGGGCGCTTGAGCAGGTCCAGCAGGCTGTACTCGCGCGGCAGCGGCGCGCCGGTCCTGGCCTCGACCCGTGCGGCCGCGGGGCTGCCCGGCTGCACCCAGCTGGCCTTGAGGCGGGCGCTTTCGCGCTCCACGGCGTCGCGCTTGGTGGCGAATGCCGCCCAGCGGGCGTCGTCGACCAGGCCGAGCTCGCGGCCCAGCTCGGTGAGCCGCATGTCGGCGTTGTCCTCGCGCAGCAGCAGCCGGTATTCGGCCCGAGAGGTGAACATCCGGTAGGGCTCCTTCGTCCCCAGGGTGATCAGGTCGTCAACCAGCACGCCCAGATAGGCTTCGTCACGACGCGGCGACCAGGCCTCCTGTCCACGGGCCCGGCGGGCGGCGTTGAGCCCCGCCAGCAGCCCCTGGGCTCCCGCTTCCTCGTAGCCGGTGGTGCCGTTGATCTGGCCGGCGAAGAACAGGTTGTGGATGAATTTGGTCTCCAGCGAGTGCTTGAGGTCGCGTGGGTCGAAGAAATCGTACTCGATGGCATAGCCCGGGCGGGTGATATGGGCGTTCTCGAAGCCGTTGATCGAGCGCACCACCTGCAGCTGCACGTCGAAGGGCAGCGAGGTGGAGATGCCGTTGGGATAGAGCTCATGGGTATCGAGGCCCTCGGGCTCGACGAACACCTGGTGGCTGGCCTTGTCGGCGAAGCGGTGCACCTTGTCCTCGATGGACGGGCAGTAGCGCGGCCCGACGCCCTCGATCACCCCCGAGTACATCGGCGAGCGATCGAGATTGGCGTGGATGATCTCGTGGGTGCGCTCGTTGGTGTGCGCGATGTGGCAGCTCACCTGGCGGGGATGCATCTCGCGGCTGCCCTGGTAGGACATCACCGGGGTCGGCGTGTCGCCGGGCTGCTCCTCGAGCGAGGCCAGATCGATGCTCTTGGCATCGAGCCGCGGCGGTGTGCCGGTCTTGAGGCGATCGACCCGGAACGGCAGTGCCCGCAGCCGCTCGGCCAGGCCGTTGGAGGCGGGATCCCCGGCGCGACCGCCGCGGCTGGTGTCGAGCCCGATGTGGATCACGCCGCCGAGGAAGGTGCCCGTGCACAGCACCACCGTCTCGGCGAGGAAGCGGATGCCGGTCTCGGTGACCACGCCCCGCACGGTGTCGCCGTCGACGATCAGGTCGCCCGCCGCCTGCTGGAAGAGGGTCAGGTTGGCCTGGTTCTCCAGCATGGTGCGGATCGCGGCCTTGTAGCGGACCCGGTCGGCCTGGGCGCGGGTGGCCCGGACCGCCGGCCCCTTGCGGGCATTGAGCACGCGAAACTGGATGCCGCCGTGGTCGGTTGCCAGGCCCATGGCACCGCCCAGGGCATCGATCTCCTTGACCAGATGACTCTTGCCGATCCCGCCGATGGCGGGATTGCAGGACATCTGGCCGAGCGTCTCGATGTTATGGGTCAGCAGCAAGGTCCGGCAGCCCATGCGGGCCGAGGCCAGGGCGGCTTCGGTTCCGGCATGGCCGCCGCCGATGACGATGACGTCAAAGCGGTCGGGGTACTCCAAGGGTCACCTCTTGGCGCGGTGCGCCGATGTGGCTGTCAGGGGTGGAAATCAGCGGGCCAGTATAAACCCCCTGTGGGTAATCGTCAGGGTTTTCCACACCCGAATTCCTTCCCGGTGGCCGTCATCTCTCTTCATATACAATAAAACAGAATATAAAAGAGAAGTTCTGTTGTAGTTGTAACTACTGGTGTGGACATTTTTAGTGGATAAGCTAATAAATCTTACTTTTATCAACAGCTTGCATTGTTGATCCCTCGTCGGAGAAAGGCGTGACAGCCTGCGGACGAGGTGTCCGGAGGCTGTGGACGGAATGGCGACTTGTCCACACGGGAAAAAGATCACCGCTTGTCCACCGTTCTCTACCGGGCTTGTTACCGTGGCTGTGAACACTCGAGAGCCAGGCGTCCATCTCCGCGTATGACGGGGCCTGCAGGCGGATCTAGGCAGGTTCCAGAAAACTTCTGTCCACAGGCAAAAAAAGGCCCTGTCGATAACGACAGGGCCTTTTTTGGAGGGATGCTGAAGGGCTGGTTAGAGGCTCCCGAGGGGATCGGAGGAGGCAAGATCAGTGCTTGAGGACGCGCGAGAGGAAGCTCTGGGTGCGTTCGTTCCGAGGTGAATCGAAGACCTCCTCGGGCGGCCCCTCCTCGGTGATCTCACCCTTGTGAATGAAGATCACTCGGTCGGCGACCTCACGGGCGAAGCCCATCTCGTGGGTCACGATCAGCATGGTCATGCCTTCCTTTGCCAGTTCCCGCATGGCGTCCAGGACCTCGCCGATCATCTCCGGATCGAGTGCCGAGGTGGGCTCGTCGAACAGCATCAGGCGCGGCTCCATGGCCAGCGCACGGGCCAGGGCTACGCGCTGCTGCTGGCCACCGGAGAGCTGACCAGGATGCTTGGCGGCCTGGTCGCTGATGCCGACCCGCTCGAGCAGGCGCTCGGCGGTCTCGATAGCGTCCTCCCGGCTCCAGCCGCGCACCTTCATCGGCGCCAGGGTCACGTTGTCCAGCACGCTCAGATGGGGGAAGAGGTTGAACTGCTGGAAGACCATGCCGACCTCGGTACGGATCTTCTGCAGCGCCGCCGAGGCCTTGCCGTGGGGCACCAGCTGGCTGCCATCGACCTCCAGGTAGCCCTGCTGGAACTCCTCGAGGCCGTTGATGCAGCGGATCAGCGTCGACTTGCCCGAGCCGCTGGCACCGATGATCACCACGACCTCGCCGGGGGAGACCGACAGGTCGATGTCCTTCAGCACATGCAGGCTGCCGAAATGCTTGTTGACCTTGTCCATGCGCACGATGGGATCGCTGCCGGACGTGGACTTCTCGTGTGTCATGTCGCGCGTTCCTTATTGTCCGACCAGGCCTCTGCGCTCGAGCTGGCGCAGCACGAACGAGAGGGTCAGGGTGATCGCCAGATAGAGCAGGGCGACCATCAGGTAGACCTCGAGGGCATTGAAGGTGGTCGCGATGTAGACCTGGCCCTGGCGGACCAGTTCGCCGACCCCGATCACCGAGAACAGCGAGGTGTCCTTGATGCTGATGATGCCCTGGTTACCGAGCGATGGGATCATGCGTCGGAAGGCCTGGGGCCAGATGATGTAGCGGAAGGTCTGGCGGCGTGAAAGGCCGAGTGACAGGCCCGCCTCGCGCTGCCCGCGCTCGATGGACTGCACGCCGCCGCGCACGATCTCCGAGATATAGGCGCCGGAGTTGACGGCGATGGCGGCGATCCCGGCCACGAGGGCGTTGATCGGGCCGCCCAGCAGCTGCGGCAGACCATAGAAGATGAACAGCACCTGCACCAGCACCGGGGTGCCGCGGAAGATCTCGATGTAGGCCACGGCCGGGATCTTCAGCCAGGCGAGGCGACTGATGCGCAGCAGGCCGAAGAGGATGCCGATCAGAAAGCCGATGGCCAGGCCACCGAAGGAGATCAGCAGGGTATAGGGGATACCCTTGATCAGGAAGGGAATGGAGGCAAAGGCCGCCTGCCAGTCGAATTGGAAGGTGACGTCCACAAGATTTCTCCGTCAAGACGCGGGGGATGACGACGGGGGAAGGTACCGGGGGCACAACGCAGCGGGGTCGGGCCTCATGACCCGACCCCGCTGACGGAAGTCACCGGGCATCACTCGCCGCTGGCGCTACCGAACCACTTGGCGTGGATCTCGTCGTAGGTGCCGTCTTCCTTCATCTCGGCCAGGGCCTCGTTGACGGGCTCGACCCACTCGCTGCCCTCGACGAAGACGATGCCGTACTGCTGGCCCTCGTAGAGGTCGCCCACGACCTTCACGCGACCCTCACCCTTGGTCTGGGAGAAGTAGCCGACGTTGGGCGCATCGTAGAAGACCGCATCGACGCTGCCGCCGAGCAGGGCCATGTACATGTCGCTGCTGCCCGGGTAGGGGGTGATGTCGGCGTCCTCGCCGAGGTTTTCCTGGAGGAAGTCGTAGCTGGTGGAGCCGACCTTGGTGCCGATCTTCTTGCCGTTCAGGTCCTCGAGCTCTTGGACGCTGTCGTCGTTGGCACCGACCAGGATGCGCAGGCCGCTGTCGTAGTAGGGATCGGAGAAGTCGACGATCTCGGCACGCTCGTCGGTGATGGTGATGCCGGCGATGGCGATGTCGACGTTGCCGGTCTGCACGGCGGGAATGATGCCGTTGAAGTCCATCGTGCGCAGGTTGTACTCGAAGCCGGCCCGCTCGGCCAGTTCGCTGATGATGTCCATGTCGAAGCCGACCATCTCGCCGGATTCCTGATCCATCATCTCGAAGGGTACGAAGCTCGGGTCGGTGACGACCTCGAGCACGTGCTCATCGGCATTGGCAAGCGTAGCACCACCCAGTCCAATGGCGATGCTGGCGGCCAGCGCGGCTTGTTTCAGTTGCGGTTTCATAGCATTCCCCGTGGAAGGATTTCTTATCATTCGCGCCATCAACGATGGCGAGTTCCCGGAGAAGCGTCAAGTGACGGGCCAGGCGGCTTTGGCCGCTGAGCCAACGTTGTCGCTCAGACCATGAAGGAGGCGCCGCACCCGCAGGTGGTGGTGGCGTTGGGGTTCTGGACCAGGAAGCGGGCACCGGCGAGGCCCTCCTCGTAGTCGACGGTGGAGCCGACCAGGTACTGATAGGAGAGCGGGTCGACCACCAGGGCCACCGCGCCGAACTCGACGAGGGTATCGTCCTCGGCGGTCTCCTCGGCGAAGTCGAAGCCGTACTGGAAGCCCGAGCAGCCACCGCCGGTGACGTAGACGCGCAGCTTGAGCCGGGGGTTACCCTGTTCCTCGATCAGCGCCGCGAGTCGTGCCCGGGCGCCGTCGGAGAGCATCAAGGGGGTGGGAACGAAGGATTCGGCACCGCTCATGGGTGACCTCCCCTGGATCGATGAATGTCGTGGCAGCAGACGATTATCCACATTCCCCAGCAAAAGGGTCAACTTTTGTGGGACTAACTACGGGCTGTGCCGGGGAAGGTCCCGAAGTGTCGGACCATCGAGGAGGCACTGTGAATACTTCCCTGACGCTACCTACGCCCTGCTCCGCTCGCAGGACCGGTGCTGGCCATCCATGGCCAGCCCGTTCGGAGTGATGCTCCTCACCCATGGCGTGGACCTCCTCTTCGACCATCTCCCGGCGCCCTCTGGTGCTGGGATCTGACTGCTGCAATCAGGGCATCATCGCCGGGGCATCGAGGCCGGCGGTCTCGTCGAGGCCGAACATCAGGTTGAGGTTGTGCACGGCCTGGCCCGAGGCGCCCTTGACCAGGTTGTCGATCACCGAGAGCACCACCACGGTGTCGCCGTCGCCGGGGCGATGCACCGCCAGCCGGCAGACGTTGGCGCCCTTGACGCTGCGTGTCTCGGGGTGGCTGCCGGCGGGCATCACGTCGACGAAGGGCTCGCTGGCGAAGCGGCGCTCGAAGAGCGCCTGGAGATCGCCCGGCTCGCCGGTGAGGCGCCCGTAGAGGGTGGCGTGGATGCCGCGGATCATCGGCGTTAGGTGTGGCACGAAGGTCAGGCCCACTGGGCCGCCGGCGGCATCGCCGAGCCCCTGGCGGATCTCGGGCAGGTGACGGTGGCCTGAGGCGCCATAGGCCTTCATGGACTCGCTGGCCTCGGCCATCAGCGAGGGTACCTTGGCGCCGCGTCCGGCCCCGGTCACGCCGGACTTGCAGTCGGCGATCACGTGCTCGACATCGATCAGGCCGGCCTCCAGCAGCGGCAGCAGGCCGAGCTGCACGGCGGTGGGATAGCAGCCGGGAACCGCGATCAGCCGGGCCTCGCGGATGCGCTCGCGGCGGACCTCCGGCAGGCCGTAGATCGCCTCGCCGAGCAACGCCGGGGCGCCGTGGGCCTGCCCGTACCAGTGCGCCCACTCGTCGGCGTCGCGCAGCCGGAAGTCGGCCGACAGGTCGATTACCCGGGTGCCGCGCTCGAGCAGCTCGCCCGCCAGCGCGTGGGCCACGCCGTGGGGGGTGGCGAAGAAGACCGCGTCGCAGCGTCCCAGCCGGTCGGCATCGGGCAGGCTGAAGGCCAGCTCGTCGTAGTGGCCACGCAGGTTGGGGTACAGCTCGCTGACGGCCATGCCCGCCTCGGAGCGCGAGGTGATGGCATCCACCTCCACGTCCGGATGACGAGCCAGCAGCCTGAGCAGTTCGACGCCGGTGTATCCGGTGCCGCCGACGATTCCGACCTTGATCACGATGGACTCCTGGGAACGGGGCTGGGATGGGAAGCGCTGAGACCTCTGTGTCTGGATATGATACACAAGAGGGCAGGGTCCACCCAGACGGGGGGCCCCGATGCTCAGGCCGAACAGGAACGTCGCCGTGCCACGCTTCTCGCTACCCGACTTCAGCCTGGATGGCTTCCGTCGCCAGCTGGCCAATGTGGATGCCCTGCCCCAGCTGTGCGTGCTGGGCGTGGTCTCGGGGTTGATCACCGGGGGACTGATGGTGGTGTTCCGGCTGCTGCTCGCCCTCGGTGCCCTGGCCTTCATGCCCGACGGCAATCCCGAGGCCTTCGAGCAGCTCCCGCCCTGGGGGCGTGCCCTGCTGCCGCTGCTGGCGGTGACGCTGATCGGCCTGTGGCTGTGGCGCCAGCCGGTCGCCAACCGCAAGATCGGCGTGGCCCACGTGATCGAGCGGCTGACCTACCACCAGGGACGCTTCCCGCTGCGCAACTGGATTACCCAGTGGTGGGTCGGGCTGATCTCGGTGCTCGGCGGCCTCTCCGCCGGGCGCGAGGGGCCGGCCATCCACTTGGGGGCCGCGGCCGTCAGCGGCCTCGGCCAGCGCCTCAAGCTGCCTCACAACAGCCTGCGGGTGCTGGTGGCCTGCGGCACCGCGGCGGGCATCTCGGCCTCCTTCCATACCCCCATCGCCGGGGTCATCTTCGCCATGGAAGTGGTGATGATGGAGTACACCATCGTCGGTTTCATGCCGGTGATCCTGGCCTCGACCATGGGGGCGGTGGTGGCTCAGCTAGTCTTCGGCACCGAACGCGCCTTCCAGGCCTCCGACGTGGCGCTGGGCTCGCTGGTCAATCTGCCGTGGCTGGTCATCTGCGCCCTGATCATCGGTCTGCTGGCCGGGCTCTTCGTCAGGGTGGCGCGCTCCGGACGCCGCCTGGAGCGGCTGCCTTGGGGCGTGCGCTGTGCGCTGGTCGGAGTGGTAGTGGGCGGTGTGGCCTGGTGGTACCCCCAGGTGCAGGGCATGGGCTATGACACCCTGGCCCTGACCCTCTCGGGAGGCCTGCCGCTGGACGTGCTGCTGGCGGTGGCCATCGGCAAGCTGCTGCTCACCGCCGGCGCCGTGGCCTGCGGCATCCCGGTCAGCATCATCGGGCCGGTGCTGGTGGTGGGTGCCGCGGCCGGCACCCTGCTGGGCCTGCTCGGTGCCCAGCTGATGCCGAGCCTGGCCGCCGGTCCCGAGATCTACGGCATGCTCGGCATGGCGGCCATGATGGGCGCGGTGCTGCAGGCCCCGCTGGCTGCGCTGATGGCGCTGCTCGAGTTGACCAACAACCCCAACATCATCCTACCGGGCATGCTGGCGGTGGTGGTCGCGGGGCTGACCTCCCGCCAGCTGTGCCGCTGCGACGGCTTCTTCATCAGCGTCACCCGACACGGCCTGCACCCCCTGCAACAGCCGCTGATGCAGGCACTCTCCCGGGTGTCGGTGCCGGCGGTCATGGAGCGTAGCCTGGTGCGCAGCACCCGCATGGTGACCCGCGACCAGGCCCGGGCCCTGCTCGAGGCCAATCCCGTTTGGGTGCTGATCGAGCGCTCCTCCGCCGACAAGCCGCTGCTGGCGCTGAAGGCCGCCGATCTGGCGCGCTGGCTGCTGGAGCACGATGAGGAGAGCGCCGATGACAGCGCGCTGCTGGACCTGGTCGAGATCCCCGGCCAGCGCCTGGACTTGGCGCCGATCCACCTGCAGGCGACGCTGACCGAGGCCTTCGACCGGCTCAACGACAAGGCGGTGGACGCCCTCTACGTGGAGCACGGTCATCGGCCGAAGAACAAGCGGATTTCCGGTATCATCACCCGCGACGCCATCGAGCGACACTATCGTTTTTCCGATTCATCAAACGGCTGAGGAGTCGTCATGTACCTGTGGATGAAGGCCCTGCACCTGGTGGCCATGGTGACCTGGTTCGCTGCCCTCTTTTATCTCCCGCGCCTCTACGTCTACCACGCCCAGGCCCGTGACCGCGGCGAGCAGCAGGCGATCGACCACTTCCTCGTCATGGAGCGCAAGCTCTATCGCGGCATCATGACCCCGTCGATGATCGCCGTGCTGCTCTTCGGTGGCGCCATGCTGGCGCTCAATCCCGCCTGGCTCGGCCAGGGCTGGCTTCACGCCAAGCTCGCGCTGGTGGTGGTGCTGGTGGCCTATCACCATGTCTGCCTGATCTACCTGAAGCAGTTCGCCGCGGCGCGCTGCACACGCGGCCACGTCTTCTTCCGCTGGTTCAACGAGCTGCCGGTGATCGCCCTGCTGCTGATCATCTTCCTCGCCGTGATGAAGCCCTTCTGATGGCCGATGACGCGGAACTGACTCCTCACCTGCCGACCGTGCTGGTGCTGGCCGGCCACGATCCGACCGGCGGCGCCGGCCTGGTCGCCGACAGCGAGGCGGTGGCCGCCTGCGGCGGCTGGGCCTTGACGCTACCCACGGCGCTGACGGTGCAGAACTGTCGCGACGTCAGCGCCGTGCGCCCCGTCGGCGCCGATGACCTGCGCGCCATGGCGGCGGCCCTCGACGAGTTCGAAATCGCCGCCATCAAGATCGGCGTGATCCCCGACGTCGCCGTCCTGGATGCCGTGGTGGACATCGTGCGGCGGCGTCCGGGCGTGCCGGTGGTGATGGATCCGGTGCTCAGCGCCGGCGGCGGCAGCGAGTTGTCCACAATCGAGCTGATCGACGCCATCCGCCATCACCTGCTACCGCTTGTGGATATCCTGACGCCCAATCGGCGCGAGCTGGCTCGGCTGGCCGACCCCGACGGCGACGACGATACCGAACGGGCGGTGGCGCTGATGTCACTGGGCTGCCAGGCGCTGTTGGTCACCGGTACCGACGATCCCGAGGGGCGGGTGCCGGCCGATCGCGTGGAGCACACCCTGCACGCCCCGGACACCAGCCGCCAGTGGACCTGGCCGCGCCTGGCCGGCGTCTTCCACGGCTCCGGCTGTACCCTGGCGAGCGCCCTGGCGGCGCGTCTGGCCGCGGGGGAGTCGCTGGTCGTCGCCTGCGAGCAGGCTCAGGCCTTCACCTGGCAGGCGTTGGCACACGGCTGGCAACCCGGCAGGGATCAGCGCCTGCCCCGTCGCCTCTGGGAGCTGCCGGCGCTGCCCGCCGGTCTCGCTCCCGGAGCGACGAGCGGGTGCTGATGCCGGACGGGCTGGTCATCGCCCCCCCCGGCAGACGAGAATAGGGACGAATTCGGGCCCCGCCGGTCGCCTGTCGTTCGGCGACATTCACCGGCTTTTCACCGCCCGTCACAGTTTTATCCAGAGAACTATCCATAGCCTGCCCGACGGGCAGGCCTCAACAGGGCAAGAGGTTGACATGACCACATCCGCACAGCTCTTCGAACAGGCCTGCCGGCACATCCCCGGCGGGGTCAACTCGCCGGTGCGCGCCTTCAAGGGCATGGATCGTCCCCCGGTGTTCATGGAGCGTGCCAAGGGCGCCTATCTGTTCGATGTGGAAGGCAAGCGCTATGTCGACTACGTCGGCTCCTGGGGGCCGATGATCACCGGGCACGCCGATCCCGAGGTGCTGGGCGCGGTGCGTGAGCGCCTCGATGCCGGCCTCTCCTTCGGCACCCCCACGGCCGTCGAGACCACCATGGCCGACCTGATCTGCGAGATGATCCCCTCCATCGAGATGGTGCGCATGGTCAACTCCGGTACCGAGGCCACCATGTCGGCGGTGCGCCTGGCGCGCGGCTTCACCGGTCGGGACAAGATCGTCAAGTTCGAGGGCAACTATCACGGTCACACCGACTCGCTGCTGGTCAAGGCGGGCTCCGGCGCCCTGACCCACGGCGAGCCCAGCTCACCGGGAGTACCGGCGTCTCTGGCCGAGCATACCGTGACGCTCTCCTTCAACGATCCCGATGCCGTCGAGGCCTGCTTCGAGGAGATCGGCAGCGAGGTGGCCTGCATCATCGTCGAGCCGGTGGCCGGCAACATGAACTGCATCCCGCCCCAGCCGGGCTTCCTGGAGACCCTGCGTCGGGTCTGCGACCAGCACGGCAGCGTGCTGATCTTCGACGAGGTGATGACCGGCTTCCGGGTGGCCATGGGCGGTGCTCAGGCGTACTACGGCGTAACGCCCGACCTGACCTGCCTGGGCAAGATCGTCGGTGGCGGCATGCCGGTGGGGGCCTTCGGTGGGCGTCGCGAGATCATGGAGGTCGTCTCGCCGCTGGGGCCGGTCTATCAGGCCGGCACCCTCTCGGGCAATCCGCTGGCCATGGCTGCCGGCATCGCCCTGCTCACCAAGCTGCAGGCGCCCGGCTTCCACGATGCCCTGGCGCAGCGGGTCGAGACGCTCTGTCATGGCCTCGAGGCGCGTGCCGAGGCGGCGGGTATCGACATGATCACCCAGCGCGCCGGCGGCATGTTCGGGCTCTTCTTCACCGGTCAGAGCCGGGTCGACAACTTCGCTCAGGCGACCGCCTGCGACGGGGACGCCTTCCGTCGCTTCTTCACCGCGATGCTCGACGAGGGGGTCTACCTGGCGCCGTCGGCCTTCGAGGCCGGCTTCATGTCCAGCGCCCATGCTCCGGAAGACATCCAGCTGACCCTGGATGCTGCCGAGCGCGCGTTTGCGGCGATGCAGCGTAGCTGATTCCCCCTCACTGACCGGGAGACCCGAGATGGGCCAGAGAGATGCGCAACACGAGGTGGCATGCGAAGACGCCCTGCCGCTGGAGGCACTTATCGATCGACTGGTGGCCTTTCACGGTCGCGAAAGCGTGGCGTCTCTTCCCGATGATGCCGGCCTGGTGGCCTTCCAGGAGCGCATCGAGGGTGAGGCGGCGGCCCTCGAGCCGCTGCTGATCGGCGAGGAGGATCGCCATCGCCTCGCCTCGCTGCGCCAGTGGCTCGACCAGGACGTGCAGCGCCTGGCCCCGGTCTTTTTCAAGCGCCGGGATCGACTGCTGTCGGCCAGCTGGGCCGTCGAGCATCCCGACAGTCGGCTGTGCGACGAAGGCCGGGTACTGCTCGCCAATGCCATCGGCCGCGACCTGCAGGGGCCCGGCGCCGAGGATGTTATCGATCCCGGCAACGATCTGGCCGCGCTGCTGGTCGGGCTGGACGCCCGAGGCGAGACCGACCTGGCCCGCCAGGCGCTGGATCGCTACCTGCGCCTGTCCGGCGACTACGGCATGGCGCGGCTGCTCTCGGTGTTTCGCGTCGTCGAGGCCCTCGCCGGTGCACGGCGTGCGCTGGCGCGCCGGCGCGCGGCGGGAGAGGACGCCGAGCGTCCGGCGCTGCTGGCCGAGACCATGCGGGCGTGTCACGGGTATCTGAGCCTGGCCGAGGCCTATGCCGAGTTCCGCTTTCCGCCGCTGGTGATCGGCATCGGCGTCTCCGGCAGTGGCAAGAGTCGCTTCACGCGCACCCTGGTGACCCGACTGGGCGCCGTGCGGATCTGCTCCGACGTAGAGCGGCGTCGCGTCCACGGACTCGATCCTCAGGCACCGTCGACATCACCGGCTGTGGATATCTTCAGCCGGGAGACCACCGCGCGGACCTATCGCCGGATGGCCGAAAGCGCCGGCATGCTGCTGGAGGCCGGTTTCCCGGCCTGTGTCGATGGCACCTTCCTGAAGCGCGAGCAGCGTGACCTGCTGCGCCAGGAGGCCGAGGCCCGTGGCCTGCCGGTGCTGCTGGTCAGCTTCGAGGCCGATGAGGTCACCCTGCGCCGACGTATCGAGAAGCGGGCCGGGCGTCAGGGCGTCGAGGCTCGGGAGAGTCTGGCGATTTTGGAGGCCCAGCAGGCCGGCTTCGAAGCGATCGGCGACGAGGAGCGGATGCACCTGCTACGCCTGGACACCACCGCCGATAATGCCGCCGAGACCCTGGCGGGGCTCATCCAGGAGCATGTACGCCTGATCTGAACGGGCGCGAGGCGATCTGATCCGACGCGACCCGGGCGGGCGCAAGAGGGGGCGGCCAGGTCGTCCAGGCCTGATCGCTCAGGAGTGGGAGGAAACGTCCGGCGAGTTATCCCGCTGGCGCCGTCCGACCAGCGGTGGCGGGGCACCGAGGTTCTGGCGCGCCCAGTTCACCGCCTGCAGGCGATTGTGCACCTTGATCTTGCGAAAGATGTTGTAGAGGTGGGACTTGACGGTGTGCTCGCTGACGAAGAGCTGATCGGCGATCTCGATGTTGGAGGCGCCCGTGCCGAGCATGGCGATGATTTCCAGCTCTCGATGCGTCAGGCCGCAGACCGGCCGATACGAATTGAGCTGCTGGCGACGGAAGAACTGGATCATCCGGGTCATCAGCGAGCGCGACATCCACAGGTTGCCTTCCAGCAGGATGGTCAGCCCCTTGCAGATCATCTCCAGCGAATCGCTGCGATAGAACACCCCCTGCAGGTTCATGGCCGAGAGGATCTCGACGGCATGCTCCTCGTCGCGAAGGTTGAAGGCGGCCAGGGACATGTCATCAGCCTCGGCTGCCCTGACGTGCCACTCCTGCATGGTCGCCTCGTCGATATGATCCGCATCGAGCAGGACCACCGTCGGCGAGGCCCCCTTGCCCTTCCACTCCGCGGCGGGGGCGACGACCGACACCTGGCAGTCGAGCTGCTGGTGCAGGTAGTCGATGAAGAGTTGTGACTGAGGGTTGTTGGCGGTGACCAGCAACACCAGGCGCTGCCCCTGCTCCATGATCCCGTTCCCCTTCGTACGTGCGATGATGTTTCAGATTTGCAATCAGCCGAATGTGGCAGCTTTGCCACACTGTGAGTAAGTCTCGGTCATATTGTAATTTTTAGTTACTAACTTTTGGTTATGTGAATATCTTCCTTTATTCTTCTTTGTAAAGTCACGAGGCTTAATGCTTTACAAACAACGGGTTTTGTCTGTTCACGGAATCGGTATTTCCGCCATCGAGATTCCCCTTCAAGGAAATTCACCCTCTAGCGCATCATTTCTCAACGGATATATCACTCTTAATTATTAGAACAGTCGTCACCAAGCATGTCATTCGTTTGGCGCATGATACGGGCGTTTCCCAGGCGGAAGGCGGGCTCGTAGAATGGGGGCTCCCTGTTGTCATGGAGAGTCGATCATGAGTCCAGCCCAGCTGGTCCTGGCCAGCGGCAACGCTGGCAAGCTGCGCGAGTTTCACCAGCTGCTCGTGCCGTTGGGCATCGAAGTGCACGCCCAGGCCGATTACGGCGTGGCCGACGTCGAGGAGACCGGCCTGACCTTCGTCGAGAACGCCCTGCTCAAGGCTCGGGAAGCCAGCCGCCTCAGCGGGCTGCCGGCGCTGGCCGACGATTCCGGCCTGGAGGTGGATGCCCTGGCGGGGGCGCCCGGCATCTATTCGGCCCGCTATGCCGGCGAGCCCAAGAGCGATGCTCGCAACAATGCCCGGCTGCTCGAGGCCCTGGCCGAGGTACCGGAGGGGCGCCGTCGCGCGCGCTACTGGTGCGTGCTGGTGCTGCTGCGTCATGCCGAGGACCCCGTGCCGCTGATCGTGCAGCGCAGCTGGGAGGGCGAGATCCTGCAGGCGCCGCGGGGCGAGGGCGGCTTCGGCTATGACCCGCTGTTCTGGCTCCCCGACCAGCAGGCCAGCGCCGCCGAGCTCGATGCCGAGCAGAAGAACCGCCTCAGCCATCGGGGCCGGGCCCTGCAGGCGCTGGTGGCCGCCATGACGCCGGAGCCTGCGCGCTCATGAATGAGTCGCTGCCGACCACCACCGGCCTGCCACCGCTGTCGCTCTATGTGCATGTGCCCTGGTGCGTGCGTAAGTGCCCCTACTGCGACTTCAATTCCCACGGCGTCGGGCGGGGGGCCGAGCTGCCGGAAGACGTCTATCTCGAGGCGCTGATCGCCGATCTCGAGGCCGACCTGCCGCACGCCGCGGGGCGTGAGCTGGTCAGCCTCTTCATCGGCGGCGGCACCCCGAGCCTGATGTCGGCCGGCTTCTATGAACGATTGCTGCAGGCTGTGTCGGACCGCTTGCCGCTGGCCCGGGACATCGAGATCACCCTGGAGGCCAATCCCGGCACCCTGGAACGTGGGCGTTTCGCCGGCTATCGGGCGGCGGGGATCAATCGCCTGTCGCTGGGGGTGCAGAGCTTCCAGGATACCCAGCTTTCGGCCCTGGGGCGCATCCATGGCGGCGACGATGCCGTGGCGGCCTTCGACGAGGCGCGTCGGGCCGGCTTTGACAACCTCAACCTCGACCTGATGCATGGACTTCCCGACCAGACGCCGGCGCTGGCGCTGGCGGATCTGGAGCGGGCCCTGGCGCTCGCCCCGGAGCATCTCTCCTGGTATCAGCTGACCCTGGAGCCCAATACCGAATTCCACTCCTTCCCGCCGGCCCTGCCGGAGGAGGAGGTGCTATGGGACATCCAGGACGCCGGGCACGAGCGTCTCGAGGCCGCCGGCTTCGCGCGCTACGAGATCTCCGCCTATGCGCGCCCGGGTCGGGCGTCGCGGCATAACCTCCACTATTGGCGCTTCGGCGACTATCTGGGCATCGGCGCCGGCGCCCACGGCAAGCTCAGCGCGCCGGGACCCACGGGCCTCGAGATCCAACGGCGTTGGAAATCCCGACGGCCCGAAGATTACCTGCGCCGCATCAACGATCCCCGCGGTTTCGTGGCCGGCTGTACCCTCATCGACGAGCGGGAGCTGCCCCTCGAGTTCGCCATGAATGCTCTGCGCCTGGTGGAGGGCGTGCCGCTCTCGATATGGCAGGCCCACACGGGCCGCGACGATTCGGCGCTGCTCTCGAGGCTCTCGGAGGCGCGGGAAAAAGGACTTCTTGTGGAAGATGCCGATAGGCTTGGGGCCTCGCCTCAGGGTCTATTATTCTTGAACGAACTGCTGGCCATGATGGACGATGTCGGTCAGTGAAGGATGACCACGTATCACCCAAGGAGGAGAGGACACGATGAGAAGAGCAATGCGATGGATGGCCCCCCTGGCCGCTTCGGCGCTGCTGGTGGGCTGCACCACGACCGATCCCTATAGCGGTCAGACCGAGCGCAGCCAGACCGGCACCGGTGCGGCCATCGGCGCGGCCATCGGCGCGGCCGCCGGTGCGCTCAGCGGCGACGGCAGCACCAGCCGACGCGATCGGGCCCTGATTGGTGCCGCCGTGGGGGCCGCCGCCGGCGGCGGCATCGGCGCCTACATGGACAAGCAGGAAGAGCAGCTGCGTCAGAGCACTCAGGGCACCGGCATAGGCGTCGATCGTCGCGGCGATGACATCGTGCTCAACATGCCGAGTGAGGTGACCTTCGCCTTCGACTCCAGCGACCTCACCCCCAATGCGCGAAATGCCCTCAATGACGTGGCCAGGGTGCTCCAGCAGTACCCGGACACCCGGGTCAACATCGCCGGCCATACCGACAGCACCGGCGACGCCGGGTACAACCAGCGGCTCTCCGAGCGGCGGGCCAATGCGGTGGGCAACTACCTGGCTCAGTCCGGCGTGACGCGCAACCGTCTGTACATGACCGGCTATGGCGAGAACCAGCCCGTCGCCAGCAATGACTCCGAGCAGGGGCGCGCCCAGAACCGCCGGGTGGAGATCACCCTGACGCCGATTCAGGAGCGCTTCCAGCAGTAATCGGCGCATGCCTGTCATCACGCACCCCCGGGCCCGCCACTGCTGAAGTGGCGGGCCTTTCTGTCTCGACGACCCACGGATCCCTTTCATGCTCTCCTACCAGCATGCCTACCATGCCGGCAATTTCGCCGACGTTCACAAGCATCTGATACTGTTTGCCGTCATCGATCACTTGTTACGTAAGGAATCATCGGTTACGTACATGGATACCCATGCCGGTCGTGGCCTCTATCCCCTGGCGGCCGAGGAGACGTCGAGGCTGCAGGAGTATCGTGAGGGAGTCGCTCGTCTATGGCAGGCGCGGGAGCGCCTGGAGCTGGAGAGAGATCCGTTGCTCGGCGACTGGCTCGCCGCGCTGGGCGAGGTGCAATCGCTCGCCGGTGGGCTCGATCACTACCCCGGCTCGCCCTGGTGGCTGTCGGCGCGCTTGCGCGCGCAGGATCGGCTGATGCTCTTCGAGCTCCATCCCGGGGAGCATGGCCACTTGGCCCGCCAGGCACTGCCGGACAACGTGCAGCGTATCCATGGCGACGGGCTCCAGGGGCTGGTGAAGGGGCTGCCGGTGCCCTCGCCACGGCTCTGCGTGCTGGTCGACCCCAGCTACGAGCGCAAGGCGGAATACGCCGAGGTAGCCGAGGCCGTGTGTCAGGCCATGCGCAAGGCACGCCATGCGGTGGTGCTGGTGTGGTACCCGCTGCTGCCGGCGGGCCGCCACCGTGACCTGCTGGAGGGGCTGCGCGACGGCGGGGTACGCAAGATCTGGCGCAGCGAATTGAGGCTGCGTGAGCCGCAGGAGGGCGAGCGGGGCATGGTCGGCAGCGGCCTGCTGGTGATCAATCCGCCCTGGGGACTCGATGAACGCCTGGAGGCCGCGATGGCCAAGGTCCTGCCGCTGCTGGGCGAGGCCAGCCGCCACAGCGGCGACTGGTGGGTGGGGGAGTAAGGGACGGGCTACTTGCCGATGCAGAAGCTGCCGAAGATCTCGCCCAGCAGGTCATCGGCACTGAACTCCCCGGTGATCTCGCCCAGCGCCTGTTGGGCATCGCGCAGGTCCTCGGCCAGCAGCTCACCGGCCCCGTGACCGGCCAGCTGTGCCTCGCCATTACAGAGCGCCGCGTCGGCGCGATCCAGGGCGTCCAGGTGGCGCCGGCGCGCCGAGAAGCGGCCCTCGGGGGTCGCCGCGAAGCCCATCACCGCCTTGAGATGCTCCTTGAGACTGGCGATTCCGGCGCCGCTCTTCGCCGACAGCCGGATCACCGGCCGCTCGCCGCTGGTATCGAGCCCGGGCGTTTCGTGGCTGGCATCGATCTTGTTGCGCACCAGGGTCAACCGCGAGGGAGCGGCCAGGCGGGCGACGAACTCCGGCCAGATCGCCATGGGGTCCACGGCCTCGGTGGTGGCGGCATCGACCATCAGCAGGACCCGGTCGGCCTTCTCGATCTCCTCCCAGGCGCGCGCCACGCCGATCTTCTCGACGGCGTCCGGGGTGTCGCGCAGGCCCGCGGTATCGATCACGTGCAGCGGCATGCCGTCCAGGTGGATGTGCTCGCGCAGCACGTCCCGGGTGGTGCCCTCGATGTCGGTGACGATGGCGGTCTCCTGCTCCGTCAGCGCATTGAGCAAGCTCGACTTGCCGGCGTTGGGGCGTCCGGCGATCACCACGCTCATGCCCTCTCGCATCAGCGCTCCCTGGCCGGCGGCGGCCCGCACCGCGGCCAGGTCGGCCTGGATGGCGGCGAGCTTGCCGGCCACGTGCCCGTCGGCGAGGAAGTCGATCTCCTCTTCGGGGAAGTCGATGGCCGCCTCCACGTAGATGCGTAGCTCGATCAGCCGCTGGACCAGCGCCTGAACGCGGTGCGAGAACTCGCCCTGCAGGGAGCGCAGAGCGTTCTCGGCGGCCCCCCTCGAGCTCGCCTCGATCAGGTCGGCGATCGCCTCGGCCTGGGCCAGATCCAGCTTGTCGTTGAGGAAGGCCCGCTCGGAGAACTCGCCGGGCCGCGCCAGCCGGGCGCCGAGCTGCACGCAGCGCTCGAGCAGCAGGTCCATGATCACCGGCCCCCCATGCCCCTGGAGTTCCAGCACGTCCTCACCGGTGAAGGAGTGGGGGCCTTCGAAGTAGAGCGCGATGCCCTCGTCGATCACCTCGCTGGCGCCCTGGAAGGAGCCGTAGTGGGCCTGGCGCGGGGCGGGGCAGTGGCCCAGCATCGCTTGGACGATCGTCGTGCAGGCGGGCCCTGAGACGCGGATGATCCCCACGCCACCGCGGCCTGGCGGCGTGGCCAGGGCGGCGATGGTGTCCTGATCGTAGAGGCTGGCGGCCATGGACGGTTCCTGTGGTCGAAAGGCGAATGATCGAGGGGCCTTAACAAGGGACATTGTCCGGGGCGGGACGGCCAAACGCTAGACCCCTCAAACGCCAGACCCCCGCCGAGGCGGGGGTCTGGAGACGCGGGATGAGACCTCGTCTACTTGGTCTTCATGCCCTTGCCGATACTGGGATCGGCCTCGATCTTGCGGGTGATGGTGTACTGCTGAATGATCGAGATGCAGTTGTTGACCACCCAGTAGATGACTAGGCCTGCCGGGAACCACAGGAAGAAGAAGGTGAAGACGATCGGTAGCATCTTCATGATCTTCGCCTGCATGGGGTCCGGAGGCGTCGGGTTGAGCATCTGCTGCACGAACATTGAGGCGCCCATCAGGATCGGCAGGATGAAGAACGGATCCTTCACCGACAGGTCCTGAATCCAGAACATGAAGGGCGCGTGGCGCAGCTCGACGGATTCCAGCAGCATCCAGTACAGGGCGATGAACACCGGCATCTGCACCAGGATCGGCAGACAGCCCCCCAGAGGATTGATCTTCTCCTTCTGGTAGAACTTCATCATCTCCTGGGACATCTTCTGACGGTCGTCGCCGAACTGCTCCTTGAGGCGCTGCATCTCCGGGCCCAGCTTGCGCATGCGGGCCATGGACTTGTAGGCCTTGGCGGAGAGGGGCCACAGCGCCGCCTTCACCAGCATGGTCAGCAGAACGATGGACCAGCCCCAGTTGCCGATCAGGTCATGGATGTGGTCGAGCAGCCAGAACAGTGGGTTGGCGATGAACCACAGCCAGCCGAAGTCCACCGTCAGTTCCAGGTTGGGTGCCACGGCCTCGAGGCGATCCTGCACCTTGGGACCCATGTAGAGGGTCGCGCCCAGCGTCGCCTCGCCGTTACCGGTCACGTTGCTGGTTGGGCCCGCAAAGGCCGCCACGTTGCGGTCTCGCGCATCGGTGGTGGCGTAGTAGAGGTTCTGCTGCTTCTGCGCGGGTACCCAGGCCGAGGTGAAGTAGTGCTGGATGATGGCGACCCAGCCCCCCTCGACGTCGCGGTTGTTGAAGGCGCCTTCCTGGACCTCATCGAAGTCGACCTTGAGGTAGCGGTCCTCCGGCGTGGAGTAGGCGGCGCCGAGGTAGGAGCGCATGCCCATCTTCGGGCCGCTGGAGGGGTCGCTGCTGTTGTCGCGGACCAGCTGGCCGATGAAGCGGGCGGTGACCGGTTCCTCGGTGTTGTTGGCCAGGAAGTAGTTCACGTCGACCGCGTAGCTGTCACGCTCGAAGGTGAGTCGCTTGATCACCTCGACGCCGTTGACCTCGGCGGTCATGTCGACCTCGAGGCGATCGTCATTCTCACCCAGCCGGTACTCGGTGGCCTCGGGCGTGAAGGTGATGCGGCCCTCATGCCCCTCGAGTTGCAGCCCCGAGCGCGCCACGTAGCTGCGCGTCTCGCTGTCGGAGAGCAGCACGTAGGGGCGCTCGGAATCGAGGCTGAAGCGATGCTGGGGCAGCGCCGCATAGACGATGTCGCCGCCCTGGGGGTCGATGCGCACGTCCAGCACGTCGGTGACCACGGCCACCAGGTCGCGGCTGCCCGCCGGTGTCTCGGCCTCACCGGGAATCCCGCTGGCCATGTCGCTCGACGACGAGGCGCTGGTGGGTACCGAGAGATCATCGCCGCCGTCGGTCGACGAACGAGCGCCGTCCGACGCGCTGCTGGTCATGGCGGGGGCTTGCGGCTCAGGGGAAACCTGGCCGTAGTCCTGATTCCACTGGACCATCAACAGGTAGGCGAGTACCGCCAGGGGAATCAGCAGGAGTAGTCGTTTTACGTCCATGAGGGGTCTGCCCGATGGGTAGTGAACATTCCGATGGCGCAACGCAGGTCGCACACCCGAGATACACGAAAGCCTGCCGGAGGCAGGCTAGGAAACGCACGCTGGTCGGCGGCATCCGACGCGTCGGCGCGGAGAGGCGCGGCAAAGAGCGAGGTGATCATGCTCATGCAGGCTCCGGGATGCGCTGGCGCTTGGGGGGTCGGTCATCATATGCGGTGCGTGTCTTCGCTCCGCGTCCCGTGTCGGTCCGGCTCGCGGGCGGACTTGCTCGCCTCGCGCTCGAGGCGGCGCCACATACCCTGGAGCTGGCGATGTACGGTGGCGTTGTCCAGCTCGTGGACTCCCCGTCTGGCCAGTACCACGATATCCACGGCGGGAAGGCGCTGCTGCTGGAGCCGGATGGAGTCACGCACGATGCGCTTGAGGCGGTTGCGATCGACGGCCCGGCGCACGTTCTTCTTGCTGAAGATCAGGCCGAGTCGCGGGTGGCCGAGTGCGTTGGGCGAGGCCAGAGCCATCAGCCCCCTGCCATGGACCTTGAAAGCCGCCGTTTCGAAGACACGACGATAGTCCCCAGCAGTCAGCAGTCTCAGCTGCCGGGGATAGCCCTGACGTGACACGCGAGGGCCGCGATCAGGCGCTCAGGCGCTTGCGGCCCTTGGTGCGGCGGCGAGCCAGCACGGCACGACCGTTCTTGGTGGCCATGCGAGCACGGAAGCCATGTGCGCGCTTGCGCTTGAGGACGCTGGGTTGAAAAGTACGTTTCATAACTCGTTATTCCCACGTGGTTTTCTGAATGACTGGATCACTCGTAGAGATCCGGATGCCGCAGGCGGATCCGGGGGTATTCGACTCAAGACCGGAAATTGTAGTGATTTCAGCCCTGCGGTGCAATTCTTACCTGCGCTTTGCGCCCCCTGCTGACGCGGCTTTCCGCGTGGTCACTCGGCCGCCATCCACCACCCGTTCGCCCGCTCGGCATACCGTAACGCTCCAGGCCCTGTGGTCACTCCTGGGGATGGGTATTGTGAATAAGTCGTTTTATTCCATGTTTATCATCGTATTGAGGCGTTATTCCTGCTGTGGAAAAAGTGGGGATTAGGTGGGGTGAGGTGGTGAGGCCCACCGCGATGCCGCCCTGTCGGGCGTGGCCCGAAGCTCGGCGCTGTCTGAGAGGGTTGTCGCCGTTCCCTGCTGCCAGCGTCCGGGCGGAAGTCAGCGGACATGGCGGCCGGGTTTTCCACAGGACGAAGCGATAGGCCGGTCATGTGGATAACCCGTGGCCCGAACGATACAATAGGCGGTCGTTTTCTACGCAAAGGTGAGGTCGCGTGTCACTGGCTCTCTGGCAACAATGTCTGGATACCCTGCAGGATGAACTGAATTCGCAGCAGTTCAATACCTGGATCCGTCCGCTGCAGGCGGAGGAAGGGGAGTCCAACCAGTTGCGCCTGTTGGCGCCGAATCGCTTCGTGCGCGACTGGGTCAGCGACAAGTATGCCAAGCGGATCAGTGAGCTGATGCGCGAACTCTCGCCGGCCAAGCCGCCCAAGGTGGTCTTGACCGTGGGCAGCCGGCGCAGCGCGGCGCCGAACCCGCAGCCCCGAGAACTGGGCAACCCGGTCTCGGCCGCCCGCCGGGCGCCGGCGGCGCCCGCCGTGCAGGTGCCCCCCCGGGGAGACGTGGGCGATGAGCGTGAGATCGATCAGCTGCGCGAGGAGGGGGCCGGCCAGCGCCGTGGCGGTGAGCGCCAGGTGCAGGTAGAGGGCAGTCTCAAGCACAATAGCGGCCTCAATCCCAACTTCACCTTCGAGACCTTCGTCGAGGGCAAGTCCAACCAGCTGGCGCGCGCCGCCTCCCGTCAGGTCTCCGAGAATCCCGGCGGGGCGTACAATCCGCTGTTCCTCTATGGCGGCGTCGGCCTGGGTAAGACTCACTTGATGCATGCCGTCGGCAATGCCCTGGCGACCCGGCGCGAGAACGCCCGTGTCGTCTACCTGCATTCCGAACGCTTCGTGGCCGATATGGTGAAGGCGCTGCAGCTCAACGCGATCAACGACTTCAAGCGTTTCTACCGCAGCGTCGATGCCCTGTTGATCGATGATATCCAGTTCTTCGCCGGCAAGGAGCGCTCCCAGGAGGAGTTCTTCCACACCTTCAATGCGCTGCTCGAGGGCGGCCAGCAGATGATCCTGACATCCGACCGATATCCCAAGGAAATCAGTGGGGTAGAGGAGCGATTGAAGTCTCGTTTCGGCTGGGGGCTGACGGTGGCCATCGAGCCGCCGGAGCTGGAAACGCGCGTGGCCATCCTGATGAAGAAGGCCGATCAGGCCAAGGTCGACCTGCCTCATGACGCCGCCTTCTTCATCGCCCAGAAGATCCGCTCCAACGTTCGCGAGCTGGAGGGCGCGTTGAAGAAGGTGATCGCCGACTCTCACTTCATGGGCAAGACGATCACCCAGGACTTCATCCGCGAGTCGCTCAAAGACCTGCTGGCGCTGCAGGACAAGCAGGTCGGGGTGGATAACATCCAGCGTACCGTGGCCGAGTATTACAAGATCAAGCTCTCCGATCTGCTCTCCAAGCGTCGCTCGCGCTCGGTGGCTCGCCCCCGCCAGGTGGCCATGGCGCTGGCCAAGGAGCTGACCAACCATAGCCTGCCCGAGATCGGCGATGCCTTCGGCGGCCGCGATCACACCACGGTGCTGCATGCCTGTCGCAAGGTGAAATCGCTGCAGGAGGAGAGCGCGGACATCCGCGAGGACTACAAGAATCTGCTGAGGCTGTTGACCAGCTGAACGGAACACCAGCGGTCGGGACGCCGGCCTCAATCCCTCCAGGACAAGTAGTGGAGTCGACATGAAATTTTCCATCTCCCGAGAAGCGCTGCTGCGCCCGCTGACGCTGGTTGCCGGCGTGGTGGAGCGGCGTCAGACCCTGCCGGTACTCTCCAACGTGCTGATTCAGGTCGACCAGGATCAGGTGTCGCTGACCGGCACCGACCTCGAGGTCGAGCTGATCGGGCGTACCGTGGCTAGCCTCGTGGAGGAGCCAGGGTCCGCCACCGTGCCGGCCCGCAAACTGATGGATATCTGCAAGTCGCTGCCGGATCAGTCGGAGATCCAGCTGACCCTCGAAGAGGGCCGGGCCGTGCTGCGCAGCGGTCGCTCGCGCTTCACGCTCTCGACCCTGCCGGTGGCCGAGTTTCCGAACATCGAGGATGACCAGGGCAACGTGCAGCTGAGCCTGCCGCGGGGCACGCTCAAGCATCTGATCGATGCGACCTCCTTCGCCATGGCCCAGCAGGACGTGCGCTACTACCTCAATGGCATGCTGCTCGAGATGGGCCCCAACCTGGTGCGTACCGTGGCGACCGATGGTCACCGCCTGGCCGTCTGCTCGCGCTCCGCGGACATTCACGTGGAGCCGTCCCAGAAGCTGATCGTGCCGCGCAAGGGCATCATGGAACTGGTGCGCCTGCTCGACGATGGTGAGGAGCCGGTCAGCCTGACCCTCGGCGCCACCCATGTGCGCGCCCACACCGGCGACTTCACCTTCACCTCCAAGCTGGTGGACGGCAAGTTCCCCGACTATGAGCGGGTCGTGCCGCGCGGCGGCGACAAGGTCTTCATTGCCGATCGTGCCGAGCTGCGCCAGGTGCTGTCGCGCACCGCCATCCTCTCCAACGAGAAGTACCGCGGTGTGCGTCTGCATCTCGAGGAGGGCAACCTGCGGGTCATGGCCAACAACCCCGAGCAGGAGGAGGCCGAGGAGAACGTGGCCATCGAGTACAGCGGCCCGGCCATGGAGATCGGCTTCAATGTCGGCTATCTCGTCGACGTGCTCAGCGTGCTGGACGAGGATCGCGTGCAGATGACCCTGGCCGATCCCAACAGCAGCGCGCTGATGGAAGAGCCCGGTGGCGGTGATGCCATGTACGTCGTCATGCCCATGCGCCTCTGAGACGCCGTCCGGCAGTGCCTGACGCGGGTGCTGCCGACGCTGTCGAACCTCGCCAATGCCTCTCGATCGCCTTACCTTGCAAGGCCTGCGCAACCTGCAGGCCGTCGACGTCTCGCCCGGTCCACGCATCAATCTCATCACCGGAGCCAACGCCAGCGGCAAGACCAGCCTGTTGGAGGGCATTCATGTCCTCGGCATGGGGCGCTCCTTCAGGGCGCGCCAGCTGCGCCACGCCATCGCCCATGAGGCCGACGCCATGACGTTGCACGGGCGGCTGGCCGGCGACCCGGTCGTGACCATCGGCGTGCGCCGCCACCGTGACGCCACGGAACTCGAGATGCGCCTCTCCGGCGAGCGTCTCGACCGGGTCTCGCGGCTGGTGGAGACCCTCCCGCTGCAGCTGATAAATCCCGATGCCTTTCGCCTGCTGGAGGGCCCGCCGGCCGGTCGCCGCGAGTTCCTGGACTGGGGTGTGTTTCACGTGAAACACGACTTTCTCGACGCTTGGCGACGCTTCCGGCGCGCGCTGAAACATCGGAATGCCCTTCTCAGGCATGGTAGAATGTCGGATGCTTCACTGGATGCCTGGGAACAGGAGCTGGTGCACTGGAGCGGTCTGCTGGACGGCATGCGCCGTGAATGGATCGAGAGGTTCCTGCCGGTGTTCGAGGACACCCTGCGGGAGCTCATCAGGCTGCCCGGCCTGGCCGTGCGCTACGCGCGGGGCTGGGACCGCAAGCGTGAGCTGAGCGACATCCTTCGCCAGGCGCGACATACCGACCACCAGATGGGCTTCACCCAGCAGGGGCCGCAGCGCGCCGAGCTGGGCATACGGCTCGGCAAGCGGCCGGCGGTGGAGGTGCTCTCGCGCGGCCAGCAGAAGCTGGTGGTGAGCGCCCTGAAGCTGGCCCAGGGGCGTCTTCTCGAGCAGCTGACCGGGCAGACCTGCCTCTACCTGATCGATGACCTGCCTGCCGAGCTGGACAGCGACCACCGGCGCGTCTTCTGCCAGTGGCTGGAGCGCATGCATTGCCAGGTCTTCATTACCAGCGTCGACCCCGATGCCCTGGCGGGCCTGTGGCAGGCGGACACCCAGTTGACGATGTTCCACGTGGAACATTCCGAATCAGGCCAGGGGCAGCTGCTGCCAATGGACAGACAGACTTCATGACGGAGTAGTCAATGAGCGAACAGGCTTACGACTCATCGAGCATCAAGGTTCTCAAGGGCCTGGATGCCGTACGCAAGCGGCCGGGCATGTACATCGGCGACACCGACGACGGCACGGGCCTGCACCACATGGTGTTCGAGCTGGTGGACAACTCCATCGATGAAGCGCTGGCCGGACACTGCAGCGAGATTCGGGCGATCATCCACCCCGATGAGTCGATCACTGTGACCGACAACGGCCGCGGCGTGCCGACCGATATCCACGAGGGAGAGGGGGTATCGGCGGCCGAGGTGATCATGACCGTGCTGCACGCCGGCGGCAAGTTCGACGACAACTCCTACAAGGTGTCCGGCGGCCTGCACGGCGTCGGGGTCTCGGTGGTCAATGCCCTGTCCGAGGAGCTCAAGCTGACCATCTGGCGCGCCGGCCAGGTGTATGAGCAACTCTATCACCACGGCGTGCCTGACGCCCCGCTGGCGGTGGTCGGCAAAACCGAGCAGAGCGGTACTCGTGTGCATTTCCGGCCCTCTTCCGAGACCTTCCACAACATCGAATTCCACTACGATATCCTCGCCAAGCGACTGAGAGAGCTCTCCTTTCTCAACTCCGGCGTGGCGATTCGCCTGATCGACGAGCGCAGCGGCAAGGAAGAGCTGTTCCACTATGAGGGCGGCCTCAAGGCCTTCATCGATCACCTGAACACCAACAAGACGGTGCTCAACCCGGTGTTCCACTTCAACGCCGAACGCGAGGATGGTGTGGGCGTCGAGGTGGCGATGCAGTGGAACGACACCTTCTCGGAGAATATCTTCTGCTACACCAACAACATCCCGCAGCGGGATGGTGGCACCCACCTGGCCGGCTTCCGCGCCGCGCTCACACGCTCGTTGAACCACTACATCGAGGCCGAGGGGCTGCTCAAGAAGGCCAAGGTCAACACCTCCGGCGACGATGCTCGCGAAGGCCTCACGGCGATCATCTCAGTCAAGGTGCCGGACCCCAAGTTCTCGGCCCAGACCAAGGACAAGCTGGTCTCCTCGGAGGTCAAGACCGCGGTGGAGCAGGAGATGGGTCGCCTGTTCGCGGACTACCTGATCGAGAAGCCCAACGAGGCCAAGGCGATCGTCAACAAGATGTTGGACGCCGCCCGTGCCCGCGAGGCGGCGCGCAAGGCGCGCGACATGACGCGCCGCAAGGGCGCGCTGGATATCGCCGGGCTGCCGGGCAAGCTGGCCGACTGTCAGGAGAAGGATCCCAGCCTCTCCGAGCTGTTCCTGGTCGAGGGTGACTCGGCCGGCGGCAGCGCCAAGCAGGGGCGCGATCGTCGCACTCAGGCGATCCTGCCGCTCAAGGGCAAGATCCTCAACGTGGAGAAGGCGCGCTTCGACAAGATGCTCTCATCGGCCGAGGTCGGCACGCTGATCACGGCCCTGGGCTGTGGCATCGGTCGCGAGGAGTTCAATCCCGACAAGCTGCGCTACCACTCGATCATCATCATGACCGACGCGGACGTGGACGGCTCGCACATTCGCACGCTACTGCTGACCTTCTTCTTCCGCCAGATGTCGGCGCTCATCGAGCGCGGCAATGTCTTCATCGCCCAGCCGCCGCTCTACAAGATCAAGCGCGGCAAGCAGGAACTCTACCTGAAGGATGAGCAGGCGATGGTCGACTACCTGACCACGACCGCCCTGGACGGGGCCCGCCTGCACGTCAACGCGGATGCCCCCGGCATCGCCGGCGCCCAGCTCGAGGAACTGGTCAACCAGTATCGCGACGTGATGAAGCGCATCGAGCGCCTGTCACGGGTCTATCCCGACGTCGTGCTGCGCAAGATCGTGCATGCCGCCCAGCTCGACGGCGAGCAGAGCCTGCGCGATCGTCTCACCATGCAGAACTGGATCGACTACCTGCAGCAGGAGATGGACGCCCTGGTCTCCTACGAGGGCGGACCGCGCTACACCTTCCACCTCGAGGAAGATGGCGAACGCGGCTTCTTCCTGCCGGCTGTGTCGCTGACGGCGCACGGTGTCACCACCGACTACGTCTGGGGCGTCGAGTTCTTTACCAGCGCCGACTATCGTGCCATGGCGACGCTGGGCGAGACGCTGGACGGCCTGCTGGAAGAGGGAAGCTACGTGGCGCGCGGTGAGCGCAAACGCCCGGTGACGAGCTTCTACGATGCGCTGGCATGGTTGATGGCCGAGGCCCAGCGAGGCCTCTCCATCCAGCGCTACAAGGGGCTAGGCGAGATGAATCCGGATCAACTCTGGGAGACCACCATGAACCCCGAGACCCGGCGTATGCTGCGGGTCTCCATCGAGGACGCGGTCGCCGCCGACATGATGTTCAACACCCTGATGGGCGACGAGGTGGAGCCGCGGCGAGACTTCATCGAGCGTAATGCCCTGGTGGCGAACCTGGATATCTGACCCCTCAGGCGATGTTCCACGTGGAACATCGCGGTTCTCCGCCATCAACGACGAGGCCGGCTATCAAGCCGGCCTCGCTGCGTTCGGGGCGCCTGGCTGGCGTGTCGCGTCAGTCCTCGTCGCTGCCTTCCGCGGTCAGCAGCCAATCCACGAAGGCGGCCAGATCATCGAAGATCATCGCCCGGGCCAGGCCTTCCCCCTCCGCTTCCGTGTGACGCCCCTTGCCGGTCCTTACCAGCACCGGGCGGCACCCCATCGGCTCGCCCGCCTGCAGGTCGCGCAGGCTGTCGCCGACCATCCAGCTTCCGGCCAGTGTCTCCAGGTCGAGCGCCTGGCGGATCTGTTCGAGAAGCCCCGTCAGTGGCTTGCGGCAGTCGCAGCCATCGTTCGGGCCATGAGGGCAGTAGGCGATGTGGGCGATCTCCCCGCCGGCCTGGTGGACCAGCTCGTGGAGTCGTTGATGCATGCTCTCCAGCATGCTTTCGCTGTAGTAGTCTCGGGCGATGCCGGACTGGTTGGTGGCAACGGTGACAGTCCAGCCGGCCCGGCTCAGCCTGGCGATGGCCGCGATGGCGGTAGGGTAGGGGATCCACTCGTCCAGGGATTTCACGTAGGCATCGGAGTCGTGATTGATGACGCCGTCGCGATCGAGGATCACGAGCTTCGAGGGTTGGGGCATGTGGGGAGTCCAGTCGGTAGCAGCCAAGAGATGGCGGGAGTGTTTCACGTGGAACATCGTCTTCCAAGCCTGCCCGGCTACGCCGGGAGCTATAAGCCTTAAGCTGTAAGCCAACCCTTGGCACAGGTTCTGGAGGCAAGATGCTGCCTTCCAGCTTCGGCAAAGCCGGTCTGTTCCACGTGAAACATGCCATGGCCGGCCAGGGAAAGGGCCGGACATGAAAAGCCGGGGATGAAAAAGGCCGGCGATCGCTCGCCGGCCCTTGGGTTCCCGAGGGGGAGTTCGCTACTGCTGGAGCAGGGCGATGTCGGCCACCTCCAGGAACAGTGACTGGAGCCCGGCCAGCAGTGCCAGGCGATTGCGACGCACGGCGGGATCCTCAGCCATGACCATCACCTGGTCGAAGAACCGGTCCACCGGTTCGCGCAGGCTCGCTAGGGCATCCAGGGCCTGGCTGTAGCGGGACTCGGCGAACAGCGGCATGACCTGGCCTCGGCACGTCTCCAGCGCCTCGAAGAGTGTCTGCTCGGCGGCTTCCTGCAACTGGTCGGCATCCACGCGAATCTCGCCGTCATGCTGCTGCTTGGCGAGGATGTTGGAGACGCGCTTGTTGGCGGCGGCCAGGGCGGCGGCCTCCTCGCGGCGCGCGAAGCCCTGCACGGCGCGCAGGCGGCGGGCGAAGTCGAGGGGCTCGGTGACCGGGCGAGCCCGCACGGCCAGATAGACCTCGGTGGCGATCCCCTCGTCGCTGGCCCAGGCGCGGAAGCGGTCGAGCATGTAGGTGAGGACCTCGTCGACGAGTCCCTCGGCGTAGGGCAGCTCCTGGTGCTGAGCGGCCGACAGCTCGAGCAGCTCGCGCAGGTCGAGGCTGAGCTCTCCCTTGACCAGGATGTTGATCACGCCGATGGCTGCGCGGCGCAGGGCGAAGGGATCCTTGGTGCCGCTGGGGCGTTGGCCGATACCGAAGATGCCGGTCAGGGTGTCGAGGCGATCGGCCAGAGCCAGTGCCAGGCCGGTGCGGCCCTGGGGGATAGCATCGCCGGCGAAGCGTGGCAGGTACTGCTCCTCCAGCGCCTGCGCCACTTCGTCGGGCTCGCCGTCGTTGAGCGCGTAGTAGCGGCCCATGGTGCCCTGCAGCTCGGGGAACTCGAGGACCATCTCGGTAACCAGGTCGCACTTGGCGAGCTCGGCGGCACGCCGGGCATCGTGCACGTCGCCCTCGATGCGGCCGGCGATGAAGGCGGCCACGGCGGCGTTGCGGTGCGCCTTGTCGGCCAGGCTGCCCAGCTGCTTCTGGAACACGACGTCGGCCAGCGCCGGCGCGCGAGCGGCCAGGGACTGCTTGCGGTCGGTGTCGTAGAAGAAGGCGGCATCGGCGAGGCGCGGGCGGATCACCCGCTCGTTGCCCTGGATCACCTGGTCGGGATCGGCGCTGTCGATGTTCGAGACGGTGATGAACAGCGGCTTGAGTCGCCCCGCCTCATCCAGCACGTGGAAGTACTTCTGGTTGGCCTTCATCGATGAGATCAGGCACTCGGGCGGGACCTCGAGGAAGCGCTCGTCGAAGCTGCCGGTCAGGGCGACGGGCCATTCCACCAGGCCGCTGACCTTGACGAGCAGCTCTTCATCGATCACCGCCGTGGCCTCCTGGACCTCGGCCTCGGCCAGCACCTGCTCGCGGATGCGCTCGCGGCGCTGCTCGCGATCGACCAGCACCCAGGCGCCCTCGAGGGCGGCGAGGTAGTCGTCGGCATGGGCGAGCTCGATGGGCGCGGGGGCATGGAAGCGATGGCCGCGGGTGGTGCGGCCGGCCGCGAGGCCCAGGGCGCTGGCCTCGACCACCTGGCTGCCGTAGAGCATCACCAGCCAGTGGACGGGGCGGGAGAATTCGATCCGCGAGGCGCCCCAGCGCATGTTCTTGGGCACCGGGAGGGCGCCGATGGCCTTCTCGACGATGGCAGGCAGCAGTGCGGTGGTGGCCTCGCCCGGCTGGTGCTCCCGGTAACCGAGCCAGGTGCCCTTGTCGGTCTCCAGGTGGATCAGCTGGTCCACGGCGACTCCGCAGGAGCGGGCGAAGCCCTCGGCGGCCTTGGTCGGCTGACCCTCCTTGAAGGCAGCGGCCAGGGCCGGGCCGCGGCGCTCGACCTCGCGGTCGGGCTGCTTGTCGGCCAGTTCCCGGATCTGCACGGCCAGGCGACGCGGGCTCGCGTAGGCGAGTACCTCGCCGGCGTCGATGTCGGCATCAATCAAGCCACGGCGGATGCCGTCGGCCAGCGCGTCGGAGAGTTCATCGATGGCGCTCGGCGGCAGTTCCTCGACGCCCAGTTCGACCAGTAGGGTGTTGGCAGCCATCAGACATCTCCCTGTTCGGCAAGCGGCTCGTCGGCCAGCAGTTCATGACGCAGGGCCTCGGTGGCCAGCGGGAAGCCGGCGGCCTTGCGTGAGTCGTAGTAGGCCTGGGCCACGCTCCGGGCCATGGTGCGCACGCGCAGGATGTAGCGCTGGCGTTCGGTGACCGAGATGGCGTGGCGGGCATCCAGCAGATTGAAGGTGTGCGAGGCCTTCAGCACCTGCTCGTAGGCGGGCAGCGGCAGCCGGGTGTCCAGCAGCTTGGTGCACTCGCGCTCCTGGTGGTCGAAGGAGGCGAACAGGAAGTCGACGTCGGCATGCTCGAAGTTGTAGGCCGACTGCTCGCGCTCGTTCTGCAGGTAGACGTCGCCGTAGGTCACCTTCGAGCCGTCCGGGGCCACCGTCCACACCAGGTCGTAGACGCTGTCGACGTCCTGCAGGTACATGGCGATGCGCTCGAGGCCGTAGGTCAGCTCGCCGGTGACCGGGTAGCACTCCAGGCCGCCGGCCTGCTGGAAGTAGGTGAACTGGGTCACCTCCATGCCGTTGAGCCAGATCTCCCAACCCAGTCCCCAGGCGCCCAGGGTCGGGGATTCCCAGTTGTCCTCGACGAAGCGGATATCATGGACCAGCGGATCGAGCCCCAGGCGCTGGAGCGACCCCAGGTAGAGCTCCTGGAACTCGGCGGGGGAGGGCTTCATCACCACCTGGAACTGGTAGTAGTGCTGCAGGCGGTTGGGGTTCTCGCCATAGCGGCCATCGGTGGGGCGGCGGGAGGGCTGCACGTAGGCCGCGTTCCAGGTCTCGGGCCCGATGGAGCGAAGGAAGGTGGCGGTATGGAAGGTGCCGGCACCGACCTCCATGTCCAGGGGCTGGAGGATCACGCAGCCCTGTTCGGCCCAGTACTGCTGCAGGGCGAGGATCAGGCCCTGAAAGGTTGTCACGTCTGGCGTCGACTGTGTCATTGGAAGCACCGTTGGCCATGAATTCACGAGCCGTCAAGTATACAATTACTGGCAGATCGGTTATAGGCGCAGGCCTGGAGAAGAGGATTCCCATGATCGTAGTAACAGGCGGAGCCGGCTTTATCGGCTCGAATCTAGTCAAGGCGCTCAACGCCCGTGGCCGCGACGACGTCCTGGTGGTCGACGACCTCAGCGACGGCACCAAGTTTGTCAACCTGGCTGACTGCACGCTGGGCGACTACCTGGACAAGGATGATTTCCTGGCCCGGGTGAAGGCGGCGATGAACGGCGAGGAGTCACATCTGCCGCCCATCGAGGCGATCTTCCACGAGGGCGCCTGCTCGGACACCACCGAGTGGGACGGCCGCTTCATGCTCGAGAACAACTTCGAGTACTCCAAGGTGCTGCTGCACTTCTGCCAGCGCGAAAGCATCCCCTTCATCTACGCCTCCTCGGCCGCCACCTATGGCGGCAGCGAGGTGTTCTATGAGGCGCCGGAACACGAGAAGCCGCTCAACGTCTATGGCTACTCCAAGCTGCTGTTCGACCAGTACGTGCGGGCCCGTCACGATGACTTCGAGAGCCAGGTGGTGGGCTTCCGTTACTTCAACATCTATGGGCCCCGCGAGCAGCACAAGGGCAAGATGGCCAGCGTCGCCTACCATCACCATACCCAGATCCGCGCTGGCCATAACCTCAAGCTGTTCGGCGCCTGGGACGGCTATGAGGCCGGCATGCAGAGCCGCGACTTCGTCTATGTGGGCGACGTGGTGGACGTGAACCTGTGGTTCCTCGATCACCCCGAGGCCTCCGGCATCTTCAACCTGGGCACCGGCCGCGCCGAGCCCTTCAAGGCGATCGGCGAGGCGGTCATCGACCATTACGGCAAGGGCGAGATCGAGTACATCGACTTTCCCGACGAGCTCAAGGGACGCTACCAGAGCTATACCCGGGCCGATATCTCGCGGCTTCGCGAGGCGGGCTACGACCGCGAGTTTTGCACTGTGGCCGAGGGCGTGAGTGCCTATCTGGAGTGGCTGAATGGCTGAGGCCGCAGGGCCGCTCGACGGTGAGGGGGAGCGCATCCTGGTGGTGGGCCCCTCCTGGGTCGGCGACATGGTCATGGCCCAGAGTCTGTTCAAGACCCTCAAGGCGCGTCGCCCGGGCTGCCGCATCGGCGTGGTGGCGCCCGGCTGGTCGCGGCCGATCCTCGAGCGCATGGACGAGGTCGACGAGGTCGCGGGCCTCGAGGTGGGGCACGGCGAGTTCGGCCTGGCGAGCCGGCGGCAGCTGGCCGCCTCCCTCAAGGGACGCTTTGATCGGGCGATCGTGCTGCCGCGCTCCTGGAAGTCGGCCTTGGTGCCCTTCCTGGCGCGTATTCCCCGGCGGACGGGGTTCACCGGCGAGCAGCGCTTCGGCCTGCTCAACGATCGCCGCGCCCTCGACAAGGCGACGCTGGATCAGACCGTCAAGCGCTTCGTGGCGCTGGGGCTGCCCCGCGAGGTGGCCGAGACCGGTGACTTCGCGCTTCCCCGGCCCTCCTTGCGCCTGGATATCGACAACCTGGTCGAGCAGCGAGTCGCGCTGGGGCTGTCGTCGCGCCCGGCCATCGGCATGATGCCGGGCGCCGAGTACGGCCCCGCCAAGCAGTGGCCCCTCGCGCATTTTCGCGGGCTGGCCAGGGCCCTGGTGGTGGAGGGGTTCGAGGTGCGGATACTGGGCGGGCCCAAGGATCTCGACGCCGGCGAGGTGATCGCCGAGGGGCTGCCCCATACCCACAACCTCTGCGGCAGGACCCGGCTGGCAGATGCTGTCGATCTGCTCGGCGACTGCCGGCAGGTGGTGACCAACGACTCCGGGCTGATGCACGTGGCCGCGGCGGTGGGGACTCGGGTCCAGGCCCTCTACGGCTCCTCGTCGCCGGCCTACACGCCGCCGCTGACCGAGAACGCCGAGATTCACTACCTGGCCCTGGACTGCTCGCCCTGTTTTCAGCGCACCTGTCCGCTGGGGCATACGGACTGCCTGAAGCGACTCACTCCGGAGCGTGTCCTCAAGGCGGTGCTGGCGGCGATGCCCTAGGGCCGCGCCTCCGAGCCGTGCCATGGGTGAGCGGCGGATCAGCCTCGGGGCACGACTACTGCCTCTGTCGCCGCGGCGCGCTGCGAGGGGGCCAGGCCCTCCCACAGCCGCTCCTGGAGAGCCGTCTCTTCCCGCAGGCGGGCGTTCAGGGTCTCCAGCCCGTGCTCCTCGATCAGCGTCGGCTGGTCGGAGAGCAGCGAGACGCCGAGTCCCGCCCGGTGCCAGTCGATGACGAATCCCATGGCCTCGAGCACCGTCGGCAGGATATCCATGGTCGACGCCTCGACCCTGACCCGGCGCGGCGCGACCCGCTCGCCCATCAGCATGAGGGTGTTCTCCCGCTCCTCCGCGACCAGCTGCTCCCAGGCGGAGACGCGCATGGTCAGATGGTCGCTGGCAACCACCACCAGGGTGTTCTCCAGCAGCCCCTCGGCCTCGAGCCGCTGCACCAGGCGGCGCGCCAGCCACGCCGAGCACTCCACCGAATAGAGGATGTCGGTGCCGTCGAACTCGCCCTGACGCTCGCGGCAGGCGCGCGCCGGATAGCCGTTGGGGGCGTGGCCGGAGATGCTCAGGTTGACCAGCCCCCAGGGGCCTCCCTGGCGCTCCAGGCGGCGGATCTCCTCGACCGTGAAGTCATAGAGCGTATCGTCGTAGAGGCCCCAGCTGTTGACGTAGTCGGGATCCGGAAGCCGCGGCTCCAGCTCCTCGCGCCCCATCACCCGATCGAAGCCGTGATCGCGGTAGAAGACGCCCTTGCCGGCGAAGCGGGTGCTGGCCCCGCCCAGATAGGAGAGCGCATAGCCGCGCTCGGCGAGCAGGTCCCCCAGGCAGTCGACCCCCGGCACGACCCGCCCGAGCGGCTCGAACTGGCTGTCGTGGAGCAGGCCGGCCGGCATCAGCGGCGTGCCGCACTGGCTGGCGATCATGCCGGCCATGGTCCAGCCGGTGTTGTCGAGCTGGCGCACGCCCTCGACGACCAGGGCCCGCTCGCCAAGTGCCTCCAGGGGCGCGTAGGCATCGCCGAAACGCTCCCGATCGGCGTAGGTGCGCTCGATGCTCTCCAGGTAGAGCAGCAGCAGGTTGGGCGGTGCGCGGGGCGCGTCGAGGATCACCGGTGCCACGTACTGCCGATCGAGCCAGGCACCGTCATCGGTGACGATGGCGGCGCCGCGTTGGCCGAGCCCGTAGAGCATCGGATTGCCGGCCAGCAGCACTACGGCTAGCAGGCGCTCCGTCGTGCGCCAGCGGCGATCGACCCGCACCAGCCAGGTGAAGGAGACGAGCAGCAGCAGCATGCTCAGGGTGTGGAGGAGGGCGGAGACGAGCCGCCCGCTCCCCCCGTGCTCCGAGATGCCGGCCTGGAGGTGGAAGAATACCGCCCCGAGGTCGACCTCCCCGAAGCTGGCGGCCAGGTAGACATACAGGCCCCACAGGACCAGGGGAACGAGCGACCAGGGCCAAACGCGTGCCACCGGCCGGGGGCACGCGGGCGCTCCCCAGCGACGCCAGCGCGCCAGGACCAGCCAGCCCACGGTGACAAGGGGAAGGGCCCAGGTGGGCAGTCGGGTCAGCATGGCCAGGGCATAGCCCAGCCACAGCCCGATGACGAGCAGGGCCCACCAGCGGGGATGGCGAAGTTTCGGTGCCGCGCTAGGCATGGTGCGAAGAGGCGTTGGCCCGTTCATTCTCGTGGAGTTCGTTCAACTTCGCATACTTCATGTAGACATGGAATGCCGTCGTGATGGCCACCGTCATGCCATCCGTGCCCTGGAACAGGCCGCCCTTGAGGATCAGCTTGCGCAGCATGGCGCTGGCGGCATGCAGGGTGGGGCGCCAGGGCGACGGACCCTTTCCCCTCTCCTTCATCGCCCAGGCATCACGGCTCGAGAGTTGGTCGATGCGGGTGATCCAGTGCGACAGGTCACGATAGGTGAAGTGCCGGATATGGCTGCCCGTGTCCACGGTGTCGGGTGCCTGCACCGAGGAGTGGGCCTTCTTCGACAGGTAGCCGGAGGTGGTGCGGTTGTAGAGTCGCGTGACCGGGTCGGGATAGAAGCCGGCCGCCTTGATCCAGTGGTGTCCGGCAAAGTTGCGGCGGTTGAAGCGATACGCCTTGTCGGGGTCGTCCAGCGCCAGGGAGCGGATCGCCGCGACCGCATCGTCGTCGAGCCGCTCGTCGGCATCGAGGGCCAGGATCCAGTCGTGCCGTGCCCGGGGGACGGCGAAGGCCTTCTGGGGCCCGTCACCCAGGTAGGGCTGGTGGATGACGGTGGCGCCCAGCGACTCAGCGATGGTCACGGTGTCGTCCCGGCTGCCCGAGTCGACGACAATGATCTCGTCGCAGACCGGTTGCAGCGAGGCGATGCAGTCGGCGATGTTCTGCGCCTCGTCGAGGGTGATGATGATTCCGGTGATGGGCGTCATGGGGTCGTCTCGCGGGTCGGGAGGTGCGGCAGGCGTTCGGCGATTCGGCTCGCCGCGGCCTCGAGGTCGATGCTCGACATGTCGCGCTCGTCTGCGCCCTCCGGGGGACAGAAGGCCAGGCGGTGAGCCTCGGCGTTGCAGGTCTGCCAGCGCAGCGGGGTGGCCGAACGGCGCGAGGGATAGAAGCCCGCCGTCGGTCGGTCCAGGGCACCGGCGATGTGCAGCGGGCCGGTGGAGCCGGCGATGAACAGGTCGGCGGCCGAGAGGCTCCGGGCGAAGTCGTCGATGCCGCGGCGCGCCGGCAGCCGATGGGCGGTGATCCCCGCCTCGGCGAGCCGCTGTCGAAGCCGGTCGGTCGCCGCTTCCTCGCCCGGCCCTGCGGTCAGCACCCAGTGTGGCGAGGCGGCGTCGAGGCGCGCGTCGATCGCAGCCACCAGGCCCGCGTACTGCCCGAGGGTGAGATTGACCGCCGAGCCGCCGCTGCCCGGGTGCAGGAAGACCCAGGGCGACGAGGCCTCCAGGGCGAGTTCGTCGACGAGGCGCGCACGCTCGGCGTCACGGGTGCCGGGCGGCAGCGGCCAGAAGGGCGGCGCGGGGCGCGGCGGCACGGCGAGGCCCAGGGCGTCGAGCAGGGCGTCGGCCAGCTCCATGTTATAGACGTATTCGGGTTTCTCTGAGCGCGACCTGCGCTGGGTGACCCGGCGGTTGTAGAATAGCTGCGCCCACTTGGTGGCCGGGGCCAGGCGCAATGGGATGCCGGCGCGCCAGCCCAGCCAGCCGATGCGTGGGGTGGAGAAGAGCGTCAGCAGCGCATCGAAGCGGCCTGCGCGCAGGGTGCTCAGCAGGTCGCGCCGCGCCTCGCGGCCGGCGTCTTCGCCGGGGTCGAGCAGCACCTCGTCGATCCACGGGCACTGTCGGGCGAGCGGCGCGGTGTAGCCCGGCACCAGCACGCTGACGTGGGGGGCCGGGTCGGCCGCCTTGAGGCAGGCCAGCGCCGGCCAGGCCAGCATGAAGTCGCCGAGCTTGTCGTTGCGAACGATCAGCAGGCGAGGGCGGTCGCCGTCCCTGGCAGGGGAAAGTGTCATCATCCGGGCTCCCGGGGCCCGCAACCGCAAGTAAGGAGAGCGCCTTGTCCTGCAAGTCGTCCCGCAAGGTCCTGCATATCTGCCTCTCGAACGGCTGGGGCGGACTGGAAATGTATCCGTCGCGCATTATACCCGAGCTGAGGCGACAGGGGTGGGAGGCCCACGGCTTGGCCCTGGCCGGCTCCCGGGTGGCCGAGAGCCTCACCGAGGTCGGCATCACGCCGCTGACGGTGCCCTCGCGCGGTCGCGCGCTGCTGGGCCTCGGCCGGCTGCTGGCCTACCTGAAGGTCCACGAGATCGGCGTGCTGCACTGCCACAAATCCAGCGACCTGCGCCTGGGCGCCCTGCTGGTGAGCCTGCGTCCGTCCCTGCGGCTCTTCTTCACCGACCACATGGGCGTCACCCGCCCCAAGAAGGATCCCTACCACCGCTGGGCCTATGGTCGCGTCACCCGGGTATTCTCCATCAGCGAGACGACCCGCCGGCGCAACCTGGCGGCCTTCCCCCTGCCCGCCGCGCGTATCCAGCGTCTCTACCTGGGCATCGACCCGGCGCCCTATGCGCCGCGCCTGTCGCCGGGCGAGCGGGCCGCGCTGCGCGATGAGCTCGGCGTGGCGCCGGGCGCGGTGGCGATCGGCCTGGCGGGGCGGTTGACCCCGGGCAAGGGGCAGCGGGTGTGGATCGAGGCGCTGGCCTGGTTGGCCGAGCATCGGCCGGCACTGGCCTGGCAGGGCCTGCTGGTCGGCGGGCTCACCGCCGATGAGGGCAGCAGCGAGGCCTTCGTCGCGGAACTTCGCGACCGGGTCCGCGCGCTCGGCCTGGAGGAGCGCATCACCTTCGTCGGCTTTCGCCGCGACCTGCCGCGGCTCTTCGAGGCGATGGACATCGTCTGCGTGCCCTCGCGTAACGAGGCCTTCGGGCTGACGGTGATCGAGGCCATGGCGGCCGGCAAGGCGGTGGTCGGCAGCGACAGCGGCGCCATCCCCGAGCTGATCGACCCCGCCACGGGGCGCCTCGCCGCACCGGACGATCCCGCCGCCTGGGGCGAGGCCCTGGCCGAGCTGGCGGACGACGCGGCCCTGAGGGAGGCGCTGGGGGCGGCGGGACGCCGGCGCGTTGAGTGCGACTTCACCCTCGAGGCGCACGTGGCGGGGCTCGTGGCCGCCTACGCCGAGGCCTCGTAGCCGCGGCGCACGGCCGCCATGGCCTCGGCGGCGCCGAACTTCTCGAAGGAGCGCTGCAGGCGCGCCAGGTTGGCCGCCTGCCAGCGGCCGGGCCGCCGCAGCCGACAGCGGTCCAGGTCGATCAGCCAGACCCGCCCCTCGGGGTCGATCAGCAGGTTGCGGGCGTTGAGGTCGACGTGGTCGAGGCCGGCGTCGTGGAAGCGTCGCACGGTGGCGCCGACCCGCTCTAGCAGGGCGTCGTCGGCCGGCTGCCGCGAGAGGAGCTCGGCCAGGGCGCGGGCGCCGGGAAGCCGCACGGTGATCAGCGCCGCCTCGTAGGTGAGGCCGTGACGCGTCACCCGGGCCGCCACCGGGCGGGGCACCGGCAGGTCTTGGTCGTGCAGGTGGGCGGTGAGGCGCAGCTCGCGAAAGGCGCGGGTACGCTCCAGGCCGGTCCAGAGGTAGCGGGCGTCGCTGAGTCGAGCGACCAGGCCGCCGCGGCGATAGGGGCGCAGCACCCACTCAACGCCCTCGCCGGCGTCCAGGAAGAGGCTGGCGCCGCGACCCGGCGCCTCACCGGTGACCCGGCCGGCGTCGCGCCACCAGCCGGGGTCGAAGCCCTCGAGCGTGAGCGGCGGCGCGGTTTGTGGCGCCCGGCTGGCGTCACATAAACTGTCCGCATCATATAGAATGCAACTCTTTCCCGCTCGATACGTTGCCAACCGCATGAAGCATCCTCTGCCCGATCGACCCCAGCACATCTGCGTGCTGCGACTCTCCGCCCTGGGCGATGTCTGTAACCTGGTGCCGACAGTCCGTGCCCTGCAGCGTCAGTGGCCCGAAGCGCGGATCACCTGGATCGTCGGCAAGGGCGAGCACAGTCTACTGGCGGGCCTCTCCGGGGTCGAGTTCGTCGTCTACGACAAGGCGACGGGCCTGGCCGGCATGCGGGCCCTGTGGCGCCAGCTCTCCGATACGCGCTTCGACGTGCTGCTGCACATGCAGCAGGCGCTGCGCGCCAGCGTGCTCTCCCTGGGGCTCAAGGCCGACCTTCGGGTGGGCTATGACAAGGCACGCGCCAAGGATGCCCAGCACTGGTTCACCCAGCGTCAGCTGGCGCCCCATTCCCGCGCCCATGTGCTCGAGTCCTACCTCGACTTCGCACGCCTGCTGGGCGTCGAGGATCTCTCGCTGACCTGGGACCTGCCGGTGCCCGAGGCCGCGGTCGAGGAGGCGCGCGGCATCACCGGGGAGGCGCCTTTCCTCGTGATCAGCCCCTGCGCCAACCCCCGGCTGCGCAACTTCCGCAACTGGTCCGCCGAGGGCTATGCGGCGGTGATCGAGCACGCCTGGCGCCAGCACGGCCTGAAGGCGGTGCTGACCGGCGGCGGCAGCACCCAGGAGCGCGAGCTGGGCGAGCGCATCCAGGCCCTCTGCTCGCCGGAGGTGGTGATCGACGTCATCGGCGAGACCTCGCTGAAGGGCCTGTTGGCCCTGATCCAGGGTGCCCGGGCGGTGATCGCCCCGGATTCGGGGCCGGTGCACATGGCCAACGCCCTGGGGGCGCCGGTGGTCGGGCTCTACGCCACCACCAATCCCGATCGGGCGGGCCCCTATCGGTGGCGGGAGTACGTGGTCGACCGCTACCCGGACGCCGTGCGCAGCTACCTGCACAAGTCGCCCGCGGAACTCCCCTGGGGCCAGCGGGTCCGCCACCCCGACGCCATGTCGCTGATTCGTGCCGAGGACGTGATCGACCGCCTCGAGGCACTGCTGATCCACCCCGAGTCCCCCATCGAGACGGAGTCCCCCGATGAAGCTTGATCTGACCGCCCTGGAGCGCTCCCGCCTGCTGGTGGTGGGCGACGTGATGCTCGACCGCTACTGGCATGGCGGCACCTCCCGTATCTCGCCGGAGGCCCCGGTGCCGGTGGTCAGGGTCGACGAGTCCGAGGACCGTCCCGGCGGCGCCGCCAACGTGGCCCTCAATATCGCCTCCCTCGGGGCCCATGCTGCCCTGGCCGGCCTGGTGGGTGACGACGACAACGCCGACCGGCTGGTGACCCGGCTCGAGGATTCCGGAGTGAGCACTCGCTTCGCGCGCAGCCCCGGCATTCCCACCATCACCAAGCTGCGTGTGATGAGCCGCAACCAGCAGCTGATTCGCCTGGACTTCGAGGAGGGACTCGGCGAGGTGGATACCTCGGGGCTGCTGGCGCAGGTCGAGGCGGCCCTGCCCGGCTGTGACCTGGTGATCCTCTCCGACTACGGCAAGGGCACCCTGAATCGCGTCGAGGAGCTGATCCGGATGGTCCGGGGCGCCGGCAAGCGGGTGCTGGTCGACCCCAAGGGCAGCGACTTCCGCCGCTACCGCGGGGCCAGCGTGATCACCCCCAACCTCGGCGAGTTCGAGGCGGTCATGGGCCACTGCCGCGACGACGCCGAGCTCGCCGCCCGGGGCGAGGCGCTGCGTGCCGAGCTCGAGCTCGAGGCACTGCTGATCACCCGCAGCGAGAAGGGCATGACGCTGATCCGCGAGGATCATGAGCCGCTGCACCTGCCGACCCGGGCCCGCGAGGTCTACGACGTCACCGGCGCCGGCGACACCGTGATCGGCGTGCTGGGCCTGGCGCTCGCCGCCGGGCACGGCTTCGCCGAGGCGATGACCCTGGCCAACCTGGCCGCCGGCCTGGTGGTGGCCAAGCCCGGCACCGCGACCCTCTCCATCGCCGAGCTCTACACCGCCCTGCACGGCGACAAGTTGGCCGAGTTTGGCGTCATCGAGGAGGCGCCCCTGGTCGAGGCGGTGCGCGCCGCCCAGGCGCGCGGCGAGCGGGTGGTGATGACCAACGGCTGCTTCGACATCCTGCACGCCGGCCACGTCGCCTACCTGGAGCAGGCGCGCCGCCTCGGCGACCGGCTGGTGGTGGCGGTCAACGACGACGCCTCCATCGGCCGCCTCAAGGGGCCCAAGCGGCCCATCAATCCCCTGGCGCGGCGCATGCAGGTGCTGGCCGGCCTCGGCGCCGTCGACTGGGTGGTGCCCTTCGGCGAGAACACTCCCCAGCGACTGATCGAGACGGTGCTGCCGGACGTGCTGGTCAAGGGCGGCGATTACCGGCCCGAGGAAATCGCCGGTGGCGCCGCGGTGCGCGAGGCCGGCGGCGAGGTCAGGGTGCTGGGCTTCGAGGACGGCGTCTCCACCACCGCGATGATCTCCACCATCCTCGATCGCGAGACCTGATGCGGTGCTCTCCCGCCTGGGCCCGCCGCGCCTACTCGGCGGCCCTCTATCTCCTCGCCCCGCTGGCCTGGAAGCGCGTCTGGCGCGAGCAGCTCCCCGGTCGCCCCCGCCGCGAGCGGCTGGGTCTGGTTTCCCCCGCCAGCGACGGCGAGCGGATCATCTGGCTGCACTGTGCCTCGGTGGGGGAGGTACAGGCCGCCCGCCCGCTGATCAAGGCCCTCGGCGAGCGCTGGCCCGGGCACTGCCTGGTGATCACCACCATGACCGCCACTGGCGCCCAGCGGGTGCTGGCGCTGTCGGAGACATCCGGTGAGGGGAAGGCTTCCGGCGAAGTGAGCCATCACTTCGTGCCGCTGGATTTCCCCGGCGCCGCGCGCCGCTTCGTCACCCGGCTGCGCCCTGAGCTGGCGATCTTCTTCGAGACCGAGCTGTGGCCCAACCTGCTGGCCGCCTGCGACCGCGCCAAGGTGCCGGTGGCGGTGGTCAATGGCCGGCTCTCGCCCCGCGCCTTCCGCGGCTATCGCCGCCTGAAGCCGCTGATGCGCGACGCCCTGGGCCGTGTGAGCTGGCTGGCGGCCAAGTCCGCGGAGGATGCCGAACGGTTCCGCGCGCTGGGCATGCCCGCCGAGCGCAGCGCGGTGGTGGGAAGCCTGAAGTTCGATCTCGCCGTCGATGACGAGACTCGCGAGGCGAGTGAGCGCTTGCGTGCCCGGCTGGGTCGTCGACCCGTCTGGGTGGCCGGTTCCACCCATCCGGGGGAAGACGAGCAGCTGCTGGCGGCCCACGCGCGGCTGAGGGCGACTGTTCCCAGGGCGCTGCTGGTACTGGTGCCGCGCCATCCCCAGCGCTTCGCGGCCGTGGCCGAGCTGTGCGCTCGGGCGGGCCTCTCGGTGGCGCGCCGCTCCCGGGACGAATGGCCCGGCGACGAGGCGGCCGTCTACCTGGGCGACACCATGGGCGAGCTGCTAGCGCTCTACGGCGCGGCGGACCTGGCCTTCGTGGGCGGCAGCCTGGTGCCCATCGGCGGCCACAACCTGCTGGAGCCGGCGGCGCTGGGCGTGCCGGTGCTCACCGGGCCCGAGCTTGCCAACTTCCTCGATGTGGCCGAGACGCTGCGCAAGGCCGAGGCGCTGGTCGAGGTGGCCGATGGTGAGGCGCTGAGCGATGCCCTGGGGCGGCTCTTTGACGACGAATCCGAACGCCGACGCCTGGCCGCGGCCGGCCGCGGCGTGGTGGCGGCCAACCGGGGAGCCCTGGAACGCACCCTGGCGGGACTGGCGAGGCTCTTGGAGCCGGAGTGAGGACTCGCTCCGGGGTTGGGTGTCAGGCGGGCAGCAGCCGTTCCACGCCCTGCTCTCCGCCGAGCAGCAGCAGGTCGGCGCCTCGGGCGGCGAAGAGTCCGTTGGTGACCACCCCGACGATGGCATTGATCCGCGCCTCCATGGCGACCGGGTCGTCGATCATGAATTCATAGCAGTCCAGGATCTGGTTGCCGTTGTCGGTGACCACCCCCTGGCGATAGACCGGATCGGCCCCCAGCTTGACCAGTTCCCGGGCCACGTAGGAGCGCGCCATGGGGATCACCTCGACCGGCAGCGGGAAGTCGCCCAGGGTCGCGACCCTCTTCGAGCCGTCGGCGATGCAGATGAAGCGCTCGGCGCAGGCGGCGACGATCTTCTCACGGGTCAGGGCCGCGCCGCCGCCCTTGATCATGTGAAGGTGAGCATTCACTTCGTCGGCGCCGTCGACGTAGACGGGCACGGTGCCCACCTCGTTGAGCTCGAAGAGATCGATGCCGTGGCCTCGCAGGCGCTCGGCGCTGGCCTCGGAACTCGCCACGGCACCGCGGAAGTCGCCGCGCAACTCGGCCAGGCGGTCGATGAAGCGGTTCGCGGTGGAGCCGGTGCCGACGCCGATGACGCTATCACGGCCGAGGTGCGGGCGGATCTCGTCGATGGCGGCGGCGGCCACGGCGTCCTTGAGTTCGTCCTGGGTCATGTCGTGCTCGCTATCTGGTGGGTGGCGAATGCGGCGCCATTATAGGCCATGGCGCCGAAGGATGCTGGACGCCACGGCCGCCGGAATGCTACCAATAAGGGTTCCTCGCGGCGCCGGTCACGGTGCTCCTCGCGTCACTTCTGGGATATCAGGATGCTCGAAGCTACCGTCAAGAAGATTCTCAATGCCCGGGTCTACGAGGCCGCCCGGGAGACCCCCATCTCGCCGGCCCCCTTGCTTTCCCGTCGTTTCAACAACCAGATCCTGATCAAGCGCGAGGACCTCCAGCCGGTCTACTCCTTCAAGATCCGCGGGGCCTACAACAAGATGGCCCAACTCGACGAGGCGCAGAAGGCCAAGGGCGTGATCGCCGCCTCGGCGGGCAACCATGCCCAGGGCCTGGCCATGGCGGCGAAGCTGATGGGCGTCAAGGCGGTGATCGTCATGCCGCGCATCACCCCGGAGATCAAGGTGGCCGCGGTACGGGCCCGGGGCGCGAAGGTGGTGCTCAAGGGTGATGCCTTCGCCGAGGCGGCGGCGCATGCCCAGGAGCTGATCGCCGAGCACGGCTACACCTACATCCCGCCCTTCGATGACCTCGACGTCATCGCGGGGCAGGGTACCATCGCCGTGGAGATCCTTCGCCAGCACAGTGGCCCCATCGATGCCATCTTCGTGCCGGTCGGCGGCGGCGGTCTGATCGCCGGCATGGCGGCCTACATCAAGTACTTGCGGCCCGAGATCAAGGTGATCGGCGTGGAGTCCGAGGACAGCGCCTGCCTCAAGGCGGCGCTGGCGGCGGGCGAGCGCGTAGTGCTGGACCAGGTCGGGGTGTTCGCCGAGGGGGTCGCCGTGGCGCAGATCGGCGAGGCGCCCTTCGCCGTGATGCGCGGCCTGGTGGACGACGTCATCACCGTCAACACCGACGAGATGTGCGCGGCGGTGAAGGACATCTTCGAGGATACCCGGGCGGTCTCCGAGACCTCCGGCGCGCTGTCGCTGGCCGGGCTGAAGAAGTACATTCAGCAGACCGGCGCCGAGAACGAGACCCTCATCTGCATCAACTCCGGGGCCAACACCAACTTCGATCGCCTGCAGCACATCGCCGAGCGCACCGAGCTCGGCGAGCAGCGCGAGGCGATCCTCGCCGTGACCATCCCCGAGAAGCCGGGCAGCTTCAAGAAGTTCTGCCGCACCATCGGCAAGCGCATGGTCACCGAGTTCAACTATCGCTACGCCGAGCCCGAGCAGGCCCACATCTTCGTCGGCGTGCAGGTGAAGCCCGGCGGCGAGGACCGCCAGGCGGTCATCGACCGGCTCCGCGACGCCGGCTACCCGGTGGAGGACCTCACCGACAACGAGCTGGCCAAGCTGCACATCCGTCACCTGGGCGGCGGCCGTCCCAAGGAGCACTTCGAGGAAGAGGTCTATCGCTTCGAGTTCCCGGAGCGCCCCGGCGCGCTGATGAACTTCCTCACCCACCTGCCCCAGGACTGGAACATCTCGCTGTTCCACTACCGCAACCACGGCGCGGCCTACGGCCGGGTGCTGGTCGGCATGCAGGTGCCCAATGGCGATCGCCGCCACGTCGAGGGCTACTTCGACGAGATCGGCTACCGCTACTGGAAGGAGAGTGACAACCCGGCCTACCGGCTCTTCATGGCCTGAGGATCGCGTCGCCGTGGGGACGCGAGAGGGCTTCGAGACAGGGCCTAGAGTGAGCACTGACTCACCCTGTAGTCTCGGTCATGCAAGTGTTTAGATATGTAACGTACTGAGACTGCCTGTTGTCATGCGTAAGCACGAGGCTCTATAGTCATCGCGGTGTTATCACCGCCGTGGTGACGCCACCATCATCTTCACACCGGACCCACGCGGTCCCGTCTCCCATGGAGTCCTTCACAATGAAGCGCAAGCCCGATCTGGTCATGGCACTGGTGCTGGTCTTCGGCATCGGGATCGTGGCCACCGGCTATGCCCAGGCGCTGGCGGGCGGCTGAGGCCACCGCAGGACGGCGGCCATCGCCCTGCCCGACCCCGCCGGATGACGACGGCCGATGCGATGGCATCGGCCGTCGTCGTTTCTGCCCCCTGGCGAGTGCGGCGCGTGGTCCTGGTGGCCGTATCAGGAAAGCCTCAGGGACGAATCAGTCGGGCGTCGGTGGCGATGGCATCCAGCGGCACGTCCCAGGGCGCCGCCGGCAGGCGCGCCACCCGCTGCGCCTCGTGGGCCAGGCCGATCAGCCGCGGGCGAGGCCCCGGGCGACGGGTGAAGGCCAGGGTGCGGTCGTAGAAGCCCCCGCCCATGCCGATGCGCTGGCCCAGCTCGTCGAAGCCCACCAGCGGCAGCAGGATCAGGTCCAGCGCCCAGGTCGGCGTGCGCCGGGCGCGGTGCGCCCCGTGGCGGGTCTGGGGTTCGGGGATGCCGTAGCGGTTGGCCACCATGGGCGTGCCGGCATGGTAGTGCACGAACCACAGCTGGTTGTCACAGAGCGGCTTCAGGACCGGCAGGTAGGCGCGGCTGCCGCGGCGCTCGAGCCAGTCGATCAGCGGGGTGGGATCGATCTCGCCGTCGTTGGGCAGGTAGAGGGCCACGCGGCGGGCGCGCTGGAGTTCGGGGAGGCGGCGCAGGCGCCTGCAGAGTCGCTCGGAGGCCTCGCGGCGCTCTCGGGGCGACAGCTCGCGTCGGCGGCGACGCAGTTCGCGTCTCAGCCGGCGACGATCATCGTCGGAGGGGGTGGGTGCGGCGGTATCCTGCATGGCGATCATGTCGGATCAGAGTTCCCCAGAGTGCCGCTGTCGTTCTGGCCCTTGAACCCAGTGGTTCAAGGTGGGTGGCCGCAGCCGAACCGTCAGGCTTTCCGACGCACGGACGTGCACACGGGTTCGGCTAGCTTTGGCCCCCTGGGTACTGCGCATAGGCTCGAGGGACTATAACGACTGGCCAACACCCCAGGGAACTTCTTCATCCTACCAGAGGCTGGGGCCGGGCCAAAGGGGCAATTGCGTGCCCGCTCAGCGGGTGGGGACGGCGTCCAGCGCCTTCTCGAGGCGGGCGGTGAGCGCGTTGAGGTTCTCTTCGCCGGCACGCTGGTCGTCGAGGGTCTCGAGCAGTTCATGGGCGATGTTGAGGGCCGCCATGATGGCGATCCTCTCGCGGTCGACCACCCGGCCCTGGGCGTGGATGCCCTGCATGGCGCGATCGAGGTAGCGGGCGGCCCGCTCGAGCTTGTCCTGCTCCTCCGGCGGGCAGGCGATGGAGTAGGGACGCTCCAGGAGGGTGATCTCGGTGGTCGGCCGTGTCGGCTCGGTCATGGCAGGCTCCGGCAAGGGCCAGTGGCATAGGGGGCGCACGGGTGCGCGTCATGCAGGGTCGATGCGTTAACATCAAGGCCTGAAGCGAAACCCAGTCACTATAAGAGAGCCGTTTGCGGGCGGTCAACGCGCGCGCCGGCTCCATCAGCGGAACTTGCCATGTCACTGATCAATGAGCGCCAGGACTTCTCGACCATCGCCGACACCTTCCTGCTGCACGGCAGCATGCAGTCGCCGGCCTTCCTCGACGGTCGCCTCTGCGCCTCCCTCGCCCTGCACGACATCACCCCCGAGGCCTGGCTGGAGGAGGTCTGCCTGAGCCTGAGCGTCGAGCAGCCGCGCGACGAGGCCAGCGCCGAGCGCCTGCTGGGCTGGCGGCGCCAGGCCCTCGAGGCACTGTCGGCGGCCGATCTCAACCTCGAGCCGCTGTTGCCCGACGAGCTGTTCTCGCTGACCGAGCGGGCTCAGGGCCTGCAGGAGTGGACCCTCGGCTTCCTCGAGGTGGTGGCCGATGCCGGCGACGCGCCGCGCCGCGACTGGTCGCCGGCCCTGCGCGAGGCCCTGGAGGATCTCGCCGGCCTGACCGCCATCGAGACCGACATCGAGGACAGCGCCGAGAACGAGAATGACCTCTTCGCCCTCACCGAGCATGCGCGTATGGCGGCCATGCTGCTCTACACCGAGCAGCATCCCGGCAAGCCCCAGGTCGAGCAGGTCGACGAGCCGACCCACCATTGAGCCGATGGCCCCATCCCGCCACCCAGGAGCCGCGATGCCCCCCGTGAACCTGCCCCGCCCCGCGCCGATCTCCCTCGACGAATACCGTGCCCGGCGCGGCGCCCTGATGGCGCAGCTGCCCGTTGGCAGCGCCGTGCTGCTGCCCGGCGCCGCGCTGGTCACCCGCTCGCGCGACAGCGAGTTTCCCTTCCGCCAGGACAGCGACTTCCACTACCTGACCGGCTTCCCCGAGCCGGAGGCGCTGCTGGTGCTGCTGCCCGGCCGCGAGGAGGGCGAGAGCGTGCTGTTCTGCCAGGATCGCGACCCGGCGATGGAGACCTGGACCGGCATGCGCCTGGGCGCCGAGGGCGCGGTGCGCGACCACGGCCTCGACCAGGCCTTCGAGAATGCCGAGCGCGACGAGCGCCTGGCCACGCTGCTGGAGGGCCGCCAGGTGCTCTACCTGCCGCTGGACGATGCCGGCGCCCTGGCGCTTGCCGAGGAGCTGCGCGGCGAGCTTTCTGATCGCGCTCGCCGCGGGGCGCAGGCCCCGACCGCCTTCGCCGATGTCAGCGCGCTGATCCACGAGCAGCGCCTGATCAAGAGCGCCACGGAGCTCGCGCTGATGCGGCATGCCGGGGAGATCTCCGCCCGAGCCCACGCGCGCGCCATGCGGGCCTGTCGCCCGGGGCTGGCCGAGTATCAGCTGCAGGCGGAGCTCGAGCACGAGTTTCGCTGGCAGGGCGGTAGTGGGCCGGCCTACGCCAGCATCGTCGGTGGCGGCCCCAATGCCTGTGTGCTGCACTACATCGAGAATCACGCCCCCCTGCGGGACGGGGAGCTGGTGCTGATCGATGCCGGCGCCGAGTTCGACCTCTATGCCGGCGATATCACCCGTACCTTCCCGGTGAACGGCCGCTTCACGGCGGCCCAGCGGGCCCTCTACGAGGTGGTGTTGGCGGCCCAGGAGCGCGCCATCGCGACGGTGCGCCCCGGTACTACCCTGGCGTCGATCCACGCGGGCGTGGTGCACGACCTCACCGCCGGGCTGGTCGAGCTGGGACTCCTGGCGGGCGACGTCCAGGCGTGCATCGACGACGGCAGCTACCGGCGCTTCTATCTGCACTCGACCTCCCACTGGCTGGGCCTCGACGTGCACGACGTCGGCGCCTATCGCCGCGAGGGCGAACCGCGGGCCCTGTGTCCCGGCATGGTGCTCACCGTGGAGCCCGGGCTCTACGTGCCCGCCGACGACGACCTGCCCGAGGCCTTTCGGGGGATCGGCATTCGCATCGAGGACGACCTGGCGGTCACCCCCGAGGGGCACGAGGTGCTGACCTCGGCCGTGCCCAAGCGGGTGGCGGAGATCGAGGCCCTGATGGTCACCGAGTGATCAGTCGGCGAGAGGGTGTCGATGCAATTATGTAATGTACGTTATGAAATAAAGAGGCGGTAGCCATGACGTCGACGCGGGAAACGCGGGTAGAGGGTGTAGAGGGTGTAGAGGAAAAAAAGGGCGATCGGGTCGATATCGCCATCATCGGCGGCGGCCTGGTGGGGGCCAGCCTGGGCTGTGCCCTGGCCGCGCAGGTCGAGCGGATGGGGCTCAGGGTCGCGGTGATCGAGCCGGCGCCGCTGGATCGCCAGCTGGCCGAGCCCTGGCAGCCGAGCTTCGATGCCCGGGCCAGCGCGATCGCCTGCGGCTCGGCCCGGCACTTCGAGCACCTGGGCGTCTGGGAGGCGATGGCCGAGCAGGCGGCGCCGATTCGCACCATCCACGTCAGCGAGCGGGGCCGGCTGGGCGTGACCCGGCTGCGCGCCGCGGAGCTCGGCGTCGAGGCGCTGGGTCACGTGGTGCCCAATGCCTGGATGGGCCGTGCCCTGCACGGTCGGCTGGGCGAGCTGCCGGTGGACTGGTACTGCCCGGCGAGCGTGGAGGCGATCGAGCCCGTCGCCGAGGGGCATCGACTCACGCTCTCGGACGGCAGCGAGCTGGAGGCCGGCCTGACGGTGCTCGCCGACGGCGGGCGTTCGGGGCTCAAGGCGCGCCTGGGGATCGAGAGCCGCGAACGGCCTTACGACCAGGTGGCGCTGATCGCCAGCGTCGAGGTTAGCCGGCCACATGACGGCATCGCCTATGAGCGCTTTACCACCGAGGGCCCCATCGCCCTGCTGCCCCTCCCGGGGCAGGCCATGGAGCTGGTCTGGACCCACGCGCGCGGCGAGGAGGCGCGGCGGCTGTCGCTTTCCGATGGCGACTTCCTGGCCGAGCTGCAGCGTGCCTTCGGCGATCGTGTCGGGCATTTCCGTCGGGTCGGGCGTCGTCACGCCTACCCGCTCTCGCTGGTCACGGCGCGGGAAACGGTGCGTTCGGGGCTGGCCGTGCTCGGCAACGCGGCCCACTCGCTGCACCCGGTGGCCGGTCAGGGGTTCAACCTGGCGCTGCGCGGGGTGATGGACCTGGTGGCGGCCATCGAGGCCGGTGGCGAGCGGGGCGAGGCGCCGGGGAGCGCGGCGGTGCTGCAGGACTTCGAGGCGCGCCGCGACGGCGATCGCCAGGACGTCATCCGCTTCAGCGACGGCCTGATCCGGCTCTTCGGCCTCGACCACCCCGTGCTCTCCCATGCCCGGGCGGCCGGGCTCGTCGGGCTGAACCTGGTGGGGCCGCTGCGCCGTACCCTGGCGCGGCGGGCCATGGGACTGGAAAGATAGCGGCTGGAACGATAAGAGGCTGCAACGAACACGATGAATAGACGGCATGGCCATCCGGGCCACCACGAGGAGCAGACGCCATGAGTTCAGAACCGCAAGCCCCGCCAGAGGCGTTCGAGGCCATCATCGTCGGCGGCGGCATGGTGGGCGCTACCCTGGCCTGCCTGCTGGGTCGGGCCGGGCTCTCGGTGACCCTGCTGGACGCCCGCGAGGCGCCGCTCGACCAGGAGGCCGCGGGCAGGGGGGCGCCCTCCATGCGGGTCAGCGCCCTGACCCCGGTCTCCCGCCAGCTGCTCGAGGGGCTGGGCGCCTGGCCGGCGATGGCCGCGCGCCGCGTCAGTCCCTATCGCTTCATGCAGGTATGGGACGGCGAGGGCAGCGGGGAGGTGAACTTCTCCGCGGAGCAGGCCGGGGTTCCGCTGCTTGGGCATATCGTCGAGAACGACGTGACCCTGGCGGCCCTGGAGGCGCGCCTGGCCGCGCTGCCTTCTGTGACCGTGCGCTTCGGTGCCCGGGTGGCCGAGCTCGAGGCCGGGGCCGAGGACAAGGACGAGCCGCGCACGGTGATACTGGAGGGGGGCGAGCGGCTCCAGGCGCCGCTGGTCGTGGCCGCGGACGGGGCACGCTCGCCGCTGCGTGAGCGGGCCGGCATCGAGACCCGCGAGCGCGATACCGGCCAGGTGGCGGTGGTCACCACGGTGCGCACGGCGCGCGAGCACGGCGGCGTGGCGCGTCAGGTCTTCCTGTCGACGGGGCCACTGGCCTTCCTGCCGCTCTGCGTCGAGGGCAACGCTCGCCATTGCTCCATCGTCTGGTCGACGACGCCGGAGGAAGCCGAGCACCTGACGGGGCTGTCCGCGGACGCACTCGGTCGGGCGCTGGGCGCGGCCATCGAGCATCGCCTCGGAGGGGTGACGGTGGTCGACCGGGCCCTGGCGGTGCCGCTCATCCAGCGCCACGCCGAACACTACGTGCGCCCGGGTTTCGCCCTGGTGGGCGATGCGGCGCACAGCATTCACCCCCTGGCGGGCCAGGGGGTGAATCTGGGGCTGATGGATGCCGCGGTGCTGGCCGAGGAGGTGGTCGAGGGGCGTCGGCGGGGGCTCTCGCCGGGCGCCGCGTCGGTGCTGGCCCGCTATGCCCGTCGGCGTCGCGGCGACAACGCCGCCATGCTGGCGCTGATGGACGGCTTTCGCCTGCTGTTCGGGGCGCGCCATCCGGCCCTGACTCTGGCGCGCAACCTGGGGCTCTCCGGGGTGGATCGGATCGGGCCGCTCAAGCGGCTGCTGATGCAGCAGGCCACCGGCCATCGCGGCCGGCTGCCCGCCTCCTGTCGCCCGCTCAGCCGTCGAGACGCCGGCTAAGCACGTTGAGCGCCTTGAGCAGATTCAGGGCCTCGCCGAGCTGGTAATCCTCGCGCAGCCGCTGGCTCATCTCGCTGCGCTCCCGCGGGTCTTCCGAGGCGCCCAGGTGGCCCTCGAGGTCCGCCTCGCGCACGTCCAGGCGGCTGCTCTCGGCGACCTCCAGGCGGCCGCGGATCACCTCGACGTCGGGCTCGATGCCCTGGGCCTGAATCGAGCGGCCGTCGGGGGTGAAGTAGAGTGCCGTGGTCAGCTTGAGGCCTTCATCGTTGCCCAGCGACATGATCTGCTGCACCGAGCCCTTGCCGAAGCTCTGGGTGCCCATCACCACGCCGCGGCGCTGGTCCTGCAGGGCGCCGGCGACGATCTCCGCCGCCGAGGCGCTGCCGCCGTTGATCAGCACCACCAGGGGCACCTCGGGCGCCGCGGTCTCGCGACCCGCGGAGAAGCGCATCGCGCTGTCGGCCAGGCGCCCTTCGGTGTAGACGATCAGCCCGCTGTCGAGAAAGGCGTCGGCCACGTCCACCGCCGCCTGCAGCACCCCGCCGGGGTTGTTGCGCAGGTCGAGCACCAGACCGTCGAGGGGCCCGTCCTGTTCCAGGCTTTCCAGGGCATCGTCGACCTGCTGGCCGGTGCGGCTCTGGAACTGGCTGACGCGCAGGTAGCCGTAGCCGGGTTCCAGCAGCTCGTGCTTCACGCTCTGGGTGCGGATGATCTCGCGGGTCAGGGTGACCTCCAGCGGCGCGTTGGCGTCCTGGTGGAGGATGGTCAGTCGCAGCTGGGTGCCCGGTTCGCCGCGCATCAGGTTGACCGCCTCCTGCAGCGAGAGCCGATCGGTGGGGGTGTCGTCGATGCGCAGGATCCGGTCCCGGGAGCGCAGGCCGGCTCGGGAGGCCGGGGTGTCGTCGATCGGCGTGATCACCGTCAGCTGGCCCTCCTCCATGCCCACCTCGATGCCCACGCCGCCGAACTCGCCCTGGGTGGACTCGCGCAGGCTCTCGAACTCCTCGCTGTCCAGGTAGGCGGAGTGGGGGTCGAGCTCGCTGAGCATGCCGCGCATGGCGTTGCGCAGCAGGTCCGCGTCCTCGACCTCCTCCACGTAGGCACGCTTGATGCGCTCGAACACCTCGGCGAAGGCCTGGATCTCGGCCACCGGCAGGTCATCGTCGGCCCCCGGCGCTTCCTGAGCGGCGACGGGCAGCGGGGCAAGAACCAGCAGGGCGATCGGCAGCAGCACCGACACCAGGCGGCGCATCACGGTAGGCAGTGCGGCGGGACGTAGGGGCATGCAGACTCTCGCGGTTTCGGGGCGGGCGACCCAGCATAGCTCGCGGCCCGGCGTCGATGGAATAGTCGGGGCTCTCGGGGCGATCGCCTCTGGGGCCATCGGCGCTTTCGATCCCGCGCCGCCGCGCTGTGTCGCGGAGGCTTGTTGCCGGCTCAGGGCCGGCTGGCGATCCAGCCCCGCGGGTCGATGGGCTGGCCGTTGCGGCGGACCTCGAAGTAGAGCCCCGGCTGGCCCTGGCCGCCGCTGGCCCCCACGGCGCCCAGGGCGTCGCCGCGGGAGACCGCGCTCCCCACGCCGGCGGAGAAGCGCTGCAGGTGAGCGTGCAGGGTCATCACCCGGTCGCCGTGATCGACGATCAGCAGGTTGCCGAAGCCGCGCATCCAGTCGGCGAAGACCACCCTGCCCGGATGCACGGCCTTGACCGGGGTGCCCTCGGCGGCGCGGATCACCAGGCCGTTGAGGTGCACACCCTCGCCGTCGCGAAAGGAAGAGGCGATGGTGCCCTGCACCGGCCAGGGCAGCGCGCCGCGGGTCTCGTCAATGGCGGTGGAGGGGGGCGGGCGCTCCATGCTGGCCAGCCGCTTCTGCACCTCGCGCAGGGTGCGTTCGGCATGGGCGCGGTCCTGGGCGAGGGTCGCCAGCCGGGCCTGCTCGCTGGCGAAGCGCTCGTCCAGTTTCGCCACCAGCGCGGTGCGCTCGGCGCTCTGCTCGGCCAGCGTGGCACTGCGCTCGTTAAGGCGTACCGTCACGGTTTCCAGCCGCTCGCCACGCTCGGCCAGGGCCTGGCGCGTGTCGTCGAGCTCGCTCTCTAAGCGCTCGATACGATCGAGGCGCTTGTGGCGGGCCCGAGCCAGGCGGTTGAGGTAGTGCTGCAGGCGATCGAGCCGGGCCGGGTCGTCCTGGTTGAGCAGCAGCTTGAGCTGGGGCGTAAGGCCCAGGCGGTAGAAGGCGTCGAGCTGGACCTCGAGTGATTCGAGCTGCTCGCGTCGCTCGCCGGCCAGGCGCTCGCGCCGGGCCTCGAGGTCGGCGATCTCGTCGTTCAGGGCACGACGCTCGACCTGCAGGGCGTCGAGGTGGCGATGGGTCTCGGCTAGCGCCGTCTCGACCTCGCGCAGCGCCTTACTCGCCTCGTCGCGGGCTTCCCGGGTGGTAGAGAGCTGCGCGGAGACTTCCTTGAGCTCCTCGCCCAGGGCGTCGAGGCGCGCCTGGGCCTCGCGCTCGGAGGGCGCGGCGAGAAGCGGCGAGGCCAGACCCAGCGTCAGGACAAGGCCCAGCCCCAGGGCAGTGGCCAGGCCGTCTAGCCCTCTCGGCGTCGACCGCCGCATCGCCACTCCCTGGCGCTCCGGGCCCCGGCTCACTCGGCCTCGATCAGCACTCGGCCGGTCATCTCTTCGGGCACCGGCTGGTTCATCAGGGTCAGCAGGGTCGGGGCGATGTCGCACAGCCGACCGTCGTCGAGCAGGCGCACCGGGCGCGGCCCGACATAGATCAGCGGCACGTCGAAGGTGGTGTGGGCGGTCTGGGGCGCGCCGGTCTCGGGGTGGATCATCTGCTCGGCGTTGCCGTGATCGGCGGTCACCAGGCAGGCGCCGCCGACGCGCTGGATCGCCTCCACCACTCGGCCGACGCAGGCGTCCACGGCCTCGATGGCCTGGACGGCGGCGTCGAACTTGCCGGTGTGGCCGACCATGTCGCCGTTGGCATAGTTGCAGACGATCAGGTCGTACTGGCCGCCCTCGATCGCCTCCACCAGGCGGTCGGTGACCTCCACGGCACTCATCTCGGGCTTCTCGTCGTAGGTCTTCACCTCTTGGGGGGAGGGCACCAGCACCCGGGTCTCGCCCCGGTACTCCGCTTCACGCCCGCCGGAGAAGAAGAAGGTGACGTGGGCGTACTTCTCCGTCTCGGCGATACGCAGCTGGGTGAGGTCGCGCTTTTCCATCACCTCGCCCAAGGTGTTGACGAGCTCCGCCGGGGGGAACGCGGCCGGGGCCGGGATGTCGGCAGCATACTGCGTCAGCATCACCAGGCCCTCGGCGGCGAGCGACGGCCGTACGCGGCGCTCGAAGCCCTCGAAGCCGTCCTCGACGAAGGCGCGGGTCAGCTCCCGGGCGCGGTCGGAGCGGAAGTTCATGAAGATGCCGGCATCGCCGTCGGCCATGGCCACCGGCGCGCCGGCGGGGCGGATGCTGGTGGCGGTGACGAACTCGTCGGTCTCGCCACGGGCGTAGGCCTGCTCGAGGCCCTGCTCGGCGGTTTTCGCCGTGAACTCGCCCGTGCCCTCGGTGATCAGGTGGTAGGCCTGCTCGACGCGATCCCAACGGTTGTCGCGGTCCATGGCGAAGTAGCGGCCGATGATCGAGGCCACGAAACCGTGTTCAGCGCCCACCAGCTCGGCGAGGCGTGCGTTGGTGCGCTCAAGCGAGCCCAGGGCGCTCTTCGGTGCCGTATCACGGCCATCGAGGAAGGCGTGGACATAGATGCGCCGGGCCCCGCGGCGGGCGGCCAGCTCGGCCATGGCCAGGATGTGGTCCTCGTGGCTGTGCACGCCGCCCGGCGAGAGCAGGCCCAGCAGGTGCACGGCCTGACCCGCGGCCACGGCGGCATCGATCGGCGCGGTCAGGGCGGCGATGGCGTCCAGTTCGCCCTCCTCGACGGCCTTGGTGATGCGCGTGAAGTCCTGGTAGACGACGCGCCCGGCGCCCAGGTTCATGTGGCCGACCTCGGAGTTGCCCATCTGGCCATCCGGTAGGCCCACGTAGCGACCGTCGGTATGGATCAGGCTATGGGGCTGCTCCTGCCACAGGCGGTCCATCACCGGGGTACGGGCGGCGAGGATGGCGTTGTCGTCGGGCGACGCGTTGTGGCCGTAGCCGTCGAGAATGATCAGGGCTACCGGGCGCGGGGTACGGGGGTCGGTCATGGGGGAGGGCCTCTTAGTCGGGGTCGCGTCCGGCCTGCGGGGCGACCAGGGTCGCGACTTGCATCTGCTTGCGGCATCATATCGCACGGCACCGTCGGACGTCATTTTGGCCGGCACCCGGGCCGCGGCACGCCGCGGCTTTGTGTATACTGGGCGCCGCCGCGATTGGCCGGCCCCGTTCACCGTGTACCCGATAAAGAGTTAGCCGAACCCATGATCGATCAGCTGTTCGAATTCGTGCAGAATCATCCCCTGCTGGTGGGGGCCTTCCTGGTGGTGTTGATCGCCTGGCTCGTCTACGAGGTCCGCAACAGCAGCGCCGGAGGCGTGACCTCCAGCGAGGCCACCCAGCTGGTCAACCGCGAGGACGCCGTGGTGCTCGACCTTCGCGAGGCCAATGACTTCAAGGCGGGTCATATCGCCGGGGCGCGCAACATTCCGCAGAGCAAGCTCGACGAGCGCCTGCGCGAGCTCGAGAAGTTCAAGGGCAAGCCGATCATCGTGGCCTGCAAGCACGGCCAGAGCGCCGGCGTCGCTCAGGCCAAGCTCACCAAGGCGGGTTTCGAGCGCGTGCTGAAGCTCAAGGGCGGCATGGCCCAGTGGCAGGCGGATGGTCTGCCGGTCGTCAAGAAGTAGACCTGGTCGTCAAGAAATAGGCGACACCCCGCATCACCCGGACCCGTTCACCCGATATTTACACCGGACAAAGGACCTTTCCCATGGCGGAAGAGAACAACCAGAACGCCGGCGCCGATGGTCAGGCGTCGGGCCAGCAGGACAAGCCGCAGCTGCAGTTCGCCCTGCAGCGCATCTACGTCAAGGACCTCTCCTTCGAGGCGCCCAACTCACCGGCGATCTTCCAGCAGCCGTTCAAGCCCAAGGTCGGCCTGGACCTGAACACCACCCACCAGCAGGTCGGCGAAGACCTCTTCGAGGTGGTGATCAAGGTCACCGCCCAGGTCACTCACAGCGAGGAGGGCACCACCTCCTTCCTGGCCGAGATCGAGCAGGCCGGCCTGTTTCGCATCGGCGGCCTCGAGGGGCAGCAGCTCGACCACACCCTGGGCGCCTTCTGCCCCAACGTGCTGTTCCCCTATGCCCGCGAGTGCATCGACAGCCTGGTCAACCGTGGCGGCTTCCCGCCGCTGATGCTGGCGCCGGTCAACTTCGAGGCGATCTACGCCCAGAAGAAGAAGCGTGAGGCCGAGCAGGCCCAGGCCTCCGGCGAGCAGGCGACCCAGTAAGCCGGTGCCGATCCTGATGAGTAAGGGCCGCCCGTGAAGGCGCCGCGCATCCACGTCGCCGCCGACTTTCCCGTTGGCGGCGACGTCGTTCTGCCCGAGGGGCCGGCCCGTCACGTGGCGCGGGTGCTGCGTCTGGCCGAGGGGGCCGAGCTGCGCCTCTTCGACGGCGCCGGCCTGGAGGCTCGGGCGGTGATCGTCGAGGCTACCCGCAAGCGGGTACTGGCGCGCATCGAGGCCGTCGAACCGGGTCACCGCGAGTCGCCGCTGGCGGTGCATCTTGGCCAGGCGATCTCCAAGGGGGATCGCATGGACTACGCCATCCAGAAGGCGGTCGAACTCGGCGTGGCGACCATTACCCCGCTCTACACCGAGCACGGCGACGTGAGGCTCAAGGGCGAGCGGGCGGCCAAGAAGCTCGCTCACTGGCAGTCCGTGGCCGCCAGCGCCTGCGAGCAGTGCGGCCGCGCGACCCTGCCGCCGGTGCATGCCCCGATGGGCCTGGTCGACTGGCTCGCTGCCCGCGATGAGGCGCTGCGCCTGGTGCTGCATCCCGGCACCGCCGGTGCCCTGGCCGAGGCCGAGGCGCCCGCCAGCGCCGCCGTGCTGATCGGCCCGGAAGGCGGACTCGCCGAGGCCGAGGTCGAGGCCGCGCGGTCCGCCGGCTTCGACCCGCTCTCCCTGGGGCCGCGCGTGCTGCGCACCGAGACCGCGCCGGTGGTGGCGCTATCGCTGCTGCAGGCCCGCTTCGGCGACCTCTGAGCCCCGCTCGGCTATCCTCTCTCCCTGGCTTCCCACGCCTTCCCGCTCCCCACTCTTTACCGGACGCCCGCCATGCCCGATTCCCGAGACCGCCGCTCGCCGCGCTCCTCTGCCCCGCCCGCCGCCGCGCCGCGGCGCCATCGCGCGCCCCGGGCCGCCGTCGGCGAGGTGGTCTACCTCGAGGTGGTCACCGTCAACGAGACGGGTGCCTTCCTCGACTGGGGGCACCCCCGCGACCTGCTGCTACCCTACGGCGAGCAGCGCTTCCGTCCCAGCGTGGGCCGGCGGGTGCTGGTGATGATCTACGAGGATCAGCAGGGTCGGCCGGTCGCCTCCCAGCGCCTCGACCGCTTCCTGGCCGACGAGGCCGAGGGCTTGGCGGCGGGCGACGAGGTGGCGCTGGTGATCGCCGATCAGACCGACCTGGGCTACAAGGTGGTGGTCGATCAGCGCTTCTGGGGCCTGCTCTACCGCGACGACGTGAACCGGCCGCTGCGCCGTGGCCAGCGGCTTGCCGGCTACGTGAAGCGCCTGCGCGACGACGGGCGCCTGGACCTGTCGCTGCTGCCGCCGGGGCCGGCGCGCCTCGACGTGGTCGGCGAGCAGGTGCTCAAGGCGCTGCGCGAGAGCGGCGGCTACCTGCCGCTGGGCGACAAGAGCGACGCGGGGGAGATCAAGGCGCGTCTGGGAGTGAGCAAGAACGCCTTCAAGCAGGCCATCGGGCGGCTCTACAAGCAGCGGCGCATCCTCCTGGAGCCCGGCGGCATCCGGCTGGCGCCGAGCACGGACTAGCCCGTTGGGGCAGCGCGTATAGCGAGGGGCGCCGGGGACGGGCTGAAGGGGAGGCCCGAGGACCAGGGGTGGCCAGTCTGGATAATCGCAGATGTATCTGACGAGGGGCGCCGGGGACAGGTCGAAGAGGGGGGTCCTACGCCATGGATGGCGTCGGTAGCGCCCAGGGAAGGGTTCACAGCGCCTCCTCGATGGTCCGGCACCCCGGGGCCTGTCGCCGGATCAGCTCCGAGCGTTCTGTACCGTACCGCGCATGCCGCAGCACCCTCCAGCTTGGTGCGTCGCTGGCCGCTGCGGCATACTGACCGCATTCAAACTCCGACTGGAAACACGACGCCATGAGCGAACGCGCGCTGAAGATCGGCGTGGTGATGGATCCCATCGCCGACCTCACCTACAAGAAGGACACCAGCCTGGCCATGCTGTGGGCCGCCCAGGATCGTGGCGCCTCGCTGCACTACCTGGAGCAGGAGGACCTCTTCCTGCGCGAGGGGCGTGCCTTCGGTCGGATGTGCGATCTTCACGTGCACCGCGATCCCGCGCACTGGTACGACCTGGGCGAGCCCGAGGTGGGGCCCCTGGGCGAGCTTGACGTCATCCTGATGCGCAAGGACCCGCCGGTCGACGGCCACTTCCTCAACGCCGTCTACCTGCTGGGCTTCGCCGAGCGTGAGGGCGTGCTGGTGGTCAACCCCACCCAGGCGCTCCTGGAGTGCAACGAGAAGCTCTTCGCTCAGCAGTTCCCCCAGTGCTGCACCCCGACCGTGGTCTCCTGCGACGAGGCCGTGCTGCGCGCTTTCCATGCCGAGCACGGCGACGTGATCTTCAAGCCGCTGGACGGCATGGGCGGCACCGGGATCTTCCATGTGCGCCCCGAGGGCCGCAACATTGGCGCCATCATCGAGATGCTGAGCGAGCGCGGCCAGCGCCAGATCATGGCCCAGCGCTACATCCCCGAGATCAAGGACGGCGACACCCGCATCCTGCTGGTGGACGGCGAACCGGTGCCCTACGGCCTCGCCCGGGTACCCATGGCCGGCGAGACTCGTGGCAACCTGGCCGCCGGCGGCACCGGCGTCAGCCGCGAACTCACCGCCCGCGACCACTGGCTGATCGAGCAGGTGCAGCCGGTGATCCGCGAGAAGGGGCTGATGTTCGTCGGCCTCGACGTGATCGGCGACTACATCACCGAGATCAACGTCACGAGCCCCACCTGCGTGCGCGAGATCGACGACCAGCGCGGCACCGACATCGCCGGCCTGCTGATGGATGCCATCGCACGGCGCCTCGACGAGCGGGGCTGACCCGGGAGGTCGGCGACCATGTCCAGCACCCTCAGCGATCCGATCCAGTATGCCCCGGTGACCCGGCCGCACCGGCACTGGCTGGCCTGGTCGCTGGCACTGCTGCTGCACCTTGTGGTGATCGGGGTGGTGGCGAGCCGCCAGTTCGCCCCGGCCCCCGTGGAGCGCACCAGCGTCGACGTGGTGCTGGTGAGTCGCCCGGCCCCGGCGCCCGTGGAGGCCGAGGCGATCGCCGAGGCCGCTCAGCGCGCCGCCGGCTCGCCCCAGGCCCAGGCGCCGGCCGAGGCTCGCGCCGCGCCCATGGAGGCGCTGCCTGAGCGGCAGGCCGCCGAGCCCGAAGTGGACCCGGCCACGCCGGCCGCGCCCCAGCAGGCCGAGGCCCCCGCGCCCGAGCTTGCCCGCGAGGCGCCGGCCGCCGAGGCCTCCCGCGAGGCGCCGTCGACCCCCGAGCCGCGCGTCAGCGCCCCCCAGTCGGCCGAGCGCTCGGCGCCGCCCGCGGCCGCGGCCCCGTCGGCCTCGGGGCGCGACCTGCTCGCCCAGGCCACCGCCAGCATCCGCGACCAGGGCCTCTCGCCGGAGTACGCCGGCGAGCAGCCGGGCGAGGGGCGCCCCGCCGCCCAGCAGGCCGCCGAGGCGCGCTACATCGACGACTGGACCCGCCGGGTCGAGGACTACGGCAACCGCGTGCACCCGGCGCCGCGTGAGCTCGATGGCCAGCTGCGCATCCGGGTGGTCATCGGCCGCGACGGTCAGGTTCGCCAGGCAGAGGTGATACAATCCTCGGGACACGCCGAACTCGACCAGGCGGCCCTGGACACGGTGCACGGTGCCGCCCCCTACCGGCCCTTCGACCGGGGCATGGGCAAGCTGGACAGCCTGTCCATTACGCGGGTCTGGCGATTCGGCCAAGGCAATCATTACGGCGTGCAATAGGTCCGCCGGGGAGTCTCATGCAATCCGTGCAACACTTCGGCTTGAAACACCACTTCCTGCTGGCGATGCCGCACCTGGAAGATCCCAATTTCGCCGGCAGCCTCAGCTATCTCTGCGACCATGACGAGAACGGCACCATGGGTGTGATCGTCAATCGGCCACTGGAGTTGACCCTGGACGCCCTGTTCGAGCAGCTGGAGCTGGGCGGCGACGAGAGCCCTCATCGCCAGGCGCCGGTCTACTACGGCGGCCCGACCCACAAGGATCGCGGCTTCATCCTGCACCGCGGCGACAGCGCCGCCTGGGACTCCAGCATCCAGGTCGCCGAGGACATCGCCCTGACCACCTCCATGGACATCCTCCAGGCGCTGGCCGACGGCCGTGGCCCCGACGAGTTCCTGGTCTGCCTGGGCTGCGCCGGCTGGGAGGCCGGCCAGCTGGAGGACGAGCTCAAGGAGAACGCCTGGCTGACCGTCGAGGGGCAGGCCGAGATCCTCTTCTCGGTGCCGCCGGAGCAGCGCCTGGGCGCCGCCGCAGGCATCCTCGGCATCGACCTGAACCTGATGACCCGCGAGGCGGGGCACTCCTGATGACGGGGACGAACTGATGGCCGACGCCGGCGCGCGCCTGATCCTGGCCTTCGACTTCGGCACCCGGCGCATCGGCGTGGCGGTGGGCAACGAGCTGCTCGGCAGCGCCCGGGAGCTTGCGCCGCTGCCGGCCCGTGACGGCATCCCCGATTGGGCCGAGGTGGCCCGGCTGGTGGACGAGTGGCGCCCGGACCTGTTCGTGGTGGGGCTGCCGCTCAACATGGACGACAGCGAGTCGGTCATGAGCACTCGGGCGCGCAAGTTCGGCAAGCGCCTCTATGGCCGCTTCGGCGTGCCCTGCGAGATGGTCGACGAGCGCGGTTCCACCCGCGAGGCCAAGGCGATCGCCCGGGAGGGCGGCCACCGCGGCAACTACCGGCAGGAGAGCGTCGACGGCATCGCCGCGGTGCTGATCCTGGAGGGCTGGTTCGCCCGCGCCGAGGGGCTGCCGCCGCCCTGAGGCCGGGCGATCAGGCCGGACGGGGGCCACCGTCGCTGTACTTCCTGGCGAAGTCGCCCACCGAGATGCAGGTGAACTTCTCGATGAAGAACGCCAGGGTCGCCGGGCAGCGGAAGCGCTCCTCGAAGGTCTCCACGCATCCTTCCCGCTCGCGCTCGACACTGGCCAGGTAGGTATCGCCGGCCTTGCGGAGCCTGACCGTCGCCTGGTTGTCCTGGGCCTGTTTCTCGACCTTCAGCTCGTGCTGCTCCTCGAGCAATCTTTCCAGCACCTCCCCCCCCTCGAGCTCTTCCGGTGAGGCCCAGAGCGGCTGGTCACGTTGGCCGTAGCGGTACAGGAAGATCATCGGCAGTACCGAGAAGATGGCCGTGGTGAGGGTCCAGGTCAGTGCCGTGCCGGAGAGGTCCGCCGTGAAGACCGCAAGCAGCTGCACTACGATGCCCAGGGCCAGCAGCCCCGCCAGGGGGCGCCACATCCGCGGGTTCATGAAACCCCTGTCCAGGAAGTATCCCCATAGCCCGATCACCACGATCGTCCCCACGCCCAGCTGGATCATGGCGAGCAGCGACCCGCCGCCCATCAGCAGGGCGATGACGCCGATCAGGATCAGCAGGGTGTAGAAGCCACACAGCAATAGGTACGCACGCTTCAGGTTCATCGGTGTTGCGCCTCCAGGCGTGGCTGCCGCCGATCGTCAACCCCAGCATAGGCGATCGGCCGTGAGCTGCAGGCCGTTCAGAAGGTGGCGTCGTCAACGCCCACGGTCGGGGGCACGAACCAGGGCACGTCGCGCAGGTCGCGCTCGATGTGCTCCTCGACCTTCAGCAGGGTGGCGAAGATCGCCATGCGCACCGGGATGCCGTTGTCGGTCTGGCGGAAGATCGCCAGGCGCGGGTCGCCGTTGAGGTCTACGTCCAGGTCGTTGGCCTCGGGACGGCTGTCCCGGGGCAGCGGGTGCATGACGATGGTGGTGGGGCCGCAGCGGCTGTCCAAGAAGGCGCGATCCACGGTGAAGTCCCGGGAGAGGTTGAAGCCCTCGATCATCTCGGCGGTGAAGCGCTCCTTCTGGATGCGGGTGGTGTAGACCACGTCGACGTCGGAGAAGTCGCCGGCCAGGCTCTCACGGACCTCCACGGTGAGCCCCTGGCGGCTGACGCGCTCGATCAGGTGGTGGGGCATCTCGAGCCCGGGGGGAGCCACCAGGGTGATGCGCATCGGCGCATAGCGCGCCAGCAGCCGGATCAGCGAGTGCACGGTGCGCCCGTACTTCAGGTCGCCGGTCATCAGCACATGGGCGTCCCTGAGCGCCTTGCCCTGGAGGGTGAACTCCTTGTCGATAGTATAGAAGTCCAGCAGCGCCTGGCTGGGATGCTCGCCGGGGCCGTCGCCGGCGTTGATCACCGGCACCTTCGTCGCGGCGGCGAACTCCGCCACCGAGCCCTGTTCCGGGTGGCGCATCACGATGGCGTCGCAGTAGCCGCTCATCACGCGGCTGGTGTCGTAGAGCGACTCGCCCTTGGCCATGGACGAGAAAGTGAAGCCGGTGGTGTCGCAGACGCTGCCGCCGAGCCGCGAGAAGGCGGTATGGAAGCTGACGCGGGTGCGGGTGCTGGCCTCGAAGAAGAGGTTGCCGAGCACCGCGCCCTCTAGCACCCGGGTGACCTTGCGCCGCTGGGCGACGGGTTCCAGGCGCGCGGCGACGCGCATCAGGTGGTCGATCTCGTCGCGGGACAGGGAGTCGATGGAGAGCAGGTGGGACATCACGGCGGCCTCGGCAGGGGGGACGGGCGCTAGTGTAACGCCGTGCGGGCACGGCTTCAGCCCTCTTCCGACGCCTCGGGACACGCACGCCCGTCCGAAGCCGGGCGTGGTGTCGAGGCGCAAGGCGTTACCAGGCTTCCGGCACCCGGCCGCCCAGTCGCGCGGTGATCTCGGCGGCGGTCTCGCGGACCAGCTGGCCGAGCTCGAGTAGCCGCGCCTCGGGAATCCGCGCCACCGGTCCGGAGACGGAGATGGCGGCCAGCGGGATGCCATGCTCGTCGTGGATGCAGGCGGCCACGCAGTGCAGGCCGATGGCGTGTTCCTCGCGGTCGCAGGCGAAGCCCTGGCGACGGATCTCGGCCATGCCCTCGCGCAGCGATTCGGGCGTGTGCAGGGTGTTCTCGGTGACCCGCGTCAGGCCCCGCTCGTCGAGGATGCGCTCGAGCTCGTCCTCGGGCAGCCAGGCCATCAGGGCCTTGCCGACGCCGGAGGCGTGCAGCGGCGCCCGGGAGCCGAGCCGGGTGATCATGCGCATCATCTGCGGCGATTCGCTCTGGGCCAGGAACACCGCCGTGCCGTCGTCGCGCACGCCGAGGTTGGCGGTCTCGCCGGTCAGCGCCGTGAGGCGGCGCAGGAAGGGCCGGCTGGTGCCGAGGAAGTCGCGCGCCTCGAGGAAGCTGTTGCCGATACGGAAGGTCTTGACGTCGATCTTCCAGACGCCGAGCTCGCTGTCCTGGGTGACAAACCCCTGACTCTGCAGCGCCTGCAGCAGCCGGTGGGTGGTGGAGGGGGCGAAATCCGCCTCCTCGGCCAGCTCCGACAGGGCCAGACCGCCGGGACTCGCCGCCAGGCGCTCGAGCAGGTTGAGCCCGCGCACCAGCGACTGGCTGTGGCCGCTGGTGCTCTTGCCTGAACCGGCGGGACGTCCCGCCGTCCTGCGCTTGCCTTCGCTCACCCGATCTCTCCTGTCACATGCTTTAACGGCCTAGGATACCGAGTCGGCGGGGCGATGTCGCGCTTCGGAAATGGTTTCCAACCTGCCCGGTCGCCGGCGATGACGCCGCCGGTTTCAGCGGTGTCGCCAGCGGGGCGGGCGCTTCTCGATGAAGGCGTCGATCCCTTCGCCGGCATCCTCGGCCATCATGTTGCGCGCCATCACCTCGCCGGAATAGGCGTATGCCTCGTCCAGCGGCAGGGCGAGCTGACGATGGAACATCGCCTTGCCGGTACGCACCGCCACGGCGCTCTTGGCGCAGATGCTGGCGGTGAGCTCGCCGAGCGACTCGTCGAGGGCCTCGTCGTCGGCCACCCGGTTGATCAGCCCCCAGTCGCGCGCCTGGTCGGCGTCGATGAACTCCCCGGTGAAGAGCATCTCCAGGGCCCGTTTGCGGCCGATGTTGCGGGAGAGGGCCACCGCCGGGGTGGAGCAGAACAGCCCGGCATTGATGCCCGAGACGGCGAAGCGTGCCGAGCGGGCGGCGACGGCCAGGTCGCAGCTGGCCACCAGCTGACAGCCCGCCGCGGTGGCGATGCCCTGCACCCGGGCGATTACCGGCACCGGCAGGGCGACGATCGCCTGCATCAGCGCGCTGCAGCGGGTGAAGAGTCGTTGGTAATAGGCCTCGTCGGGGGAGGCGCGCATCTGCTTGAGATCGTGACCGGCACAGAAGGCTCGACCCCGGGCGGCGATGACCACGCAGCGCACCTTGGTGTCGTCGGCAAGGGCGCCGATGGCCGCGGCCAGCGCCTCGAGCATCTCCTCGGAGAGGGCGTTGAAGCGCTTCGGCCGGTTCAGGGTGAGGGTGGTCACGCCGTCGGCCTCGTGGCGCAGCACCGGGGCATCGTCCTCGTCTCGCATCGTCACACTCCTCGGGGGCAAAGCCCTCAGCCTAACGCTCGACGAGCCGCGATGGTACGGCGTGCGAGCAAAGGCGCCCCCGCCAATGAACGCCCCGGGCGGGGCGGTCGTTGGCAAGCGACGCCTCAGACATCGTCGCGGAAGGGCTGCTCGTGCCTGGGCAGCACCAGGTTGAGGACGATGGCCGCGATCGCGCCCGGGATCAGGCCGGACTCGATGATCGCCTGGACGTTCTCGGAGAGGCCGGCGTAGAGGCCCTCCTGGGCCGGCAGGCCGATGGCCGCGGACAGCGAGACGCCGATGATCACCATGTTGCGCTTGTTGAAGTCGATATGGGACAGCATCTTGATGCCGGCGCTGGCGATCATGCCGAACATGATCAGCACCGCCCCGCCCAGCACGGCGTTGGGAATGCTCGAGATCAGTCCGCCCAGCTTCGGCAGCAGGCCGGCGAGCACCAGGAAACCGCCGCCGATGGCCACCACGAAGCGGCTGACCACCCCGGTCAGGGCCACCATGCCGACGTTCTGGCTGAAGCTGATCTGCGGGAAGGCGTTGAAGACGGCGGCGAAGACGCTGGCCAGGCCATCGGCCATCACGCCCCCGGAGAGCTCCCGATGGGTCGGCTCGCGATCCATGCCGCCGGCGGTGGTGCCGACGATGTCGCCAATCGACTCGGCGCAGGTCACGACCGCCAGCAGCACCACCGGGATGATCGCGGCTAGGTGGAACTCCAGGCCGATGGCCAGCGGCGTGGGCAGCGAGAGCCAGCCGGCGGAGGCGATCTGGCCGAAGTCCACCAGGCCAAAGGCCATGGCGGTCACGTAGCCCACGATCAGGCCCGCCAGGGGCGCGGTCTCGGACCAGATGCCACGGCCAAACTGGTGCAGGCCGAGGGTGACCACCAGCACCAGGGCGGCCAGCAGCACGTTGTGCAGGGCGCCGAAGTCCTCGGCGCCGAAGCCGCCGCCGGCATAGGCGAAGCCCACCGGCATCAACAGGGTGCCGAGCATGATCACGAAGGTGCCGGTGACCACCGGCGGGAACAGGAAGCGCACCCAGGGCAGGAAGAGCCCCACCAGGGCCATGGCGATGCCCCCGCACAGCGCCGAGCCCAGCGCGGCCGGCAGGCCCATGCCCACGGCGATGGGGATCAGTACCGGCACGAAGCCGAAGCTGGTGCCCATGACGATGGGCAGGCGCGCCCCGATCGGCCCGAGCCCCAGCGACTGCACCAGGGTGGCGACCCCGGCCACGAACATCGCGGCCTGGATCATGAAGGCCGTCTGGTCCGCCGGCAGGTCGGCGGCGCCGGCGATGATGATGGGCACGGTGACGTTGCCCACGAACATCGCCAGCACGTGCTGCAGCCCCAGCGGGATGGCCCGGCCGAGCGGCGGCATGGCGTCGACGTCGTGGGTGCTGCGGACCTTGTGGGTCGCGGTCTCGGTGGCGCTATCGGGTGTCGCCATGGGGCGTCTCCTGTTGTGGTTGTTGGGAACCCGTGGGATGGCCTAGCCGGCGCGTCGCAGTGCGCGGGCGGCCTCGTCGTGTCGGGCCAGCAGGGCGTCGAGATCGACCCCCTCCGGCCGGCCGTCGGTGACCCGCCACTGCCCGGCGACCATGACCCGATCGGCCCGGTGGGCGCCACACAGCAGCAGGGCGGCGACGGGGTTCTCCGCGCCGGAGAAGCGCGGCTCGTCGAGGCGAAACAGCGCCAGGTCGGCCTGCTGGCCGGGGGCGAGGCCGCCGATGTCGCCGCGACCGAGGCAGCCCGCGGAGCCGCGGGTGGCCCAGCGAATCACGTCGTCATGGGTCACGCGACTCGGTGCGTAGCGCAGACGACCGAGCAGCAGCGCCTGGCGCATCTCCTCGGCGAGATTGGAGTGATCGTTGGAGGCGGAGCCGTCCACCGCGAGGCCCACCGGACAGCCGGCGGCCTCCAGCTCCAGGGTGCGGCACAGGCCCGAGCCCAGCACCATGTTCGACGACGGACAGTGGGCGATGCCGGTGCCGGCCTCGCCGAGGCGGGCCACCTCGTCATCGTTGAAGTGGATGCCGTGGGCCAGCCAGGTCCGATCGGAGAGCCAGCCGGTGGCCTCCAGGTAGTCCAGCGGACGCATCCCGAACAACCGTTCACAGTAGGCGGTCTCGTCGGCGGTCTCGGCCAAGTGGGTGTGCAGGCGCACGTCCTTCTCCTCGGCCAGGCGGGCGCTCTCCTGCATCAGCTCTCGGCTCACCGAGAACGGTGAGCAGGGCGCCAGGGCAATGGTGGACATGGCGCCGTCGCCGCGCTGGTGATAGGCGTCGATCAGCCGTGCGCTCTCATCGAGGATGGTGCGCTCGCCCTGCACCACCGACTGGGGCGGCAGGCCGCCGTCGTCGTGGCCCACGCTCATCGAGCCGCGGGTCAGGGCGGCGCGCAAGCCGAGTCGCCGGGCGGTCTCCACCTGGATATCGATGGCCTGGGCCAGCGCGCCGGAGAAGACGTAGTGGTGATCGGCCACGGTAGTGCACCCCGACAGCAGCAGCTCCACCATGGCAAGCTCGCTGGCCACTGCCAGCTGGTCCTCGGTGAGGTTCGCCCAGACGTCGTAGAGGGTGGTCAGCCAGGGAAAGAGTTCCTTGTTCAACGCCGGCGAGTAGGCGCGAGTCAGTGTCTGATAGAAGTGGTGGTGGGTGTTGACCAGGCCCGGCAGCAGCACGTGATCCGAGGCGTCGAAGATCGCATCGATCGGCGTCTCGGGCGTGCCACCCGCCGGGACCGCCTCGACGATGCGTGTGTGTCGGAGCACCACGCCGCCGGCGGCGCGGGCATCGCTGCAGGCACGGGGGTGTCGGATCCAGAGGGTCGGTGAGTTCGGGGCCATGTTGTCCTCCCGGGGATCCGCCGGCGGCGGACCCTGTCGTGGACAAAGGGTTACCCAAGCCTCACCAGGAACTGGAGCCTTGGTTCAGGTGCCTTTGCAGTGATGTGTACGATGCCGGGCCGTAATCGACCCAAGCGTTGTGTACAAGATGCGAAGGAGACGCGCGAGTGTCAAGACAGGCGCTCAACGCTGTTCACCGGCGTCCGGGGCTCGCGCCATCGCCGCGGCCTTTGCGGCGCATCAGGCGATCGCCGAACAGGTAGGCGCCGAGCGCCAGCAGGATCAGCAGCGCGCCGGCCAGCATCGAGGCCGAAGGCTGCTCCTGGTTGAGGGTCATGCCGAGCTCAGCGCCAGCACCGGCGTGATCAGGGTGACCCGGGCCACGGTGGCGGCGTGCAGCCGCGAGAGGATCAGGTAGTAGCAGAGGAAACCGATCAGCGAGCCGAACACGGCCAGGTAGATCACCGCCCCGCGACCGTACGATCAGGTAGGCCGGTCCGGTCGGCATGGCAGGATCCTTGAGAGAAGGGGCGAATGGCAGGAGAAACATCGCCGCCTAGGCATTATCACCAAAAAAACCGCCGCGTCGATGACGCGGCGGCGCTGGCGTAGCTCAAGCCTCGAGCGTGGGCCTCAGCCCTGGAAGCTGGACTCGGAGTAGAGCACCCGCACGCGCTTGGTATGGGTCACCTGGCTCAGGGCATCCAGGGCTCGGGCACCGTAGTCCTGGTCGACATCGATGACCACGTAGCCGATGCGCTCGTTGGTCTGCAGGTACTGACCGAGGACGTTGATGCCATTCTCGGAGAGCACGCGGTTGATCTCGGAGAGCACGCCGGGCACGTTATCGTGGATGTGCAGCAGGCGGTGCTTGCCCGGGTGGGCCGGCAGGGCGACCTCGGGGAAGTTGACCGAGCTGACGGTGGTGCCGTTGTCGGAGTAGGTCACCAGCTTCTCGGAGACCTCGATGCCGATGTTCTCCTGGGCCTCGAGGGTGGAACCGCCGATGTGCGGGGTGAGGATGACGTTGGCCAGGCCGCGCAGCGGGCTGACGAACTCCTCGTCGTTGCCCTTGGGTTCCACGGGGAAGACGTCGATGGCGGCGCCGGAGAGGCGACCGGCCTCGAGCGCCGCGGCCAGCGCCTCGATCACCACCACGCTGCCCCGGGAGGCGTTGATCAGGATGCTGCCCGGCTTCATCAGCGCGATCTCGGCCTCGCCGATCATCCAGCGGGTAGAGGCGAGGTCCGGCACGTGCAGGCTGACCACGTCGGCGCGGGCCAGCAGCTCCTCGAGGCTGCCCACCTGGCGGGCGTTGCCCATGGCCAGCTTGGTGACCACGTCGTAGTAGATGACGTCGAAGCCCAGCGACTCGGAGAGCACCGAGAGCTGCGAGCCGATGCTGCCGTAGCCGATGATCCCCAGGGTCTTGCCGCGCGCCTCGTGGGAGTTCTTGGCCGACTTCAGCCAGCCGCCCTGATGGGCGTGGTGGCTCTTCTTGGGGATGCCGCGCAGCAGCATGATGGCCTCGGCCAGCACCAGTTCGGCCACCGAGCGGGTGTTGGAGTAGGGGGCGTTGAACACCGGGATGCCGCGCACCAGGGCGGCGTCCAGGTCGACCTGGTTGGTGCCGATGCAGAAGCAGCCCACCGCCACCAGCTTCTCGGCGGCATCGAAGACGCGCTCGTTGAGCTGGGTCCGCGAGCGGATGCCGATGAAGTGGACGTCGCGGATCTTCTCGATCAGCGAGGCCTCGTCCAACGAGGTCGGCAGGTGTTCGATGTTGGTGTAACCGGCATTGAGAAGATTGTCCACCGCACTCTGGTGGACGCCCTCGAGCAGCAGGATCTTGATCTTGCTCTTGTCCAGGGACGTTTTGGCCATGGTCGATTCAACCCCTTCGTCGGCGCGCGCCGCATGCATGTGTCATGAAGATGCTGATGAGCCTGGGGCCGGCCGGTCGCGCTTCGCCCGGGGCTAGGCAGGCTCGAAACAGGGCCGTTATCGTACCACAGTCGGCATGAGCCGGGATGAAAATGCGGTGAGCCGAGGATGAGCCGCATGCATGTTGTCACCCCGCGGACCGGGGCAGACGACCCCCCCGGGAGAGCGTGTATACTGTCGGCCCAAGGATCATCCACCGGCGAGTAGAGGCGATGGCGGAACAGCATAGTCAAGGCAGGGACGGGGTCGGCGACGAGGCGGCGCCGGCCGACTTCGCCGCCACCGTCGAGCGGCTCGAGCAGCTCGTCGAGCGGCTGGAGTCCGGCGAGCTGTCGTTGGAAGGCTCGCTCGCGGCCTTCGAACAGGGCGTGCGCCTGACTCGGGACGCCCAGCGTCGGCTCGACGAGGCCGAGCTTCGGGTGCGCACCCTCACCGAGGGCGAGGCGGGCGGCGTCGATCTGCAGCCCTTCGTGGCCCCGCCAGCGGAGGACGACGGTGAGCGCTGACGAACTGGTGGCCAGGCTGGCCGCGGACCGGGCCCGGGTCGATGCCCGTCTCGAGGCCCTGTTCAGCGAGCGGGTGGCGCCCGCGCCGCGCCTGGAGGCGGCGATGCGCCACGCCCTGCTGGTGGGCGGCAAGCGGCTGCGGCCGGTGCTGGTCTATACGGCCGGTCGGGCCCTGGGCGCCGCGCAGGACGACCTGGATGCCCCGGCCATGGCGCTGGAGCTGATCCACGCCTACTCGCTGGTGCATGACGACCTCCCGGCCATGGACGACGACGACCTGCGCCGCGGCCAGCCCACGGTGCATCGCGCCTATGACGAGGCCACCGCCATCCTCGCCGGCGACGCCCTCCAGGCGCTGGCCTTCGAGGTGCTGGCGGCAAGCAAGCACCCGCGGGTCGGCGCTTTGGTCGCCGGCCTGGCGCGGGCCGCCGGTCGCGACGGCATGGTGGCCGGCCAGGCGCTGGATCTGGCCGCCGTGGGCGGGCACCCGGAAGTGGCCGCGCTGGCGGCTATGCATGGCCACAAGACCGGCGCGCTGATCCGCGTGGCGGTGCGTTCCGGCGGGCTGATCGCGGTCGACGCGACCGACGCGCGATTGGCCGCCCTGGACGCCTATGCCGACGCCATCGGCCTGGCCTTCCAGATCCACGACGACGTGCTCGACGTCACCGGCGACACCGCCACCCTCGGCAAGACCTCCGGGGCCGATGCCGCCCGGGCCAAGCCGACCTATCCGAGCCTGCTGGGGCTCGAGGGCGCTCGCCGCCGGGCCCTCGACCTCGTCGAGACGGGCGTGGCGGCCCTGGCGCCGCTGGGTGAGGATGCTGTGCCCCTGGCCGACCTGGCCCGCTACATGATCGAGCGTGACCATTGACACCACAGGCCCCACATGAAGCTGTTCGATGACATTCCCGTCGAGCGTCCGGCCACGCCGCTGCTCGACACCCTGGAGGCGCCGGCCGCCCTGCGCGCCATGAACGCCGGCCAGCTGGCGCAGGTGGCCGATGAGCTGCGCGCCTACCTGCTCTACAGCGTGGGCGTTTCCGGCGGCCACTTTGGCGCGGGCCTCGGCGTGGTGGAGCTCACCGTGGCCCTCCACCAGGCCCTGGAGACGCCCCACGACCGCCTGGTGTGGGACGTGGGCCACCAGGCCTACCCCCACAAGATCCTCACCGGCCGCCGCGAGGCGATGACCGGCATCCGCCAGTATGGCGGCTTGGCCGCCTTCCCCCGGCGCGCCGAGTCGGCGTTCGATACCTTCGGCGTCGGCCACTCCAGCACCTCGATCTCGGCGGCGCTGGGCATGGCGCTGGCCGCCCGCACCCGCGGCGAGTCGCGCCGGGTCTGCGCGGTGATCGGCGACGGCGCCCTGACCGCGGGCATGGCCTTCGAGGCCCTGGCTCACGCCGGCCACGTCGACGCCAACCTGCTGGTGGTGCTCAACGACAACGAGATGTCGATCTCCGAGAACGTCGGCGGCATGGCCAGCTACCTGGCGCGCATCCTCACCAGCAAGCCCTACACCAGCATGCGCGAGGGCGGCAAGAAGGTGCTCTCTCACCTGCCCGGCGCCCTGGAGCTGGCGCGGCGCACCGAGGAGCACATGAAGGGCATGATCAGCCCCGCCACGCTCTTCGAGGAGCTGGGCTTCAACTATATCGGGCCCATCGACGGCCACGACCTGCCGCTGCTGGTGGATACCCTGCGCAACATGCGCGACCTGGAGGGGCCACAGTTCCTCCATGTGAAGACCCGCAAGGGCAAGGGCTTCCTGCCCGCCGAGGCCGACCCCATCGGCTATCACGCCATCACCAAGCTCGAGAAGAGCGAGCCGGGCAAGGGGGGGGAGACGCCTCCGCCGTTCCGGCCGGCCGGCCAGGCCTCGAGCTCCAAGCAGAAGTACTGCCGGGTCTTCGGCGACTGGCTCTGCGACATGGCGGCGGCGGACGAGCGGCTGATCGGCATCACCCCGGCGATGCGCGAGGGCTCCGACCTGGTGCGCTTCTCGAAGGAGTACCCCGAGCGCTACTTCGACGTGGCCATCGCTGAGCAGCACGCCGTGACGCTGGCCGCGGGCATGGCCTGCGAGGCGATGAAGCCGGTGGTGGCGATCTACTCCACCTTCCTGCAGCGCGGCTACGACCAGCTGATCCACGACGTGGCGGTGCAGGAGCTCGATGTCACCTTCGCCATTGACCGCGCCGGCCTGGTCGGCGAGGACGGGCCCACCCACCACGGCAGCCTGGATCTCTCCTACCTGCGCTGCATCCCGGGGCTCGTGGTGCTGGCACCGGCCGACGAGGCCGAGTGCCGGGCCATGCTCAGCGCCGCCTACCACCATCCCGGCCCGGCGGCGGTGCGCTATCCCCGCGGCACCGGCCCAGGCGTCGCGACCCCCGACCATCTGGAGCTCCTCGAGATCGGCCGGGCCGAGTGGCGGCGGCGCGGCAAGGAGCGGGTGGCGCTGCTGGCCTTCGGCAGCCTCAACGGCCCGGCGGCGGAGGTGGCCGAGCGCCTCGACGCCACGCACCTCAACATGCGCTCGATCAAGCCGCTGGATCGCGACGCCGTCATGGCGGCGGCCGACGATCACGACCTGCTGGTGACCCTGGAGGAGAACGTCGTCGCCGGGGGCGCCGGCAGCGCCGTCAACGAGCTGCTGATGGCCGAGGGCGCCCAGGTCGAGGTGCTCAACCTGGGCCTGCCCGACGCCTTCGTCGAGCACGGCAAGCCCGCCGAGCTGCTCGCCGAGTGCGGCCTGGACGCCGACGGCATCGAGGCATCGATCCGCGCCTGGCGCGGCTGATTCTTCCCTTTTACCTGCGAGGCGACGATGCTTTTTCTGACTCTGCTCGGTGCGCTACTGGGCTTCTGGATCGGCGGCCCTCTGGGGCTGCTGATCGGCGCCGGGCTCGGCTACTGGCTGGTGCGGCGCCTGCGCAAGAGCGTTTTGGGCCGGCTGGCCGGCGCCCAGGCGCAATTCCTCGACTCGACCTTCGCGGTCATGGGCTGTATGTGCAAGGCCGATGGTCGCGTCACCGAGAACGAGCTGGAGGCCTCCCGGCAGCTGTGGGATCGCCTGCGGCTCAATGAGGCGCAGCGCGCCCGGGCGCGGGCCGCCTTCACCCGCGGCAAGGCCCCGGACTTCGACCTGGAGGCGGAACTCGCCAAGGTGCGCCAGGTGGTGGGCCGCCAGCACGCCCTGCTGCAGGTGTTCCTGCAGGTGCAGCTCGCGGCGATCACCGCCGACGGGGAGCTGCACCCCGCCGAGCATGAGATGCTGTTGCGCGTGGCGAGGGGGTTGGGTTGCTCCGAGGCCGAGATCGCCCAGATCGAGGCGATGCTGCGCGGCGGCCCCCAGACGGCCGGCGAGCACAGCCTCTCCCTGGAGGATGCCTATCGGGTGCTGGGGGTCGAGGCCGAGGCCAGCGATGCCGAGATCAAGAAGGCCTATCGCCGCCTGATGAGCGAGAACCATCCCGACAAGCTTGCGGCCAAGGGGCTACCCGAGAGCATGCGCGAGATGGCCAAGGAGCGCACCAGCGAGATCGGCAACGCCTACGAGCGCATCCGCAAGGCGCGCGCGGCGGCCTGATCTCGCGCTGGGTCGCCATCGCCGCGAGCCCGACTCATGAAGTCCCGTCCATGAATAAGCCCCCGATGTCGGGGGCTCATTGCGTGCTGGGCTCGGGTGACGGGCAACGCCCTTAGCTGGTGGCCTCGAGGGCCAGGCGGTAGGTGTCGCCGCTGGCGGGGAAGTCGGTCATGGCCTGGTAGGCCCGCAGCCGCAGGCGCGCCTGGGCCATGGCCTCGCTGCCGCCGTCGAGGCGCTCGAGGTCGACCGCGGCCTCCGCGGAATCGGAGGGGAGGCGGTGCTCGCCACGGTAGCGGCGGTGGACTAGCGTGGGGGTGCCGAGACATCGCAAGGAGTCGCCCGATGATCACCCTCTACGGTTTTCCCAATTCCCGCTCGCTGCGAGTGACCTGGATCCTGGAAGAGCTGGGCCTTTCGTATGCGTATCGCCACGTGGACCTGGGCCGTGGGGAAGGCCAGTCGGAGGCCTTCCTGGCGCGTCATCCCGACGGCAAGGTGCCGGTGCTGGAGGATGGCGAGCTGACGCTGTTCGAGTCGGCGGCGATCTGTCGCTACCTGGCGGAACGCTACGGCGAGCCGGACGGCCTGCTGCCGGCCACCGTCGAGGAGCGTGCCCGGGTCGACCAGTGGCTCTTCTTCATCATCGGCGAGCTGGAGCAGCCGCTCTGGACCCAGGCCAAGCACAAGTTCGCACTACCGGGTGAGCAGCGGATCCCGGCGGTGCTGCCGACCGCCGCCTGGGAGTTTCAGCGGGCGCTCGCGGCTCTGGGGCGGCGCTTCGACGGCGAGGGCTGGCTGGTGGGGGAGCGCTTCACCCTGGCGGATCTGCTGCTGGCCCACACCCTGACCTGGGCCGTCCAATTCAAGATGCGCCTGCCGCCGGCGCTGGCCGCCTACCGAGAGCGCGTCTCGGCGCGGCCGGCGCTGGCTCGGGCGGTGGCACGGGAGCGCAGCGCCGCCGAACCGGGCTGATGTCGGCTCGGGTCGGATCGGGCCGGATCAGGCCGCGAAGGGCAGCACGGCGGTCACGACCGCGAAGTAGTGGCAGGTGCTGCCGCCCATGACGAACAGGTGCCAGATCGCGTGGTTGAAGGGGATGGCACTGACGGCATAGAAGACCACGCCCAGGGTGTAGGTGACGCCGCCGGCGACCAGTAGGGTGAGACCGGTGGCGGAGAGGCTGGCCGCCAGGCTGTCGCCGGCCAGCACGATCAGCCAGCCCATCAGCAGGTAGATCGCGACCCGCAGCGCCTCGAAGCGATGCGGCCAGGCGAGCTTGCAGGCGATCCCCGCCAGGGCCAGCGACCAGACCGTGGCGAGCAGCGTCCAGCCCGTCGGGCCGCGCAGGTTGACCAGCAGGAAGGGCGTGTAGGTGCCGGCGATCAGCAGGTAAATCGCGCAGTGATCCAGGTGCTGGAAGAGACGCTTCAGGCGCGGATGACGCACGCCGTGATAGAGGGTGGAGGCGGTGTAGAGCAGCAACAGGGTGGTGCCGTAGAGGCTGATGCCGACGATCTTCCAGGGATCGACGTGGGCGCCCAGGCTGGCCAGGACCAGCAGCACCACGAGCCCGGCGAGGCTCAGCGCGGCACCGATGCCGTGACTGATGCTGTGCAACAGCTCCTCGAGGGCGCTGTAGGGTGTCTCGCCATGCGCGGGGGTGTACGTCATCGGGGTGCCTCCTCCCAGGCCACCACCCCGATGCCGGTCGGCGCGTCGCGAGGGGTCAGGGCTTGCGTTCGATGTCCACGTCGCTGGCCTGGGTGAAATCGCCGAGCACCATCATGTGGCCCAGCTTGCCCGCCTTGGTGGTCAGGTACTGTTCGTTGTGTGGATTTAGACCGGTGGTCAGCGGCACGCGTTCCTTCACCGTCACGCCGGCCTGGGTCAGGGCGTCGACCTTGCGCGGGTTGTTGGTCATCAGCCGCAGGGCCGTGATCTCCAGATGATCGAGCATCGGCACGCAGAGGTCGTAGCGGCGCAGGTCGGCGGCGAAACCCAGCTGCTCATTGGCCTCCACGGTGTCGGCGCCCGCGTCCTGCAGGCGGTAGGCGCGGATCTTGTTGAGCAGGCCGATGCCGCGCCCCTCCTGGCGCAGGTAGAGCAGCACCCCGCGCCCCTCCTCGGCGATGCGCTTGAGCGCTTCCTGCAGCTGGAAGCCGCAGTCGCAGCGCATCGAGAAGAGCGCATCGCCGGTCAGGCACTCCGAGTGGACCCGGCCCAGCACCGGTTCGCCGTCGGCCACGTCGCCCAGGGTCAGGGCGATGTGATCCTTGCCGGTGGCCTCGTCCTCGAAGCCGTGCATGGTGAAGGTGGCCCAGGGGGTGGGCAGCCGGGAGGCGGCGATGAATCGAATCGTCACGATGTACCTCGGTGGAAGACCACGGCGTTGCCGACGAGTGAAAGGCCATTCTATCAGGAAGGCCGGGCGGGCTCACTGTGTGCATCACGGGGCTCATCCCCGGCGCCTTCGATGGGGTACAATGGCGCCCACATTTTCCGTGGACGAGCGCCCGCATGGAACTCAAGAACGACCGCTTTCTGCGCGCCCTGGCGCGTCAACCCGTCGACCGCACCCCGGTCTGGATGATGCGTCAGGCCGGCCGCTACCTGCCCGAGTATCGTGAGGTGCGTGGTCATGCCGGCAGTTTCATGGATCTCTGCCGTAACCAGGAGCTGGCCTGCGAGGTCACCTTACAGCCCCTGGAGCGCTTCCCGCTGGATGCGGCCATCCTCTTCTCGGACATCCTCACCATCCCCGATGCCATGGGGCTGGGGCTCTACTTCGAGACCGGCGAGGGGCCGAAATTCCGCAAGCCGGTGCGCACCGCGGCCGAGGTGGATGCCCTGGCGGTGCCGGATGCCGAGCGTGACCTCGACTACGTGATGCGGGCCGTCTCGACCATCCGTCGCGAACTCAACGGCCGGGTGCCGCTGATCGGCTTCTCCGGCAGCCCCTGGACGCTGGCGACCTACATGGTGGAGGGCGCCTCCAGCAAGGACTTTCGCCACGTCAAGACGATGCTCTATGACGCGCCGGACGCCATGCACCGGCTACTCGACATGCTGGCCCACGCGGTCACCGACTACCTCAACGCCCAGATTCGCGCCGGTGCCCAGGCGGTACAGATCTTCGATACCTGGGGCGGGGCGCTGTCGACGCCGGCCTACCTGGAGTTCTCGCTGCGCTACATGGAGCAGATCGTGGCCGGCCTGATCCGCGAGCACGAGGGGCGTCGTGTCCCGGTGATTCTGTTCACCAAGAACGGCGGACAGTGGCTCGAGGACATCGCGGCGGCGGGCTCCGATGCCGTGGGCCTGGACTGGACCACCGAGCTCTCCTCCGCCCGGGCGCGGGTCGGCCATCGCGTCGCCCTGCAGGGCAACCTCGACCCCAACGTGCTGTTCGCCCGTCCCTCGGCGATTCGTGCCGAGGTGGCGCGCACCCTCGACAGCTACGGCCACGGCCCCGGGCATATCTTCAACCTGGGTCACGGCATCAACCAGTTCACCGACCCGGACCACGTCACGGCCTTCATGGAGGCCCTGCACGACCTGAGCCCGGCCTACCACCGCCATATCGCCCAAGAGTGACAGTGCGGTGACGCCGGTGTCGGGACGCGAGACGACATGGCGCCGTCTGTGGGCGGTGCTGGCCGTGCTGGCAGCCCTAGTGATCGCCTGGGGCAGCCTGATGCCGGGTAGCGAGCTGCCCGGGTCGCTGCCGTGGGACAAGGCCAGCCACTTCATCGGCTATGCCGGCCTCGCGGGCCTGCTCGGGCTCGCCGGGGTGCGCCTGCCATGGGCCCTGCTGATCAGCGTATGGTTCGGCGCGGCCATCGAGTTCACCCAGATCCCCGTGCCGGGCCGCCTCGGCGGCGACCTGCAGGACATTCTCGCCAACACCCTGGGGGCGGCCTGCGCGGTGGCCGGGCTCAAGGCCCTGCGCCACCTGAGAGTGCGCCGCGCGGCCCAAGGGTGAGCGCACGGCGCCGTTTTCGGCCCCGGCCTGGGCTCCAGTCTAGAGCCGCGGCTCGTTGACTGCCGCGGGTTCCGGTTCGCCCGTCCTGGCGAGGTCCAGGGTGGGCTCGTCGGCGGCGCGGGCCGGCGCCAGGCGATCGGCGCGGCGCACCACCCGTGGGCTGCCCACGACGCTCTCCTCCTCGTCGGCGACGCGCTGCGTCCCGCTGGTCCAGGAGTGGGCGTCGTCATGCACCGCCGGGCGCCGCTCCCAGGAGCGGGTGACCACGGCGGCTGGGGTGAAGCCGAGACGCTGCGCCTTCAGGTGGTGCGGCAGCAGGGCGAGTTCGGCCACCAGGCGCAGGGCCATGGCGGCCAGCAGCCAGAGCCCGCCACCCAGCGCCAGGGGCGGCCAGGCGCTGGCCAGCTCGAGAGACGGCGTGAGCCATGGCGTGCGCGGCGCCAGCCACAGGGCGGCGCCGGCCAGCAGGCCGAGCTGCAGCAGCAGGTGGCAGGTCAGCACGGTGGCGCGAGCCAGCGGCCGGCGGGGAAACAGGAACTGTCGCATGGGGGATCCTCCCGGGGGAATGCACATCGCGGCGATGAGGCGCGCCGACCTCCGTGTCGGGCGAGGCGTGATGCTACCCCAGTTCCCGTCCTGCTGCAGTCCCGTCGTGTCACCGGCGTTGCCGGTTGACCAACCCCGGGGCGCTTGCCAAGGTAAATCAGAGGCGAAGGCGGATCCCGTCGGGCAGGCCTTCGTCCACTCACCGGCATCGAGGAGCGACTATGACGACCTATATCGTGGTGGCGGATGCGGCGCGGGCTCGCCTGTTTACCCGCGATGGACTCACGATCAGCGAACTGGACAGCCTGGTGCATGCGGAAGGGCGCCTGCACGAGGGCGATCTGGTCACGGATCGGGAGGGCGATGTCCATGAGTCGACCTCGACCACGGCCCGCAGTGCCGGCGGAGAGAGCGTGGCGACCCAGCATCATGAGGAGGTGTTTGCCCGCGAGATCGCCGAGCGGCTCTATCGTGCCCGCGTCGACAACAGCATGGAGAAGCTGATCCTGGTGGCCCCGCCCCGCTTTCTCGGCCAGCTGCGCGACAAGGTCGATGGCCCCACCGCCAAGCGGGTGATCCACTCGCTGGCCAAGGACCTCACCAAGGCCTCCCTCGCCGATATCCAGGAGGCGGTCCGCGACCTCCGCTAGGCTCTCCCCGCGCGTTGACGGCCCGGCCCGTCGGTCGGGCCGTTTGGCGTCAGGGCATCGGTGTCAGGACCTTCGCATCAGGGCACCTGGGGCAGGTCGATCTGGTCGCTGCGGCGGATGCCCTCGGTCATCTGCCGGCACAGCTTGAGGAACTCGCGCATGCCGGTGGCCAGATACTTGTGGCGGTGCCAGATGAAGGTGAACTGGCGGCTCAGGTCGAGCTCCGGGGTGGCGATGGGCACCAGGCTGCCGCGGCGGAAGGCGTCGCGCAGCGCAAGCCTGGAGACGCAGCCGATGCCGAGCCCCGACTCCACCGCCCGCTTGATGCCCTCGGTGTGCTCCAGCTCGAGCAGGATGTTGAAGCGCCCGCGGCGATGCCGGGCGGCCTGTTCCAGGGTCAGCCGGGTGCCGGAGCCCTGTTCGCGCATGATCCAGGCCTCGCGCAGCAGCCGGTCGAGCTCCACCGGGCCGCCGCGGGCCAGCGGATGGCGCGGCGAGCAGAACACCGCCAGCTCGTCCTCCACCCAGGGCTGGGTGATCACGTCCTCCTCTTCGCACTGTCCCTCGATCAGCCCCAGGTCGAGCTCGTGCTGTCGCACGCTCTCGATGATGGTACGGGTGTTGCGCACCGAGAGGCGCACGCGGCTGCCCGGGTGGCGCTGCATGAAGTCGCTGATCAGCAGGGTCGCCAGGTAGTTGCCGATGGTCAGGGTGGCGCCCACGTCGAGGATGCCGATGCCCTGCTGGCCGCGCAGCAGCTCCTCCACCTCTTCGGCACGATCGAGCAGGGCCACCGCCTTGGGCAGCAGCTGGAAGCCCAGGGCATTGAGCTTGAGGCGCTTGCCGAGGCGATCGAGCAGCCGGCAGTCGAACTGGCGTTCCAGCTCGGCCAGGGCGGTGCTGGTCGCCGATTGCGAGAGCGCCAGGGCGCGGGCCGCCCGGGAGACGCTCTCATGCTGGGCGACGGCGACGAAGACCTCCAGCTGACGCAGGGTGTAGCGCATGACGCTCCTTGGCGGGTGTGATACCTAGAGCCGATATCCAGAGTATAGATAAGCGTTATCCATACAATCCATTTAACAGATAATACCCCGGCTCTTAGAATTGCCGTATCAATCTATCAGGCAAATTTATTCCTTTTTGGAATATCAAAGGAGTCGGCATGAGCAAGTTTGCGCTTGAAGACGTTCTCAGTGTGCATCACTGGAACGACACCCTGTTCAGTTTCCGCACGACCCGGGAGCGCAGCCTGCGCTTCAAGAACGGTCAGTTCGTGATGATCGGCCTCGAGGTGAACGGCAAGCCGCTGATGCGGGCCTACTCCATCGCCAGTCCCAACTACGAGGACCACCTGGAGTTCTTCAGCATCAAGGTGCCCGACGGCCCGCTGACCTCGCGGCTGCAGCACCTCAAGGTGGGCGACCAGATCATGGTCAGCCGCAAGCCCACCGGCACCCTGGTCACCGACGACCTGCTGCCGGGGCGCAACCTCTACCTGCTCTCCACCGGCACCGGCCTGGCGCCGTTCATGAGCCTGATCCAGGACCCGGAGGTCTACGAGCGCTTCGAGAAGGTGGTGCTGGTACACGGCGTGCGCAACGTCAGCGAGCTGGCCTATGCCGACTTCATCCAGAAGGACCTGCCCGCCCACGAGTACCTGGGCGAGGAGATCAGCGAGAAGCTGGTCTACTACCCCACGGTGACCCGCGAGACCTTCCATACCATGGGGCGCCTGACCGACCACATCCGCAGTGGCAAGCTGGCCGAGGACACCGGCCTGCCGGCCATCGACCCCAAGCAGGATCGCGCCATGATCTGCGGCAGCCCGGCGATGCTCGACGACACCAGCCAGCTGCTGGACGAGCTCGGCTTCACCATCTCGCCGCGCATGGGCGAGCCCGGCGATTACGTGATCGAGCGTGCGTTCGTCGAGAAGTAAGCAGCGCCGAGCTACAAGCGCCGAGCTACAAGCGCCGAGCTACAAGCGCCGAGCTACAAGCGCCGAGCTACAAGCAAACCCCGAAGGCCGAGACCTTCGGGGTTTGCTTTTGCCCGGGAGCAACACACTTTGATGGCCGCTTGGCCGCTTGGCCGCTTGGCCGCTTGGCCGCTTGGCCGCTTGGCCGCTTGGCCGCTTGGCCGCTTGGCCGCTTGGCGCCTAGACCGCGTCCTTGCCGGTCTCGCCGGTGCGGATGCGCAGCACCTGTTCCAGGGCGGTGACGAAGATCTTGCCGTCGCCGATCTTGCCGGTGTTGGCGACCTGGGTGATGGCATCGATCACCTTCTCGGCCATGTCGTCGTCCACGGCCACCTCGAGCTTCACCTTGGGCAGGAAATCGACGACGTATTCGGCGCCGCGATAGAGTTCGGTGTGGCCCTTCTGGCGGCCGAAACCCTTGACCTCGGTCACGGTGATGCCCTGGACGCCGATATCGGAGAGCGACTCCCGTACGTCGTCGAGCTTGAACGGCTTGATGATGGCGGTCACCAGTTTCATGGTCTTGATCCTCGTCGTGTCCGTGGGTCGGTGGCGAGCGCCGCCACCCTTGCCGTACTCATTGTGCCAGAGCATACACCCGCTGTGAGAGGAATGAAAAAGCCCCCCGAAGGGGGCCAGGACGTGCGCATGGGCTCACAGCGGGGCGCGTCTCACGACTTGGCGACGCCGAACTCGGGGTAGGCTTCCAGGCCGCATTCGGTCAGGTCGACCCCTTCGTACTCCTCCTCCTCGGTGACCCGGATACCCATCACGGCCTTGAGGATCAGCCAGACGATCAGGCTGGCCACGAACACCCAGACGAAGATGCCGAGGATGCCGATGAGCTGCGCACCGAAGCCGGCATCGCCGTTGGTCAGCGGCACGGCCAGCACGCCCCAGATGCCCACCACGCCATGCACGGAGATGGCACCCACCGGGTCGTCCAGCTTCAGCTTGTCCAGGGTCACGATGGCGACCACCACCAGTAGCCCCCCCACGGCGCCGATCAGGGCAGCACCCAGGGCGCTGGGCGAGAGCGGATCGGCGGTAATGGCCACCAGGCCCGCCAGGGCGCCGTTCAGCGACATGGTCAGGTCGGCCTTGCGGAACCACAGCTTGGCCAGGATCAGTGCGGCGATCACGCCGCCGGCGGCGGCCGCGTTGGTGTTCACGAACACCTGGGCCACGTTGTTGGCGGAGGCGACGTCGGACATCTTCAGCTCGGAGCCGCCGTTGAAGCCGAACCAGCCCATCCACAGGATGAAGGTACCCAGGGTCGCCAGCGGGAGGTTGGCGCCGGGGATGGCGTAGATGCTGCCGTTCTTGCCGTACTTGCCCTTGCGCGGGCCAAGCACCATGACCCCGGCGAGCGCCGCCGCCGCACCGGCGAGGTGCACGATGCCCGAACCGGCATAGTCGGAGTAGCCGACCTCGGCCAGCCAGCCGCCGCCCCAGGTCCAGTAGCCGGACACCGGGTAGATGAAGCCGGTCATGACCACGGCGAAGGCCAGGAAGGCCCACAGCTTCATGCGCTCGGCCACGGCGCCGGAGACGATGGACATGGCGGTCGCCACGAACACCACCTGGAAGAAGAAGTCCGAGCGCATGGCGTAGTAGGGGGCGTCATCGCCGCCGGCGAGCACCGCCTCGACCCCGTTCTCACTGCCGATCAGCGCGCCCAGGCTCGGCAGGAAGCCGCCGGCATCGCTGGAGTACATCACGTAGTAGCCGACCAGCAGGTACATGGTGCAGGCGATCGCGAACAGGGCGATGTTCTTGGTGAGGATCTCGGCGGTGTTCTTGGAGCGCACCAGGCCCGCCTCGAGCATCGAGAAACCGGCGGCCATCCACATCACCAGCACGCCGCAGATCAAGAAGTAGAAGGTATCGAGCGCGTAGCTCAGTTCGGGAAGTTCACTCATGGGTGTCTCTCCACGTCGGGAAGGAAAGGGAGGGGCAGTCAGACAGCATCGGCACCGCGCTCGCCGGTGCGGATGCGGATCACGTCCTCCAGCGGCGTGACGAAGACCTTGCCGTCGCCGATCTTGCCGCTGTTGGCCGCGCTGCAGATGGCGTCCAGAACGGTCTCGAGGCGGCTGTCGTCCACGGCGACCTCGACCTTGACCTTGGGCAGGAAGTCGACGACGTACTCTGCACCGCGATAGAGCTCGGTGTGGCCCTTCTGGCGGCCGAAGCCCTTGACCTCGGTGACGGTGATGCCCTGCACGCCGTTGTCGGCGAGCGCCTCGCGGACGTCGTCGAGCTTGAAGGGCTTGATGATGGCGGTGATCAGCTTCATGACGGATCTCCCTGCTGAAAGTGGGCGGCGTGGTACCCCCCGAGAAGTGGTTGTCCTGACACTGCGCAAACCGTGCCACTCTTCACAATACTTGCGTGAAATCAGTTGACTGGGTGAGGGTGTTGGCTTCCCGTTCGGCGGGGCGCGCGAGGCGGGTGGCGAGCGCGCACTTTTTTAGTGCTTTGGCGTGGCGCATGTGCACCATAAGCAGGCAGCTGCGTATGGTGCGCGCTGCCGGTGGCTTGCGTATCCTTTGGCGAGGCATCCACTGACGATTCAGGAGAGACACCATGGTGAGCCACGATCGCATCAGCCGCCTGGCCCAGCAGATCGGCGACCGGTTGCAGGGGGCGTCCCAGGCCCCGGAAGAGGTGCAGAAGGGCATCCAACAGGTGGTCAAGGGCGCCTTCGATCGCCTGGAGCTGGTATCGCGGGAGGATTTCGACATCCTGATGGACGTGCTGCAGCGCACCCGGTCGCGGGTCGAGGCCCTGGAGCAGCAGGTGGCGGCGCTGGAAGAGGCACTCGACACCGCCCCCTCGCGGGAGACGGCGAGCGCCTCGGTCGAGGCGCTGCCGGAGGAACCGGGTGCGGCATCCTCTCACGAGTCGAATCCCGAGCCCGGCCCCAAGGCAGGCAGTGATGATTCGCGCCCCGAGGAAGACGCCGACGCCGGCGAGTCCAACCGCTGATCCTCGCCCGCCATCGGGCGCCCCTCGCCGGCCTGGTCTAGCCTGAGGTCACACAGGCAGCGAGGGATCGCGCATGACGCTGGCAATCATCCACACCCGGGCCGGCCTCGGTCTCGAGGCGCCCGAGGTGCTGGTCGAGGTGCACCTGGCCAATGGACTGCCCGGCATCACCCTGGTGGGACTACCGGAGGCCGCAGTGAAGGAGAGCCGGGAGCGAGTCCGCAGTGCCCTGGTCAACGCCGGCTTCGACTTTCCCCTGCGCCGTATCACCCTCAATCTCGCCCCCGCCGACCTGCCCAAGGAGGGCGGTCGCTTCGACCTGCCCATCGCCCTGGGGCTGCTGGTGGCCTCGGGTCAGGTGCCACCCGAGGCCCTCGACGGGGTCGAGTGCGCCGGCGAGCTGGCCCTGGACGGCCGGCTGCGACCGCTCAGCGGGGTGCTGCCGATGGCCATGGCCACGCGCCAGGCGCGCCGCCGCTTGATCGTGCCCCGGGCCAATGCCGATGAGGCGGCCCTGGCCGGCGACCTCGAGGTGCTGCCCGCCGAGCACCTGCTCGAGGTGGTGGCCCACCTGCTCGGCCAGACGCCGCTGCTCCCGCACTGCGCGCCCGGCCCCGCCCCGGCATCAACGCCCGTTCCCGATCTCGCCGACGTGCGCGGCCAGCACCAGGCGCGGCGCGCCTTGGAGGTGGCGGCCGCCGGCGGCCACAATCTCCTGTTCGCCGGTCCGCCCGGCACCGGCAAGACCATGCTGGCCAGTCGCCTGCCGGGCATCCTGCCGCCGCTCACCGAGCAGGAGGCGCTGGAGGTGGCGGCGATCCGCTCGGTCAGCGGACTGTCCCACGCCACCGAGTGGGGCGTGCGCCCCTTCCGCGCTCCGCATCACACCGCCAGTGCCGTGGCCCTGGTGGGCGGCGGCTCGAAGCCGCGTCCCGGCGAGATCTCCCTGGCCCATCGGGGCGTGCTGTTCCTCGATGAGCTGGCGGAGTTCTCCCGGCACGTCCTGGAGGTGATGCGCGAGCCCATGGAGTCGGGGCAGATCCATATCGCCCGGGCCAACCACGAGCGACGCTTTCCCGCCGGCTTCCAGCTGGTCGCGGCGATGAATCCCTGCCCCTGCGGGCACCTGGGCGATCCGCGCCGGCCCTGCCACTGCACCGCGGCGCAGATCCAGCGCTACCAGTCGCGGCTCTCCGGTCCGCTGCTCGATCGTATCGATCTCCAGGTGGAGGTGCCGGCGCTGGCGCCGGAGCAGCTGACCTCCCGGGAACTGGGCGAGTCCTCGGCGGTGGTGCGCGAGCGTGTGCTGGCGGCACGGGCGAGGCAGGCGGCCCGCGGGGGGCTCAATGCTCAACTGTCCGGGCGCGCGCTGGAGGAGGCCTGCGGCCTCGAGGCCGAGGATCGGGCCTGGCTCGCCGGCGTGCTGGAGCGGCTCAGGCTGTCGGCGCGGGCCTACCATCGGGTGCTGCGGGTGGCCCTGACCCTGGCCGACCTGGCCGGGGAGGCGCGACCCGGGCGGGACCAGCTGATCGAGGCCATCGGCTATCGACAGCTCGATCGACTGCTCAAGGGGTGATGCGCCGCGCGCTCATAGGGCAGCGATCAGAGCGCCGTGGCGTCGAGCGCGCCTTCGATCTCGGTGCGCCAGACGGGTTCGTCGTGTCCGGTGCGGCGCAGCACTAGGCTCAGGCGGTAGGGCAGCAGCTCGCGGTCCGAGAGTTGCAGGCGGGGGCCGTCGGCGCTCAGGCGGGTCTCCAGGCGCCACTGGTTGTCGTGGCTGCCTTCCGCCATGGCCGCTCGCCACTCCAGCACCTGGGGGCCGTCGTCGATCGCCAGCAGGGCGCGGGTCAGGCTCTCGAGCAGGCGCGTATCGGCGAGGGGCAGCCGGGCATCGACCTGTGGCATGGCCAGCAGCAGGACCTCATCGACCGCCGGATGGGGCAACGGCGGTGTCGCCGTGACCTTTTCGGCGGCGCGCTCGCTCAGGCCGAGCAGGGCCTGGCGCACGCTGGTCGGCTGCTCCGGGGCGCCGGCGCAGCCGACCAGCACCAGCAGGCACGCCAGTAGTGGCAGGCGGCGGATCATGGCGAGGGCCTCCGGTCGTGCGGGTCGTCGGTCGCGGCCAGCGTTGCGACGAAGCGGTCGAGCACCGTGAAGAGTTCGCGGCGAATCGGCTCGGCCTCGTTGACCAGGTGATGGCGGGCCTCGGGGTGACGATGGATCTCGGCGTTGGGAAACTTGCGGGCCAGCACCTCGAGGTTCCACTCCCAGTCCACCGTCAGGTCCTGCTCGCCCTGCAGGATCAGGGTCGGCACCGGGCTCGGTGGCAGCGCCAGCAGTTGCGGCATCCAGCGCCGCATGGCGCCGACCCAGTCCATCGCCAGGCGGTCGGCCTGCAGGGGATCGCCCTCGCGCAGGAAATCGGCGAACTCGGCATCCGTGGAATTCGCGCGAAACTTGCGCGGGATCGACTCCACGAAGGGGCCCACCAGGCGGTGCAGCCAGCTCGACTGGTTCCAGCCCCAGGGGCGTACCAGCGGGGCCAGCAGCGCGAGCCCCGACCAGTGGCCGTCGTCGCCGCGGGTCAGCGCATCGGTGGCGAGAATCGCCGCCCCGGTACTTTGCCCGACGCCGAGCCAGGGGCGCGGGGCCAGTCCCTCGTCGTGAAGATGTTGCTGCAGATGGTGCAGGCAGTGACCGTAGTCCTTGAAGTCATCGATGGAGGCGCGGCGGCCGCTGGAGAGGCCGTGGCCCGGCAGGTCCCAGAGCACGACCCGCCAGCCTCGCGCGAGCAGGCACTCCAGCAAGTGGCGGTAGAGGCCGAGGTGGTCGAAGTAGCCGTGCACGACGAAGGCGGTGCCGATGGGTGTCTCGGGGCTCCAGACCTGCGTCCAGAGGCGAAAGTCGCCGGCCTGCAGATAGCCCACGTAGAGCCCCACCCGCTCGGCGAGCAGTGGCGCCAGGCCGTAGTGGCCCAGGTAGCGCTCGAGCGCCTGACCGGATAGGTCGGCGGGGGCGAGGGGGCCCAGGGCCTGCAGGGGGGTAAAGTCGCTCATCGGTTTCTCCACAAGGGCTCGTTCATGCTAGCGCCAAGCCGAGGGCGCGACCAGCGAAGCCGTCAGCGCGCGCCGCCCATCGGGGCCCGGGCTCATCATTTGGTCTAGCTTTCGGCCCCTTATGGCGGCAATGGCTTTACATGTGGAAGCAATTTCCACAAAATCGATACTACGCAGTCATCTTTCCCTGTCCGGCCGATCGGTGCCAGGGGGCACCGAGCAGCCAAGCACGAGGAGTACGACCCATGACCCAACGCATTGCTCGCCACCGCCTCCAGGTGGCCGCCGAGCTGGACCGCTTCATCAACGAACAGGCCTTGCCCGGCAGCGGTGTCGACCCCGACGCCTTCTGGAGCGGGGTCGACGCCCTCTTCCATGACCTGGCCCCGCAGAACCGCGAGCTGCTCGCCGAGCGCGACCGCCTGCAGGAGAAGCTCGATACCTGGCACCGAGAGAACCCCGGCCCGGTCCGCGACATGGCCGCCTACCGCGCCTTCCTTGAGGAGATCGGCTACCTCGTTGAGGCCCCGGCCAAGGTCGGCGTGACCACCGCCAACGTCGACGACGAGATCACCACCCAGGCCGGCCCGCAGCTGGTGGTGCCGGTCAACAATGCCCGTTATGCACTGAACGCCGCCAACGCGCGCTGGGGAAGCCTCTACGACGCCCTCTACGGCACCGATGTCATCCCCGAGGACGATGGGGCCGAGAAGGGTGAGAGCTTCAACCCGAAGCGCGCCGAGAAGGTCATCGCTTACGCCCGTGGGGTGCTGGACCGCGCCGCGCCGCTGGCCAGCGGCTCCCACGGCGACGCCGTGGCGTATGTCCTGCGCGATGGTCAGCTGGTCGTGTCCCTGAAGGGCGGCGGCGAGACCGGCCTGAAGGATGCCGACCAGCTGGTGGGCTTCGAGGGCGACGCCGCCTCGCCCTCCGCGTTGCTACTGGCCCATCACGGCCTGCACCTGGAGATTCAGATCGACCCGAACGATGCCATCGGCAAGACCGACCCGGCCGGCGTCAAGGACGTGATCGTCGAGGCCGCGCTGAGCACCATCATGGACTGTGAGGACTCCGTGGCCGCGGTGGATGCCGAGGACAAGGTCGGCGTCTATGCAAGCTGGCTGGGGCTGATGAAGGGCGACCTGGAGGAGCAGGTCGAGAAGGGCGGCAAGACCATCACCCGCCGCCTCAAGGGCGACCGCACCTGGCAGGGCGTCGACGGCGGCAGCGTGACCCTGCCCGGGCGCTCGCTGATGTTCGTGCGTAACGTCGGCCACCTGATGACCACCCCGGCGGTGCTCGACGCCGAGGGCAACGAGCTGCCCGAGGGCATCCTCGACGGCATCGTCACCTCGCTGATCGCCCTGCACGACCTGAACAAGGGCGAGGGCGAGCCGCGCAACTCGCGCACTGGCTCCATGTACATCGTCAAGCCGAAGATGCACGGGCCCAAGGAAGTCGCCTTCGCCAACACGCTGTTCGGCCGCATCGAGGACATCCTCGGCATGGCCCGCGACACTCTGAAGATGGGCATCATGGATGAGGAGCGCCGCACCTCGGCCAACCTCAAGGCGTGCATTGCCGAGGCGCCGTCGCGGGTGGTGTTCATCAACACCGGCTTCCTCGACCGCACCGGCGACGAGATGCACACCGCCATGGAAGCCGGGCCGATGATCCGCAAGGGCGACATGAAGGGCTCCGCCTGGATCCAAGCCTACGAGAAGAACAACGTCCAGGTCGGCCTGGCCTGCGGCCTGCGCGGGCGCGCCCAGATCGGCAAGGGCATGTGGGCCATGCCGGACCTGATGGCGGCCATGCTCGAGCAGAAGGTCGGTCACCCCAAGGCCGGTGCCAACACCGCCTGGGTGCCGTCTCCCACCGCCGCGACCCTGCACGCCCTGCACTACCACCAGGTGGACGTGGCGGCCCTGCAGCGCGAGATGGAAGGTCAGGGCGAGCCCGATCTCTTGGATGACCTGCTCACCATTCCGGTCGCCGAGAGGCCCGAGTGGAGTGACGAGGAAATCCAGCAGGAGCTCGACAACAACTGCCAGGGCATTCTCGGTTACGTGGTGCGCTGGGTCGAGCACGGCGTGGGCTGTTCCAAGGTGCCGGACATCCACGACGTGGGCCTGATGGAGGATCGCGCCACCCTGCGGATCTCCAGCCAGCACATCGCCAACTGGCTGCGCCACGGCGTGGTCGAGTCCGCCCGCGTCCAGGAGACCTTGGAGCGCATGGCCAAGGTGGTCGACCAGCAGAACGCCGGCGATCCGACCTACACGCCGATGAGCGACGACTTCGCCGCCTCCACCGCCTTCCAGGCCGCCAGCGACTTGATCTTCAAGGGCTGCGCGCAGCCCGCCGGCTACACCGAGCCGCTCCTGCACCACTGGCGCGCGGTGCACAAGGCCAAGTAAGGCGGCCTTCACCCGCCCTGTGCCCCTCTGAGGCCCGCAGCAACGACGCCCCCGCGGTCCTGCCGCGGGGGCGTCTCCATGAGCGCCAGGCGTTGACGGACTCGACGTTCGGCGACTGTCGGTCGCGGGCGGGCTTCGCTATCGTGAAGGTCAGCCATCACCCTCACCCGCCGGGAGACGCGCCATGACCGTGATGACCGCCGCCGCCATCGAGGACTTCCTCGACGAGGTCTTTCCCCAGCGCACCGGCACGATCGAGGGCGTCGACGAGATGCGCGCCACCATGAGCCTGGCCATCGAGGACGAGCACCTGCGCCCCGGGGCCAGCGTCTCCGGCCCTACCCTGATGGGGCTGGCGGATGTCTGCCTCTACGTGGCGATCCTTGCCCAGATTGGTCCCGAGCCCATGGCCGTGACCAGCGACCTGCATTGTCGCTTCCTGCGTCGCCCCCGAGGTGATCGCGACATCATCGCCAACGCCCGGCTACTCAAGCTGGGGCGTCGCCTGGCGGTGGGCGAGGTGCAGCTCTTCTCGGCGGGCGACGAGCGGCCGGTGGCGCTGGTCACGGCCACCTACGCGCTGCCGGACGGCGACTGAGCGTCGTGGCGGGCGCGCCATGCCGCCGCCGCCAGGGCCAACCAGCCACCGATCAGCAGCACCCCGCCGAGCGGCGTGACCATGCCCCATCGGCCCATGCCGGTCAGCGCTAGGGCATAGAGCGAACCCGAGAAGAGTCCCATGCCGGCTGCCCACAGTCCCAGCGCGAGTCGCTGGCCGGCCAGCGGCCTCGCGGCGCGCCAGGCCAGCACGGCGAGCAGCGCCAGGGTGTGCCAGGCCTGGTAGCGCACGCCGGTCTCGAAGGCGGCCGCCAGGCGCGGCGTCAGCTGCCCGTCCAGGGCGTGGGCGCCGAAGGCGCCGGCCACGACCACCAGGGCGCCGGAGAGGGCCGCCCCGAACCACCATCCTCTGTCCTGCATGGGGTCGTCTCCGTGTGCTCTCTGGAATGGCGTTTGGCCGCCTACCGTACCCCGGCGGCGCGTTAGCCGCTACAATGTCGGCCCCGAATCACCGTTGCCAACGAGTTCTCCCCAGCCCATGAGCGACCCGCGATACGACGACAAGACGACCGGCCCCGAAGGGCCCGAGGCCCCATTGCATCGCCGCGGCATCAAGAGCTACGTGCTGCGCGCCGGGCGCATGACCCAGGCCCAGATCCGTGGGCTCGAGGAGGTCTGGCCACGGTTGGGGCTAACGCTGGCCGATGGCCGCCAGGACCTGGAGGCGCTGTTCGGCCGCCGGGCGCCGGTGGTGCTGGAGATCGGCTTCGGCATGGGCGCCTCACTGGTCGAGCAGGCCGAGCGCCATCCGGATACCGACTTCATCGGCATCGAGGTGCACGCGCCGGGCGTCGGCAAGCTGCTCGACGAGGCGGACAAGCGTGGCCTGACCAACCTGCGGGTCTATCGCGAGGACGCCCTGGCCGTCCTCGAGCAGTGCCTGCCCGAGGCGAGCCTCGACACCCTGCAGCTGTTCTTCCCCGATCCCTGGCCGAAGAAGAAGCATCACAAGCGGCGCATCGTGCAGCCGGCCTTCGTCGAGCTGGTGCGTAGCCGTCTCAAACCCGGCGGCACCCTGCACATGGCCACCGACTGGGAGGCCTACGCCGGGTGGATGGCCGAGGTGATGCAGGCGGCCCCCGGCTTCGCCAACACCGCCGGTGCCGAGACGGCCCCCTACGTGCCGCGCCCCGAGTTTCGCCCGCTGACCAAGTTCGAGGCGCGCGGCGAGAAACTCGGCCACGGCGTCTGGGACCTGATCTTCCGCCGCGCCGACTGAGCGGTCACGCGCCAGCAGACGCCCCCGGCGATCTTTCGATCCCGGGGGCGTCTTGCATGGGGCGGGTGGCAAAGGTCAGGTGGCCAGGAAGCGGGCAAAAAAACGCCGCCCCGGGGGCGGCGACAAGAACCGTGACAAACAATGAGAGGGAGAAATCCTGACAGGACACTGGCAGGGGCCCTGCCCGGCTGTGGCGCCTCATCAACGCCACTCCGGCAGAATAATCATTCTCGTTTGCGTCGTCAATGCAAACAAGAAGTGTTTTCGTTAAAAGGCCGCCTCCCGCCGTTCCGCCCGCGTTCAGCCGACCAGTTTCAACCACAGGGGCAGGGTCAGCATGGCCAGCAGCGTCTGACCGGTGATCAGGGCCGCCATCAGCTCGGCGTCGCCGCCCAGCTGGCGTGCCAGGATATAGGCCGAGGTGGCGGTGGGCAGGGCGGCGAAGAGCAGCGCCACGTCCCGACTCACCGGGTCCAGGCCGAGCAGCAGGGCCAGGGCCAGCACCGTCGCCGGCATCAGCACGAGCTTGATCAGGTTGGCGACCCAGACGCCGCGATCGATCCTCAGCAGCGCGGCGGGGCGTAGCGCCACGCCCACGGCCACCAGGCCCAGCGGCAGGGCGGCGCGGCCGAGCAGCTCCACGGTGGCCGCGCTCCAGCCGGGCAGGCCGATGCCGCTGAGGTTCAGGCCGATGCCGGCCAGGCAGGCGAGGATCAGCGGGTTGCGCGCCAGCGCACCCAGGCTGCGCCCCAGGCTTGCCGTACCGAGGGTGCCGGCGGCGATGAAGCTGATCACGCAGAGCACGTTGACCATCGGCACCAGCAACGCCACGGCGACCGCCGCCACCGTGGTCCCGGCCGTGCCGTGCAGAGCCGCCGCGCCGGCCACGCCGACGTAGGTGTTGAAGCGCAGTGCCCCCTGGAGGGTCGAGGTGAAGGCGGCGGGGTCGAGCCGCAGCCGGTGGCGCAGCCTCCACAGCAGCAGGCCGAACAGCCCCAGGGCGCCGAGCAGCGCCAGGGCGAGCCGCGCCACGGGCACCTGGCCGACATCCGCACCGGCCAGGGTCGACACCAGCATGGCGGGAAACAGCAGGAAGTAGATCAGCCGCTCCATCTGCGGCCAGAAATCACCGCCCGGCTGGCGCCAGCGGCCGAGCCCGGCTCCCAGCAGGATGAGCAGGAACAGCGGTCCCAGTGCACTGCCTACGCCTTCCATGACACCTCCTCGTGAGCGTTCCCTGCGACATCCTTGCGCACTTCGCCGCCGGCAAATACTGGTAAGCTTACCCGCATCCTGCCACCGATGGAGGTCCCGCGCTTCGCCATGCCCCCGTGTATCCCGTCGTCGAGCGGCACGGCGCGCCTGCCGCTGCTGCATCTGCTGATCACCGTCACCCTGCTGACCCTCGCCGTGGCCCTCTGGTACCTGACCAGCTACAGCCTGCGTGACGAGGCCGAGATACGCTGGATGCCCCCGGCCAAGGCCGCCTGCGACCCCTCCGCGGGGCCGTGCGCCGCGCGGCTGGGCGGCGGCGCCGAGCTGAGCCTGGCGGTGGTCTCGCAGGGGGCGATCCAGCCCCTCGAGCGCCTGCCGCTGGAGGTGCGCGTCTCCGGCACGCCGGCCGAGGCCGTGCGGGTCGATTTCGTCGGCCGTGGGATGGACATGGGGTTGCATCGCTTCCCCCTCGAGGCCGAGGGCGACGGGGTCTTTCGCGGCGCGGGGCAGGTCTCGATCTGCACCGAAGCGGTCATGCCCTGGCGGGCGAAGGTGGTCGTGGACACCCCCCAGGGGCGTCTGGGAAGCTGGTTCGACTTCGAGGTACAGAGACGATGACGATGACGCGACGGGGAATCTGGCTCGGGCTTTCCGCGGTACTGATGATGCTGGTGGCGGTCGGCGTGGCCTTCTATCAGCAGCAGTCGTCGCCGGCCGATGGCGAGCCCGAGGGTGGTCCGATCGAGCTGGCGTCGACCGAGGGCGATTTCTCGCTGCGCCAGCTCGAGGAGGATCAGCTGGCGGTGGTCTTCTTCGGCTACACCTGGTGCCCCGACGTCTGCCCGATGGGGCTTGCCGTGGTGCGACAGGCGATGGAGCGGCTGGAACCTGCGCAGCGTCGCCGGGTGGTGCCGCTGATGATCTCGCTGGATCCCGAGCGGGATACCCTGGCGCGGCTGGAGGAGTACCTGGCGTTCTTCGGCGAGGCGTTCATCGGCGCCACCGCCGACCCGGACGAGCTGGCGCCGCTGGCCGAGCGCTACGGGGTGGTCTGGCGCCGGGTGGAGACCCCGGACTCCGCCATGGCCTACACCATCGATCACAGCGCCTCGCTGTTCCTGGTCGACCGTGACGGCGAGATCCAGCGTCGCGTGCTGCACTCTCCCACCTCGGGCCCGCTCCAGGCCGCCCTGGAGCAGGCCCTCGCGGAGGGCTGATTCCCCTGATGTGGCCCGTATAGGCGAGCCGGCTCAGGGCGCCTCGGGCGCCGCCTGCAGGCGCTCGATCATGGCCATTAGCGCGCCGGTCTGGGTGCCCCGGCGGGTGTCATGCAGCGGGTCGAGCTGCCAGGCGCTTTCGGCGAAACCCCACCAGTCCCAGCAGCCCTGGGGATTGGGCAGGCTGGTCTCTGTCTGGGGATAGAGCACCACCCGCTCGTTGGCCGCGGCCCAGTCGTTGAGGCCGCTGTGGCGCACGAAGGCCTCGCCGATCTGTTCGGCGGCCATGGCGCAGCCGTGCAGCGCTACGGTGAGCGCACAGCCTCCCGCCTCGCAGCGCTCCGGCACGTAGACATAGCCGCTGTCGCCGAGTCCCCGGGCATCGAAGTCCGCCTGGTCGAAGGCGACCAGGCGGCCGGCGACCTCCCGGGTCTCGGGCGGTGCGAGTTCGCCATGCAGCCAGCCTAGCGCCTCGCCGGCGATGTCCCGGTCGCAGGACAGCAGATGCGTGCCACCGCCCTTGCGACAGTCCGCGAGCTCCTGCATGGGCGCCTGCGTGTCTGCCGCCACCGGCCAGCCGTGGCCCGCCTGCTCGCTCTCCACCAGGCTGAGTTGCTCCTCGGGCGAGGCCAGCCAGCCGCGGAACTGCTCGGCGAGGGCCTGGCCCAGCGCCGGGGCCACGGTGTCGTCCTGGCCGCCCTGCCAGATGAAGACCCTGAGATCGGCGAGCGCCTCGACCTCACCGACCAGGTCGCGCTCGCGATAATCGCGGTAGCGTTCCGCCAGGATGTCCAGGTCGGGCAGGCCCTTGTGGGTCCCCATGCACTGGCCCAGGGCTAGGCTCAGGGAGCCGCGAGCGCAGGCCCAGGGGCCGGCGGCGAGGACGCCGAGCCCCTGGAAGCGCTCCGGCCAGGCCACCGCCAGCTGGGTGGCCATGTAGCCCCCCGAGGAGACGCCGATCACGCTGGTATCGTCCGCGGCGAGTGAGAGGCGGGGCAGGGCGTCAGGCGTGGGCTGGGCGACCGCCGGGACCGCCAGGCTCAGGCAGAGGCTGGCGGTCGACAGGGCCCGGAGAGGTCGCATTGCGGCCGGATCATTCACCTGTGACGTCGAGCAGCTCGACCTTGAAGATCAGGGTCTCGTGGGGACCGATGGGGCCCTGGCCCTGAGCGCCATAGGCGAGCGCGGAGGGAATCACCACTTCCCAGGTATCGCCCACGCTCATCAGCTGCAGGGCCTCCTGCCAGCCCTCGATGACCTGGCCCACCTGGAAGCTAACCGGCTCGCCGCGCTGGTAGGAGCTGTCGAAGACGGTGCCGTCGATCAGTGCGCCCTGGTAGTGGACCTGGACGGTATCGCCGGCCGCGGGCGTGGCGCCGTCGCCGCTTTCCAGTTCGCGATACTGCAGGCCGGAGTCGGTGACCGTCACGCCCTCCTGCTCGGCGTTCTCGGCCAGGTAGGCCTCGCCCTCGGCGCGGTTGGCGGCGGCCTTCTGCTCGGCCTCGGCTTCGCGGGTGGCCATGGCCTGCTGCTGGAAGGCGGTCAGGGCCTCGGCCATCTCCTGGTCGCTCATCTCCAGCTCGTCGCCGCCGAAGACGTCGCGAATGGCCTGGGTGAAGGCGTCGATGTCGAGGTCCTCAACGTCCTGCTGGATGCTCTGGCCCAGGGTCACGCCGAGGCTGTAGCTCAGCTTCTCGTCCTCGGTTTCCGGTGCGGCGAGGGCCAGCGGGGCGGCGGTCAGCAGGGCCGCGAGGGAGGCGGTGGTCAGCAGTGTCTTCATGAAACAACCTTGTGGTCCGGCGCCGTGGCGCCGTGGATGGATAGAATAAGCAAGATCGGAATGCTGGGACTCTAACAGTGCCGAATCGGTTCCGCACCCGCGAACGATGCCGGCAAACCGGTCCGCTGGCGCCCCGCGGCGGGGGGTCAGGTGATCAGGGTGGGGCAGTGGGCGGAGCCGGCCACCCGCTGGGCGACGCTACCCAACAGCAGGCTCTTGTCGCCATTGGTGCCCTGGGAGCCGATCACGATCAGGTCGCACTCGCGCTTGCGGGCGAAGCGCACGATGGTACGCGATGGCCGGCCGCCCTTGACGAAGGCGCGCACTCGCTCCGAGGGCACCCCGAGTTCCACGGCCTGAGCCTTGGCATGCACCGCGATCTCGGTAGCGTACTCCTTGAGCACGTCGTCAGGGAGATCTAGCTTGTCGGGGCGCACCATCGAGAGCGAGGCCTCCAGCAGGCTGTGGTGCTTGAAGACACACAGGATGTAGAGCTCGGCGCCGGTGAGCATCTGCAGGCCCGAGCCCTTCTCCAGGGCCTTCATGGCGCCCTTGGAACCGTCTACCGGGACCAGTATGCGATTGAACATGATCATCGTTCTCCTAAGGCCAGGACGCGAGACTTACCGGAAGGCCAGGTCGCGAAGGAAGAGGGCGATCTGCGGAAACAGGATCAGCAGAGCCGCCGCCAGCACCAGGATCAAGATAAAGGGCGGCGTGCCCTTGATCACGTCCAGGTAGGGCCGCTTGAAGATGGCGATCGCGGTGAAGATGTCACAGCCGAAGGGCGGCGTCGCCGAACCGATGGCCACCTGCAGGGTGATCAGGATACCGACCAGCACCGGGTCCAGGCCGGTGGCCTCGACGGCGGGGGCGAAGATCGGCGTCAGCACCAGGATCACCACGATGGGATCGACGAACATGCACGCCACGAAGAAGGCGATGCAGATGGCGATCAGCACGCCGGTGGGGCCCGCCTCGTGAATGCCTGCTGCCGCCAGGAGCTCCTGGGGGATCTGGGCGAAGGAGATGATCCAGGAGAAGCCGTTACCCACCGCGACCAGGATGAACACCACGGCGGTGATCAGGCCGGTGGACTTGGCGATCGCATAGATGTCCGGGAGCTTCAGGGAACGGAAGATCAGGAACTCCAGGAAGATGGCATAGAGCACGCAGGCCGCCGCCGCCTCGGTCGGGCTGAACACACCGCCGTAGATGCCGCCGACGATGATCACCGGGAAACCCAGCGGCCACAGCGCCAGGCGCACCGCGGTGAAGCGCTCGCCCCAGCCCGACTTCGGCTCGGTGGGAACGTGGCGCAGGGTGGCGTAGATCACGCAGTAGACGGAGAACATCAGCAGGATCAGCAGCCCCGGGCCGATGCCGGCGATGAACAGCTCGGCGATGGAGGTCCCCGAGATGACCCCGTAGATGATCATGCCGATGCTCGGCGGGATCAGGAAGGCGATGTCGCTGGAGTTGATGATCAGCGCCAGGGTGAAGGAGTCGGAGTAGCCGGCCTTGAGCATCTTGGGGCGCAGGGGCGAGCCGACGGCCACCACGGTGGCCTGGGTGGAGCCCGACACCGCGCCGAACAGGGTGCAGGAGGCGGCGGTACTGACCGCCAGCCCGCCCTTCACGTGGCCGATGAAGGACATCACCATGTTGATCAGGCGCTCGGCCGACTGGCCCCGCGTCATGATGTCCGCGGCGAGGATGAACATCGGCACCGCAATCAGCGACGCCGGCCGGATGCCCGCCATCATCTGCTGGATCAGCGTATCCATCTGGCCCAGGCCGTTGAACATCATGAAGAAACCGATGACCGCCGCGGTGATCAGCGGGATCATCATGGGAAAGCCCAGCAGCAGCAGGGCGATCATGGTGGTAACCATTATTGTCGTCATCGTGCGTTCCCCCGGGCTCTCTGCCCTCCGTCAGACTTCCGTTTCCGTATCCTTGTAGCCGTCGAGCACGCCGGTCGACAGGTAGACGTCCCGCGAGGTCAGGTTCTTGATCGCGGTGAGCAGGTACTGGATGCCGGTGATCAGGAAGCCGAGCGGTGCCCAGACGTAGATGATCCAGATCGGGAAGCCCAGTGCCGGCAGGATCCTGCCCTTGCCGTAGAGATCCAGGATGTAGATGACCGAGTAGTAGAGCAGGAAGAACATCACCAGCGAGGTGACCAGCGCGATGAAGATCATCAGCGCCTTGCGCCCGCCGACGGGCAGGGCATCGTAGATGGCCGACATGCGGATATGGCGGCCGTGCCGGGCGGCGTAGCCGATGCCGGCGAAGGTGATCATGATGATCAGGATGCGGTTGATCTCGCCAGAGAAGTAGATGCTGTCGCCGAACACGAAGCGGGCGATGACGTTGGCGATGGTGTTGAAGGCCATCAGCAGCACGCCGAGCGCCAGGATGACCGCCTCGAGCTTGCTGATGAAGGTGTCGATGGTGCCCAGAAAGCCCGGCAATCCCGAGCGGTAATGCTTTTCGGACTCTTCTTCGGTCATGTCCGCGCTCCCTTTCAGCATGCGATGCGGGAAAACAGGGATTCCCTCAGGGCCAGCATACGCGTCGCGATCGGGCACCGAGACCCGAGACCTCAACGCTTTGTGTACGCTCGCCCGTGCCCGGAAATTCCCTGTCCAGAAACAGCAGGGGGGTGGCCCGGGCAGGCCACCCCCCTGTTAGGGCCGACGTCGGTTGCGGTTACTCCGCGTCGCTGCTCACGGCCTCGAGATCGGCCTTGAACTGCTCGAGCAGTTCCTTGCCTCTCTCGCCGGTCATGTCGATGAACTCTTCCTCGACCTGGGGCGCACGCTCCTTGAAGGCCTGGATCTGCTCATCGTCGAGACGCGTCACGGTGACCTCGTCGGAGGACGCCTGGATCTTTTCCAATGACTCTTCGGCCAGTCCCTGAATGTGCTCGATGGTGTGGTCGTAGGCCGCATCGGAGGCGGCACGTACCAGCTCCTTGTCCTCGTCGGAAAGGCCCTCGAAGAAGTCCTGGTTGGCCATCATCGCGGTGGTGAACCAGCCATGGCTGGTGAAGGTCAGATGCGGCGACACCTCGTAGAGGCCGCCGGACTCGATCCAGAAGATCGGGTTTTCCTGGCCGTCGATGATGCCGGTCTGCAGGCCGCCGTAGACTTCGCCCCAGGGCAGTGGCGTCGGCGTTGCGCCGAAGGCGCTGTAGGTCTCAGCCAGCAGCGGGTTGGTCATGGTGCGGATCTTCTTGTTCTCGAAGTCCGCCGGCGAGGTGATCGGCTCATCGGCGGTGACCACCATCTCGCCTTCCGGATACATCTGTAGCAGCTCCAGGCCCTGCTCGGCGTAGAGCTTCGGGAACATCTCGTTGATGGCCTTGCTCTCGTCGAAGAACTCGAGCACCTGCTCCATGTCGGTGGGCATCAGATAGGGGATGAAGAAGATCTGTGCCTCGGGGATCAGCGCGCCGGTAAAGCCAGGAGACTGGTTGACGAACTGCAGGATGCCGTTCTGGGTCTGCTCCATGATGTCGTCGGACTCACCGAGCTCGCCGAAGCGATAGATCTGCAGCGTGTGATCGGAGTTGGCCTCAATGTAGTCCTTGAAGGCGACCGCGAAGACGTCCTGGACGTCGCCATCGTACTCTTCGTGGGCATAGCGCCAGTTATCGGCGACGGCGGCGGTGGACATGCCAATCATCAGGGCGCCAATACCGGCGCTCGTCAACAGCTTCTGTGACTTCATTCTTGTGATCCCTCTACAGGTTTAACCCGTGATGGGATGATCCATCGGCGGGTGTCTGGTGAACATGGCATTCACGCGACTGATTTTCAGGCTAGCGTGGCGGCTATGAGGGGTCAAGCTGGCTTATTAGCATCTTAAGTTTGTTGAGGTTCGGCGCGTCGTGAAGCCGCAGGCGATCGGCGAGGAGCCCCAGCGGGTCGGGAAGCGGTGTGGGTAATCGGCGGATGCCGCGCCCGCTCAGGGCCAAGCGCTGCAGGCGAGAGAGGGCCTCGCGCTCGGCCTGGAGCTCGGCCTGCTGAAGCGTGCGGCGCAGCTCAGCGATGCCCTCGTCTTGCCGTGCCTCGGCCTTGAGGGCCCGGCGTAGATGGCGCAGCGGTGCCGTGACGTCGCGCTGCCAGTGGCGCACCGCGTCGGGGTCGGCATCCGAGGTCAGGCCGTGGCGATAGAGCCAGCAGTGCCAGAGCAGCTCGCAGACATCCAGGCCGGCCTCGTCCTGCAGCGTCAGGCAGGCCCCCTCGACCCCGTCGCGCCCGTAGAGGGCCAGCGCGAACTCCCAGAGTGGGTCGCGGCGCAGACGGGCCCGCAGAGCGTCGGGCAATTGGGTAGAATCGTGGGTCATGACACGCTGTCGCCCCTGGGCGGCGGCCTCACCGACTGCCGAGTGGAGCCTGCATGATCGCACTGCGCCAAGTTTCCCTGCAACGCGGCACCCAGACCCTGCTGGAGGGGGCCGACCTGACCCTGCACGCCGGCCACAAGGCGGGAATCGTCGGGCCTAACGGCGCGGGCAAGTCCAGCCTGTTCAAGCTGTTGCTCGGCGAGCTGGCCCCGGACAAGGGCGAGGTGGAGATGAGCGGCGGGCAGCGCATCGCCCACATGGATCAGGAGGTGGAGGCCCTGGAGCGCTCCATCGTCGACTATGTGCTCGACGGTGACCGCGAGCTGCGTCGCACCGAGGCGGCCCTCGATCAGGCCCGCCACCGGGAAGAGGCCCACCGCGAGGCCGAGCTGCACGGCGCCATCGAGGCGCTGGACGGCTACAGCGCACCGGCCCGCGCCGCCCAGCTGCTGGTGGGGCTGGGCTTCATCCAGGCCGACCTGGACCGGCCGCTGTCGGCCTTTTCTGGCGGCTGGCGCATGCGCGTCAACCTGGCGCGCACGCTGTTCAAGCCGTCCGATCTGCTGCTGCTCGACGAGCCCACCAACCACCTGGACCTGGATGCGTTGCTGTGGCTCGAGCAGTGGCTCACCCGCTATCCTGGCACCCTGTTGCTGATCTCCCACGATCGTGACTTCCTCGACGCGGTGTGCGACCACATCGTGCACTTCGATCGCCAATCGCTTGCGCTTTATCGCGGCAACTACTCCACTTTCGAGCGGACCCGCGCCGAGAAGCTGGCCCTGCAGCAGGCCGAGGCCGCCAAGCAGCAGGCCCGCCGCGAGGAGATCGAACGCTTCGTAGCGCGGTTCCGCTACCAGGCGACCAAGGCGCGCGCCGCCCAGAGCCGCCTGAAGATGCTCGAGCGCATGGGCGACATCGCCGTGGCCCACGCCGACTCGCCCTTCCACTTCACCATTCCCTCTGCCGACAAGGCCTCCCACCCGCTGCTGGTGCTCGACGAGGCGCGGCTCGGCTATCGTCACGCCGATGGCCACGAGACGGCGCAGCTCGACGACGTCAAGGTGACCCTGCTGCCGGGCCAGCGCATCGGCCTGCTGGGCCCCAACGGGGCCGGCAAGTCGACCCTGATCAAGTCGCTCACCGGCGATCTGCCACTGCTGGCCGGGCGACGGGTGCCCGGCGAGCACCTGGCGATCGGCTACTTTGCCCAGCACCAGCTGGAGGGGCTGGATCTGGCCTCCACGCCGTTCCAGCACGTGCAGCGCCTCTCGCCCACCGCGGCGGACCTGGACATCCGCAAGTTCCTGGGTGGCTTCGGGTTCCACGGCGATGATGTGTTCTCCGAGGTGGGGCGCTTCTCCGGTGGTGAGAAGGCGCGCCTGGCGCTCTCCCTGGTGGCCTGGCAGAAGCCCAACCTGCTGCTGCTCGACGAGCCTACCAACCACCTGGACCTGGAGATGCGCGAGGCGCTCACCGAGGCGCTGGCGAGCTTCGCGGGCACGGTGATCATCGTCTCCCACGATCGCCACCTGCTGCGGGCCACCGTGGACGAGTTCTGGCGGGTGGCCGACCACGGCGTCACGCCCTTCGACGGCGACCTGGAGGACTACCGGGCCTGGCTCAAGAGCCGTCTGGAGGACGAGCGCCGCGAGGTCCGGGCCGACAAGGCCGAGCGCCAGGAGGCGGGGAGCGCGCCTCGGGAGGATCGCAAGGCGACGCGCCGGGCGGCGGCGGAGCTGCGTGAGAAGCTGCGCCCGCTCAAGCGCGACCGCGACCGGGCCGAGCAGGCCATGGAGAAGGTCCAGGCCGAGCTCGCCGGGGTCGAGGAGGGCCTGGGGGATGCCGACCTCTATACCGACCCGGCGCGCAAGGAGGAGCTCACCGAGCGCCTCGGTCGCCAGGGCGAGCTCAAGTCGCGTCTGGAAGACTTGGAACAGGCCTGGCTGGAGGCCGAGGAGGCGCTGGAAGAAGCCGCGCTGCGCGCGGAGCTTTAAGCGGTAAGAGCGCCGCTTCGCGGCTGGAAGCTAGAAGAAAACCCCTTGGACCGAGTTTGGAAGTGACATGCTGGCTTCCAGCTTCCAGCTTCCAGCTTCCAGCTTTCAGCTTTCGAGCAGGAAGGTGACCGGTCCGTCGTTGATCAGCGAGACCTGCATGTCGGCGGCGAATTCGCCGCTCGCCACCGTCGGCCAGGCCGCCCGGGCGCGCTCGAGCAGGTAGTGGAAGAGGCGCTCGCCCTCGGCGGGCGGTGCCGCGCTGGAGAAGCTCGGCCGCAGCCCCTTGCGGGTGTCGGCGGCCAGGGTGAACTGCGAGACCAGCAGCAGTCCACCCTCGGCCTGCTGCAGGTTGAGGTTCATCTTGCCGGCCGCGTCGGCGAAGACGCGGTAGTGCAGCAGCTTGTGCAGCAGCCGGTCGGCCGCGGCCTCGTCGTCACCCTTCTCGACGCCCACCAGGGCCAGCAGTCCCGGGCCGATGGCGCCCACCTCCCGGTCTTCCACCTCTACGCTGGCGCGTCGCACGCGCTGGATCAGGGCCTTCATCGGATGGGCTCTCCTTGCGGATGTCTCGGGCGGTCAAGCCTAGCACGGCGGCTTCCTCGAGGGCCGCCCCTCAGCGGCCCAGCAGGTCGTCCCGGAAGCCCTCGCCCAGCGGGTCGTCGCCCAGCCAGATGCCGAACAGCGCGTTGGCGAGCGCCTGGTCGCCGCCTGAATAGAGGAGCTCGCCGTTCAAGGCGAGGGTCAGGGCCTCGCCGTCCCAGCCCAGGGCGTAACGGTCGCCGGGGCTGACGTCGCGATAACGCCCGTTGAAGGTGGAAAGGCTCGACGCGAGGCGGGCGAATTCGTTGTCGGGCAGGGACTTCTGCACCCGCTCGCGGGTCACCTCGGCGAAGTCGCCGGCCTCGATGGCGTGGAAGTACTCGAGCTCCAGGCGGCGCGGCACCTCGGATTGCGGCGCCGGGCGGGGGTAGCCGGCGGCCTGGTAGTAGGCGCCGGCATAGGCGTCCCAGATCATGTAGCGAAAGAGGCCGTGGCCGATACGCTCGTAGCGGCGCTCGTCGACCTCCAGCGTGGCGGGGAAGCGGGCGCCCTCGACCTCGACGGACGCCCGCTCGGCAGACACGGCCGCAGTGGGCAGCGCGGTCGCCAGGGCCGCGAGCAGCAGGACGCCGCGGGTGCGGAACGAAGCCATGGGGTGGACCTCACGCGACAGGGTGTGTTTCGTACTGACACCGGAGTAGCGTATAGGTTCTGTACAGCTACGTGTAGCCCTCTCGTCGGATGGCCCTCTAGATGGATGATCCTCTACCAGGCTCGACAGAGCATGATGTCGCAGTGGGGCTCCGAGAGCAGGCGCTCGGTGATCTGGCTCTGGCGGCCCAGCTGCCCGCGGCTGCCCAGCGCGAGCAGGTCGGGCGGCTGGCGACGCAGCCGGGTCATCAACACCTCCAGGGGGTCGCCCTGCTCGAGCACCAGCTCGAGTTCCGGGACGTCGTCGAGCTCGCCCATCAGCTGCTCGGTCTCGCGTTCGAGATGGGTGCGCAGCCGCTCCACCTCGCGGTCGCGCCAGCGGGCGTAGTCGCCGTTCGAGCCCAGCTCGCGCTCGCCGGGAATGTCCCAGGCGTGCAGCAGGGTCAGTCGCGCCTCGGGGAAGCGCCGCAGCGTCTCGCGCAGGGTTTGGCGGGAGGTCAGCGAGAAATCCACCGGCACGAGGATGTCGTGCCACGCCTGAGTCGCCAGGTGGCTGACCGAGAGCACCGGGCAGGGGGCGCTGCGCAGCACCCGGGCGAGGGTGGTGCCGGCCACCAGGTCGGGCTGCCCGCGCTTGCGATGGGCACCGAGGATGATCATGTCGGCCTGGCGCTCGTGGGCCTCGCGGATGATCTCGGCATAGGGTGCGCCGGCCATGGTCTGGATCAGGCTCTGAGGCTCGGGCAGGGCATAGTCCTCACGCAGGTCTGTGAGGGTGGTGCGGATGTCTGCCACCACGGCCTCCTCCAGGTCGTGGAGGACGCGACGGGGCAGGTAGGGGTCTAGCACATGGATGATGTCGAGGCGAGCGCCGCTCTCCACCGCGAGGCGCACGGCGCGGGCGAAGGCGGCGCGATTCTCGGCGGAGAGGTCGCTGGCGAACAGCAGGGTCTGGCTCATGATGACTCCCTCCCGGACAGGAAGATCTCGATGGCACCGCTCTCAGCATGGGTGGCCCCGGGGAAGGGCGCAAGGCCGCCTGCCTACCACCAGGCATGGAAGTGATGCACCGGGCCGTGTCCCCGCCCCACATCGAGGCGATGGCTCTGCTCGAGCGCCCGCGACAGCCAGGCCTTGGCGGCGGCCACCGCCTCGGGTAGGGCGTCGCCCAGGGCCAGGCGCGCGGTGATCGCCGAGGAGAGCGTGCAGCCGGTGCCGTGCAGGTTGCCGGTATCGATGCGTGGGCCCTCCAACCACGTCATGGCGTCGGCCGTGATCAGCAGGTCCGGGCAGGCCTTGCCGCGCAGTTGGCCGCCCTTGAGCAACACCGCTCCGGCGCTCAACTCACGCAGCGCGGGGGCCATCGCCTGCATCCCGTCGCGGTCCTTGGGTACCGGGCGGTCGAGCAGCACCGCCGCCTCCGGCAGGTTCGGGGTGATCAGGTCGGCCATCGGCACCAGGCAGTCGCGCACCGCGGCGATGCCGGCGTCGTCGACCAGGATGTCGCCGCTCTTGGCCACCATCACCGGGTCGAGCACCACCCAGCGTGGCCGCCGGCCGGCAAGGCCCTCGCGGATCGCCTCGGCCACCGGGTGGCTGGCCACCATGCCGACCTTCACCGCGTCGATGGCGATGTCGTCGAGCAGGGTGTCGAGCTGGGTGGCGATGAAGTCGGCCGGCACCGGGTGCACGCCGGTGACGCCGCGGGTGTTCTGCGCGGTCAGGGCGGTGATCACGCTGGTACCATAGCTGCCCAGGGCCGAGAAGGTCTTGAGGTCGGCCTGGATGCCGGCGCCGCCGCCGGGATCGGAGCCGGCGATGGTCAGGGTATTGGGAATCGAACGGGGGGTGGCCATTAGCGTCTTGTCATTGCTTTCGAAGGGAACCGATAGCCTACTGCAGGGAGGGGGCGCGGTGCCATGCTGATGCTGTTCCTGGTGGCGCTGGCCAGCGCCACCCTGCTGCCCGGCGGCTCCGAGGTGTGGCTGGCGCGACTCTGGTGCCAGGGCGAGCCGGGGTGGTGGCTGTGGGGCGTGGCCAGCGTCGGCAACACTCTGGGCAGCCTCGTCAACGTGGGCCTAGGGCGCTATGCCCGCCATTTCCAGGATCGCCGCTGGTTTCCGGTCTCGCGGCAGGGGTTGGCGCGCGCCGAGCGCTGGTACCTCCGCTTCGGCGAGTGGAGCCTGCTGGCGTCCTGGGCGCCGGTCATCGGCGACCCGCTCACCGTGCTGGCCGGTATCCTGCGCCTGCCCTGGTGGCGGGCGATCCTGCTGATCGCCGTGGCCAAGGGCGCGCGCTATGCCCTGGTGCTGTGGCTCGCCGAGGCCTGGCTGGCCCCGCTGTGCGCCTGACTGTGTGGCTGACCGCTTGACTGACTAACAGGCCGACAACGATGAGGGGCCACCCGCAGGCGGCCCCTCGTCGGTGCGCTACCTGCCGGGATCAATCGCCGGTGGTGTCGCCTTGCGGGTTGCGAGCGTTGTAGTAGGCCTGCTCGGAGATGGCGTGATAGTTCACGACCTTCTCCTGGAAGGCCTGGTAGGAGTCGTAGATCTTCTGGGCCATCTCGCTGGACTCGGCGAGCTCGGCGACCACGTCGGCGGAGTGCTCCTTGGCCTGGGCCAGCACATCGGCCGGCAGGCGGCGCAGCTCCACCTCGTGCTCGTCGACCAGGGTCTCGAGGGCGTCGTTGTTGCGCGCGGTGTACTCGTCGAGCACATCGGCGTTCACGTCGCGCACGGCAGTGCGCAGGATCGCCTGCAGGTCGGCGGGCAGCGACGCCATGGCCTCCTCGTTGACGATCGCCTCGAACATCACCGTCGGCTCGTGCCAGCCGGGATAGTAGTAGTACTCGGCGGCCTGGTGCAGGCCGAAGGCCAGGTCGTTGTAGGGGCCGATCCACTCGGTGGCGTCGATGGCGCCGGACTGCAGGGAGGTGAAGATCTCGCCGCCCGGCATGTTGACGATGGCCACGCCCATGCGGTCCATCACCTCACCGCCGAGGCCCGGCATGCGCATCTTCAGGCCGTCCAGGTCGTCGACGGAGGTGATTTCCTTGTTGTACCAGCCGCCCATCTGCACGCCTGAGGCACCGGCGGCCATGACGTCGACGCCGAAGTCGTCATACAGCTCGTTCCACAGCGTCAGACCATCGCCGTAGTGCAGCCAGGCATTCATCTCCTGGGCGTTCATGCCAAAGGGCACGGCGGCGAAGAACTGCGCCGCCGGGGCCTTGCCTTTCCAGTAGTAGGAGGCGGAGTGGCCCAGCTCGGCGGTGCCCCCGGCGACCGCGTCGAACACCTCGAAGCCGGGGACCAGCTGACCGGCGCCGAACACCTCGATAGTCAGCCGGCCGTCAGACATTTCCTCGACCAGCGTGGCCAGCCGCTCGGGCCCCTGGCCCACGCCGGGGAAGTTCTTCGGCCAGGAGGTGACCATCTTCCACTCGAAGGTCTCCTGGGCCTGGGCGGTGTTGTCGATGCTGGAGACCAGCAGCAGGCCGGATGCGCCGGCGCTCATGGCCATGGCCATGGCGAGTGATCTGAGTTTCATACGGTGCCTCTCGTGTTGTGGGACTTGGTGTCGAGATGCCCTAGGGGACGGTTGGCGGTCAGACAGTCGGGGCGTGCCCGCCGTGAACGGCGCTCGCGCCGGTTCAGGACGCTGGCACTATAGCGAACCGGGCCGCCTGTGCTGCTAACTCTCAGTCCACGCTCGGTGTCAGACAGCGCCGCGCCCGGGCCAGGCCCGGGCGAACGTGCGTGCTAGAACTGGTCCGGCAGCCAGGTGGCGAGCCCGGGGAAGAAGGCCAGGGCCAGCAGCATGGCCAGCTGCAGCACGATGAACGGCATGACGCCCCTGTAGATCGCCGAGGTGGGCACCGAGTCCGGCGCCACACCGCGCAGGTAGAAGAGCGCGAAGCCGAAGGGCGGCGTGAGGAAGGAGGTCTGCAGGTTGATGGCGATCATGATGCCGAGCCAGATGGGATCGAGGCCCATGGCCAGCAGGATCGGCCCGACGATCGGCACCACCACGAAGGTGATCTCGATGAAGTCGAGGATGAAGCCGAGGAGGAAGATCACCAGCATCACGATCAGCGTCGCCCCGACCACGCCGCCGGGCATGCCCTCGAAGACCTCGGTCACCAGCTCCTCGCCACCGTAGGCGCGGAACACCAGCGAGAACAGCGCCGCGCCGATCAGGATCAGGAACACCATGGTGGTGACGTGGGTGGTGGAGCGCAGCACCTCCTTGAGGGTGGCGAGGTCCAGACGGCGATAGGCCAGGGCCAGCATCAGCGCGCCGAAGGCGCCCACGGCCGAGGCCTCGGTGGGGGTCGCGAAGCCGCCGAGGATCGAGCCCAGCACCACCACGATCAGCACGATGGGCGGCACCAGCCCCTTGAGCAGCAGCAGACCGAGGCCGCCCTCGTGGCCGAGTTCTTCCATCAGCTCACGGCGGTCGACGGCCGGCGCGGCGCTGGGCTTCCACCAGGCGATCACGGCGACATAGGCGATATAGAACACCACCAGCACCAGACCGGGTATCAGCGCGCCCATGAACAGGTCGCCCACCGAGACCGTCTTGGGGCTGAAGATGCCCATGGAGAGCTGAGCCTGCTGGTAGGCCGAGGAGAGCACGTCGCCCAGCAGCACCAGGGCGATGGAGGGCGGGATGATCTGGCCTAGGGTGCCCGTGGCGCAGATGGTGCCGGTGGCCAGCGGCATGCTGTAGCCGCGCTTGAGCATGGTCGGCAGCGACATCAGGCCCATGGTGACCACGGTGGCGCCGACGATGCCGGTGGAGGCGGCCAGCAGCATGCCGACCAGGGTCACCGAGATGCCCAAGCCCCCGCGCAGCGAGCCGAACAGCAGGGCCATGGCCTCGAGCAGGGTCTCGGCGACCTTCGACTTCTCCAGCAGCACGCCCATCAGCACGAACAGCGGCACCGCCAGCAGCGTCTGGTTAGTCATGATGCCGTAGAGGCGATTGGGGAAGGCGCCCAGGTAGCCGGCATCGAAGTGGGCATCGATGCCCAGGGACTCGAGCCCGAGGCCGAGGCCGGCGAAGGCCAGCGCGGTGCCGGCCAGCGACAGCGCGACCGGGTAGCCGGCCATCAACACCAGGCAGATGACGACGAAGAGGACCAGTGGCATGAACTCCAACATCACAGGTGCTCCTCGTGGGTCTCGTCGTCATGGGTGGCGGCCAGGCGCCCGGTCAGCACGTAGACGTTCTTCACGGCCTCGACCAGGGCCTGGAGGATCATCAGGCCGGCGAACAGCGGGATCAGCGTCTTGAGCAGGAAGACGCCGGGAATGCCGCCGGAGTCGGGCGAGCCCTCGAGGATCGCCCAGGACTTGCCGACGTAGCCCAGGCTCGACAGGATCACGAAGCCCATTACCGGCAGCAGCAGCAGCAGGGTGCCGGCGAGGTCGACCAGCGCCTTGCGCTTCGGCGTCATCGCCCGATAGAAGATGTCCACCCGCACATGGCCGTCGTGCTTGAGGGTGTAGGCGGCGGCCAGCATGAACACCACGGCGTGCATGTACATCACCGACTCCTGCATGGGGATGCTGTTGACGCTGAAGGCGTAGCGCAGCACCACGATCAGGAACTGGATGAGCATCATCACAAGGATCAGCCAGGAGAGGCTGTTGCCTAGCCGCTCCGAGGCGCGGTCGAGCCAGGCGATGATGCCCGGCAGCTCGCGGGATTGGGCCATGGGGTGGTCTCGCTGTGTCGATCTGGGCATGTGAAGGGGCGGATGGTCGCACACCGGAGGCGGACTGACCGCCGCGGCGACCAACGCTGACTATACGTTACCGACCCACTGAGCGTCAGTGTCGACGGCGTTCGCTCGTCTGCCGGCCGGCGGCCAGACAGCTGGTCAGGCAGGCATCGGGCAGCCGCACGTCCACGGCGATGGGCAGGTGGTCCGAGAAGAGGTGCTCGAGCACCCGCACCTCGTCCGCCTGGAGCGAGTCGGAGAGCAGGATGTGGTCCAGGGCGCGGCGCGGCTGCCAGGAGGGGTAGCTGAGCGGAGGGCGCACCGGGTGCAGCGGCAGCGAGGCGCGGAAGCGTTCGTGGCCGTGCAGCTGGTCCGGGGTGCAGTTGAGATCGCCCATCACCACCACGTGGCGCAGCGGGCGGATGATCTCGCTGAGGTAGTCGAGCTGTCGCACCCGGCCGCGATGGCTCAGCGCCAGGTGGGCGACGAACAGGTGCAGGGCATCGGGGCCCTCGCCGTAGCGGACATGGATCGCCCCGCGGCCGGGCAGGGTCCCAGGCAGGCGGTGCTCCTCGATGCGTGATGGCGTCAATCGCGAGAGCAGCCCGTTGCTGTGCTGGGCGATATGGCCCAGGTTGCGGTTGAGCTGCTGGAAATGGTGGGGAAAGCCGGCATGGGTGGCGAGGTATTCCACCTGGTTGATGTGGCTCGAGCGGAAGCTTCCGCCGTCGGCCTCCTGGAGGCCGACGATGTCGAAGCGGCCGAGTACCTCGCCGATCATGTTCAGGCGCTGCCGCCGTTTCGGGTGCGGGAGGAAGTGCTGCCAGCTGCGCGTCAGGTAGTGATGGTAGGCCGAGGTCTGTATGCCCACCTGCAGGTTGAAGGTGAGCAGCTTCAAGTGGCCGCCCTCGAGTAGCGGTGTCCTTGCCTCGGCCAGGTGGGGCATCTCAGTCAGCGCGCTCCTCGCGGACCTTGTCGACCAGTGCGCCGGCGATCTGCGGCATGTTGCCGAGGCTGCCAGCGGTGCTCGGCGAGACTAGGTAGCGGCCGTCGACGATCAGCGCCGGCACGCCCATCAGCTGCATCTGGCGCATGCGCGCATGGGCCTGGTTTACCTTGCCCTTGACGCCGAAGGAGCCCAGCGCCTGCTTGGCCTCCTCCTCGCTGACGCCGTAGTCGCTGAAGAACTCGGCGATGGCATCGGGATCGGTCAGGCTGCGCCCTTCCTCGTGGATGGCGTGGAAGAAGTCATCATGCAGGTCGTCGAGGATCCCCAGCTGTTCGGCGGCATAGAAGGCGAAGGCATGGGTGTTCCAGTCGCCACCCATGGTGGCCGGCATGCGCTGGAAGGCGACATCCTCGGGCTGCTCGGCCACCCAGGCGTTGAGCGGGTCCTCCAGGTTGTAGCAGTGCGGGCAGCCGTACCAGAAGGCCTCGGTCACCTCGACCCGCCCGTCCTCGACCTGCGTCTCCACCGGGTTCTCGAGCACCGTATAGTGCTCGCCCTCGACGAGAGGGGCGGCGGATACCAGGGATGACAGGCCAAGGCCGGCCAGGGCGACCATCAGGGTCTTCAGCATGGGAGCTCTCCTTGAATGAAACTTGATCCGAGTGCCGGCGGGCGGCACGTCGCTGGGTTTGATGCCCCGGCGCCGTCCGGGTTCCCCACAGACACCGAGGGCGGCCAGCGGCCGCCCTCGAAGCACCGGTGCCCGGCGGGGCCAGGGCGGGGTTCAGTGCAGGCCGCGCACGTAGTTGGCTACGGCGGCCATATCGCCATCGCTCATCTTGGTGGCGATGCTGCGCATGATGGCGGCGGGGTCGTTGGCCCGCGCGCCGGTGGCGAAATCCTGTAGGGTGGAGACCACGTAGTCATGCTTCTGGCCGGAGAGCGCCGGGTAGACCGCGGAACCGATGCCTTCGCCGGTCGGGCTGTGGCAGGCCGAGCAGGCCGGGATGCCCTTGGCCATGTCGCCGGCGCGGTAGAGCTCGCGGCCGCGTTCGATCAGCGCCTCGTCGTCCTCGGCCTGGCCCAGGGCCGGGTCCATCTCGGCGAAGTACTTGGCCACGTCCCAGGCGTCCTGGTCGGAGAAGTTGTCCACCTGGCCGGCCATCTGCGCCACCATACGATTGCCGTCGCGGATGTCCATGATCTGCTTGGCCAGGTAGGAGGCCTGCTGGCCGGCCAGGTTGGGGAAGGCGCCGGAGGGGCTGATGCCCTGCTGGCCGTGACAGGCGGCGCAGGCCTGCGCCTTGTCCCGACCGGCTGCCGCATCGGCGTCCGCTTGAAGGTCGGCATGGGCCACGCCGACCGCGCCCATGGTGATTGCCAGGCTTGCCAGTAGCTTTCTCATCGCAGTTCCACTATCCCGTTACGTTGTTGGCCGGTACGTACCCCGGGTGCCGCCCGGGTTGGATCCGGGTGCCCTGTGGCCGGTCGTCGCCGACGCGGTGGTCGGTCGCTGGCGGCCGAAGCACGGTGGTATACTGACGCGCCCCGGGTCGCAGACAAAGACACTGCATTATAACGGAACACCCGAGCCGCGGGAATGCAAGCCGTGGCGCCCTTGATCAACGTCAGGATTCTCCCGCATGTCGCGACTCAACTCTCGTTTCAATTACCAGGCCGCTTGTTTCCTCACCAGCGCCCCGACCCTGGCCAAGTGCCCGCCGGACGACGGCGCCGAGGTGGCCTTCGCCGGCCGCTCCAACGCCGGCAAGTCCAGCGCCATCAATGCCCTGACCCGGCAGAAGGCGCTGGCCCGGATCTCCAAGACGCCGGGGCGCACCCAGCTGATCAACTTCTTCGGGCTCGGCGAGGACAGCGACCACCGGCTGGTCGACCTGCCGGGCTACGGCTATGCCAAGGTGCCGGAGCAGGTCAAGCTGGAGTGGCAGCGCCACCTCTCCGACTACCTGCGTCGGCGCGGCTCGCTGCGCGGCCTGGTGCTGGTGATGGACGTGCGCCATCCGCTCTCGGAGTTCGACCAGACCCTGCTCGGCTGGGCCGACGAGGCCGAAATGCCGGTGCACATCCTGCTGACCAAGGCCGACAAGCTGAAGAGTGGCGCGGCGAAGAACGCCCTGCAGCAGGTGCGCTCGCGGCTGCATGAGTGGGAGGACCTGGTCAGCATCCAGCTCTTCTCCGCCCTCAAGAAGCAGGGCATCGAGGAGGTGCATGCGCGTCTCGACCAGTGGCTGCTCGATGCGCCGGTGCCTGCCGCCGACTGACAGCGCTCCTCGCGGTATCTGCTCTAGCGTCTGCTGGTGTCGCGACTACGTCAGGTCGGCCAGCAGGGCCGGCAGCTCGCGGACATGCGCCAGCCGGTGCACGCCCTCGGGCAGCGCCCCCGCCGGCGCGTGCGGGGCGATCCACACCGCCCGCATGCCCAGGCGCCGCGCCGGCAGCACGTCTTCCTGCCAGGAATCCCCCACATGCAGCGCCCGCGAGGGCGCGGTCTCGAGCCGCGCCAGGGCCGCCAGGAAGGGGCGGGCGTCGGGCTTGGGGGCTTGGATCTCGCCGGCGGCGATGGCCACCCGGAAATGCCGGTGTAGCGCCAGGCGGTGCAGCGCCAGGTTGCCGTTGGTGATGGCGCCCAGCCGGTAGCGGTTGCCGAGCCCTTTGAGCAACGGCTCCACCTCGGGGTGGGGCGCGACGTCCAGGCGCAGCGCATGGAAGCGCCCCATGGCGGCCAAGGCCCACAGCCAGGCGGCGCTGCGCGGTAGCCCGTAGGCCTCCAGTAGTTCGACCAGGGCGCGTTCGCGCAGCCAGCTGAAGTCGCCCCGCCGCGGCGGGAAGCGCTCGGCCAGCCGGCCGCGCGCCGCCTGATAGGCCGCCAGGGGATAGCGCTCGGCGAAGCGTCCGCGTGACTCGCCGCGGCGCGCCAGCCAGTCCGCCAGTGCCTCGTCGAGCCAGGCATAGTGGCCGGTCTCGGTGCGCTCCATTACCCCGCGGTTGTCCCACAGGGTGTCGTCCAGGTCGAAGGTGATCGTCCGCAGGCTCATGAGGGCTCTCCGCTGTCGTTGTCGCGGCGTCGCGCCCGCGGATGTGCGGCGTCGTAGCTCGCCGCCAGGTGCTGCCAGTCGAGCCGGGTATAGACCTGGGTGGTGGCGAGGTCCGCGTGACCCAGCAGCTCCTGCACGGCGCGCAGGTCCTGGCTCGACTCCAGTAGGTGGCTGGCGAAGGAGTGGCGCAGTCGGTGCGGATGGAGATGCTCGGCGAGCCCTCGCACCTTGGCCAGCTCGGCGAGGCGCCGCTGGATGCCGCGATGCCCCAGCCGTCCCCCGCGCACGCCCACGAACAGCGCCTGGGCGTCGCGTTCGGCGAGCCGGCCGCGCACGCTGAGCCAGGCGTCCAGCGCCTGGCGGGCTCGACGGCCCACGGGGACCTGGCGGGGCTTGCCGCCCTTGCCGAGCACCCTGACCCGCTGGCGCTGGAGATCAGGGAGATCCAGCGCCGCCAGCTCGGCCAGGCGCAGCCCGCTGGAGTAGAAGAGTTCCAGCATCGCCTGGTCGCGGCGCGCCAGCGGCGAGTCGTCGTGGGGCGTGTCGAGGAAACGCGCGAGCTGATCCACGTCCAGCGGACGCGGCAGATGGCGGGGCTGGCGCGGGGCCTTCACCAGCGAAGCCGGGTTGTGCGCCAGCCGTCCCGTCTCCACCAGGTGGGCGGCGAAGCGCGAGATCGCGGCGCGGCGCCGGGCCAGGCTGCGCGGAGCCAGGCCGCGCAGCCGCTCACCGCCGAGGAAGCGGCGCAGCAGGGCGGCATCGAGCCGTGACCAGTCGTCGATGGCCTCGGCGACGAGGAAGGCCGTCAGGGCCGAGAGATCGCGCCGATAGGCGTCCGCCGTGGCGGGGCTGGCCGTGCGCGCCAGCCCGGCGAGGAAGGCCTCGACCGCGGGGAAAAGCGTCTCTTTGCTCACGACGAGGCGGGCGCCATGCGCACCAGCAGGCGCGCCACCACCTCGCCCACGTAGTCGGTGAACAGGGTATCCATGCTGGCGCGGAAGTGGTCCGGATCGGGGCTCGCCAACACCAGGTAGCCCAGCGGTTCGCCCAGGGTCAGCCGCGCCATCGCGCAAGAGCCGGCCTTGGCGGGCGCCGGCACATGGGGCAGCAGGCGCTTCCAGTCGGTGGGGGTCAGCCGCGTGCAGCGGCTGGGACGACCGTCGAGCAGCGCCGCGAGGCGCTGTCCGGCGTGATCGTCGAGCACCTGTCGGGGCGCCTGGGGCGGATGGGGCTCGGCATCGGTGAGGCTGGCCGGGCACCACAGCGCCACCGCCGGGGTGTGGAAGTGCTCACTCAGCTGGGTGGCCAGCGCCTGGCCCAGGGCGTCGTTGTCCTCGGCCTCGAGCAACGCGAGGACCAGCGCGCGGGTGCGTCGGTACTGGCCCTCGTTGAAGCGGGCCGACTCCAGCAGCTGCTCCAGGCGCCATTCGGCCTGCTCGGCGCGGGCGCGCAGGTCATGCACCAGCCGTTCGAGCAGCGACGTAGCGCCGCGGGTCTCGGGATGGGGCACCTTGAGCTGCTGCAGCAGCCCCTCGCGACCGACGAAGAAGTCCGGGTGACAGGCCAACCACTCGGCCACCCGGTCGGGATCGAGGGTCTTGCGCGGGTCGGGGGCGGCATGGGTCATGGGCACTTCTCCTGGGGTGGCGGGGACGGCTCAGTTCAGCACGACGCGGCCGTCGAAGACGCGCTCGGCCGGTCCGGTCATGATCAGCGGCGCGGCGTCGCCGCTCCACTCGATGCAAAGGTCGCCGCCGGGCAGGTGCACGGTAACGGGGCTCTCGAGCAGCCCCTGGCGGATGCCGCTGGCCACGGCCGCGCAGGCGCCGGTGCCGCAGGCCAGTGTCTCGCCGCTGCCGCGCTCATAGACGCGCAGGCGGATCTCGTGGGGCGACACCATCTGCATGAAGCCGGCGTTGACCCGCTTCGGGAAGCGCGGGTGGGCCTCGATGGCCGGCCCCAGCCGCTCGACGGGGGCCGTGTCGACGTCCGCGACCCGCAGCACGGCGTGGGGGTTGCCCAGGGAGACCACGCCGATCTCGAGGCGCTCGCCGTCTACCTCCAGGGCGTGCACGACGCGGTCCTCGGCGGCGTCGAAGGGCAGCGCCTCGGGGGCGAAGTGCGGGGGCCCCATGTCGACGCGCACCCGGCCATCGTCCTCGACCGCCAGGGTCAGCGGGCCGCCGGCGGTCTCGACGTGGATCTCGTGCTTGTGGGTCAGGCGCTGGTCGCGGACGAAGCGCGCGAAACAGCGCGCCCCGTTGCCGCAGTTCTCGACCTCGCTGCCGTCGGCATTGTAGATCCGGTAGCGGAAGTCCATCTCCGGGGCGCGGGGCGGCTCGACCACCAGCAGCTGGTCGAAGCCGATGCCGAAGCGCCGGTCGGCCAGGCGGCGGATCTCCTCCTCGGTGAAGCGTGCCCGCTGGGTGACCAGGTCGACCACCATGAAGTCGTTGCCGAGGCCGTGCATCTTGGTAAAGTGCAGGAGCATCAGCGGGCCTCTTCCGCGTCGTCGGGCAGCAGCGACTCGCCGGCCCACAGCGCCTCGAGGCGCTCGCGGCGACGCACCAGGTGGGCCCGGTCGCCGTCGACCATTACCTCGGCGGGACGCGGGCGGCTATTGTAGTTCGAGGCCATCACGAAGCCGTAGGCCCCGGCGGAGCGCACCGCCAGCAGGTCGTCGGCGGCGATGGCGAGCTCGCGGTCCTTGCCCAGGAAGTCACCGGTCTCGCAGACCGGTCCGACCACGTCATAGATGGCGGCGTCGCGCGGGTGACGGGTATCCACGGCCAGGATAGCCTGCCAGGCCTGATAGAGCGCCGGGCGGATCAGGTCGTTCATGGCCGCGTCGACGATGGCGAAGTTCTTGGTCTCGCCAGGCTTCAGGAACTCGACCCGCGTTAGCAGCACGCCGGCGTTGGCGGCGATGGAGCGGCCCGGCTCGAAGAGCAGGGTCAACCGCTCGCTGCCTGGCCACGCCGAGAGCCGCTCGAGCAGGGCGGTGGCGTAGTCGAAGGGCGCCGGCGGGCGCTCGTCGCGGTAGGGCACGCCCAGCCCGCCGCCGAGGTCGAGATGCTCGATCTCGATGCCGCGCTCGCGCAGTCGCTCGAGCAGCACCAGCAGGCGGTCGAGGGCGTCGAGGAAGGGCGCGAGCTCGGTGAGCTGGGAGCCGATATGGCAGTCCAGGCCGACCACCTCGAGATGGGGCAGCGCGGCCGCCAGCTCGTAGGCGGCCAGCGCCTCGTCCACCGGGATGCCGAACTTGTTGTCCTTGAGCCCGGTGGAGATGTAGGGGTGGGTGCCGGCGTCGACGTCCGGATTGACCCGCAGCGAGACCGGGGCCCGCAGGCCGAGCCGGCCCGCCACCGCGTTGAGGCGCTCGAGCTCGGGGCGCGACTCGACGTTGAAGCACTTGATGCCCGCCTCCAGCGCGCGGGCCATCTCGGCCTCCTGCTTGGCGACGCCGGAGAAGACCACCCGGGCCGGCTCGCCGCCGGCGGCGAGCACGCGCTCGAGCTCGCCCACGGAAACGATGTCGAAGCCGGCGCCCATCTTCGCCAGCAGGCCCAGCACCGCCAGGTTGGAATTGGCCTTCACCGCATAGCAGATCAGGTGCGGGTGACTGCCCAGGGCCTCGGCGTAGGCGCGGTAGTGGCGCGCCAGGGTCGCCCGGGAGTAGACGTAGCAGGGCGTGCCGAACTCGTCGGCGATGCGGGTGAGCGGCACGTCCTCACCGTAGAGGACGCCGTCGCGGTATTCGAAGTGGTCCATGCTAGCTCTCGTCGTCGCGGGCGGTGTCATCGTCCTGCCGGGTGGCGGCGTCGTCCGACGTCGCCTGCTCGCCGGCAGGGTCATAGCGTTCGGCGGCCGCTTCGTCGCCGGGCAAGTAGAGCGGACCCTTCTGGCCGCAGCCGGCCAGCGCGAGGGTCAGGGCCAATGCCAGGGCCAGGGCGGCGGGGAAGGAGCGTCGCATCAGGCCAGGCCCGCCAGGGCATCGCGGGCGCGCTGCGCCGCGGCCCGTACCTGATCCGGGGCGGTGCCGCCGATATGGTTGCGGGCCGCCACCGAGCCCTCGAGGGTTAGCACCTCGAAGACGTCCGCCTCGATGGTGTCCGAGAACTGGCGCAGCTCTTCGAGGCTCATCTCGGAGAGGTCCTTGCCCTCCTCGAGCCCGAAGGCCACGGACTGGCCGACGATCTCATGGGCGTCGCGGAAGGCCACGCCCTTGCGCACCAGGTAGTCGGCCAGGTCGGTGGCGGTGGAGAAGCCGCGGCGGGCGGCCTCGGCCATGTTGGGTTTCTTCGACTCGATGGCCGGGGCCATGTCGGCGAAGGCGCGCAGGCAACCCTTGACGGTGTCCAGGGTGTCGAACAGCGGCTCCTTGTCCTCCTGGTTGTCCTTGTTGTAGGCCAGCGGCTGGGACTTCATCAGCGTCAGCAGGCCCATCAGGTGGCCATAGACGCGTCCGGTCTTGCCGCGCACCAGCTCCGGTACGTCGGGGTTCTTCTTCTGAGGCATGATCGAGGAGCCGGTGCAGAAGCGGTCGGGCAGGTCAATGAAGTCGAACTGGGCGCTGGTCCACAGCACCAGCTCCTCGCTCATCCGCGACAGGTGCATCAGCAGGATGCTGGCGAAGGCGGTGAACTCGATGGCGAAGTCCCGATCGCTGACCGCGTCGAGGCTGTTCTCGGCGGGCCGCTCGAAGCCCAGCAGCTCGGCGGTGACGTGGCGATCGATGGGGTAGGTGGTGCCGGCCAGCGCCGCGGCGCCCAGCGGCAGCACGTTGACCCGCTTGCGGCAGTCGAGCAGGCGCTCGTGGTCGCGGGCCAGCATCTCCTGCCAGGCCAGCAGGTGGTGGCCGAAGGTCACCGGCTGGGCGGTCTGCAGGTGGGTGAAGCCGGGCATGATGGTGTCGGCCTCGCGGTCGGCCAGCGTGATCAGCCCCTCGCGCAGGCGCGCCAGCACGGCGGCGACGGCGTCGATCTCGTCGCGCAGGAAGAGGCGGATGTCGGTGGCCACCTGGTCGTTGCGTGAACGGCCGGTATGCAGCTTCTTGCCGGTGATGCCGATCTTGTCGGTGAGGCGCGCCTCGATGTTCATGTGTACGTCTTCCAGGGCCACCGACCACTCGAACTCACCGCGCTCGATCTCGCCGCGGATCTCGTCGAGGCCCTGGAGGATGGCGTCGCGCTCCGCGTCGGTCAGCACGCCGACCCGCGCCAGCATGGTGGCGTGGGCGACGGAGCCCTGGATGTCGTGGAGGGCGAGGCGCTGGTCGAAGCCGACCGAGGCGGTGAAGCGTTCGACGAAGGCGTCGGTGGGCTCGCTGAAGCGGCCCCCCCAGGACTGATTGGTGCCGGGGTTGGAAGGACTCGGGCTCATCGGGCTGGGCATCCTGCTTGACGATAGGGGTGGTGGGCGCCGCCTTGGCGGCGCTGCCTTGACATGGCGGAAAGTGTACCAGAGTCCGCGGGGCTGGCGAGGGGCGGCGCACGCTCGCCGCGACGCGATTTTTCCTGCTTCGCGCGGTGCTTTATGATGAAGCCATATCAAGTCATCACCGGGCGCCAGCGCATCGTGCGCCATTAGCAGGCCAACCGGTACGGGAGAATCACGTGCAAGCCATCAATACCCTGCGTATCGCCACCCGCAAGAGTCAACTGGCCATGTGGCAGGCCGAGCATGTCCGCGACCGTCTGATGGCCGCCCATCCCGGCCTGCAGGTCGAGCTGGTCGCCATGTCGACCCGCGGCGACAAGATCCTCGACACGCCGCTGGCCAAGGTCGGGGGCAAGGGGCTGTTCGTGAAGGAGCTGGAGGAGGCGATGCTCGACGGTCGCGCCGACATCGCCGTGCACTCCATGAAGGACGTGCCCATGCACTTTCCCGAGAGCCTGGGGCTCTCGGTGATCCTCGAGGGCGCCGAGCCCACCGACGCCTTTGTCTCCAACCACTACGCCTCGCTGGACGAGCTGCCCGAGGGCGCGCGCATCGGTACCTCGAGCCTGCGTCGCGGCCTGCAGATGCGCGAGGCGCGCCCGGACCTCGAGGTCCTCAACCTACGCGGCAACGTCCAGACGCGCCTCGGCAAGCTCGATGCCGGCGAGTACGACGCCATCCTGCTGGCCACCTCGGGCCTCAAGCGGCTGGGCCTCGAGGCGCGCATCGCCATGGAGCTGCCGCCCGAGGTCTGCCTGCCGGCCTGCGGCCAGGGGGCGCTGGGCATCGAGTGTCGCCTGCACGACCCCGAGCTGCTGGCGCTGCTGACTCCGCTGGATGACGCGGTCACCGCCACCCGGGTGCGGGCGGAGCGCGCCATGAACACCCGCCTGGAGGGGGGCTGCCAGGTGCCCATCGGCGGCCACGCCGTGTTCGAGAACGACGGCCAGACCCTCTGGCTGCGCGCCCTGGTGGGTAACCCGGAGGGCACCCGGGTGCTGCGCGCGGAGGGGCGCGGCTCCATTCACGAGCCGGAAGCGCTCGGCATCCGCGTGGCCGAGGAACTGCTCGACCAGGGCGCCGGCGAGATTCTCGCCGAGGTCTACGGCGCCGTTTGATGGCGAGCCGGCCGGTACTGATCTCCCGTCCGGGCGTGCGTGCGGCCCCGCTGGCCGAGGCCATCGAGGCTCGCGGCCTGTCCGTGGCGCGCCTGGACGTCATGCGGCTCGAGCCGCTGGCGGAGACGCCGGCGGCGCGCAGCACTTGGCTGGACGTCGACCTGTTCGACAAGGTGGTGGTGGTGAGCCCCTTCGCCGCCGAGTGCCTGGCGGCCGCGCTGGATCGCTACTGGCCGCAGCTGCCGGTCGGTATCGACTACTATGCGGTGGGCGCGTCCACCGCCGCCGCCTTGCATTACCACCTGGGGGTACGTGTGCACGTGCCGTCGCCGGCCAGCGGCGAGGACACCAGCGAGGCGCTGCTGCGCCTCGCGTCGCTGCGGACCCTCGACGAGCAGCGCGTGCTGCTGGTGGCCGGTGAGGGTGGGCGTACCCTGCTCGCCGATACCTTGGCGGCACGCGGGGCCAGAGTGACGCGCCTGGCGGTCTATCGGCGCCGTCTGATCGACCCCGCGCCGCCCCTGCAGGCGCGGCTGGCCGAGGGCGATTACCATGCGCTGGTGGTCAGCAGCGGAGAAATCCTCGAACATCTGGCAGGATGGTGTACGGATGCCGCCTTGAACCAACCGCTAATCGTTTCCAGCGCGCGGTTGGCTACACTGGCCGGCAGGCTGGGGTTTCGTTTCCCCGTTGTGGCGTCGGGTGCCACCCCTGCCGCCCTGGCGGCCGCGGTCGCCGGGAGCAGCGCCCCTGAGGAGGCCGATGTCGATCATGATGATCTCGAAAAGGGCTAGCGACAGATGAGCAAGCAACCAAACAATCAGGACGAACAGCAGACGCCTTCGGATGCGGCCCAGGGCGCATCGTCGACCTCGGGCGGTCAGGGGGGCGGCGAGGCCGACAAGGTCGGCGGTTCGGCCTCCCGCCGTTCACGCCGCCGGGGCAAGGGCGGATCATCGGCGCCGGCAGGCGCTGCGGCCGGGCAGGTGAAGCAGGACGCGGCAGCGTCGGGAGCGGAGGAGGCGAGCGCTGCGGCCGATAAGCCTACCTCGGGCGCTGCCAGCACCGATAAGAGCAAGACGCCGAGCGCCTCGACCGACAAGCCGGCATCGGGCGGCGCCAGCAGCGGCAAGGCCAAGGCCTCCGGCGGCGGCAAGCCCCCGGCTGGCGGCGCTGCCACCGCCACGAGCGACGGCGGACAGGGCGGCGGCAAGTCCGGCGCCGTGGCGCTGGCACTGGTGATCCTGCTGGCCATCGGCGTGGCCATCGCCGGCTGGCAGGCCTGGCAGAAGCTCGAGGTGCAGCAGCAGCGTCTCGACGCACTGCCCGCCGACGTCGCCAGCCAGTCCGCCTTGGGTGACCTTGAAGCGCAACTCCAGAGCGCCGAAAGCGAGCGTGATGCGGCCCTCGAATCGACCCTCTCCAGCCTGCGCAGCGAGTTCGCCGACTACCGCGGCAGCGTCGACGAGACCCTCGACCAGGTGCTCGACGAACTCTCCCGCGAGCAGGACACCGACGAGCGCGACTGGCTGCATGCCGAGGCCGCCTACCTGCTGCGCCTGGCCAACCAGCGGCTGCAGCTGGAGCGCGACGTCGAGGGGGCCGCGGCCCTGCTGCGCACCGCCGACGCGCGGCTGCTCGAGGCCGACAACCCCGCCCTAGTGCCGGTGCGTCGCGAGATCGCCTCAGAGCTCGCCGCCCTGGAAGCCGTGCCGACCATCGATCGCACCGGCCTCTTCCTGGCGCTCAATGCCCAGCAGGAGCTGATCGCCGACCAGCCCCTGGCCCAGGACATCGAGGAGATGACCGCCGACGCCACCATTGAGGAGACGCCCACCGGCGGCTGGCAGCAGCAGCTGTCGCGCTTCGGCAATGAGCTCAAGGACCTGGTCACCGTGCGCCAACACGACGAGGCCCTGGAGGCGCTGATCGCCCCCGAGCAGGAGTCCTACCTCCGCCAGAGCGTGCGCCTGGTGCTCGAGCAGTCCCAACTGGCGCTGCTCAAGGAGGAGCAGGCGCTCTATGAAGCTAGCCTCGATAAGGCCCTGACGCTGATTCGTGGCTACTACGACATGGACGCTTCCGGCGTGCAGTCGGTGATCGCACGCCTCGAGGAGCTCAAGCAGCGCAGCATCCGTCCCGAGCTGCCCGACATCAGCGGCTCCCAGCAGGCGCTGGCGAGCTTCATCGAGCGTCGCTTCGAGAGCCGCTCCGCCGACCAGGCCGAGGGCGGCCAGGGAGATGACGCATGAGAAAGCTGATCCTGATCGTGGTTCTGGGCCTCGCGCTCGGGGCGCTGTTCGGCCAGCTGATGATGTCGGTGCCGGGCTACTGGCTGGTGCGGGTGGGCGACACCTCCTATCAGACCTCCTTCTGGTTCGGCCTGATCATCCTGCTGGCGGTGTTCATCGTGCTGCACTTCGGCCTGCGACTGCTGATGCGCCTGACCCGGCCGGTCAGCCGCTTCAAGGTGTGGAACAGCCGGGCCCGCAACCGCACCGCCATGAAGCGCACCGTGCGCGGCCTGGTGGCGCTCGCCGAGGGGCGCTGGAAACGCGCCGAGAAGGCCCTGGTCAAGGCCGCCGATGACTCCAGTACGCCGCTGGTCAACTACCTCTCCGCAGCCTTGGCCGCCCACTACCAGGGGCGCTACGAGCAGGCCGATACCCTGCTCAAGCGGGCGCACCTGAGCACCGAGGGCGCCGATACCGCAGTGGGCATGATGCAGGCCCAGCTGATGCTGGATCGCCAGCAGTACGAGGAGGCGCTGGCGATCCTGACCCGCCTGGACCGCCACCTGCCGAATCACCCCCAGGTCCTCAAGCAGCTCAAGCAGGCCTACCTCAGCGTCAGCGACTGGGACGGCCTGCGCCGCCTGATGCCGCGGCTGGGGGCTCAGCAGCTGATTTCCCCCGAGGAGCGCGAGCAGCTCGAGCTGCGCGCCTACCGCGAGCTGATCGGCCAGGAGGCACGCAACCCCGGCGATATCGAGCGGGTGCGCAACCTCTGGGCCGACATGCCCGACTACCTGCGCACCAACAACGACCTGATCGTGCTCTATGCCGAGGCGCTGGTGCGCGGCGACCAGGAGGGCATCGCCGAGCGCCTGCTGCGTCACTCCCTCAAGGAGCACTGGGACAGTCGCCTGGTGCTGCGCTACGGCCTGCTCGACGTGGATGCCCGCCGACAGCTGGTGGTGGCCGAGAGTTGGCTGCAGGAGCGGCCCAACGATCCGGACCTGCTGCTCACCCTGGGGCGCCTGGCGCTGCGCAACGCCTACTGGGGCAAGGCGCAGGAGTACTTCGAGGCGAGCCAGCGCCAGCGGCCCAGCGGCGTGGCCTGCGCGGAACTGGCCCGGCTCTATGCCAACCTGGGCGAGCATCAGAAGAGCCAGCTCTTCTACCGCCAGAGCGTCGAGCTGCTCGACAAGTCGCTACCCTCGCTGCCGCAACCCACCGAGACACCTGACTCGGCGGCGAAGGCGGCGTCCTGAGCTACGCTCGAACCCGGGTCACTATGATGTGACCCACCATGAAGAGGGGCTGCCGGTTAGCAGCCCCTCTTGCTGTGCAAGTGATTTTACGAGACGCCGGTTTCCTCGCCTCCCGCGGCCCTAACGGCTGGGCTCTTCTCTTTGAGCGTCGATGATCGATCGTTGCCGCCTCGAGGGCTCTGCCATCGGGGGCGACGCCGCGACTGTTGTGGCTGACCCGCCCGCCGTGGCGGCCCCACGCCCGACCAACGACAGCGGGGCCGCCATGGGCGACCCCGCTGTCGAGACGGACAGGCGCCGCGGGCGCCTGCTGGTGAGCGCCTAGACCTCGCTATCGTTGGGCTGGCGATGGTCGGCGTCGGCGGTCTCCTGAATGCCATGCCCGGGATCATCCCCCTGGGGTGCATCTCCCGTACGTTGCCGCCCCTTGGGCTCCAGCACCCGCACATTGGCCGCCGGCGAGCGGCCCTGCTTGTCCTCGCCGAAGTAGAGCGTGGAGTGCGGGAAGGGAATCTCGATGCCGGCCTCGTCGAAGCGCAGCTTGACCAGGCGGTTGTAGGCGCGACCCACGGCCCACTGGTCGCCGGGGGTGGTCTTGATGACCACCCGGATGTTCACCGAACTGTCAGCGAGGGCCACGACGCCGGCCACGGTGAGCGGCTCCAGCAGCTTGTGCCCGTGCTCTTCGCTGGCCTGGAGGTCCTCGAAGGCCAGCTTCAGTTGCTCGATGGCCTCGTCGATGCTCTCGCGGTAGGCGATGCCGTACTCGCCGACATGGTTGCCGAACTCGCGCATGTAGTTGGAGACGGTGTCGACGCTGGAGAAGGGCACGATGTGGTAGGTGCCGGACAGGTCGCGGATGCCCACCGAGCGGATGCTGAGCTTCTCGGCGGTGCCGGTGACGCCGCCCACCGTGACCACGTCGCCGGTGTTCATGGCGTTCTCCACCTGTATGAAGATGCCCGTGATGATGTCCTGCACCAGCTTCTGGGAGCCGAAGCCGATGGCCAGGCCAAGCACACCGGCACCGGCGATCAGCGGCCCGATGTTGATGCCGATCTCGGCCAGCACGATCATCAATGTCATGGTGATCAGGGCGATGGCCAGGGCATTGCGGAACAGGGCCAGCAGGGTCTGCGCCCGGGCCGAGGGCACGCCGCCGCCGGTCTCCGGGTTGAGCTTGTGCTCGATCAGGCTGGCCAGCCCCAGCCAGGCGGCGACGGCAACCACCAGGATCACCGCCACGCTGACCACCTTGCCGACCAGGCCGCGGCCGGCCTCGGAGGCGTACCAGGCCGCCAGGTCGAAGGCGCCCCAGGCGTTCAGTACCACCAGGACCACCGTGATCAGGATCAGGGTACGGATCACTCGCAGGGCATTGGGCACGTAGCTGTTGAGCCGCGGCTCGAGCAGCGGCAGCTTGCGGCGCAGGTCATCGCTCAAGCGGATGCGCCGGCCGATGGTCTGGGTCAGCAGGCTCGAGACCAGCAGGCCTGCCACGACGGCGGCGATGGTCTTGAGGGTGGCGAAGAGCACGAAGGGCAGGGCGTCCGCCGGCCGGGTCAGTACCAGCACCAGCACCATCACGAAGTAGGCCAAGGCGAACAGGTGCCAGGTGCGTGCGAACAGCTGCAGCGAGACCCGGCTGGCCGCCATGGTGGCGTTATTGGCCTTGTGGTTGAGGGCGTCGCGGAGGCGAACACGGTTGCGCAGCACCACGGCGACCGCATAGACGAAGGCGCCGATCATGATCAGGGTGCCGATGCTCTGGCCCAGGGTCGGCGACAGGTAGACGTTGACCAGCGGCACCACCACCATCAAGCCATAGCCCACCAGCCCGATCAGTCGGGCGATCCAGCCATTCCAGTAGGAGGCGTCCTCGGCCCCCACCGGCAGCAGGCGCAGCCCTTCGTAGCGTGACGAGAAGAGCATGCGCACGGCCGCCTTGAGCAGCTCGATCACCAGGAAGGCGTTGAGGAACAGCGAGGCCCGGGTGGAGAGTTCGCCGGTCTCGCCCACTGCGAAGGTGGCGACCAAGTTGCCACCGACGTAGGAAAGCGCCACCACCGCCGCATCGATCACGGCTGCTAGGGCCACGCAGAGGACCAGGCGCAGCACCGGGGTCAGACCCTGGCCGTTGAGCGACCACTGGCTGATACGCGTGAACAGTGGCCGGGCCAGCCGGCGGATGATTAGAAACAGCGCGATGGTGGCCAGGATCACCAGGCCCAGGTTGATGGCGGCGTTGGTGAAGGCGGCCGTGTCGAAGCTGCTGGTCGCATCGGCACTGCCGGTGAACAGCCCGCCGAGTACGTCCACCAGGCTGGTGAACTGGCTACCGACATCACCGACGATGCGGCTGGTGGCTTCGGCCAGCTGCCTGGGCAGCGAGGGCTCGGCGCCAGCGGCGCTCTCCCCGGCACCCGCCGATTCGGAGGCGGCGACGTCACCGGCCATACCGCGCAGCTGGTCGATCAGCTGCTGGCGCGATTGCTCATTCTCGAGCAGGTCGGCCAGGGTAGAGTAGGCCGGCGGCTCGCCGCCGGCGTCGGCTTGTTGGGCTTGGGCCGGACCGGCGAAGGCCATCAGGGCCAGCAGCAGCCAGCCGCACAGGGCTGTCAGGGCTCGCATAGGATTCACGCAGTGACCTCCGTCTCTTGGCGCGTTGGCGATGGGGTGTCGGGAAAGGGATTCTCAGCCGGCATGGTACGGGTTTGGCTCCGCGATCACGACCCGCAGGCCGTGAGGATATTTCATATACAAGCATTGTACATCATGGGCGATATCTGCCAATATCACACCGTGTAGCGGCCAAGGGTCGCTGCCCACTGCAAGGCAAGCATGCGATACTCTTGGCCACCCTCATCGGGTGGCTTTTTTTGTGTAGGGATCGTGGCGTGGGGAAGGGATGAGCATCGAGCCGTTGACACTACTCGCCGTGGCGGCCGGCGGGGGTCTGGGCGGCATGGCGCGCCTCGCGCTGGGCGATGCCGTGGCGCGTCGCCTGGGTGCCGGCCTGCCGTGGGGCACCCTCGCGGTCAATCTCAGTGGCGCCCTGGCAATGGGCGGGCTGGTCGGTGTGCTGGGGCCGACGAACTCGGGAGCGGCATGGTCGCTGCTGGCCATTGGCCTGCTGGGGGGCTACACCACCGTCTCCTCGTTCAGCCTGCAGACCCTGACCCTCGCCCAGCAGGGGCGGCGCGGTGCCGCCGTGGCCAACGTCCTGGTGACCCTGGTGGCGGGGCTTGCGGCGCTACTGGCGGGGGCCTGGCTGTCGGGGGGGCTGTCTTGATCGCCTGGCGCGCCTACGGCGCCGTGGGGCTCGGTAGCGCCCTGGGTGCCTCGCTGCGCTACCTCGTCGGCGTCGCGCTGGCCGGGCCGGTCTTTCCCTGGGCCACGCTGGCGGTAAATGGCCTCGGCTCGTGGCTGATCGCCTGCTTCGCCGCCTTCGCCGCCCATCGGGTCCACGGTCGGGTGGCGCGCTGGCAGACCTTCCTGGTCGCCGGCTTCTGCGGCGGTTTCACCACCTTCTCCCTGTTCGGCCTCGAGACGCTCCAGCTGCTTCAGGCCGGTCGTCCCTGGCTGTCGCTTGGTTACATGCTGGCGAGCGTGACGCTATGGCTGGCGGCGGCCTGGCTGGGGCAGCGGACTGGCCAGCGAGCGGCGGCGAGGGCCTGACGATACCGGTTTCAGACGTCGCCGCGGCGCGCCAGGCGGCTCAGTCGGTGCGCGAGGAGATCCAGGCGCCGGCATCGGGGATGTTCATCTCGTAGTCCCGGTCGAGCCAGGGAGAGCTGACCATGAAGTCGGCGCTCGCCCCGTTGCAAGCCACCGGGACGTTCCACAGCGCCGCCAGGCGCAGCAGCGCCTTGACGTCGGGGTCATGGGGCTGCGGCGCGAAGGGATCCCAGAAGAAGATCAGCAGATCGAGGCGCTGCTCGGCGATGCGCGCGCCGATCTGCTGATCGCCGCCCAGCGGCCCGCTCATCAGGCCTTCCACCGCGAGCCCCAGCTGGCGTGAGATGCGCTCTGCCGTGGTGCCGGTACCGATCAGGGCATGCCCCGCCAGGGTCGACTCCCAGCGGGCCACCCACTCGAGCAGCTCATCCTTCTTGCCGTCGTGGGCCACCAGCGCGATGCGCTTGCGGGCCGGCAGGGTGCGCGTCACGTTGCGCGGCGGTCGGTGTGACATGTCGATGCTCCTCGAGAGGGGGACCCTCCGGTGACGATAACGTTTTAAAGGTAAGTTTACTACTTTGTGTCGCGTCTGGTGGCGTGCTTGTCGATGCCTCGCGTGTCCTGATGAGTCGAGGCATTCCTCGATAACGGCCCGAGAGGGTAGGCGCCTTGGCGATACGCGAGGCGCGGAGTGTCTGATCGCTTGCGCTAAATCATGTAGTAAAGTTACTTGAAAACATTGAGCCCCCGGAAGACCTGGTCCACATTGTAGGTCACGATCAGCGGGGCATGAGATGTGCGGCTCGGCGCAGGGCAGGACGTGCGTGCCGCGCCAGGCACAACCTTCACGCCCCGGGGCGCTCTAATCCCAGTAGGTCGATATCACCGAATGCACCGGACCGAGGAGAACCATCTCATGACGCTCAAAATCGCCATCAACGGCTTCGGCCGCATCGGCCGCAATGTGCTCCGGGCCCTGTTCGAAAACGGCTATCGCGACCGTGTACAGGTGGTCGCCATCAACGATCTCGGCGACCCGGCCCTGAACGCCCATCTGCTTCGCCATGACACCGTGCACGGTCATTTCCCCTTCGCCGTCGAGCACGACGAGGAGAGCATGAGCGTGGATGGCGAGCGCATCGCCATCCTCTCCGAGCGGGACCCCGCGGCGCTGCCCTGGAAGACTCTGGGCGTGGACCTGGTGATGGAGTGTACCGGCCTGTTCACCCAGCGCGAGGCCGCCGCCCAGCACCTCGCGGCCGGCGCCCAACGCGTGCTGATCTCGGCGCCGAGCCCCGATGCCGATGCCACCGTGGTCTTCGGGGTCAATGAGGACGTGCTCACGCCCGAACACAAGGTGGTCTCCAACGCCTCCTGCACCACCAACTGCCTGGCGCCGGTCGCCCAGGCGCTGCACGAGTCGGTGGGCATCGAGAACGGCCTGATGACGACGGTGCATGCCTACACCAATGACCAGAACCTCTCCGACGTTTACCACAAGGACCCCTACCGGGCCCGCAGCGCCACGCACTCGATGATCCCCACCAAGACCGGCGCCGCCGCCGCGGTGGGCCTGGTGCTGCCGGCGCTTGCGGGCAAGTTCGACGGCCTGGCCGTGCGCGTGCCGGTGATCAACGTCTCGCTGGTCGACCTGGTGTTCACCGCGGGTCGCGAGACCACCAAGGAAGAGATCAACGCCATCGTCGCCCGGGCGGCCGAGGCCTCCCCGGTGCTGGCGGTCAACGCCCAGCCGCTGGTCTCCATCGACTTCAACCACGATGCTCACTCCTCGACCTTCGATGCCAACCACACCCGGGTGAACGGCCGGCTGGTCAAGGTGATGGCCTGGTACGACAACGAGTGGGGCTTCTCCAACCGTATGCTGGATACCGCCCTGGCCATGCACGCGGCCGCCGGGCGCAAGCGCGACGCTACCTGATGGCCGGCCGTCTCTGACGCCCACTCTTGCACCGTGCGGTAGGATGACGCCGGGCCACCACCGTGGCCCGGCGTCGTCGCGTGCCGAAGGATGGATGAAACCCAAGGAAGGCTCATGTCGCTCCCCGACTACTCCTGGCTGGCCTGGACCCTCATCGTGGTGTCCACCTACCTCACTGGCGTCTCCAAGGGCGGGTTTGCCGGCGGCTTCGGCACCCTCTCGGTGCCGCTGATGGCGCTCGCCATCGGCCCCGTCGAGGCGGCCGGCCTGCTGCTGCCACTGCTGCTGGTGATGGATGCCTTCACGGTGAAGGCCTGGTGGGGGTATCACGACCGTACCGAGGTACGTCGCGTGCTCCCCGGCCTGGCCATCGGGGTGATCGTCGGCACCCTGCTGATCGGTCGCCTGGACGAGGATGGCGTGCGCCTACTGCTGGGCGTGATCTCCCTGCTGTTCGCTGCCTACATGCTGCTCAAGCCCAGCGCGGGGCGTCCCCTCTCGACCCGCTGGGCGCTGCCGGCCGGTGCCGGCTGCGGCTTCACCAGCTTCCTGGCCCATGCCGGGGCGCCGCCGCTCAACCTCTATCTGGTTCCCCGGCGGCTGAGCAAGCAAGCCTTCATCGCCACCAGCGCGATCCTCTTCGCCGCGGTCAACCTGATGAAGCTGCCGCCCTACCTGTGGCTCGGGGAGATCAACCTGACCAGTGCCGGGGCCTCGCTAATGCTGGTGCCGGTGGCGTGGGCAGGCGTTCGCAGCGGCCTGTGGTTGCAGCACCGGGTCAGCGAACGTCTCTTCTACCGCCTGGTGATCCTGGCCATGGCCATCGTCGGCGTGCAGCTGCTGGTCCGGGCGCTGGGCTGAGCCTCAGGTCGGGACGTGCCAGGTCGCCGGGCACTGGCTGGCGGGAAAGAGCCGCTGGGCGGTGTCGGCGTTGCGTCGTTCGGCCAGACAGTCGCGCCCCTCGCCGAGGGCGCGCAGCAGGGCGTCGTCGCCGTGGCGCACGGTGAGCAGGGTCAGGTCGTCGCGGCGCGTCACCGCATAGTTGCTGGAGAGCGAGGCGACCAGCGGCTCGAGGCGTTCGGGATGGCTATCCAGGCAGAGCGAAAGACGCGTGGCCCCGGCATCGATCAGGCCGGCATGCAGCCCGGCCGCCACCAGCCGGCCGAGGATGTCATGCTGGCGCGCCTCGTCCATGAAGGCGAAGTCCCGCGGGCGGACCTCCAGCAGCGTCTGCGCCTCGCAGAGCATGAGCGCGGGTACCTCGCCGTCGCGGCGCGCGTCATCGCCGATGGTGCTGCCCGACGCCGCGAGGTCCTGGAAGGAGCGCACCTTCAGCGGGATCGCCCGCTGCTGCAGCGGCGCCAGGGTCTTGGGGTGGATCACCTTGGCGCCGTGCCAGGCCAGGGCGATGGCCTCGCCGTAGGAGATCGTTTCGAGCTGCACCGCGTTGTCGACGCGGCGCGGGTCGGCGTTGAAGAGCCCCGGCACGTCCTTCCAGATGGTGACCGCCTCGGCCGCCAGGCAGTGGGCGAGGATCGCCGCCGAGTAGTCCGAACCTTCGCGACCCAGTGTCGTCGCGTCGCCCTCGGGCGTGGCGCCGATGAAGCCCTGAGTGACCCGTAGCCGGCCGTCGTCGAGGTCCAGGCCGCGCACTCGCTCTGCGGTGGCTGACCAGTTCACGTTCGCCGCCTGGTGAGTGCCATCGGTGACGATCAGCTCCCGGGCATCGCGCCATTCGCTGGCGAGGCCCGTGTCCTCGAGCCAGGCGGCCACGATGGTCGTGGAGAGCAGCTCGCCGAAGCAGACGGTCTGGTCGTAGTGGAAGGGGCGCTCGCGGCGCGCATGGCGGCGATGGCGGCGGTCGAGCTCGGTGATCAGTGCCTCGACCCGCTGTGCCACGGGGCCGGCACTGGCGCCGAACAGGGCCTCCACCGTGGCCAGGTGCTCCCGGCGCAGGGTCTCGAGGCGTTCTCGGTAGTCGGCCGGATCGTCGCCGCGGGCCGCCGCGAGCAGCGCCTCCAGGGCATCGGTGGTCTTGCCCATGGCCGAGACCACCACGATCAGCGGGCGCGCGGGGAACCGGGCGAGCAGGTCGCCCAGGTGGCGGATGGCCGCGGCGTCTCGGATCGAGGCGCCGCCGAACTTGAAGACCTGGGTCATCCGAATCCTCCCGCCGTTCAGTGTGGTCGCTGTCGCCACCTTGCGGGAAATTCCCGTTCGGGGAAAGGGCGTGTCAGCCGGTGGCACAACCAGAACAGGCACCCGAGGGTGCCTGTCGTGTCTGCGTCGAAGTCTCCGGCGGCGTCAGCTCAGCCGCTGACGGTAGTCCTCATAGCCGAAGGTCTTCACCGTGCGCACCTCGCGGCTCGCCTCGTCGATGCGGCAGATCGACGGCAGACGCATGCCATTGAAGGTGGTGGTCTTGACCATGGTGTAGTGGGCCATGTCGGTGAACACCAGGCGATCGCCGATCGAGAGCGGTACGTCGAAGCTGTACTCGCCCACCACGTCGCCGGCCAGGCAGGTCAGCCCGCCCAGGCGATAGGTGTGAGCCTTCTCGCCGGGCTCGCCCGCGCCGATGATCTCCGGCCGGTAGGGCATCTCCAGCACGTCGGGCATGTGCGCCGTGGCCGAGGTGTCGAGGATGGCGATGGCGCCGTCGTTCTCGACGATGTCGAGCACCGTGCAGACCAGGTAGCCGGTGTTGAGCGCGATCGCCTCTCCCGGTTCCAGGTAGACCTCGAGGTGCGGATGGCGTGCCTTGAAGTCGCGGATCACCCGCACCAGCCGCGCCACGTCGTAGGCGGGGCGGGTGATGTGGTGGCCGCCGCCGAAGTTGACCCATTTCCGATCGGCGAGATAGCGGCCGAAGGCCTCCTCGAAGGCCGCCAGGGTGCGCTCCAGGGCGTCGCTGTCCTGCTCGCAGAGGGTGTGGAAGTGCAGGCCGTCGAGGCCGGCGAGTTCCACGCCGGCGAGATCCGCCGCCCGGGCGCCGAGCCGCGAGCCGGGCGCGCAGGGATCATAGAGCGCGACCTTGCCCTCGGAGTACTCCGGGTTGATCCGCAGTCCGCAGGAGACCTCGCGCGGCGCCTCGGCCACGGCCGCGCGGAAGCGCTGCCATTGGGCCGGGGAGTTGAAGCTGAGGTGGTCCGCGTACTGCAGGACTACCGCCATCTCCGCCTCGCTGAAGGCCGGCGAGTAGGCGTGCACCTCGCCGCCGAAGGTCTCCGCGCCGAGCCGCGCCTCGTCCTGGCCGCTCGCCGTGGTGCCCACCAGGTACTGGCTGACCAGCGGGAAGGCATCCCACAGGGCGAAGCCCTTGAGCGCCAGCAGGATGCGCGCCCCGCTCTCTGCCTGGACCCGCGCGAGCAGTTCCAGGTTGCGGCGCAGCAGGGCGTCGTCCACCACGTAGGCCGGCGAGGGGCAGGCCGTCACGTCGAAGTCGGGCGTATCAACCATCGTCGATCAGGCCAGCGGGTCGGTGTCGGGGTCGAGCTCGACCATCTGCCACGGCAGCCCCATGTCGCCGATGCGGTCCATGAAGGGATCGGGGTCGAGCTGCTCGACGTTGAACACGCCGTCGCCCTTCCACAGGCCCTCGAGCATCAGCATGGCGCCGGTCACCGCCGGCACGCCGGTGGTGAAGGAGACCGCCTGGGACTGCACCTCGCGGTAGCAGGCCTCATGGTCGCAGATGTTGTAGATGTGCACCTTGCGCCGCTTGCCATCCTTGATGCCGTCGAGGATCACGCCGATGTTGGTCTTGCCCTTGGTGCGCGGCCCGAGCGAGGCCGGGTCCGGCAGCACGGCCTTGAGGAACTGCAGCGGGGTGACCTGGCGCCCCTCGAACTCGATCGGCTCGATGCTGGTCATGCCGACGTTCTCGAGCACCTTGAGGTGGGTGAGGTACTGCTCGGAGAAGGTCATCCAGAAGCGGATGCGCTTCAGGCCCTTGATGTTCTGGCAGAGGGACTCGAGTTCCTCGTGATAGAGCAGGTAGAGGTCCTTCTCGCCGATGCCGTCGAAGTCGAAGGTGCGCTTCTCGGCCAGCGGCGCGGTCTCCTTCCACTCGCCCGCTTCCCAGTAGCGGCCGTTGGCGGTGATCTCGCGGATGTTGATCTCGGGATTGAAGTTGGTGGCGAACGGGTAGCCGTGATCGCCGCCGTTGGCATCGAGGATATCGATGTGGTGGATCTCGTCGAAGAGGTTCTTCTGGCCCCAGGCGCAGTAGATGTTGGTCATGCCCGGGTCGAAGCCGCAGCCCAGGGTGGCCATGTTGCCGGCCTTGGCGAAGCGCTCCTGGAAGGCCCACTGCTCCTTGTACTCGAACTTCGCCTCGTCCGGGTGCTCGTAGTTGGCGGTGTCGAGGTAGGGCACGCCGGTGCGCAGGCAGGCCTCCATGATGGTCAGGTCCTGGTAGGGCAGGGCCACGTGGATCAGCAGGTCCGGCTGGTAGGACTCGATCAGCGCGACCAGCGCCTCCACGTCATCGGCATCCACCTGGGCCGTCTGGATGGGGCGGTCCAGCTGCGCCGCGATGGTGCGGCACTTGTCTTGGTTGCGGCTGGCCAGGCAGATCTCCGAGAAGACTTCGGGATACTGGGCGCACTTGTGAGTAACGACGCCACCGACGCCACCGGCGCCGACAATCAGGACTTTGCTCATGGGGTTTCGAATCCAGATCGAGAAATGTTCAACGATGATAGGGTCTTATCGGTCGATGGACTGCGTCTGCGAGCCCGGACCCGATGCCACCCCGGTCGACCTTACGCGCCGGGTCCCAGGAGGTCGGCGCGAGTGCGCGATGATGGCGTCGAAGCGAGTCGGGGGCAAGTGCTTTTCGCCCGCGAAGGGCGACGAAAGATGGGGGAAGAACGCAGCAGGGCCCGGCCTCGGAAGCAGGCCGGGCATGGCGCCGTGCGCTCGTTTCCCGCGCCCGGCGCCTCGCCGTGCCTGTCAGCCCGCCGTCGGGCGGGTGATGCGCTTGGGCTCCAGGTAGGCGTCGAGCCCGGCCGGGCCGAGCTCGCGGCCGATGCCGCTGCGCTTCATGCCGCCCCAGCTGGCGTGGGGCGGCGCGACCTGGTCGCAGTTGCACCAGACGTTGCCCGCCTCCAGGCGCCGGGCGATCGCCTCGGCCCGCGCCGGGTCGCCGGCCACCACGGTGGCCGCCAGGCCGAAGTCGCTGTCGTTGGCCAGGGCGATGGCCTCCTCGTCGCCGGCCACCCGCCGCGCGCAGAGCAGCGGCCCGAAGATCTCCTCGCGCCACAGGCGGCTGTCGGTCGGCACGTCGCGATAGAGGCGCGGCGCCACGAAGCAGCCGCGCTCGGGCGGCGCGAGGGCGGGGGTGGCGCTGGCAAGTGCCTCCCGTTCGGCCTGGAGGAGAAAGCCCTGCACCCGGTCGCGCTGGGTGGCGGTCGCCAGCGGGCCCATGTCGGTCTCGGCCGCCAGGGGGTCGCCCAGGCGTAGCGCGCCCATGGCCTCGTCGATGGCGTCGAACAGGGCCTCCGCCAGGCGCTCGTGGACCAGCAGGCGGCTGGTGGCGGAGCACATCTGGCCGGCGTTGTAGCAGATGCCGGCCATCACCAGGTCCCGCGCCTGGGCGAGGTCGGCGTCCTCGGTGACGATGATCGGCGACTTGCCGCCGAGCTCCAGGGAGACCGGTCGCACCCCGCGGGCGGCGGCCTGCATCACCGCCTCGCCCACCGCGTTGCTGCCGGTGAAGGAGAGCTTGTCGATGCCCGGGTGGCGGCTCAGCGGGGCGCCGATGCCCTGGCCGTCGCCGTGCAGCAGGTTGACCACCCCGGCGGGCAGGCCCGCCTCGCGCACGATCTCCGCCAGCACCCGCTCCGGCAGGGGGGTGACCTCGGAGGGCTTGAAGACCACCGTGCAGCCGGCGGCCAGCGCCGGGGCGAGCTTCCAGGCGCTGCTGACCAGCGGAAAGTTCCAGGGGGTGATCAGGCCCACCACGCCGACGGGGTCCCAGTAGCACCGGGCCGCGAGGCCCGGAAGGCCGCTCGCGTCGGCCTGGCCCTGGCGCTCGCCCAGGGCGCTGGCCTGGCCGGCATAGTAGCGGTAGCAGGCGATGGCGTCGTCGAGGTCCTGGTACGCCTCGGCCAGCGGCTTGCCGTTGTTGCGGCTCGAGAGCGCGGCCAGCGCCTCGCGGCGCGCCTCGAGCCCCGCGGCGATGGCGTCGAGATACTCGCCGCGCCGGCGCTCCGGGGTGGCGCGCCAGCCGGGCAGGGCGCGGCGGGCGGCGGTCACGGCCGCCTCCACGTCCGCCGGATCGCCGACGGTGACCTCGGCGATCACCGTCTCGTGGTAGGGATCGAGCACCGGGCGGCGGGCCTCGGCCCGGCTCGCCACCCAGTCGTTGTCGATGAATTGCTCGGTCAGGGCGTGCATAGGGCCTCGTCGTGCTCAGCGAATGGGCAGCCAGCGGCGCCGGGTCGGGCGCATGCCGGGGAAGTTCAGCTCCACCAGGCGCAGCCCGAGGGTCAGCACGATGGTGGTGGCCAGGTAGATGCCGGCGATCAGCAGCAGCGGCTCGTAGACCAGGAAGGTCTCGTCGCGAATGATGTTGGCGGCCTGCAGTAGGTCCATCAGCGCGATGGTGGAGACCAGCGGCACCGACTTGAGCAAAAGGATCATCTCGCCGGTTAGGGTCGGCAGGCAGAGCTGGATGGCCCGCGGCAGCCACAGCCGCGTTAGCACCTGGACGCCGGAGAGGCCGAAGGCGCGGCCGGCCTCCAGTTCGCCCCGGGGCACGCTCTGCATGGCGCCGCGGATCACCTCGCCGGAGTAGGCGCCGACGCTGAGGATGAAGGTCAGGGCGCCGAAGAAGAAGGGGTCGCGCAGCAGCGGCCAGAAGGCGCTCTCGCGGATGCCCGGCACGCCCTCCAGCAGGCGGCCGACGCCGTAGTAGAAGAAGAACAGCTGCACCAGCAGCGGGGTGCCGCGGATCACCGTGGTGAAGGCCAGGGCCAACCAGGCCAGCGGCCGGGGGCCGCGCAGGCGGGCCAGGGCCACCCCCACGGCGAGGATCAGGCCGCCGACGGCCGAGACCGCCAGCAGCCACAGGGTGTTGACGAAGCCCTCCCACAGGTACTCCTGATAGAAGGGATCACTCAGCCAGGAAAAGTCCATTTCAGGCCTCCGTGGGTTGGCCGCGGCGCACCAGGCGCTCGAGGCGGGCGAACAGCGCCGTGGAGGAGAGGGTCATCAGCAGGTAGATGACGCCGGCGGCGGCGTAGAAGAGGAAGTAGGCGCGGCTGCTGGCGGCGGCCTGCTGGATGGTGAAGAACAGCTCGTTGAAGCCGATCACGCTGATCAGGGCGGTGTCCTTGATCAGGATCAGCCACAGGTTGGACATGCCCGGCAGGGCATTGGGCAGCATGGCCGGCAGCACGATGCGATGAAAGCGGGTCCAGCGCGAGAAGCCGTAGGCGTCGGCGGCCTCCAGCTGGCCGCGGGGAATGGCCAGGATGGCGCCGCGGAAGACCTCGGTCATGTAGGCGCCCTGGACGAAGGCCAGTACTCCCACGGCGGTGGCGAAGCCGGTGATCTTCACCGCGCCGGCCATGCCGAGCTTCGCCAGCAGGGCGTCCAGCGCCTGGGCGCCGGCATAGTAGAGCAGGATGATCAGCAACAGCTCGGGCACGGCGCGGATCAGCGTCGAGTAGGCGCCCGCCAGGGCGCGCAGCGGCGCCCAGGGGCTCAGCTTGGCGCCCGCGCCCAGCAGACCCAGCAGCAGGCCGATGGCGTAGGCCAGCACGGCGATCTCCACCGTGGTCAGGGCCCCGGCCAGGATGGGGCCGGCCCAGTCGCCGAGCCCCTCCGGTGTCATGGCAGTCATGGTCGATGGTGTCCTTGGTCACGTGACGAGACGCCCCGACGCCGGCCGGCGTCGGGGCAGCGACTGGCGCGCGAGGCTCAGTCGTAGACGCAGACGTCGGTGCCCAGGTACTGCTCGGAGAGGCTGGCGCAGGTGCCGTCCTCGATCACCGCGGCGATGGCCGCGTTGAGCGACGCTTCGAGCGCGTCGTCCGCCTGGCGCAAGCCGATGCCGACCCCCTCGCCGTAGGCCTCATGGCGCGGCGCGTTGGCCTTGATCTCGAAGCCCTCGGCCTCGTCGCGCTCGAGGAACTGCACCATGGCGATCTCGTCGGCCAGGATCACGTCAAGGCGTCCGGAGAGCAGGTCGTTGTTGACCTGTTCGGCCTGGTTGTAGACGCGGATCTCCACGCCGCTGTCGCGCAGCGCGCGGCGGGCATAGGTGGCGTTGGTGGTGGCGCCCTGGACGCCCATCACCAGGCCGTCGAGGTCCTCGGGGCTGGTCATCTCACGCTCGTCGGCGGCCACGTAGGCGCCGGGCGTGAAGTAGTAGGGGCGGGTGAAGTCGATGACCCGCTGGCGCTTCGCGGTGATCGACATGGAGTTCATGATCATGTCGATGCGCTCGGCGTTGAGCGAGGCGATGATGCCGCTCCAGCCGGTAGGCGTGATCTCGCACTCGCGTTCCATGGCGTCGCAGAGCGCGCGGGCGAGATCCACCTCGAAGCCGGTCCAGTCGCCGCTGGCGGCCTTGAAGGTGAAGGGCGGGTAGGGCTCGCCGGAGATGCCCACCTTGAGGGGCTCGCTGGCCTGGGCGGTGACGGCGAGGCTCAGCGTGGCGGCGGCGAGGGTGCGCTTCAGGGGGAATGGCATGATCTTCTCCTGTCGTTGTGGTGTGTGGAGCGGTCAGGCGGCCGGCGCGACGAAGCGGCGGCAGCGGGGATCATCGAAGACGTCTTGCGAGCTTCCCGAAGCGGCGATGCGCCCCTGGTCGAGGTAGACCAGCTGGTCGGAGACCTCCCGGGCGAAGTGCATCTCGTGGGTGACCAGCAGCATGGTGCGGCCCTCGTCGGCGAGGTCGCGGATCACCCCCAGCACCTCGTTGACCCGTTCCGGGTCCAGCGCCGAGGTGGGCTCGTCGAAGAGCAGCAGGCGAGGTTCCATGGCCAGGGCGCGGGCGATGGCCACCCGCTGCTGCTGACCGCCGGAGAGAAAGGCGGGGTAGGCGTCGCGGCGGTCGGCCATGCCGACCCGCTCGAGGTAGTGCTCGCCGATGGCGGTGGCGCGGCGCCGGGAGAGCCCCTTGACCCGCATCGGGGCCTCGATGACGTTGCCCAGCACGCTGAGGTGTGGCCAGAGGTTGAACTGCTGGAAGACCATGGTCACCTTGGCGCGCAGCCGCTGCAGCTGGCGCCGGTCCAGGCCGACGATATCGCCCTGGGGATTGCGGGTGAAGCGAATCGCCTCATCCGCAATCGCCAGTTCGCCCCGGTCGGGCCGTTCCAGCAGGTTCATGCAGCGCAGCAGGGTGCTCTTGCCGGAGCCGCTGGAGCCGATGATGGAGGTGACGGTGCCTTCCTCGACCTCGAGGGAGACGCCCTTGAGCACCTCGAGGTCGCCGAAGTGCTTGATCAGGTGGTGGGCCGCCACCGCGGGGGCGGCGGCCTGGGGACGGGGGGACGGCTCGAACGATGCTGTCATAGGCAATCGGCCTCCGAGGCCGGGGTCGGTGACAGGGATGCCGCGCGCGGCCCGGCCAAGCGCTCGTCACGGGCACGCTCGGCGCAGGCCGACAGGCGGCGGCTGGCCGCGGCGAGACGCTCGGCGTCGACGGTCAGGCTCAGGCGCACGAAGCCGGCCGCCGAGGGGCCGAAGGCCTCACCGGAGAGCACCGAGACGCTCTCCTCGTCGAGCAGGCGGTCGGCGAAGGCCTGGGAGGAGAGGCCGGTGGCGCGGATGTCGACCATCAGGAACATCCCCGCCGGCGGGCGGATCGCGCTGACCGCGGAGCTCTCGGCCAGCGCCTCGCAGACGGCGTTGCGGCGTTCGCGATACGCCTCGCGCATCTCGGCGAGCTCGGCCGGCGGAGCGGTCAGGGCGGTGCAGGCCGCGTCCTGGACGAAGTCCGGGCAGCCGTAGAGCATGCACAGCGCCAGGTGGGAGAGGTGGCCGATCAGCGGCGCCGGGCCGACCACCCAGCCCAGCCGCCAGCCGGTCATGGCGTGGGACTTGGAGAGGCTGTTGATCACCACGCTGCGCTCGGCCATGCCCGGCAGGGTGGCGGGGCAGACGTGCTCGCCCTCGTAGATCAGCTCGGCGTAGACCTCGTCGGAGATCAGCCAGAGGTCGTGGCGGCGGCAGAGTTCGGCGACGGCCTCCCAGGTCTCGGCATCGATCAGCTGGCCGGTGGGGTTGTGGGGGCTATTGAGCAGCAGCGCCCGGGTGCGCGGGGTGATGGCCGCCTCGAGGGCCGCCGGATCGAGGCGGAAGTCCGCCTCGCCGCGCAGCGGGACCTGTACCAGCTCGGCGCCGGTGGCGCGCAGCAGCGCCTCGTAGGTGACGTAGCTCGGCTCGGGCACCAGCACCTCGTCGCCGGGATCGAGCAGGCACTGGGCGGCGGCGTAGAGGCCGCACTGGGCGCCGGCCATGACGATGACGTGCTCCGGCCCCACCTCGAGGCCCTGGTCGCGATAGCCGTCGGCGATGGCCTGGCGCAGCGCGAGCTTACCCTGCACGTCGGCGTAGTGGGTGGCGCCGCCGCGCAGGCTCTCGACGGCGCTCTCGATGATCGGCGCCGGGGTGATGAAGTCGGGATCGCCCACCGAGAGCACGGTGATCGCCTCGCCGGCGGCCTGGCGGGCCAGAGCGCGGTAGTGGATGTCCCAGGCCGCGGCACCCTCGCCGGCGATCCGGTGGGTCAGTTGGGAATAGCGCATGGAAAGCTCAGCCTCGCTCGGGGGAGTGGAAGGGGGGCGTCAGATCGCGTCGCACGCTGGCCTCGGTCTCGCGGGGCGCGCTCACAGGCTGGCCTCCACGGCGGCCAGGGCGTCGTCGCCGTCGCGGGTCTCGACGCCCTCGAGGAAGGCGGCGAGGCGCTCGGGATGGGCGGCCAGCCACTCGCGGGCCACCGCCTCGACGTCGCGCTCCTCCAGGCTGTACTCGCGAATGAAGTCGCTCTGATGGTCGGCGGAGAGCACGAACTGGTCGAGCAGCCGGGTCAGGTTGGGATTGGCCTCGGCGTAGTCCTTGGCGACGATGGTCTTGACGTCGCTGCGGCCACTGCCGGCGCCGAAGACGTTGGCGGCATCATCGAGGATGTGCACGTCGTACTCCGGCACCATCCAGTGCGGGGTCCAGCCGTAGAAGAGGATCCACTGCTGCTCCGCCACGGCGGCCTTGACCTCGGAGAGCATGCCGGGCGTGGACGAGGCCTTGAGCTCCCACGCCTGGAGCCCGTGGGTATCGGTCTCGATGGCGCCGTCGATCATGTCGGTGACGGTGGAGCCGCTCTCGATGCTGTAGATGGCGCGACCGAAGCGCTCGGCCACCTCGGGGGTGGCGAGCTGTTCGGCGTTGGTGATGCCGGCCTCGGCCACGTAGCCGGGCACGGCGAAGCCCATGCGGGCGCCGTTGACGTTGTTGCCCAGGTCGAAGATGGCACCGGCCGCCATGGCGGCGTCGTAGCTCTCCTGCTGGGCGGGCATCCAGCCGGCCAGGAAGGCGTCGCTGTCGCCGCTCTGCAGGGTGCTGTAGCCCACCGTGGAGCTGAGCTCCAGGGCCTCGGCGCGATAGCCGAGCGGTTCGATGAGTTGGGCGATGATCTCGCTCTTCACGGTCACGCCCGGCCAGGGCGGTACCACCAGGCGCAGGCGATCGTCGCGGTCGGCGGCGAGCGCCGGCGTCGCCAGGGCCAGGCCGGTGACGAGGCTCAGGCCGTTGATGAGGGTCAGGGTGCTTCGCGTCTTGATAGCCATGTGCAGACGTCTCCTTATCGTCGGGGCCGGTGGTGCCGGCCGGAAGTCAGTGCCGGGCCGTGGGCGGCGTCATACCGATGCGGCCCAGGCGGCGGCCTCCACCTCGATGATCAGCGGCGAGTCGGCCCCGCCGAGCCGGCCCAGGGCCTCGTGCAGGCCCGCCGGGTCGCCCACGCGGGCATAGCGGCAGGCGTAGGCCGAGGCCAGGTCCCGGAATGACGGGGCGGCCAGGTCGACGCCTACGTGCTGCACGTCGCTTGCCGACATGTAGCGGCGGATCTCGTCGTAGCCGTCGTTGTTCCAGACCACGATCGCCAGCGGCCGGCCCAGGTCGCGGGCGGTGCCCAGCTCGCCGAGCACGAACTGCAGGCCGCCGTCGCCGACCAGCGCCACCACCGGCAGCTCCGGCTGGGCCAGGGCGGCGCCCAGGGCGGCGGGCAGCCCGTAGCCGAGGGTGCCGTAGCCGGTGGCGGCGTTGAACCAGCGCCGCGGGGCCGGCATGGCGGCCAGGAAGTTGCCGGCATAGACGGGGCCGGTGGAGTCGCCGACCACCACGGCGTCGGGCAGTGCCTCGCGAAGGGTGGCGAAGAGCGGCACGTAGGGCGCGAGCTCCGGGTCCTCGGCGAGGGCGAGCTCGCGGCGCACGGCGGCGGTGCGGGCCTGGCCGTCGTGCTCGCCGGGCTCGGGCAGCCGTGCCGACAGCGCCTCGAGGGTCTCGCCGGCGTCGGCGACCAGCGCCAGGTCGGTCGCCTGATTGCGGCCCAGCTGCTGGGGATCGATGTCGACGCGGATCAGCCGGCCGTCGAGGCGGAAGCCCTCGTCGAAGACCAGGTCGTAGTCGGTCTCGCCGAGCTCGGTGCCGATCGCCAGCACCACGTCGGCCTCGGCGGCCAGCCGCCGGGCGCCGGGCAGGCTGGCGGTGGCGCCCAGGTCCAGCGGGTGATCCAGGCCGAGCACGCCCTTGGCGTTGATGGTGGTCAGGGTCGGGGCATCGAGGCGCTCGGCCAGGGCGCGAGCGGCCTCGGGAGCGCTGGCGCAGCCGCCGCCGAGCAGCAGCAGCGGGCGCTCGGCCCCCGCCAGCCACTCGGCGGCCCGGGCGGTGGCCGCGGGGGCCGGCGCCGGGGGAAACACCTCGATGGGGCGCGGCGCCAGCGCGGGGATCTCGGCATCGAAGAGGTCGATGGGGATCTCGAGGTGCACCGGGCCCGGCCGGGCGCCGCGGAAGATCGCGAAGGCCCGGGCCAGGAATTCCGGCAGCGCCTCGGGGTCGTGCAGGGTGTGGCTGAAGACGCTGACGCCGGCCAGGGTCTGCTGCTGGCTCGGCAGCTCGTGCAGGCGCCCCTGGCCGCGGCCCAGGGTCGGGCGGCGGTTGACGCTGGAGATCACCAGCATCGGCACCGAGTCGGCCAGCGCCTGACCCATGGCGGTGGCGATGTTGGTCATGCCGGGGCCGGAGATGATGAAGCAGGCCGCCGGGCGGCCGCTGGCGCGGGCATAGCCGTCGGCCATGAAGCCGGCGCCCTGCTCGTGGCGCGGGGTCATGTGGCGCAGGCGGCTCTCGCTCAGCTCGCGGTAGAGCTCGATGGTGTGCACCCCGGGGATGCCGAAGGCGGTGTCGACGCCGTAGGCTTCCAGCAGGCGCAGCAGCTGGTGGGCACAGGTCTGGCTCATGGCGTTGCCTCCTCGTCCACCGGCTCTTCCACCGGTTCTTCCACCAGGTCCGGCAGTCCGCCGCGCACCGGGCATCCCAGCACCCGCTCCACCATGGGCACGAAGTGCGCCAGGGGCAGGGTGTCGTAGTCGGGGTCGAAGCTCGCCTGGTCCCAGTCGTCGCAGAAGCGCACGGTGCGGTCAAAGGCCGGGTGGTCGCGGAACTGCTCCCGTGCGTGGGGGTCCTGACCGAAGAAGTGGCGGTAGTGGTAGCCCTGGAAGAGCTCGTGGTGGCGAATCATCCAGGCGTTGAGCGGGTCGACGAAGGGCTCGAGGATCGCCGCGGCGATCTCGGCATGATTGGCCGGGGCCAGGTCGTCGCCGATGTCGTGGAGCAGCGCGCAGACGACCATCTCCTCGTCGGCGCCGTCGCGCAGCGCCCGGGTCGCGGTCTGCAGGCTGTGCTGGTAGCGATCCAACGGATAGCCGTGGGTGTCGCCGGCCAGGGTGTGCAGGTGGGCCAGCACCCGGCGCGGGGCGTCGGCGACGTAGTCGCGAAAGCGGGCGTCGATCAGCGCCCAGTCGTCGCGGCGGGCCTCGCCGAAGTGGCGGAAGGTGGCCTGGTTCATGCGGGCTCTCCTGCGGTCGGGGCGGGGGTGGCCTGGCGGCGCAGCACGCGGCGGCGGCTGGCGGTGCTGTCGCGGTCGACGTAGCCCTGGCGCAGGTGGCGCACGCCACCGGCCAGCTGGAAGGCGCTGCGACCGTGCAGCAGGCGATAGTTGTCCATGATCAGCATCTGGCCCGGGTCGAGCTTGAGGTGCAGGGTCAGCTCCTCGCCGGTGATCAGCCGATAGAAGGCCGTGCGCGCGGCGTAGTAGGCCTCCAGCTCCTCGGGGGGCAGGGCCGGCACGCGCTCGGTGCGGTTGGAGTAGCGCACCCGGACCGGCTCGCCCTGGCTGTCCAGCTCGATCAGCGGCCCCTCGCCCTCGAGGTGGGTGGTGTCATCCTGGTAGTGGAAGCCCGGGGTGACCCGGGTCAGGCAGTCGTAGGCCGCCGGGTCGCGCTCGCGCAGCAGCCGTGCCGCCATGAAGCCGTCGGCCAGGGTGCTGTCGCCGCCGTCGGCGGCGTTGGTCAGGCAGTGCAGCCAGATATAGCCGGGGATGGGGTCCCGATAGGGGTTGTCCGTATGCGGCTCCAGGCCGCGCTGGGTCATGGTCAGGTCGTAGGCGTTGGCCACCGACTTGACGTCGGCGATGCCGCCCCAGTTGGTGCGCCGCAGCGGGCCGATGCGATCGATCAGCGGCTGCATGCCGTGCTCCTCGGTGGGCACGCCGGAAACCAGCACGAAGCCGTCGCGATGCAGCGCCTCGAGCATCGCCAGCAGGGCCGCATCGTCTTCCACTGCGGCGGCGAAGTCGGCCTCGGGGCGCGGGGCGCTGGCGGCGGCCCAGAGCCGCTGGGGCGGGTCGCTCGGCGCGTCGTCGAAGAGCGCTTTGAGGGCGAAGAGGCCGCAATGGCCGTCGCTGAAACGCAGGGAAAGCTCGCCGTCGCGAACGTCGGCCGACTCGATGGCGAGCGTGAGCGGCAGCTCGGCGGCCTCGATCAGGCGCTGGCCGGTGCGCGGGTCCAGGGTCTCGGCATCGGGACTGCGTTCACGCAGCCAGAGGGCGGCGAATGCGCGGGTCCGGCCGTGGTGGTCGATGACCAGGCGTCGGTTTTTGGCCAGGGATGTGACGTGTGTCATGGCGGCGTCTCCACGGACTATGCTTCGGGGTCGCGTTCCACCATAACCGCCTGCGACGACCATCACTTGATTAAATTGGCCTCAGACTTGACTCTATTAGCCATGATTGAGGCTCCCGACAGCGCGTGGCCCTATCCGCGCCCCGATTCCCCGCCCCTGCTCACCCCGGAGCAGGCTGAATACACCCTCGACGTGTGGCTGGTGCCGCGCTTCTCGATGCTGACCCTGTTCTGCTTGCTGGAGCCGCTGCGCGTGGCCAACCGTTTCGGCCGCGATCTCTTCGCCTGGCGGCTGCTCTCGGCGGACGGGGAGGCGGTGGTGGCCAGCAACGGCGTGCGCATCGACGTGGACGGCGCTCTGGAGTCGCTGGAGGACAGCGCGCGGCTGATGGTCGTCTCCTCCTATGAGGCGGAGGCGACGGTGCGCTTCCAGGACCGGGCCGTGCTGCGACGCATTGCCGCCCACGGTGGCTGGCTGGGCGGACTCGACACAGCGCCCTTCATCCTGGCCCGGGCGGGGGTGCTGGAGGGGTGTGGGGTGGCGTTGCACTGGGAGAGCGTGCCGGCCTTCCGGCTCGAGTTTCCGGAGCTTGAGATCAGCCCGGCGCGCTATGAATTCGATGCCACGCGGATGACCGGGTCCGGCGGTGCGGCGAGCATCGACATGATGCTGGAGTGGATCGAGCGCGCCTACGGGCCGGCCCTGGCCGACGCCGTGGGCCGCCAGCTGGTACACGAGCGGGGTCGCGGCGAGGGCGGCGGAAAGCGCCAGCGCTACGGGGAGTTGCCGCGCAGCGCGGTGCGGGCGCTGGCGGTGATGGAGGCCAACCTGGCCCAGGCGCTGCCGATCCCCGAGGTGTGTCGGCTGGCGGGGCAATCCCAGCGCCAGCTGACACGGCTCTTCCAGCGTCACTTCGGCGAGACGCCCCGTCAGTGCTATCTGGGCATGCGCCTAGACCGGGCGCGTCAGCTGTTGGCCGATAGCCGCTGCCTGGTGACCGAGGCGGCCCTGGCCACCGGCTTCACCCAGCCGGCGCACTTCACTCGCGCCTATCGCCGCCGCTTCGAGGAAGCGCCCAGCGTCACCGCCGAACGCGGCAGCAGCGTCGAGTCGGGGCGCGAGGGTGGGGTGGCCGTCTAACGGTGGGCGAGGCGTCGGGCGGGGGCGTCTGCGAGAGGCAGACAGAAACGAAAAAAGCGCCCGTAGGCGCTTGATTCGTCGACTGTTTGGTGGAGGCGGCGGGAATTGAACCCGCGTCCGCCGGCACTCACCCATTGGCTCTACATGCTTAGTTTCGTCATTTGATTTAACGCCACTGGCTCCGACGACCAGGATCCAGCAACGCGATTCCTCTAAGGTTTAACGACAGGCGAGAGGACACCACCTATCGCGATCCCATCAGTCTTGGCTCATATCCCGTCAGCAATGAATGGGCACATTGCCTTCGGGCCGGGCTAGAAGCTAGCGGCGTTTAAGCTGCCAGCGCGCCCTGAGCGTAGTTGTCGTCGTTTGCGACTATTTAGTCGTGATGTTGGATTTACGAGATACATCACGCTCTCGGCATGCACCTCAGGGATTGTCACCGGCGTCGAAACCGTGTCGCCCCCGTCGCACGTATCCTAACAGGATGTGCAGTTCTGTGACACCTCAGGCCTTGGTTTGTTCACGCATGATGCGCCCTTTCTGCCGCTGCCAGTCGCGGTCCTTCTCGGTGGCGCGCTTGTCGTGCAGCTTCTTGCCGGTCACCAGCGCCAGTTCGCACTTCACCCGGTTGTTCTTCCAGTAGAGCTTGAGCGGCACGCAGGTGTGCCCCTTCTCCTGGGTTCGCGAGAAGATCTTGGCGATCTCCTTACGATGCATCAGCAGCTTGCGGGTGCGCGTCGGATCCGCGATCTCGTGGGTGCTGGCGGTGTTGAGCGGCGTGATGTGGCTGCCCAGCAGCCAGGCCTCGCCGTTCTTAATCAGGATATAGGTGTCGGTGAGCTGCGCCTTGCCGGCGCGTAGGCTCTTCACCTCCCAGCCGGCCAGCACCAGACCCGCCTCGAAGGTCTCGTCGATATGATATTCGAAGCGTGCCTTCTTGTTCTGGGCGATGACGTTGCCGCCGGGACCCTTGCTCTTGCCTTTCTTGTTGGCCATGAAACCTCGTGTCCTGTATCTGCCGGTGGCGCCTGCCCCTTCGATGTGGGGGGAAGCGTGGTACCATTCAAGGCCTGAAATAACCGCTCATGATACGCCCTGGGCACTGTGAAGTCAGCGGAGAGCTCAATGCCAACGGTCAATCGGTCCGCCATGGTGCGGCACACCCCCCAGGACATGTTCGACCTGGTCAACGACTTCGAGCGCTACCCGGAATTCCTCCCGGGATGCCGGAATGCCCGTCTGCTCGAGCGTGACGACGCGCACCTGATCGGCGAGATGACCCTGGGTCGTGCCGGCATCGAGCAGAGCTTCACCACCCGCAACGACCTGATCGAACCCGAGCGCATCGAGATGTCGCTGGTCAGCGGCCCCTTCAAGCGCCTGCGCGGCCGCTGGCTGTTCATGCCGATGGGCGAGGGGGCCTGCAAGATCAGCCTCGAGCTGGAGTTCGAGTTCGCCAACCGTCTGCTGGGGATGGCCTTCGGCAAGCTCTTCCAGCAGGTCGCCGGGCAGCTGGTGGACTCCTTCACCCGCCGCGCGGACAGCCTCTATGGCCGCTAGGGCGCCGGATACGATCGAGGTCGAGGTGGTCTTCGCCCTGCCCGAGCGGCAGTGCATCGTGGTGCTCAACGTGAGCGAGGGCACCACGGCGCGTCAGGCGGTCGCGATGGCGGGGCTGGAGGCGCGGTTTCCCGAGCTTCCGGCGGCGAGCTTCCGCGATGCCGACCTGGGGCTCTTCGGCAAGCGGCTGCGCGACCCTGCTGCGCAGCGCCTGAAGGCGGGGGATCGCGTTGAGGTCTATCGGCCGCTCAAGATCGATCCCAAAGCGGTGCGCGCCGAGCGCGCCGCGGCCAAGACGCGCTGACGCCCCGTCCGGCGGGGGCCGGTGCGGGGCGTCGGGGACAGGCTCGCGGGTTGGCTCAGGGGCGGTCCGGCGTGAGGTTGTCGATCGACGCGTCCTGATCGTCTGCGGCGACTTCGCTGTCGGGCCCGATGCCGCGCTCGTCGCCGATGGGCGGTGCCGTCGAGAAATCGCCCTCCCGCTCGATGTTCACGACGCGCTCGCCGTCGAAGGTCAGGGTGATGCGCCGCTGCTCGACGCCGCCGTAGGCCTCGTCGAGGCGGTAGACATAGTCCCACTGGCGGGCATCGAAGGGCGCCTCGAGCAGCGGGCTACCCATCAGGTCGACGACCTGCTGGCGGCTCATGCCCGGCCGCAGCTGTTCGGCCATGCCCTCGGTCACCAGGTTGCCCTGGGGCAGGTCGCGCTTGTAAACCCCGAAGTAACTGCAGCCGCTGATCATCAGCAGGGCGACGGAAAGGGTGACGATTCTTGTCAGCTTTTGCATTTGCGCCTGTTCTTCACTATCGTGGATTCGGTCGATCATAACCGACCCTACCCGATACTGCGAAGAGCGACCATGGCCGACCAGAACCATGAATTGCGCAAGGCCGGTCTCAAAGTGACCCTGCCGCGCGTCAAGATCCTGCAGATTCTCGAGAGCGCCTCCGAAAAGCATCATCTGAGCGCCGAGGATGTGTACAAGACCCTACTGGACACGGGCGAGGACGTGGGCCTGGCCACCGTCTATCGCGTGCTGACCCAGTTCGAGACCGCCGGCTTGGTGATCCGCCATAACTTTGATGGCGGCCACGCCGTCTTCGAGCTCTCCCAGGAGGAGCACCACGACCACATGGTGTGCCTGGAGAGCGGTGAGATCGTCGAGTTCTTCGATGAGACCATCGAGCGGCGCCAGCAGGAGATCGCCGAGGAGCACGGCTTTGAGCTCGTCGATCATGCCCTGGTGCTCTACGTGAGGCCGCGGGGCTCCCGGGCGACTCGCCAGGAAGGCATCCAGAAGAAGTAGCGCCGACGGGATCACCCGAACGGCGACTCACCCCAACGCAGCGCGGCCCCGATCCAAGGATCGGGGCCGCGCTGCGTTGGGGCAACCCTTGAAGAGCGAGCCGCGTTCGGCGGGCTCAGTGGTGGGCGCGCTGGCTGGCGTCGAGCATCTCCCGGGCGTGGGCCAGGGTGCGGTCGGAGAGGTTCACGCCGCCGAGCATGCGCGCCAGCTCGCCGACCCGGCCGGCCTCGTCGAGCAGGGCCATGCGGGTCAGGGTGGAGGCCTTCGCGGCCTGCTTCTCGATGTGCAGGTGATGGTGGGCCTGGGCGGCCACCTGGGGCAGGTGAGTCACGGTCATCACCTGGCCGTTCTCGCCCAGCCGGCGCAGCAGCTGGCCGACGATCTCGGCGGTGGCCCCGGAGACCCCCACGTCCACTTCGTCGAAGACTAGGCTGGCGATGGTCGAGTGCTGGGCCGCCACCACCTGGATCGCCAGGCTGATGCGCGAGAGTTCCCCACCCGAGGCCACCTTGGCCAGCGGGCGCGCCGGCTGGCCGGGGTTGGCGCTGATCAGCATGCGCGCGCCCTCCAGCCCCTCGAGGGCCGGGGTCTCCCGGGTGGCGAGTTCGACCTCGAAGGTGGCCTTGTCCATGGCCAGGAAAGCCAGCTGCTCCTGCACGGCCCGGCCGAAGCGGCGGGCGGCCTGGCGGCGCGCCTTGGAGACCGCCGTGGCCTGCTCGTGCCAGCGCGCATTCTGTGCCTCCACCTCGGCGGCCAGTGTCTCGAGGTCGCCGTCGCCGCCCTCCAGGCCCTCGAGCTCCTCAGCCAGGCGCCGGTGCAGGGCGACCAGCTCCTCCGGCAGCACGTGGTGCTTGCGGGCGATGCGGTGCACCTCGCCCAGGCGCTCCTCCACCCAGGCCAGCCGCTCCGGGTCCAGCTCGACGCCGGCGGCGAAGTGGCCGAGCTCCCGGCCCGCCTCCTCGATCTGGATGCGCGCCTCGGCGAGCATGGTGAGCGTGTCGGCCAGGCTGCCGCGGTCGCTGCCCGGCAGCTCCGAGAGATGCTGGATCGCCTGATTGAGTCGCGTCAGCGCACCGGTCTCGTCGCCGTCGCAGCACTCGGCGGCGAACTGCGCCTCGCGCAGGCGCTCCTCGGCGTGGGCCAGCTCCTCCTGCTCCTCCCCGAGCCCCTTGAGCTCGCCATCGGCCAGGGCCAGGGCCTCGAGCTCCTCCACCTGATAGCGTAGCAGCTGGCGGCGGGCGCGAATCTCATCGCCATCCTCGGCCAGGCGCTCGAGGCGCCGGCGACTGGCCTGCCACTCGCGGAAAGCCCGGCGCATCTCGGCCACCCGTTCGCGATGGCCGGCGAAGTCGTCGAGCAGGCGCAGGTGGGTCTCCTCGTTCAGCAGCGCCTGATGGGCGTGCTGGCCGTGGATCTCGATGAGGTACTCGCCCAGGGCGCGCAGGTCGGCCACCGTGGCCGGCTGGCCGTTGATCCAGGCCTTGGAGCGACCGCTGCGCGTCACCACGCGACGTAGTAGGCAGTCGTCGGTGGGGAGCTCGCGGGACTCGAGCCAGGCGCGCGCCGCGGGCAGGGCCTTGAGGTCGAAGCGCGCACTGAGGTCCGCGCGTTCGCTGCCGTGGCGCACGCTGGCGCTGTCGGCGCGCTCGCCCAGGCAGAGCCCCAGGGCGCCGAGCAGGATGGACTTGCCAGCCCCTGTCTCGCCGGTGATGGCGGTCATACCGCCGGCCAGATCCAGTTCGAGGTGGTCGACGATGGCGAAGTCGCGAATGGCAAGCTCTGTCAGCATGGTGCCTCCCGGGGCCTGTCTGATCGTGCTGTTCTAGAACTACTGTCTATCCATACAAGTATTGTGCTTTTATACAGTAGTCGAGCATTCTCCACAATGCACCCGCGAATTCGTCTCGCGACGACGCCTTGAGTTCACCGCGGCCAGCCCCATATACCCCGCAGATCATCGTTCACGCCATCATTCATGCCTTGCCAGCGGCCCCTGGCCGCTGATTGCCATTCAGGAGACCCCACATGGCCAAAGACTCTCAGACCCCGCTGGACGACGAACTCGCTCGCGAAGAGCGGGAAGCCGAGCCGCAGGCCGAGACCGTGGAGGGTGAGCTGGAGGACGCCATCGAGGGCGCCGATCAGGCCGCCACCGAGGCCGAGGCCGCCGACAACCCCGAAGCCGAAGTACTGGCGGCGCGTGTCGAGGAGCTCGAGCAGAGCGTCGCCGAGGCCAAGGACCAGGCCATGCGGGCGGCCGCCGAGGCACAGAACGTGCGTCGGCGCGCCGAGCAGGAGGCCGAGAAGGCCCGCAAGTTCGCCCTGGAGAAGTTCGTCAAGGAGCTGCTGCCGGTGATCGACAGTCTCGAGAAGGCGCTCGAGTCCATGGGCGACGAGGCCAGCGAGGCGCACATCGAGGGCGTCTCCATGACGCTCAAGATGCAGCACGACGTGCTGGCCAAGTTCGGCGTCGAGGTAGTGGAGCCCCACGGCGAGCCCTTCGACCCGCAGTTCCACGAGGCCATGGCCATGGTGCCCAACCCCGAGATGGAGCCCAACACCGTGATGGACGTTATGCAGAAGGGCTACCTGCTCAACGGGCGCCTGGTCCGTCCGGCCATGGTGGTCGTCAGCCAGGCCGCCGGCTGACACCGAGCCATAGAAAAGCGGCCCTCGGGTCTTGAAAAGGTTTCGAGGGCCCCCAGATAGACGGCAACCCCGCGGCGAAAGCCGCAGATCACGAATTCAACTGCCAGTTTGAGGATTTCCTATGGGACGCATCATCGGTATTGACCTGGGGACCACCAACTCTTGCGTCGCCGTGCTCGACGGTGACCAGGCCAAGGTGATCGAGAATGCCGAAGGCGCGCGGACCACGCCGTCCATCATCGCCTACACCGACGACGGTGAGACGCTGGTGGGCCAGGCGGCCAAGCGCCAGGCGGTCACCAACCCCCACAACACCCTGTATGCCATCAAGCGCTTGATCGGTCGTCGCTTCAAGGACGATGTCGTCCAGAAGGACGTCAAGATGGTCCCCTACACCATCACCGAAGCCGACAACGGCGACGCCTGGGTGCAGGTCAAGGACAAGAAGCTGGCGCCCCCGCAGGTCAGCGCTGAAGTCCTGAAGAAGATGAAGAAGACCGCCGAGGACTACCTGGGCGAGGAAGTGACCGAGGCGGTGATCACCGTGCCGGCCTACTTCAACGACTCCCAGCGTCAGGCCACCAAGGACGCGGGTCGCATCGCCGGCCTCGAGGTCAAGCGCATCATCAACGAGCCGACCGCGGCCGCGCTGGCCTACGGCATGGACAAGGCGCGTGGCGACAAGACCATCGCGGTCTATGACCTGGGTGGCGGCACCTTCGATATCTCCATCATCGAAGTGGCCGACGTCGACGGCGAGACCCAGTTCGAGGTGCTGGCCACCAACGGCGACACCTTCCTGGGCGGCGAAGACTTCGACATGAAGCTGATCAACTACCTGGTCGATCAGTTCAAGGCCGACAGCGGCATCGACCTGTCCGGCGACAACCTGGCCATGCAGCGCCTCAAGGAAGCCGCCGAGAAGGCCAAGATCGAGCTTTCCAGCGCGCAGCAGACCGATGTCAACCTGCCGTACATCACGGCCGATAACACCGGTCCCAAGCACCTTAACGTCAAGGTGACCCGCGCCAAGCTCGAATCGCTGGTCGAGGATCTGGTCAAGCGCTCCATGGAGCCGTGCAAGACCGCCCTCAAGGATGCCGGCATCTCGGCCTCCGAAGTGGATGACGTCATCCTGGTCGGCGGCCAGACCCGCATGCCCATGGTGCAGAAGTCCGTGGCCGAGTTCTTCGGCAAGGACGCCCGCAAGGACGTCAACCCGGACGAGGCCGTGGCCGTGGGTGCGGCGATCCAGGGCGGCGTGTTGGGCGGTGACGTCAAGGACGTGCTGCTGCTCGACGTGACCCCGCTGACGCTGGGCATCGAGACCCTGGGTGGCGTGATGACGCCGCTGATCGAGAAGAACACCACCATCCCGACCAAGAAGACCCAGACCTTCTCGACCGCGGATGACAACCAGACGGCCGTGACCATTCACGTGCTGCAGGGGGAGCGCAAGCAGTCCAGCGGCAACAAGTCGCTCGGTCGCTTCGACCTGGCCGACATTCCGCCGGCGCCGCGCGGCGTACCGCAGATCGAGGTCGCCTTCGACCTGGACGCCAACGGCATCCTCAACGTGTCCGCCAAGGACAAGGCCACCGGCAAGGAGCAGTCCATCGTGATCAAGGCCTCCAGCGGCCTGTCCGAGGAAGAAGTCGAGCAGATGGTCCAGGACGCCGAGGCCCACGCCGACGAGGACAAGAAGTTCGAGGAGCTGGTCCAGCTGCGCAACCAGGCCGACGGCATGATCCATGCCGCCCGCAAGACCCTCGAAGAAGCCGGCGACAAGGCCAGCGACGAGGAGAAGCAGGCCATCGAGACTGCCGCATCCGAGCTGGAAGAGGCGATCAAGGGCGACGACCAGGAGGACATCCAGGCCAAGCTCGACAAGCTGACCGAGGCCTCCGGCACCCTGGCGCAGAAGATGTACGCCGAGCAGGGTGAGGCCGCGCAGCAGGCCGGTGAGGCCGACGAGGCCGCCGCCAAGCAGGAAGATGACGTGGTCGACGCCGAGTACGAAGAAGTCAACGACGACCAGAAAAAGCAGTAAACCACGACATCTGTTTGACGGATGATGCCAGCGCGGGGGCCTGACTCCCGCGTTGGTGTTTCCGCAGAGTCCCTACGGAGGCGGACAGACTCATGTCCAAGCGTGACTATTACGAAGTACTGGGCCTCGAGCGCGGTGCCGACCAGAAGGACATCAAGAAGGCCTACCGACGCCTCGCCCAGAAATTCCATCCGGACCGCAATCCGGATGATGACTCTGCAGCCGAGAAGTTTCGCGAGGTCTCGGAGGCCTATGAGGTCCTGAGCGACGGCGAGAAGCGCGCGGCCTACGACCAGTTCGGCCATGCCGGGGTGGACGGCCAGGCCGGCGGTGGCTTCGGTGGTGCCGGGGCCGGTGCCGGCGGCTTCAGCGACATCTTCGGCGATGTCTTCGGCGACATCTTCGGCGGGGGCGGCGGTCGTCGCCACCCCAACGCCCCGCAGCGCGGCAGCGACCTTCGCTACAACCTCGAGCTCGACCTCGAGGACGCCGTGGCCGGCACCAGCGTGGATATCCGCGTGCCGCGCCATATCGAGTGCGAGCGCTGCGACGGCGGCGGTGCCGAGCCGGGCTCGAGCAAGGAGACCTGTCCGACCTGCAACGGCATGGGGCAGGTGCGCATGCAGCAGGGCTTCTTCGCCGTGCAGCAGACCTGCCCGACCTGTCACGGCAGCGGCCAGCACATCAAGGTGCCGTGCCACAAGTGCCATGGCGAGGGCCGGGTGCGCGAGACCCGCACCCTGTCGGTGAAGATTCCGGCCGGCGTGGATACCGGCGATCGCATTCGCTTGAACGGCGAGGGCGAGGCCGGCGTCAACGGCGGGCCGCCCGGGGACCTCTACGTCCAGGTGGCAATCAAGCCGCACCACATCTTCCAGCGCGACGGCCGTCACCTGCAGTGCGAGGTGCCGATCAACTTCGTCGACGCCGCCCTCGGCGGTGAGCTCGAGGTGCCGACCCTGGACGGTCGGGTCAAGCTGAAGATTCCGCCCGAGACCCAGACCGGCAAGCTGTTCCGCCTGCGCGGCAGGGGCGTCAAGCCGGTGCGCGGTGGCCCCCCCGGCGACCTGCTGTGCAAGGTGGTGGTCGAGACCCCGGTCAAGCTCAGCGAGGAGCAGAAGGACCTGCTGCGCGCCTTCCAGGACAGCCTGGGCGGCAGCCACGGGCACCATCACTCGCCGAAGAAGTCGAGCTTCTTCGACGGCGTGAAGAAGTTCTTCGAGGACATGAAGCCCTAAGGGCCGTCCCGTAGGCAACGACGAGGCCCCGCGCTCCGCAAGGAGGCGGGGCCTCGTCGTATATGGCCCCGGTCGCTACAGCCATCCCGCTCGCCGGAAGCGTCGGTAGAGCACGCCGCAGGCGCCACCCATCACCAGCAGGGCCAGGGGGTAGCCCAGGCGCCAGTCGAGCTCCGGCATGTGGGCGAAGTTCATGCCCCAGATGCCGGCGAGGATGGTGGCCACCGCGAAGATGGCGGCCCAGGCCGCGAGTCGCTTGTGCACCTCGCCCTCGTCGATGGCCACCATCGAGAGGTTCACCTGGATCGCGGTGATGGTCATCTCGCGCAGGGTATCCACCGCCGCCTCGATGCGGCTCAGGTGATCGTAGACGTCGCGAAAGTACTCCCGCGTCTTGCGACACAGTGCCGGCACTCGGCCGCCGAACATGTGGCTCGCCGCCTCACCCAGGGGCATGGCGGCGTGCTTGAGCCGCATGGTCTGGCGCTTGAGCTGATAGAGCCGCTCCAGGCTCTGGCGCGCCGTGCCCTTGACGAAGATCTGGTCCTCGACGCTCTCGAGTTCGGCCTGCAGGGCCTCGACCACCGGGAAGTAGCGGTCGACGATGGTGTCCATCAGGGCGTAGATCACGAAGGCTGGGCCGTGTTTGAGCAGTTTCGGTTCGTGCTCGCAGCGCCGGCGCACCTCGGCGAAGCCGCGGCCCGGATGGTGGCGCACCGAGAGCACGTAGCCGGGGCCGGCGAACACCGCCACCTGGCCGGTCTCCAGCTGCTCGTCGCGCAGGGTGACCATGTGCATGGTCACGAACAGCGCCTCGCCATACTCCTCGAGCTTGGGCCGCTGGCCCCCGTTCAGGGCGTCTTCCACGGCCAGCTCGTGGAGGCCGAAGATCGCCTGGAAGCGGGCCATCTCCGCCTCGTCGGGTTCGTGCAGGGCCACCCACACGAAGCGATCCGGCTGCCCCAGGGTATCGCCGATCTCCTCGATCGCGATATCGCGCAGGCGATGTCCCTTCTCGTAGGCCACGCAGTTGATAATCATTGCCGAACCCTCCCGCTTCATGGTGATGCCTTGTGCCACAGCATAGTGCCTGCGGGCGGTGGTTCGGCCCCGTCGGTCGGGTCGGATGAGACGGGACGGGCGACGGGGAGCGCGACCGCGTCACGGCGGGGTGGCGTTGGCGGGGGCTGGCGTCATAGTCTGCAGGGACATGTCCAAGGAACACGGAGTCCCCCCATGCCGATTTCACGTGCCGATATTCCCGCCGAGGATGCCAAGGGGCTGATCGAGCGGCTGTGCCAGGAGTGGGTCGACACCCAGCCGATCGACCGGCAGGAGACCCAGGTGCGGGTGAGGTTCGACGAGGGAAGCTGCCTGCTCGAGGCGCGGCCGGAACACCTGAGCGTGGCCGTCGAGACCCTGGATGACGAAAGCCTGGATCGCCTGGAGGGCAAGGTGAATGCCGCCCTCGAGGGGCTCGCTGGCGTCACCCTGGACATCGTCTGGGAAAATTGACCGGCACGCTCTCGGCCCGTGCCGCCCACCTCGGCATGCTGCTGTGGGCGGCGCTGGTGGGGCTCTCGTTCCCCGCGGTGGGGGTGATGAGCGAGCTGCCGCCGCTGTCGCTGACCGCGCTGCGCTTTCTCATCGCCTGCATGGGGCTGTGGTGGCTGGCCCGGTGTTCGCCGGATTTCCTGCCCGACGGGCGGGCCCTGCCGCTCTACGCCCTGATGGGGCTCTGCCTGGCCGGCTTCTTCGGCGCCATGTTCTGGGCGGCGCATCATGCCACGGCGCTCTCCATGGCCACCCTGTTCGTGACGGTGCCGCTGCTGGCCTTCCTGCTCGGCGCGGGCTTCGGGGTCGAGCGGCTGAGCTGGCGGCTGCCGGCGATCCTGGCGCTCGGCGCGGCGGGCGCCCTGGGACTGGCCATCGCCGAGTCCATGGGGCAGGGCGGTCGCCTGCGGTTCGGCATCGGCGAGGCCGTATTCTTCCTGGGGTGCCTCTCCACGGCGCTCTATCCGGTGCTCAGTAAATGGGGGCTGGCGACGGGGCGCCTGCCGGCCTCGGCGGCGGTGCGCACCTTCTGGAGCCTGGGGCTCGGCGCCCTGCTGGTCGGGCTGGCGGGGCTTGTTGTCGAGCCGGTGGCGCGCCTGGCCACCATGACCGGCCGCGACCTGCTGCTGCTGATCTATCTGGGCCTCTTCTCCAGCGCCCTGACCTTCTGGCTCCTGCAGCGCGCCACCGCGGTGCTGACGCCGGGGGCGGTCACCGCCTACAGCTACCTGGTGCCCTTCGTCTCGATGCTGCTGCTGTTCGTCCGCGACCCGGGGCGCATCGACTGGGCCTGGCTGCCGGGCAGCCTGCTGGTGATCGTGGCGATCGCGCTGCTGATGCGCCGCGGCCGCGCGGCCGGCTAGCCGGTGTCGCCATCGCCCGCAGGCTCGCCGGTAAAGGCGAGGCGGATCTCGTCGTGAAGGCGGCGGGTGTCGGTGATATGGCGCCGCGAGAAGTGGAAGGGCACCAGGCGCGCCACCCCGGCTGCCGCGGCGATCTCGCCGCAGGCCCGGGCGGTCAGGTGGCCGGTGCGTTGGGCCTGCTCTGCCTCTGCCTCGAGGAAGGGGGCCTCGCAGAAGAGCACCCGGGCGCTCCGCGCCAGGGTGACCAGGCGCCGGCGGTTCTCCGCGGTGTCGCCCAGGTCGGTGGCATAGACCAGCCGCTCCCCCGGCTGGGTCATCAACAGCAGCGCCGCCAGTCGGGCTGCGGTCCGGGTGGTGCCGTCCGGCAGCCGGATCCGGGCCTCTCCCTCGCCCGCCAGGACGTGATGCTTGAGCGTGCCGAGCCAGGGGCCCGGCGGCCAGCCATGGGCCTCCAGTCGCTCCTTGCGCACCGCGACCTGCCGGTCGGGCTCCAGGGCAAAGGCCAGCACCGGCGTGCCGTGGTCGAGCGTCGTGGCCCGCACGCGAAAGCCGAGCTCCTCGTGCAGCAGGCCGCCGGGGGCCGGGCATTCGGGCAGGGGCGTGGGGCGCGCCTCGCCGGCGACGATCTCCCAGCGTAAGAGGCGCTCGCCATGCAGTTCGCCGACCTCGAAGCGGGGCGCCTTCTCGCCGACCCGATCCCAGAGAATGCCGCCCACCAGCCCCTGTAGGTGCTCCGCTAGCCCCGGTGGGCCATAGAGCCGGCAGGGTGGGTACTGGCCGATGCGCGAGCGCAGAAGCCACATGAAGCCGCCGATGTGGTCGAAGTGGGCATGGCTGATGAAGACGTCGCTGACCTGGTGGGCGAGGCGCGCCGGCAGGCGGCCGGGGTCGCCCAGGTCGAACAGCAGGCTGCGCGACTGGTGGCGCAGCCGAAGGTGCAGCAGCGGGTCGCCGAAGACGCCGTTGACCAGGGTCGCGGTGACGGTGCCGAGGTCGGCCCGGGGGCACGGGCCGTCGCGGCTTTCCAGGGGCACGGGGATGTCGTTCGGCGCAGGCGTTCCGGGGGTGGAGGCGTGAGGGCGGGCGGTGCCCAGCTGGCCGTCCCGCCCGCGACCGGCATCGCGAACCACCAGGGCATGGGGCCTGCCGACAAGCCTGGGCGTGCGAATCCGCAGCCGGTCACCGTCCAGCGCCAGGATCTCGCCCAGCCCCAGGGTGTCGCCCCGCGTGTCGAGCAGCCCGACCTGGCGCCCTGTCCAGGCCTCGGGGGCGCTGCGCGGCGGGGCGTTGCCGGTCAGGGCCAGTCTGGGCAGCGCGAGCACAGTCTCGCGGGCCGACGCCAGCCAGGCGTCCCAGTCATCGCTGCGACGCTGGCGGCGTCGGCGCTTTCCGGGATGGCGGGCATGCGGCTCCGGTGCCAGGGTGACGGCCTCCAGGCCCAGGGCGCGACACTCCTCCTGGAGCGGGAAGGGGGTGTCTTCCGCTGCCAGCAACAGCAGGGCGCCGACGCCTGCGGCCTCCGCCAGTGCCGGCAGCAGCTCGGCCCCGGCGGTGCCGCGCACCACCCCCGGGGCATCCAGCAGCAGCGCCCCGGCGGCTGCCTGCTCGGCCAGGCGTCGCACCGCCTGCACCAGCGGCAGCCGGAAGCGGGCGGCATCTAGGGTGGCCAGGGCGGCGATGGCCTCGAGCCGCCAGTCTCCGGCCTGCCAGCGGCCCAGGCAGGCTGCGCCGGGCGGCCCGATGGCGGGCAGTCCCGGATCGGCGCTCAGGCAGTGACACGCCTGGTGCCGGTGGGCCAGCGCCGCCGCGGCGGCACGCACCAGGGTGCTCTTGCCGCTGCCCGGCGCGCCGGCCACCAGCACGCGCTCATGGCGCTGCAGCAGGGCCAGCAGGGGGTGGTCCGCGGGAAGGGGCTCGCTCGGTGCAGGCATGGTGACGGCCCTCGGCATCGATATGCCCAGTGTGGGGGGAGTGCCGCGGGGCGGCCACCCGGTGCGGGCCCCCTCTGGTATACTGCTGTCCTTATCGCAGCCATCGCATTCGCAGGAGTCCGCATGACCCGTATCGCCATCGTCGGTGTCGCCGGCCGCATGGGCCGCACCTTGGTCAACGCCGTGCAGCAGGACGCCGAAGCCACCCTGGCCGGCGGGATCGTCGAGCCGGGCAGTTCGCTCGTCGGCACCGATATCGGCGAGCTCGCCGGCATCGGCAAGCTGGGCGTGACGGCGGCGGACAGCCTCGGCACCATCGTCGACGACTTCGACGTGCTGATCGACTTCACCGCGCCACGCGTCACGCTGGCCAACCTGGCCTTCTGTGCCGAGCACGGCAAGCGCATCGTCATCGGCACCACCGGCCTCGATGACGACGAGCTCGCCGAGCTCGATGGCTTCGGCGAGCGGGTGCCGATGGTCTTCGCGCCGAACATGAGCGTCGGGGTCAACCTGACGCTCAAGCTGCTGGAGACCGCGGCCAGGGCGCTGGGCGACGAGGGCTACGACATCGAGGTGATCGAGTCCCACCATCGCCACAAGGTCGACGCCCCCTCCGGCACCGCGCTCAAGATGGGCGAGGTGATGGCCGACGCCCTGGAGCGCCCGCTCAAGGAGTACGGCGTGTTCGAGCGGGTCGGCCAGTGCGGGCCGCGTACCGACAAGGAGATCGGCTTCGCCACCGTGCGCGCCGGCGACATCGTCGGCGAGCACACCGTGATGTTCGCCACCGAGGGCGAGCGCATCGAGATCACCCACAAGGCCAGTAGCCGCATGACCTTCGCCAAGGGCGCGGTGCGCGCGGCGCGCTGGGTCGCCGAGCAGGGCAACGGCCGCTATGCCATGCAGGACGTGCTGGGCCTTTAATCCCAAGGCGAGCAGAATTGCATGCGGTGAGGGACGTCGGGGACAGGCCGAAGGGGAGGTCCTATGCCATGGATGGCATCGGTAGCGCCCAGGGATGGGTTCACAGCGCCTCCCCGTAAGCCTGTCGCCGAACGAGTCCCGAGCATCACTGGCCTCTCGGTTATCCGGGGGTAGTCGCCGAGCCCCATTTCCTGTAATATCCCCAAAATTTTGGCCGGGCGCACGGGCGAAAGCCCCCTCATAGCGCTTGTTGCTTCGGCCCAGGCATTCCGAGCGAATGACAACAAGCGGGATGAAACCGGTCTAGCCATCGGGTTCGTCCCGCTTTTTTGCGGCCCGGCGAACGGCATTCCTTGACGAGCGGTTAACACTTGGGAGGACCTAGCATTGAACAAACCCGCGATACTGGCCCTGGAAGACGGCAGTGTATTCCACGGCACGGCCATCGGTGCCGATGGACAAACCAGCGGTGAGGTGGTGTTCAATACGGCCATGACCGGCTACCAGGAAATCCTGACCGACCCCTCCTATACCCGACAGATCGTCACCCTCACTTACCCCCATATCGGCAACACCGGCGTCAACGCCGAGGACGTCGAGTCCGGCAGCATCGCCGCGGCGGGCCTGGTGATCCGTGACCTGCCGCTGCTGGCCAGCAGCTTCCGCTCCGAACAGTCGCTCTCCGACTACCTCAAGGGCGAGAACGTGCTGGGCATCGCCGACATCGATACCCGCCGCCTGACCCGCATCCTGCGCGACAAGGGCGCCCAGAACGGCGCCATCCTGGCAGGCAGCGAGGCCGAGGGCGACGATGCCGTCGAGCGCGCCCTGGCCGCGGCTCGGGCCTTCCCCGGTCTCAAGGGAATGGACCTGGCCAAGGTGGTCTCCTGCCAGTCGCCCCACGACTGGAACGAGGGCGAGTGGGCCCTGGGCCAGGGCTACGCCGATGCGGGGGCCGCGCAGCGCCCCTACCACGTGGTCGCCTACGACTTCGGCGCCAAGCGCAACATCCTGCGCATGCTGGCCTCCCGCGGCTGCCGGCTGACCGTGGTGCCGGCCCAGACCCCGGCCGATGAGGTGCTGGCCATGGCCCCGGACGGCATCTTCCTCTCCAACGGCCCCGGCGACCCCGAGCCCTGCGACTACGCCATCAAGGCCATCGAGGCGTTCCTCGAGACCGAGATCCCGCTGTTCGGCATCTGCCTGGGCCACCAGCTGCTGGCGCTGGCCAGCGGCGCCGCCACGGTGAAGATGGGGCATGGCCACCACGGCGCCAACCACCCGGTGCAGGACCTCGACGGCGGCCAGGTGATGATCACCAGCCAGAACCACGGCTTCGCCGCCGACGAGGCGAGCCTGCCGGCCACCCTGCGGGCCACCCATCGTTCGCTGTTCGATGGCACCCTGCAGGGCATCGAGCGCACCGACCGCCCGGCCTTCAGCTTCCAGGGCCACCCCGAGGCGAGCCCCGGCCCGCGCGACGTGTCGCCGCTGTTCGACCGTTTCGTCACCATGATGAAGGCACGCCGCTAGGCGCGAATCGTCCTACATCAGACCGTCATTCATCGATTAGCCGCGGAAACCGTCATGCCCAAGCGTACCGACATCAAGAGCATCCTGATCATTGGTGCTGGCCCCATCGTCATCGGCCAGGCCTGCGAATTCGACTACTCCGGCGCCCAGGCCTGCAAGGCGCTGCGCGAGGAGGGCTACCGGGTCATCCTGGTCAACTCCAACCCGGCCACCATCATGACCGACCCGGCGATGGCCGATGCTACCTACATCGAGCCGATCACCTGGCAGACGGTGGAGAAGATCATCGAGGCCGAGCGCCCGGACGCGATCCTGCCCACCATGGGCGGGCAGACCGCGCTGAACTGCGCCCTGGAGCTCGACCAGCATGGCGTACTGACCCAGTACGGCGTGGAGATGATCGGCGCCAACGCCGATGCCATCAACAAGGCCGAGGATCGCGACCTCTTCGACAAGGCGATGAAGAACATCGGCCTGGAGTGCCCCAAGGCCAAGGTGGCCCACAGCATGCAGGAGGCCTGGGAGATCCAGGCCGAGCTGGGCTTCCCGACCATCATTCGTCCCTCCTACACCATGGGCGGCTCCGGCGGCGGCGTGGCCTACAACAAGGAGGAGTTCGACGAGATCTGTCAGCGCGGCTTCGAGCTCTCGAATAACCACGAGCTGTTGATCGACGAGTCGCTGCTCGGCTGGAAGGAGTACGAGATGGAAGTCGTGCGCGACAAGCACGACAACTGCATCATCGTCTGCGCCATCGAGAACTTCGATCCGATGGGCGTGCACACCGGCGACTCCATCACCGTGGCCCCGGCCCAGACGCTGACCGACAAGGAATACCAGATCATGCGCGACGCCTCCCTGGCGGTGCTGCGCGAGATCGGCGTCGAGACCGGCGGCTCCAACGTCCAGTTCGGCATGGATCCGGCCACCGGGCGCATGGTGGTGATCGAGATGAACCCGCGGGTGTCGCGCTCCTCGGCGCTGGCCTCCAAGGCGACCGGCTTCCCGATCGCCAAGATCGCCGCCAAGCTGGCCGTGGGCTACACCCTGGACGAACTGCAGAACGACATCACCGGTGGACGCACCCCGGCCTCCTTCGAGCCGTCCATCGACTATGTCGTCACCAAGATCCCGCGCTTCACCTTCGAGAAGTTCCCCCAGGCCAACGATCGCCTGACCACCCAGATGAAGTCGGTGGGCGAGGTGATGGCCATCGGCCGGACCTTCCAGGAGTCGCTGCACAAGGCGTTGCGCGGCATGGAGACCGGCAACGACGGCCTCGACCCCAAGGTCACACACTTCACCGCCGAGGCCATGGCGCACATCAAGGGCGAGCTGCAGGCCGCCGGTGCCGAGCGCATCTTCTTCGTCGCCGACGCCATGCGTGCCGGGATGAGCGTCGAGGAGGTCTTTGCGCTGACCAACATCGATCGCTGGTTCCTGGTGCAGATCGAGGAGCTGATCCGGATCGAGGCCGAGGTAGCCACGCGCTCGCTCTCCGAGTTCACCCCCCGCGAGCTGTTTGCCCTCAAGCGCAAGGGCTTCAGCGACGCCCGCCTGGCGCGCCTGCTGGGCGTCGCCGAGAAGGAGTTCCGGCGCACGCGACAGCGGGCCGGCATCCGCCCGGTCTACAAGCGGGTCGACACCTGTGCCGCGGAGTTCGCCTCCGACACCGCCTACATGTACTCCACCTACGAGGAGGAGTGCGAGGCCGAGGTGAGCGACAAGCAGAAGATCATGGTGCTGGGCGGCGGGCCCAACCGCATCGGCCAGGGCATCGAGTTCGACTACTGCTGCGTCCACGCCGCCTTCGCCATGCACGACGACGGCTATGAGACCATCATGGTCAACTGCAACCCGGAGACCGTCTCCACCGACTACGACACCTCGGACCGCCTCTACTTCGAGCCGGTGACCCTGGAGGACGTGCTGGAGATCGCCGACAAGGAGCAGCCCGTCGGGGTGATCGTGCAGTTCGGCGGCCAGACCCCGCTCAAGCTGGCCCGCGAGCTCGAGGCCGCCGGCGTGCCGATCATCGGCACCACCCCGGACGCCATCGACCGCGCCGAGGACCGTGAACGCTTCCAGCAGATGATCGGCAAGCTGGGCCTCAAGCAGCCGCCCAACGCCACCGCGCGCAGCTTCGACGAGGCCTTCGCCAAGGCCGAGGCGATCGGCTATCCGCTGGTGGTGCGTCCCAGCTACGTGCTCGGCGGCCGGGCCATGGAGATCGTCTACGACGCCTCGGAGCTGGAGAACTACATGACCCACGCGGTCAAGGTCTCCAACGACTCACCGGTGCTGCTCGACCACTTCCTCAATGCCGCCATCGAGATCGACATCGACGCGGTCAGCGACGGCAGCCAGGTGGTGATCGGTGGCATCATGCAGCACATCGAGCAGGCCGGCGTTCACTCCGGCGACTCCGCCTGTGCGCTGCCGCCCTATTCGCTGCCTGCCGAGGTGCAGGACGCGATGCGTGAGCAGGTCAAGCAGATGGCCGTGGAGCTCGGCGTCAAGGGGCTGATGAACGTCCAGCTGGCCTGGCAGGACGGCGAGATCTACGTCATCGAGGTCAACCCGCGCGCCTCGCGCACCGTGCCCTTCGTCTCCAAGTGCATCGGCACCTCCCTGGCCCAGATCGCCGCGCGCTGCATGGCCGGCCAGACCCTGGCCGAGCAGGGCTTCGAGCGCGAGATCGTGCCGCACTTCTACAGCGTCAAGGAGGCGGTCTTCCCGTTCAACAAGTTCCCGGGCGTCGACCCGATCCTGTCGCCGGAGATGAAGTCCACCGGCGAGGTGATGGGCAGTGGCGACACCTTCGCCGAGGCCTTCTACAAGGCGCAGCTGGGCGCCGGCGAGGCGATCCCGCGGCTCGAGGGCGAGCGCAAGGCGTTCCTCTCGGTGCGTGACCCGGACAAGGCGGGAGTTATCGAGGTGGCTCGTTCTCTGGTAACCTTGGGGTTCACTCTGTGCGCGACCCGTGGCACGGCGGAGGCCCTCGAGGCCGCCGACCTGCCGGTGGAGATCGTCAACAAGGTCTATGAGGGCCGTCCGCATATCGTCGATCTGCTCAAGAACGACGAGGTCGCCTATATCGTCAACACCACCGAGGGCCGCCAGGCCATCAATGACTCCTCGGTGATCCGCCGCACCGCACTCGCTCGCAAGGTACCCTATGCCACCACCCTGGCAGGAGCCAATGCGGTGTGCATGGCGCTCGAGTATGGCAATGCCATCACCGTGCGGCGGCTACAGGAACTGCATGCAGGAGCTACGCAATGAACAAGGTCCCGATGACCGTCGCCGGTGAGCAGCGGCTTCGCAAGGAGCTCGAGCAGCTGAAGGGCGAGGCGCGTCCGCGGGTGATCGCCGCCATCGCCGAGGCTCGCGAGCACGGCGACCTGAAGGAGAACGCCGAGTATCATGCGGCTCGTGAGCAGCAGGGCTTCATCGAGGGGCGTATCCAGGAGATCGAAGGCAAGCTCTCGAGCGCCCAGGTGATCGACGTCACCAAGCTGCCCCAGACCGGCAAGGTGATCTTCGGCGTCACCGTGGGGCTGATCAACCTCGATAACGACGAGGAGGTGACCTACCGCATCGTCGGCGAGGACGAGGCCGACATCAAGGCGCGTCGCATCTCGGTCACCTCGCCGATCGCCCGTGCCCTGATCGGCAAGGAGGAGGGCGACGTGGTGGTGGTCAAGACCCCCGGCGGCGAGGTCGAGTACGAGATCTCAAGCGTCGAGCATCTGTAACCCTTCGGGCAGCTGTAAGCCATAAGCTTTAAGCTGTAAGAAAACACCCCCGAGGCAGAACCCCGGGGGTGTTTCGGTTTGACTTACAGCTTACGGCTTAACGCTTACGGCTCGCGCGAAGCGCGTCAGCGCCGCCCGTGGTGTTCCTCGAAGCGCGTGATATTGGAGAGCTTCGGGTTGACCCGCGGGTTGTGGCGATAGAGCAGGGCCATCTTGCCGATCGTCTGCACCGGTTCGGCGCCGCTCGCCGTGACCAGCTCGTCGAGCATGGCCGCGCGGTCGTCGCGGTCGGGCAGGGCGAGCTTGACCTTGACCAGCTCATGGTCGCGCAGGGCTCGGTCGAGTTCGGCGAGCACCCCTTCGGAGGCGCCGTTCTCGGAGACCGTGACCACGGGGTCGAGATGGTGGCCGATGCTGCGAAATGCTTTCTTTTGTGCCTGTGACAAGCTCATGGTATCTTGCTTCTTCCCGGTTGGCGCGCAGCGCACATGGTACGGTGAATCGCCCCGCGGCGAAAGCTCGTTACCGGTAAGCCTGCTTCTCCATCGGCCGGGTCCGCAGGTCAGCACCCCGTCGCACCTCCCTCGGGTCTTCCCGGATTTCGCTCGACTACCTGTCATTCATGGCCATTCACAGGTGATGCCGTGGCACGTCCCCATGCTTCCCGCGCCAAGGGCGCTACCGGCAAGAAGCCGGCCAGCAAGGCCTCCGTCAGCAAGACCAGCAAGGGCTGGATGAAGGAGCACTTCGACGACCGCTTCGTGCAGCAGAGCTGGCAGGACGGCTACCGCAGCCGGGCCAGCTACAAGCTGCTGGCGCTGGACGAGAAGGACCGGCTCCTGCGCCCCGGCATGACGGTGATCGACCTGGGCGCCGCCCCGGGCGGGTGGAGCCAGGTGGCCGCCGAGAAGGTCGGATCGAGCGGCGTGGTGATCGCCTCGGACATCCTCGAGATGGATGCCCTGGCCGACGTCGACATCGTGCAGGGCGATTTCACCGAGGCGCACGTGCTCGAGGCGATCCTCGAAACCCTCGGCAATCGTCCGGTAGACCTTGTGATGTCGGACATGGCCCCCAATATGAGTGGGATGGCCGCCATCGACCAGCCCCAGGCAATGTACCTGGTGGAGTTGGCGTTGGATCTGGCGCGCCAGACGCTGTCACCCGGTGGCACCTTCCTGGCCAAGGTCTTCCAGGGCGAGGGATTCGACGAGTTCCTGAAGGAGCTGCGCGGCAGCTTCAAGCGGGTGGTGACGCGCAAGCCGGAGGCCTCCCGGGCTCGTTCTCGTGAGGTCTACCTGCTGGCGGAGGGGTTCCGCGGCTGAGGCATGGCCTCGGCGGCAAAACGGGGCACTGCCACGATAGGCAGCGCCTAATGGGCCGATGGCCGGACAGGGTGCCCGGACTGTGTCACAGTGACGGTGATTCCCGCCCCGGTCGGAGGCTGGCTGAACATGTGCCGCTCATGTAGTGTCGAAGGACCAGGCATTTTCGGCCGACAGATTCTTGCAATGAGGGTAGTCCCTTGAACGACATGGCGAAGAACCTGATTCTGTGGTTGGTCATCGCGGCAGTGCTGCTGACGGTGTTCAACAACTTCAGCGTCGACAGCTCACCGCAGGCGATGAACTATTCCCAGTTCGTCGAGCAGGTGCAGAACCAGCAGGTCAAGAGCGTGACCATCGATGGCTACACCATCGCCGGTGAGCGTACCGATGGCTCCCAGTTCCGGACCATCCGCCCGGCGGCGGAGGATCCGAAGCTGATGGACGACCTGCTGGCCAACGATGTCACCGTGGTGGGTAAGGAGCCCGAGCAGCAGAGCCTGTGGATGCGTCTGCTGATCGCCAGTTTCCCGATCCTGCTGATCCTTGCCATCTTCATGTTCTTCATGCGCCAGATGCAGGGCGGCGGGGCCGGCAAGGGCGGGCCCATGAGCTTCGGCAAATCCAAGGCCAAGCTGCTCTCCCAGGACCAGATCAAGACCACCTTCTCCGACGTCGCCGGCTGCGACGAGGCCAAGGAGGAGGTCGAGGAACTGGTCGACTTCCTGCGCGATCCGACCAAGTTCCAGCGCCTGGGCGGCACCATCCCGCGCGGCGTGCTGATGGTCGGCCCGCCCGGCACCGGTAAGACGCTGCTCGCCAAGTCCATCGCCGGCGAGGCCAAGGTGCCGTTCTTCTCGATCTCCGGTTCCGACTTCGTCGAGATGTTCGTCGGCGTCGGTGCGTCGCGCGTGCGTGATATGTTCGAGCAGGCCAAGAAGCAGTCGCCCTGCATCATCTTCATCGACGAGATCGATGCGGTGGGCCGCTCGCGCGGCGCCGGCATGGGCGGCGGCAACGACGAGCGCGAGCAGACGCTGAACCAGCTGCTAGTCGAGATGGACGGCTTCGAGGCCAACGAGGGCGTCATCGTCATCGCTGCCACCAACCGTCCCGACGTGCTCGACCCGGCGCTGTTGCGCCCGGGCCGCTTCGACCGCCAGGTGGTGGTGCCGCTGCCCGACATCCGCGGCCGTGAGCACATCCTCAACGTGCACCTGCGCAAGGTGCCGCTCGCCGACGATGTCAAGCCGTCGCTCATCGCTCGCGGTACCCCGGGTTTCTCCGGTGCCGATCTGGCCAACCTGGTCAACGAGGGGGCCCTGTTCGCGGCGCGGCGCAACAAGCGTCTGGTGGGCATGGAAGAGCTCGACATGGCCAAGGACAAGATCATGATGGGCGCCGAGCGCAAGTCCATGGTCATGACCGACAAGGAGAAGCTCAACACGGCCTATCACGAGTCGGGCCATGCCATCATCGGGCTGGTCATGCCGGAACATGATCCGGTCTACAAGGTGACGATCATTCCGCGTGGCCGGGCCCTCGGCGTGACCATGTTCCTGCCGGAGGAGGATCGCTATAGTCTCTCCCGCCAGCAGATCATCAGTCAGATCTGTTCACTGTTCGGCGGCCGCATCGCCGAGGAGATGACCCTGGGGCCGAACGGTGTCACCACCGGTGCGTCCAACGACATCAAGCGTGCCACCGAGCTGGCGCACAACATGGTCGCCAAGTGGGGCCTCTCCGAAGAGATGGGCCCGATCATGTACGACGAGGATGAGTCGCACCAGTTCATGGGGGGTCCGGGTCAGGGCGGTAAGCTCAAATCCGGCGAGACCACCACCCGTCTGGACAAGGAAGTGCGCAAGATCATCGACGGCTGTTACGAGCAGGCCAGGAACATCCTCGAGGAAAACCGCGACAAGCTGGACGCCATGGCCGAGGCGCTGATGAAGTACGAGACCATCGACTCCACTCAGCTCAAGGACATCATGGCAGGCCGCGACCCGCGTCCTCCCGAGGGCTGGGACGACCCGAGTGGCGGCGCCCCCACCGGTGGCGAGCCCCGCGCCGAGACTGGCCCGGCGGCGAGCGACGACGCCGAGGACGACGACACGCCCTCGCGTCGCCCCTCCGACCCGCTGGGTGGCCCGGCCGGCAGCTGAGCCGCACCGGCAGTACACTCAGGCGCCCTGCGGGGCGCCTTTGCCGTTCGACCAACAGGAAGACGATGGATACCAGCACAGCGACCCACCTGCAGTGCGGCCGGCACCGCCTCGACCTCTCCTTTCCCCGGGTCATGGGGATCCTCAACGTCACTCCCGACTCTTTCTCCGACGGCGGGCGCCATACGGTGCCGGACGACGCCTTGCGTCATGCCGAGCAGATGCTGGCCGAGGGCGCCGCGATCATCGACGTGGGCGGCGAGTCCACGCGCCCCGGTGCCGAGCCGGTGCCGCTCCAGCAGGAGCTGAATCGGGTGGTGCCGGTGGTCGAGGCGCTGGTGCGCGAGTTCGATGCGCTGGTCTCGGTGGACACCAGCTCGCCCGAGGTGATGCAGGCGACGGCCCGGGCCGGGGCGGGCATGATCAACGACGTGCGCAACCTACGCCGCGAGGGCGCCCTGTCGGCGGCGATCGCCAGCGGCCTGCCGGTGTGCCTGATGCATATGCTCGGCGAGCCCGGCGACATGCAGGAGGAGCCGCACTACGATGCGCCGGTGGAGGAGGTCGTGGCCGACTTCCTGGCGCAGCGGGTGGCCGCCTGCGAGGCCGCCGGGCTGCGCCGCGAGCGCCTGTTGCTCGATCCCGGCTTCGGCTTCGCCAAGACGGTGGAGCACAACCTGCGCCTGCTCAAGCAGCTGGATCACGTGGCGCGACTCGGCCTGCCGCTGCTCGCCGGCATGTCGCGCAAGAGCATGATCGGCAAGGTGCTGGGTCGGCCGGTGGAGGAGCGCCTCTCCGGTGGCCTGGCGCTCTCCGCCATGGCGGTGGAGCGCGGCGCACGTATCCTGCGCGTTCACGACGTGGGGCCCCACGTGGACGCGGTGAACATGACCTGGGCCGTACTCGAGGAAGGTTGCGCGCATGACTAGACGCTATTTCGGCACCGACGGCATCCGCGGTACTGTGGGGGAGCCCCCCATCACCGCCGATTTCATGCTCAAGCTGGGCTGGGCCACTGGTCGCGTGCTGACCCGCGAGACAGGGCGGGCCCGGGTGATGATCGGCAAGGACACGCGGATCTCCGGCTACATGTTCGAGTCGGCGCTGGAGTCCGGGCTCTCCGCCGCCGGCGTCGACGTGATGCTGCTGGGGCCGATGCCGACGCCGGCCATCGCCTATCTGACCCGCACCTTTCGCGCCGACGCGGGCATCGTCATCTCGGCCTCGCACAACCCCTTCCAGGACAACGGCATCAAGTTCTTCTCCGCCGCCGGGACCAAGCTGGCCGATGAGGTCGAGGCGCGCATCGAGGCGATGCTCGAGGAGCCATTGACCACCGTCGGGCCGTCGCGGCTGGGCAAGGCGATGCGGGTCGATGATGCCCCCGGCCGCTATATCGAGTTCTGCAAGTCGACCATTCCCGACCGGGTCAGCCTGCACGGCCTGAAGATGGTGATCGACTGCGCCCACGGCGCCACCTATCACATCGCCCCCAGCGTGTTTCGCGAGATGGGCGCCGAGGTCAGCCTGATCGGCGCCTCGCCCGACGGCCTCAACATCAACCAGGCGGTGGGCTCGACCCATCCCCAGGCCCTGAGTGCCGCGGTCGTCGAGCAGGGTGCCGATCTCGGCGTGGCCTTCGACGGCGACGGCGACCGGGTGCTGCTGGTGGATGCCGACGGCCGCGAGATCGACGGCGATGACATTCTCTATCTGATCGCCCGCGATCGCCACGCCCGGGGCGACCTGGGCGGCGGCGTAGTGGGCACTCTGATGTCCAACTTTGGCCTCGCCACCGCCATGGAGGCGCTCGAAATCCCCTTCGAGCGAGCCAGGGTCGGCGACCGCTACGTCATGGAACGCCTGGCGGCCAACGGCTGGCAGCTGGGTGGCGAGTCTTCGGGGCATATCGTCTGCGGCCACGTGCAGACCACCGGCGACGGCATCGTCTCGGCGTTGCAGGTGCTGGCGATCATGGTTCGCGAGGGGCAGTCGCTGGAGCGTCTGCTCGCCGGGCTGGAGAAGGCGCCCCAGGCGCTGGTCAACGTGCGCCTGACGCCAGGCGGCGACGCCAAGGCGCTGCTCGAGCAGGCGTCGCTCAAGCAGGCGGTCAGCGCCCTGGAGGCGGAGCTCGGCGACCAGGGGCGCGTGCTGCTGCGTGCCTCGGGCACCGAGCCGCTGATTCGCGTGATGGTCGAGGGGCGGGCGCACCTGGACGTCGATGGCCTGGCGCGGCGCCTGGCCAGTGACGTCGAGGCGCTGCTCGGCTGAGGAGCCCAAGCCGCGGGCCCTGGTTGTCTTGACTGGGCCCCTCCTATACCATTTCGCACCACCTTGAAAGAGGAAGCTCCATGCGCATGCCGCTGATCGCCGGGAACTGGAAGATGAACGGCTCCCTGTCCCTTGTCGAGGAATTCGGCCGGGCCTTCGCCGGCATCTCCCTGCCCGTGAACGTCGAGGTAGCCCTGATGGTGCCCTTCCCCTTCCTGGGAGCCGCGGGCCAGGCGTTGGGCGAGACCGCCGTGACAGTGGGCGCCCAGACGCTCAGCGATCGGCCCTCCGGCGCCTTCACCGGCGAGGTCAGCGGTGCCATGCTGCGCGAGTGTGGCGCCCGCCTGGTGCTGGTCGGCCACTCCGAGCGCCGCGCCCTGTTCGGCGAGGACGACGCGGCGGTGTTGGCGCGCGTTCAGGCGGCGCTCCACGCGGGTCTCACTCCGGTGCTCTGTGTCGGCGAGACCCTCGAGGAGCGCGAGGCCGAGCGCACCGAGGCGGTGGTGCTGGGCCAGGTCGAGGCGGTATTCGATGCCCTCGATGCGGCCGAGCGCGCCCGCCTGGTGGTCGCCTATGAGCCCGTCTGGGCCATCGGCACCGGACGTACGGCGAGCCCCGAGCAGGCCCAGGCGGTGCATGCGGCCATCCGCAGCTGCCTGGCGCGCTACGACGCCGGCCTGGCCGGCGGCATGCGTCTGCTGTACGGCGGCAGCATGAAGGCGGATAATGCCGCCGAGTTGCTCGCCCAGCCCGACATCGACGGCGGCCTGGTAGGGGGTGCCTCCCTCAAGGTCGACGATTTTCTAGCCATTTGTCAGTCAGCAGGTTGAATCCATGCAAGTTGCCATTCTCATGACCCACGTGGCGATCGCCATCGCCCTGGTCGTCCTGATCCTGCTGCAGCAGGGCAAGGGCGCCGAAGCCGGTGCCGCCTTCGGTGGCGGTGCCTCACAGACCGTGTTCGGTTCGCGGGGCAGCGGTAACTTCCTGGCGAAGTTCACCGGCCTGCTGGCCGTCGCCTTCTTCACTACCTCGCTGACCCTGGCGTACTTCGCGTCTCAGGCCGGCGATGCGCCCGAGGCCGGCATTCCCGATGCCGAACTGATCGAGCAGCAGAATGCCGTACCGACCCTTGACGGCGGCAGCAGTGATATGGATAATACTGCGCCAGTGCTGGAGGAAAGCGGCGACTGAGTCGCCATCCAGCCTCCCCGATGCCGAAGTGGTGGAATTGGTAGACACGCTATCTTGAGGGGGTAGTGACCTTACGGTCGTGCGGGTTCAAGTCCCGCCTTCGGCACCAAATCGAAGCATGCGAGCAGTTCGCACCTTCGAAGCAGGATTGGCAGAATGCGGTGTTGCCGCTTGACCATCGGGTCATGTGGGCTTACAATCACCGACCTAGATTGATGCGGGGTGGAGCAGTCTGGTAGCTCGTCGGGCTCATAACCCGAAGGTCATCGGTTCAAATCCGGTCCCCGCTACCATTTTCTTGGCAGGCATGCGCAGCTTCAGGGGCGTGTCAGAGTGCCGAAGTGGTATACAGGTTTCTTGTAAAAGCCCCTTCCTGTGAAGGGGCTTTTTGTTAGCAGCTTGCCAGCCGGAAATGCCGGCGGCGCTGTTCGGGCAACGCCAATCAGCCACCTGACTCTTCTCTCGACTCCCGGCCAGGTGCCTGATGCAACGGCTGTAGGAGCTTTCTTCCGTGGCAATCAAGGACGCTGCGCTGCATGCGCTGATCGAACCGGTGGTCTCGGCCATGGGGTTCGAACTCTGGGGCATCGATCATCTGTCTCAGGGCAAACACTCCCGCCTGGTGATCTACATCGATCACGAGAATGGGATAAGCGTGGACGACTGCGCCGACGTCAGTCGTCAGGTCAGTGCGGTGTTCGATGTCGAGGACCCGGTGCCGGGCGAGTATCGACTGGAAGTCTCCTCGCCGGGCATGGATCGGCCGCTCTTCACTCTCGAGCAGTTCGCCCAGTACGCCGGCCATGTGGTCACCGTGAAGTTGCGCGCGCCCTTCGACGGCCGACGCAAGTTCAAGGGACTGCTGGCAGGCGTCGAGAACGACGAGGTGCTGCTGCAGGTCGACGGCGAGGAATATTGCTTTCCCATCGAGGGCATCGATCAGGCGCGGGTCGTCCCGCAGTTCACATGACGAGCTCGGTGTATAAGGACAGGTTCACTGGCGAGGCTAAGGCATGAGTAAAGAAATTCTGGCGGTCGTCGACACGATCTCCAACGAGAAGGGGGTCTCCCGCGAGGTGATCTTCGAGGCCGTCGAGGCGGCCCTGGCCAGTGCATCGCGCAAGCGCTTCGAAGACGAGGAAGCCAGCGTGCGCGTGCACATCGATCGCCACACGGGCGACTACGAGACCTTCCGCCGCTGGGAGGTGGTCGAGGACGACGACTTCGACGGGCCCGACGCCCAGATCAAGCTCTCCTTCGCCGAGCGCCGCGACCCGCCCCTGGGGCTGGGTGACGTGATCGAGGAGCGTATCGAGAACGCCGTCTTCGGCCGCATCGCCGCCCAGACCGCCAAGCAGGTCATCGTGCAGAAGGTCCGCGAGGCCGAGCGCGCCGAGGTGGTGCGCCAGTATGCCGAGCGCGAGGGCGAGCTGGTCGCCGGCATCGTCAAGAAGACGACGCGCGACGGCCTGATCATCGACCTGGGCGAGAACGCCGAGGCGTTCCTGCCGCGCAGCGAGATGATCCCGGGCGAGCGCTACCGCATGAACGAGCGGGTCCGTGCGCTGCTGGTCAAGGTCGATGCCGAGGCCCGCGGGGCTCAGCTGATCCTCTCGCGCACCTGCCCGGAGCTGATCATCGAACTGTTCAGCATCGAGGTGCCGGAGATCGCCGAGCAGCTCATCGAGATCAAGGGCGCGGCGCGCGACCCCGGCTCCCGGGCCAAGATCGCGGTCAAGACCAACGACCGTCGCATCGATCCGGTCGGCGCCTGTGTCGGCATGCGCGGTTCGCGCGTACAGGCCGTCTCCTCGGAGCTGCAGAACGAACGCGTGGATATCGTGCTGTGGGACGACAACCCGGCCCAGCTGGTGATCAACGCCATGGCGCCGGCCGATGTCGCCTCGATCCTCGTCGACGAGGAGTCCCATGCCATGGACGTGGCCGTCGCCGAGGATAACCTGGCGCAGGCCATCGGCCGCAGCGGCCAGAACGTGCGTCTGGCCTCCGAACTCACCGGCTGGCGTCTCAACGTCATGACCGAGGAAGAGGCCGAGGCCAAGCGCGACCAGGAAGTGGATAGCCTCGTCGAGCACTTCATCCAGCACCTAGACATCGACGAGGACGTGGCGCGCCTGCTGGTGGACGAGGGCTTCACCTCCCTGGAGGAGGTCGCCTATGTGCCGGTCGAAGAGATGCTGGAGGTCGAGGAGTTCGACGAAGATCTCATCGAAGAGCTGCGCGCTCGCGCAAAGGATGAACTGCTGAACCTCGCCATCGCCTCCGAGGAGGAACTCGACGGCGCCCAGCCGGCCGACGACCTGCTGGAGATGGACGGCATGGAGCGTCACCTGGCCTTCATTCTGGCCAGTCGGGGCATTGTCACCATGGAGGACCTGGCCGAGCAGTCCGTCGATGATCTGATCGACATCGAGGGAATCGACGAGGAGCGCGCCGCGGCACTGATCATGACTGCCCGTGCGCCATGGTTCGAGAACGAACAGTAAACGGGTCACGGGCTGAGGAGGGTCGTAATGTCAGAAATGACCGTTAAGGATTTTGCAGCGAAGGTGGGGCGCGACGTGCCTCGCCTGCTGGAGCAGATGAAGGAAGCAGGGCTTGGCCAGAAGGCCGAGAACGACGCCGTGTCCGAAGAGGACAAGCGTCAGCTGCTCGACTATCTCACCAAGAGCCACGGCGGCAGCGGCGCCGGGGCAGCGAAGAACCGCATCACCCTGACGCGCAAGACGCGCAGCCGCATCAAGACCGGCGAGCGCGGCAAGAGCATCGAGGTGCAGGTGCGCAAGAAGCGCACCTACGTCAAGCGCGCCGAGGAAGAGACCGAGAAGAGCGAGCCAGAGGTCGATGCCGGTCCGCGCCAGCTGGTCGGCGACATGGCCGATTCCCAGCAGGCTCAGGCCGCCAAGGATGCCCGCGAGGCCGAGGAAGCCAAGGCGCGTGCCGCCGAGGAGTCCGCGCGTGAGGCCGCCGCCAAGCTCGAGGCCGAGAAGGCCGAGAAGGCCGAGAAGGCCGTCAGCGAGCCGGCTATTCCGGTGCCCGAGCTGGAGACGCAGCCGTCGTCCAACGAGCCGCCGGCACCCCCCAAGGAGGGGCGTGCCGAGCCACGCCGTGCCGCGGTCAAGAAGGCCAGCGGCAAGGGTGGCAAGAAGGGCCGTGATGATCGCGAAGACGATCGTGGTGATCGCGAGGAGCGTCGCCGGGGCGGCAAGAAGGCCAAGCGCGCCGAGCGTCGTGGCGGTCGCCGCGGTGGCGGCAGCCAGGGTGGCGGCAAGCACGGCTTCCAGAAGCCGACCCAGCCGATCGTTCGCGAGGTCTCCATCCCCGAATCGATCAGCGTCGCCGACCTGGCCGACAAGATGTCGATCAAGGCGAACGAGGTCATCAAGGCCATGTTCACCATGGGCGCGGCGGTGACCATCAACCAGACCATCGATCAGGACACCGCGGCCATCGTGGTCGAGGAGATGGGCCACACGCCCAAGCTGGTCAAGGACGATGCGCTGGAGACCGAGGTCCTCGAGGGCATCTCCTATGAGGGCGAGGAGATCACCCGCTCGCCGGTGGTCACGGTCATGGGTCACGTCGACCACGGCAAGACCTCGTTGCTCGACTACATCCGCAAGGCCAAGGTGGCCACCGGTGAAGCCGGCGGCATCACCCAGCACATCGGTGCCTACCATGTGGAAGACGATCACGGCGGCGTGACCTTCCTGGATACTCCGGGCCACGCGGCGTTCACCGCCATGCGTGCTCGCGGTGCCAAGGCCACCGACGTGGTGGTGCTGGTGGTGGCCGCCGATGACGGCGTCATGCCCCAGACCATCGAGGCCATCGAGCACTCGCGTGCCGCCGAGGTGCCGATGGTGGTCGCGGTCAACAAGATCGACAAGCCGGGCATCGACCTGGACCGGATCAAGAACGAGCTCTCCCAGCACGGTGTGATCTCCGAGGAGTGGGGCGGTGACACCCAGTTCGTGCACGTCTCCGCGCACACCGGGGAAGGCATCGAGTCGCTGCTGGAGTCGATCCAGCTGGTCTCCGAAGTGCTCGAGCTCAAGGCCGTGCCCGAGGCGCCCGGCAAGGGCGTGGTGGTCGAGTCGCGCCTGGACAAGGGGCGTGGTCCGGTGGCCACCGTGCTGGTCCAGAACGGCACCCTGAAGAAGGGTGACATCGTGCTCGCCGGCCTGCACTACGGCCGCGTGCGTGCGCTGACCAACGAGCTGGGCAAGCAGGTCGACGAGGCTGGTCCTTCCACCCCGGTGGAGATCCAGGGCCTGGGCGGCACCCCCGAGGCGGGCGACGACTTCATGGTGCTGGCCGACGAGCGCAAGGCCCGCGAGGTCGCCAACTTCCGTCAGGGCAAGTACCGCGAGGTGCGCCTGGCGCGCCAGCAGAAGGCCAAGCTGGAGAACATGTTCAGCCAGATGGGCCAGGACGTCGCCGCCAAGCTCAACATCGTGCTCAAGGCCGACGTCCAGGGCTCCCTGGAGGCGATCAAGGGCGCTCTGGAAGAGCTCTCTACGGACGAGGTCGAGGTGGCCGTGGTCTCCTCCGCCGTGGGCGGCATCACCGGCACCGACGCCAACCTGGCGCTCGCCAGTGACGCCATCGTGGTCGGCTTCAACGTGCGTGCCGACGCCGCGGCCCGCGAGATCATCGAGCGTGAAGGCCTGGATCTGCGCTACTACAGCGTGATCTACCAGCTGATCGACGAGGTCAAGCAGGCCATGAGCGGCATGCTGGCGCCGGAGTGGAAGGAAGAGATCGTCGGCGTGGCCGAGGTCCGTGACGTCTTCCGCGCACCGAAGATCGGCGCCGTGGCCGGCTGCATGGTCGTCGAGGGCACCGTGCATCGCAACAAGAAGATCCGCGTGCTGCGCGACAACGTGGTGATCTACGAGGGCGATCTCGAGTCGCTGCGCCGCTTCAAGGACGACGTCCAGGAAGTGCGCAACGGCATGGAGTGCGGCATCGGCGTGAAGAACTACAACGATGTCCAGGTCGGCGACAAGATCGAGGTCTTCGATCAGGTCAAGGTCGAGCGGACGCTCTAAGGGCCCCAGGAGGCGACCATGCGGGAATTCAAGCGTACCGACCGGGTCGCCGACCAGCTCCAGAAGGAGCTGGCGGTACTCATCCAGCGCGAGGTCAAGGACCCGCGCCTGGGCATGGTCACCGTGAGTGGCGTCGAGGTCAGCCGTGACCTCGGCTATGCCGATGTCCACGTGACCCTGCTGGGTGAGCAGGCGCCCGAGCGCATCAAGGAGAACCTGGCGGTGCTCAAGCGCGCCGCCGGCTTCCTGCGCAGCCAGATCGCCCGGCGCATCAAGCTGCGTCACGTGCCGGAGCTGCGCTTTCATTACGATGAGAGCGTGGTGCGCGGTCAGCGGTTGTCGTCGCTGATCGACGAGGCCGTGGCCAGCGATCGTGGCGAGACGGACGACGCTCCGGGCGTCGCGCCGCGCGACGGTGCTTCCGACGACCACGAGCGCGACTGATGGCTCGGCGACGTCGCGGACTGCCGGTGAACGGCGTGCTGCTGCTGGACAAGCCTGCGGGGGCGTCCAGCAACCATGCCCTGCAGCGGACACGGCGCCTGTTCCAGGCCCAGAAGGCCGGCCATACCGGGACGCTCGATCCCATGGCCACCGGCCTGCTGCCGGTCTGTTTCGGCGAGGCGACCAAGTTCTCCGCTCATCTGCTGGAGGCCGATAAGGTCTACCGCACCCGGGTGGAGCTCGGCGTGGTCACCGACAGCGGCGATGCCGAGGGCGCGGTGATCGAGCGTCATGCGGTGCCGCGGCTCACCGAGGCCGACATCGAGGGCGTGCTGACACGTTTTCGCGGCGAGATCGATCAGGTCCCGCCGATGTATTCGGCCCTCAAGCACCAGGGCCGTAAGCTCTACGAACTCGCCCGCGAGGGCAAGTCGATCGAGCGTGCAGCCCGTCGCGTGACGGTGTATGATGCCCGGCTTCTCGCCTGCGAGGCCGAGGCCTTCGAGCTGGAGGTCCGCGTCAGCAAGGGCACCTACATCCGCACGCTGGCCGAGGACATCGGCCGCGCCCTGGGGTGCGGGGCCCACATCAGCGCGCTGCGGCGGCTGGCGACCGGCCCCTTTACGAGCGACGGCATGCGGGATTTCGCCTCGCTCGAGGCCCTGGCCGATCAGACCGAGCGCGAGGCCACGCTGTTGCCGATGGACGTGCTGGTCGATCACCTGCCGCGCCTCGATGTCGATGCCGAGGCCGCGGGACGCCTGACCCATGGCCAGTCGGCCCGGGTCGAGGCCTGCGAACTCGCCGAGGGCGAGATCGCCAGACTCTATCGTGGCGAGGCCTTCCTGGGCCTCGCCACGGTGACGGGGCCACAGGAGGTGGCGCCGAAACGGCTGCTAAGCACCGCAGCCGAGTGAAGGGAGAGACGCCCGAGACTGCAAATATGCGTGGTCTCACACATTCAACCCCCAAGCATATTGCTTACTGGAGAGACAGATGGCACTGACAGCCGAGCAGAAGTCCGCAATCGTCAGCGAGTACGGTCGTGGCGACAACGACACCGGTTCCCCCGAAGTGCAGGTGGCCCTGCTGAGCGCCAACATCGATGGCCTGCAGGATCACTTCAAGACCAACAAGCAGGATCACCACTCTCGTCGTGGCCTGATCCGCATGGTCAACCAGCGCCGCAAGCTGCTGGACTACCTGAAGCGCAAGGATTTCGAGCGCTATCAGTCGCTGATCCAGCGTCTGGGCCTGCGCCGCTAAGCGACGCGCCCCACGCGGTAACGAAACGGGCAGCCTTTGGGCTGCCCGTTTTGTGTCTATGGATGGTCAAGCCGCGGCTCGGGGCTGACCCGGAGGACAGGCCTGCGAGGGGGCGCTGTGAACCCCTCCCTGGGCGCTACCGACGCCTTCCCTGGCGTAGGACCCCCTCTTCGGCCTGTCCCCGGCGCCCCTCGTAGCCTGCCTCCATTGGAAATGTCGCTAACCGGTGGCCGCCGCGGGCGTCAACCCCTAAAATGGTCGCCGAGTCAAAACGACCCAAACACAGAAAAGTTGAAGGAAGTCGCCGTGAACCCGGTCAAGAAAACGTTTCAGTACGGTCGCAGCACCGTCACCCTGGAAACCGGGCGCATCGCCCGCCAGGCTACCGGTGCCGTGATGGTCACCATGGACGACACCGTGGTGCTGTGCACCGTGGTGGCCAAGAAAGAGGCCAATCCTGCTCAGCCCTTCTTCCCGCTGGGGGTGTTCTATCAGGAGAAGACTTACGCGGTCGGCAAGATTCCCGGCGGCTTCTTCAAGCGCGAGGGGCGTCCCACCGAGAAGGAGACCCTCACCTCGCGGCTGATCGATCGCCCGATCCGCCCGCTCTTCCCCAAGGGTTTCATGAACGAGGTGCAGGTGGTCTGCTCGGTGCTCTCCACCGATCGCAACCACGATCCGGACATCGCGGCGATGCTCGGCACCTCCGCCGCCTTGGCGATCTCCGGCGTGCCCTTCAACGGCCCGATCGGCGCCGCGCGGGTGGGCTTCACCGAGGACAACGGCTACTTCCTCAACCCCACCGTGGAAGAGCTGGGTGACTCCGAGCTCAACATGGTGGTCGCCGGTACCGAGAAGGCGGTGCTGATGGTCGAGTCCGAGGCCAAGGAGCTGCTCGAGGACGAGATGCTGGGCGCCGTGCTCTACGCGCACCAGGAGATGCAGGTGGCGATCACCGCCATCAACGAGCTGACCGCCGAGGCCGGCAAGGCCAAGTGGGACTGGCAAGCCCCCGCCGAGAATGTCGCCCTCAAGGGCGCCATGGCCGAGGCTTTCGAGGCGAAGGTCGGCGAGGCCTACCGCATCATCGACAAGATGGCTCGCCAGGACGCCCTGTCCGCCCTCAAGGATCAGGCCGTCGAGCAGTTCGCCGGTGAGGAAGAGGGCCAGTTCGCGGCCGACGAGGTGAAGGGCGCCTTCGCCGGCCTCGAGAAGCGCGTGGTGCGCTCGCGAGTGGTCAAGGGCGAGCCGCGCATCGACGGTCGCGATCACAAGACCGTGCGTCCGCTCTCCATCGAGGTCGGCAGCCTGCCCAAGACCCACGGTTCGGCGATCTTCACCCGCGGCGAGACCCAGGCCATCGTGGTGGCGACGCTGGGCACCCTGCGCGACTCCCAGCTGATCGAGTCGCTGGAGGGCGAGCGCAAGGACCGCTTCCTGCTGCACTACAACTTTCCTCCCTACAGCGTGGGGGAGGCCGGCTTCATGGGCGGACCCAAGCGTCGCGAGATCGGTCACGGCCGCCTGGCGCGTCGCGGCGTGCAGGCCATGCTGCCCAACGAGGCCGATTTCCCTTACACCATTCGCGTGGTCTCCGAGATCACCGAGTCCAACGGTTCGAGCTCCATGGCATCGGTGTGCGGCTCGTCGCTGGCGCTGATGGATGCCGGGGTGCCGATGAAGGCGCCGGTGGCCGGCATCGCCATGGGCCTGGTCAAGGATGACGACGGCTTCGCCGTGCTCACCGACATCCTCGGCGACGAGGATCACCTGGGCGACATGGACTTCAAGGTGGCCGGTTCCTCCGAGGGCGTCACCGCCCTGCAGATGGACATCAAGATCGAGGGCATCAACGAGGAGATCATGGAGCAGGCGCTGCAGCAGGCCCACGGGGCGCGCCAGCAGATCCTCGAGCAGATGAACACCGTGATCGCCCAGAGCCGCACCGAGGTCTCCGAGAACGCGCCCTCCATGGCGACCCTCAAGATCGATCCGGAGAAGATCCGCGACGTCATCGGTAAGGGCGGCGCCACCATCCGCAAGATCTGCGAGGACACCGGCGCCTCCATCGACCTGGACGACGACGGCACCGTGCGCATCTACGCCGAGGACAAGACGGCGGCCAAGGCGGCCATCGACACCGTGCTCGCGATCACCGCCGAGCCCGAGATCGGCAAGCTCTACCGTGGCAAGGTGGTGCGCATCGCCGACTTCGGCGCCTTCGTCAACATCATGCCGGGCACCGACGGCCTGGTGCACATCTCCCAGATCGTGCCGGAGCGGGTCAATGACGTGCGCGACTTCCTCAACGAGGGCGACGAGCCCATCGTCAAGGTGCTCGATATCGACAACCGCAACCGGGTGAAGCTCACCATCAAGGAGATCACCCCGGAAGAGAAGGCCGCCTTCGAGGCTGAAGCGGCCGCCGAGCCCGAGCTGTAAGCGACCGCCTGCGGCGAGCTGAAAGCCGGAAGCTTGAAGCTGGAAGAAAAACCGCCCCCGCAGCCTGGCTGCGGGGGCGGTTCTGTTTAGGCTCTGCTTCGAGCTTCGAGCTTCGAGCTTCGAGCTTCGAGCTTCGAGCTTCGAGCTTCGAGCTCGCGCGTAGCGCGTTACCGCTCGATGGCCAGCGCCACGCCCTGCCCGCCGCCGATGCACAGCGTCGCCAGGCCCTTCTTGGCATCGCGGGCGATCATCTCGTGCACCAGGGTCACCAGGATGCGGCAGCCGGAGGCGCCGATGGGGTGGCCGATGGCGATGGCGCCGCCGTTGACATTGACCTTGTCGGTATCCCAACCCAGCTCCTTGTTGACCGAGAGCGCCTGAGCGGCGAAGGCCTCGTTGGCCTCGACCAGGTCCAGGTCGTCCAGGCTCCAGCCGGCCTTCTCCAGGCAGCGGCGGGTGGCCGGGGCCGGACCGATGCCCATGATCGACGGGTCGACGCCGGCGTTGGAGTAAGCCTTGATGCGGGCCAGCGGCTCGAGGCCCAGCGCCTTGGCCTTCTCGGCGGAACAGAGCATGACCACGGCGGCGCCATCGTTGATCGAGGAGGCGTTGCCGGCGGTGACGCTGCCGTCCTTCTTGAAGGCGGGACGCATGCCGGCGAGCTTCTCGGCGGTCACGTCGCGCGGGCCCTCGTCGGTGTCGAAGACCACCGGGTCGCCCTTGCGCTGGGGAATCTCGACCGGCACGATCTGGCCCTTGAACTTGCCCTCGCGGATGGCCGCGGCGGCCTTCTGCTGGGAGCCGGCGGCGAACTCGTCCATCTGCTCGCGGGTGATGCCGTACTTCTCGGCCAGGTTCTCGGCGGTGATGCCCATGTGGTAGTTGTTGAAGGCATCCCAGAGCCCGTCGTGGACCATGGTGTCGACGGCCTTCCAGTCACCCATGCGCTGGCCGTTACGCGAATTGGGCAGCACATGGGGCGAGGCGGACATGTTCTCCTGGCCGCCGGCGATGATCAGCTCGGCATCGCCGAGCATGATGGCCTGAGCGCCCAGGTGCAGGGCCTTGAGGCCAGAGCCGCAGACCTTGTTGATGGTCATGGCGGGCACCGCGTCCGGCAGGCCGGCCTTGATGCTCGCCTGGCGGGCGGGGTTCTGGCCGACGCCGGCGGTCAGCACCTGGCCGAGCAGGACCTCGTCGACCTGGTCGCCGGCGACGCCGGTGGAGGCCAGGATGTCCTTGATGACATGGGCACCCAGGTCGCTGGCGGGGATACCGGCCAAGGAGCCGCCGAAGGTGCCGACGGCGGTACGGCGTGCGGCAACGATCACCACGTCTTGCATGCGAGATACTCCTGAAAATAGGTAGCGGACTGGCGGCCGTGTCTGGTGGACACCCTGCACTCGATGACGTCTCAGACAGAGCCGAGGTTCTCAGCATAGGGGAGTCTTGTGCGTCGCGGCAATGCTTCCATGGCCGTAGGGGTGCGTCGCGGGGCGCGCGTCGCCAAGAGGGCGGCAGGCTGAGGGGGCACGGCAGGGAAAGAGCGGCGCGCAGAACTCGACGAAGAGAGCTCGTCGAAGAGCGCGCGGCGCGCGGAGGAAGCGCGGGCACCCCGGGGCGGGGTGCCCGCGAGGCGTCAGGCCAGCTGAACGGGAATGGCGTTGCTGGTGTGGCTGACGACGTTGCCTTCCTGGAGATAGACCAGAGCCGGCTGGTGAGCGTCGAGCTCGGCCTCGCTGTAGTGGGCGTAGCTGCAGATGATCACGCGCTGCCCTTCGGTGGCGAGGTGGGCGGCCGCGCCGTTCACCGAGATGATCCGCGAGCCTTCCTCGGCGCGGATGGCGTAGGTGGTGAAGCGCTGGCCGTTCTCGACGTTGTAGATCTGGATCTGTTCGTTCTCGCGGATGCCGGACATGTTCAGCAGCTCACCGTCGATGGCGCAGGAGCCTTCGTAGTTGAGCACGGCATGGGTGACGCGGGCCATGTGTAGCTTGGCCTTGAGCATGATGGTCTGCATGGGACAAGGGTTCCTCTGGTCGCGATGCCGCGGGTTCAGCGCGGCAGGGTCAGGCTCAGGTTGTCGATCAGTCGGGTCGGGCCCAGGCGGGCCGCGGCGAGCAGTACGGCCTCGCGCGTCGTCGCCTCGACGGGGCCCAGGTCGGCGGCGCGCAGCTCCAGGTAGTCCGGCGCGAAGCCGGCCGTCTCCAGGCGGGCGAGGCCGTCGCTCAGGGTGTCGTGCGGGGCGGCGCCGTCCTCCAGCGCCGTGCGCAGCGCGCACAGGGTGGCGTAGAGGATCGGCGCCACGGCGCGCTGCGTCGCGTCCAGGTAGCCGTTGCGCGAGGAGAGCGCCAGGCCGTCCTCGGCACGTACGATCGGCACGCCGGCGATCTCCACCGGCAGGTGTAGATCGGCCACCAGACGGCGGATCACCGCCAGCTGCTGGTAGTCCTTCTCGCCGAAGCAGGCCACGTCGGGCTGCACCAGCTGGAGGAGCATGGTCACCACGGTGGCGACTCCGTCGAAGTGGCCGGGCCGGTCGCCGCCACACAGCCCCTCGCTGACCTCAGGCACGCTGACGCGGGTCTGGGCCTCGAGCCCGCGGGGGTAGAGCGTGGTGGTCTCGGGGGCGAACAGCAGGTCGCAGCCGGCCGCCTCCAGTTTGGCCTGGTCCTCGGCGAGGGTGCGCGGGTAGGCATCCAGATCCTCGCCGGGACCGAATTGCAGCGGATTGACGAAGATGGTCGCCACCACCAGGTCGCCGCGGCGGCGGGCTTCCGCGATCAGCGCCAGGTGGCCCTCGTGAAGGTTGCCCATGGTCGGCACCAGGGCGATGCGCTGGCCGCGTCGACGGGCATCGTCCAGGGTCTCACGCAAGGGGGCGATCTCGTGCAGGGTACGCATCGTCTAGAGCTCCCGGAATAACGGCTTAGAAGCAGTGCGCTTCGGCGGGGAAGCGACGGGCCTTGACGTCCTCATGGTAGTGACGGAAGGCGCCCTGGATGTCGTCGGCATCCACCATGAAGTTCTTGACGAAGCGCGGCGCGCGGCCGTGGCTCACGCCCAGCACGTCATGCATCACGAGGATCTGGCCATCGGTATCGGGGCCGGCGCCGATGCCGATCACCGGCACCTCCAGCGTCTCGCTCACCGCCCGACCCAGGCTCGCCGGCACGCACTCCAGCAGGATCACCGAGGCGCCGGCCTCGACCAGCGTGCGGGCGTCCTCGAGGATCCGCGTCGCCTGATCGGCCTCGCGGCCCTGCACCTTGTAGCCGCCCAGCTGGTAGACCGACTGGGGCGTCAGGCCAAGGTGGGCACAGACCGGAACGCCGCGGCGCGTCAGCTCGCGAATGCCCTCGGCCATCCAGGCCTCGCCCTCGACCTTGACCAGCTCGGCGCCGGCGCGCATCAGGGCGCCGGCATCCTGGAGCAGGCGCTCTTGGCTTGCGTTGCTCATGAAGGGCAGGTCGACCATCAGCAGGCTCCGGCCCTTGCCGCGGGCCACGCAGCGGGTGTGATAGCAGACCTCGTCGAGGGTCACCGGCAGAGTGCTAGCGTGTCCCTGCAGGACCATGCCCAGTGAATCGCCCACCAGCAGCACCTCGATGCCGGCTTCGCCGGCCGCCCGCGCAAAGGAGGCGTCGTAGGCGGTCAGGCAGCTGAAGGGTTCACCGGCGCGCTTGAGGGCCGACAGCGTGCTCAGGGTGACGGTTTTCATGGCGTGTTCTCATCGTCTGGTCGGGGGAGGCCTCTGGCGGGCCGTCCTCGGTGTAACCCCCGATTGTTACCCGAATCATGCCGGAGTGTCGATAGGTAACAGTATAGGGGTGATCATCTGTCGGTCGGTAACACTGGGGCCAGGTCCTGGGGTTCGAGCTCGGCCGCAAGGCGGGACAGCGAATGTCCGTCGAGGGCGAGGCTCGGAGCCAGCTCGGCCAGCGGCACCAGCACGAAGGCGCGCCGGGTCATCTCCGGGTGGGGAAGGGTCAGGCGCGGCAGCGCGAGCCGGCGGTCGTCGTAGAGCAGCAGGTCCAGGTCCAGGGTGCGAGGGCCCCAGCGGCGGCCGCGCACCCGGCCGTGGCGCTGCTCGAGCGCCTGCAGCTGATCGAGCAGGGCGAGCGGCGAGAGCCGCGTCACCAGGTGCGCCACGGCGTTGACGTAGTCGGGCTGATCGGCGGGCCCCACCGGGCGGCTGGCATAGAGCCTTGAGGCGGCGACGCGACGCGTCAGCGGCAGGCAATCGAGCTCCTCGAGGGCGCGTGCGACGTGCTCACGCGGGTTCTCGAGGTTGCTGCCCAGGCCGATCCAGGTGTGATGCTCCGCGCTGCTCATGTCATGCGTCGCTCGCGGGGCCCCGCGGCTTGCGGCGACGCCGGCGGCGCTTGCGCGGGGCCCCGCTACCGGCCGGGTCGGCGCCGGCCTTGCTCAGCAGGCGGCGTTGCTCGTGCTCGTCGGCCTGCTGGAAGGCGGTCCACCAGTCGCCGAGCCCTGGGTCGAGCTCGCCGGCCGCCTCGCGCAGCAGCAGGAAGTCGTAGGCGGCCCGGAAGCGCGGATGCTCGCGCGTCTGGAAGACGCGCTTGCCGCGGCGCAGCGGCAGCCGCTGCTGAAGATCCCAGATGTCGCGCATCGGCAGGCTGAAGCGCTTGGGAATGGAGATGTGCTGGAGCTGACGCGACACCACCTGCTGGGAAGCCGCCTGCAGCGCGGGGATCGCCGGCATGCCATCGGCCTCGAGGATCGCCTGACGCTGCTGTACGGGCGCCCAGAGCAGGGCGGCGAACAGGAAGGCCGGTGTCACCGGGCGCTCCTCGCGAATGCGTCGATCGGTGCTCTCCAGCGCGTGCTCGACCAGACGCTCGGCCCAGGGCAGCTCTTCCATGGCCTCGTCGGCCTCGGGGAAGAGCATGGCGAACAGCCCGTAGCGGCGCAGCAGCTGGAAGGTGGCGACCCCGTGGCCGGCCATGAACAGCTTGAGGATCTCGTCGAACAGCCGAGCCGGCGGAATCTGCAGCAGCAGCGGCGCGGCGTCGGCGATGGGCGCCTCGGTGGCCGGGTCCAGGTGGAAGTCGAGCTTGGCGGCGAAGCGCACCGCGCGCAGCATCCTCACCGGGTCTTCGCGGTAGCGCGTCGCCGGATCGCCGATCAGCCGCAGGGTGCGGGCCTCGATGTCCTTCACACCGTCGGCGAAGTCGTGGATCGAGAAGTCGGCGATATTGTAGTAGAGGGCGTTGACCGTGAAGTCGCGGCGCAGGGCGTCCTCCTCGAGGTTGCCCCAGACGTTGTCGCGCAGCAGTAGGCCATCGTCCGACTGCTGGGAGATATGATCGGCATGGTCGTCGTTGGGCTTGCCGCGGAAGGTGGTGACCTCGATCACCTCGCGGCCGAAGCGGACGTGCACGATGCGAAAGCGCCGGCCGATGATCCGCGAGTTGCGAAATAGCTCGCGAATCTGTTCCGGCGTCGCATCGGTGGCGACGTCGAAATCCTTGGGCATGTGGCCGAGCAGCGAGTCACGGATGCACCCCCCGACCAGGAAGGCCTGGAAGCCGGCATTGTGCAGGCGGTAGAGCACCTTGATGGCAGCGTCACTGAAGTGCTGACGCGAGACCGGGTGTTCCTGGCGGGGAATGATGCGAGGACCGGTGCTGCCGGCCGGCGCATCCTGAGGGCCGAACAGCGACTTGAGGCGCTGGCCCGGGCTCTGCAGAAAGCGGGTAAAACCTTTGATCATGCGGCGATATCGACTCGCGGGACGCGGAAAAGCGTTGAGTGTAGCCGACCACTGACACCTTGCAAAGCGCGGCGCGGCGATGAGGGGGTGACGTCGACGCCAGACACGGGTCGCCAGACAGAGAAAGGGGAGGCCGATGGCCTCCCCTCAAAAGCAGGATGCTGCGTCCGTGCAGCTGATTCTTCTTCGTGATGGCGCATCGCCCTGAATACGCACCACAGTCACCAAGGAGTGTTCAGGCAAGCGGTGTTGTTATGATTGTTGATGCTCCTGACGGCGACCGTCTCGTATTCAAAACAATAGTCCAACCACGACGGCATGGAAGTATGCCTCCTCCCGGATTGTTGGCATTGTTGCCGGGAGTGCACCTCGCTGGCCGTTGTCATTGTTGTTGGCCGTACTTGGGTGCGTCGCGTCCTGATGGCTCCGGTGCTTCGAGTCGCTTGTTGTTGTTGAGTCTCGAAGGCCTCGCGCCGTGCCGCTGCTGTTCTTGTTGTCGGCAAGCGCCGAAGTCGTAGGGGCCCGAGTCTCTTGTTGTTGTCGGGGCGGGCCCTGTCACGCCTGGCTGCCTTGTTGTTGTTGTTGGCACCCGGTGACGTCCGGATTTGTTTTTCTTGGCCTGATAGTAGCAGGTGGTGTGCCACTGCCGAGAAAATATATATAAAACAAGTAGATATGGATGGTGTGCGAGGGCCAGGTTCCGACGCGGCGGCGGAGTGTTACCCATCTGGCCCCGCCATGGGGCAGTGGCTGTGTGGGAAGGTAACAAATGGTGCAGAACGCGGGTCGGAGGGGCGAAAAACAGCGCCCGCGGCGTCGGCCGCGGGCGCTTGCACTATGGTCGTATGGCCAGAGGTCGTATGGCCAAGCGGCGTCATCCCGTGTTGCGTCGTGGGCTCTTCTTGCGCGGGATGCCCAGGCGCTGGCGACGCTCCCACAGGCACTTGCGGCTGATACCGAGTTTCTGGGCGAGCTCGGTCTCGCTCATCTGGTCCTGGTGCTCCAGCACGAAGTGCTGGAAATAGTCCTCCAGGGAGAGATCGTCCCCCTCGCCCGGAGCTGGCTCCGCGGGGGGGGGCGAGGTCGACACGTCGCTGGCCGGCTCGACGGGTGGCCGGGGCGCGGCGGCCAGCCCCAGATCGTCGGGATGGATCAGGTGCCCCTCGGAGAGGATGACGCCGCGCTCCAGGGCGTTCTCCAGCTCACGCACGTTGCCGGGCCAGGGGTAGTCACGAATGGTGCGGCGGGCGGCCCGTGAGAGTCTGAGGCCCTCGCGCTCGTGGCGCCGACAGGCCTTCCCCAGCAGCACGTCGGCGATCTGCAGGATGTCGTCGTCGCGCTCGCGCAGGGAGGGCAGGTCGATCTGCATCACGTTGAGGCGGTAGTAAAGATCGAGGCGAAACTCGCCGGTCGTCGACAAGTGTTGCAGGTCGCGGTGGGTGGCGGCGATCAGGCGCACGTCCACGTGGCGGGTCTCCACCGAGCCGATCTTGCGGATCTCGCCCTCCTGTAGCACGCGCAGCAGGCGCGCCTGGGCGTCGAGGGGCAGCTCGCCGATCTCGTCGAGGAACAGGGTGCCGCGGTCGGCGGCCTCGACGAGTCCGGTGCGAGCGGCGCTGGCGCCCGTGAAGGCGCCCTTCTCGTGGCCGAACAGCTCGGACTCGATCAGCGTCTCGGGGATCGCCGCACAGTTGACGCAGATCAGCGGCGCGCCGGCGCGTCGGCTCTGCTGGTGCAGGGCCCGGGCCACCAGCTCCTTGCCGGTGCCCGACTCACCCTGCACCAGTACCGTGACATCGGCGGGCGCCGCCTTGCGGATGCGGGTGTAGACCACCTGCATGGCGGGACAGTTGCCGATCATGGTCTGGCGCTTGCCGCCGGGCTCGGTGATGTCGGGCGGCTCGCCCTGCTGCGTGGCCTGCTGGTGCAGGACCCGGGCCACCGTCTCGAGCAGCTCGTCGTGATCGAAGGGCTTCGCCACGTAGTCCACGGCGCCCTGCTTCAAGGCCTCCACCGCCGAGCGCATGCTCGCGTAGCTGGTCATGATCAGCACCGGCACGGGGGCGGCGCGGGCGATCAGATCGGTGCCGGGCTCGCCGGGCAGGCGCAGGTCGCTGATCACCAGGTCGAAGCCCTGGGGCTCGAGGGACAGGGCCTCGGCCACCGACCCCGCCTCGCTGACCCGGTGGTCGTGCCGTTCCAGCAGCCGCCTCAGGGCGCTGCGGATGATGGCTTCGTCTTCAACGATCAGGATCCGGCTCATCGGTGGGGTCACCATGCTCTGTGTTAAGGGGCAGCCACAGGTTGATGCGGGTGCCCTGGGCCTGCCCGGGGGGCGGGGAGTCGATGTCGATCTGGCCGCCGTGCTCGGCGATGATGCTGTAGACCAGCGGCAGGCCGAGCCCGGTGCCCTCGCCGGGAGGCTTGGTGGTGGTGAAGGGCTCGAACAGGTGGTCGCGCACGTGCTCGGCGATACCGTGGCCCTGGTCGGTGACGGTGACGTGCAGCCACGCGCCCTGGCGGCCGGCGTCGACGACCACCTCGCCGCCGGGGACGCTGGCATCCCGGGCGTTGCCGAGCAGGTTGACCATCACCTGCAGCAGCCGCTGGGCATCGCCCTCGATCTCGAGGCCCTCGGGGCAGCGATTACGGTAGTGGATATCCTCCCCCGAGCGGGCGAGGTGGATCAAGTGCAGGGCCTCGTCGGTCACCTCGGCCAGCGAGACCGAGGCGAAGGCTTGCCCCGCCACGTGGCGACCGCCGTGGGCGAAGCCGACCAGCGACTCGACGATGCGCGAGATGCGGTCGGTGAGCTGCTGGATCTGGGTCGCGGTCTCCAGCACCTCCGGGTCGTCGGTGTCGTAGCGCAGGTTCTGCGCCAGTGAGGAGATGCCGGTGACCGGATTGCCGATCTCGTGGGCCACCCCGGCCGCCAGCTGGCCGATGGAGGCGAGCCGCGCGGCGTGCACCAGCTCGTCCTCCAGCCACTTCATCTCGCTGTGATCCTCGACCAGCACCACGGTGCCGCCGCGGATGTCCTCGTCGGCGGTGAGCTCGGCCTTGTGCAGGCTCAGGTAGCGGGGCCTGCCGTCGAGGACCACCGGCTGCTTGTAGAGGTGGTCGTGATGCTCGAGGAACATGCGCCCCAGCAGGTCGTTCCAGGGCGGCGGCAGGCTGTCCCGGCGGGAGCCAACCACGCTGGCGCCGTCGATGCCGGTCAGCTCGGCGAGGGCGTCGTTCCACATCAGCAGCTCGTCGTCGACGCCGAAGGCGCACAGGCCCACCGGGAGTCGGGTGAGGATGCGGCGGTGGTAGCGGCGCAGGCCGTCGAGCTCGCGGGCCAGGCCGGTCAGCCGGGTGCGGTAGGCTTCCAGACGGCTCTCGACGAAGTGGATGTCGTCGGTGGGCTCCAGGCCGCCGCGGCGATAGGGCAGGTGACGATCGACGATGTCCTGGGCCACCGAGGGGCCCATCAGCCCCGAGAGGTTGGCCTGGATGCGATCGCGCAGGCGGCGCAGCGCGTAGGGACGCCCATCCAGCGGCGACAGCCCCAGGTCGGTCAGCGCCCGGTCGACCTCGCGGCCGGCGACCTCCTCGCCCAGGGCGCGGGCCAGGTGGTACTTGAACTCCTCGCCGTTGCCGGCGACCAGCGGCAGGCGCTTGGGGCGGATCACCGCGTCCACCGAGCAGGCCTCCGCCGCGGCGCGCTCCCCGTCGGAGGTGGGCGTGAGCAGCGAGACCAGGATGAAGGTGAGGATGTTGGCCGCCAGCGAGACGATCGTCACCACGTACCAGTCCGGCTGGCCGGCCAGGGCCTCGAGGCCCGGCGGCAGCAGCACCTGGGCCGGGAAGTCGGTCAGCAGCGGCACCCAGCTGCCGGCGAGCCACACCAGCACGCCGGCCGTCAGCCCGCTGACCATGCCCTTGCGGTTGGCGCCGGGCCAGTAGAGCAGCGCCAGCATACCCGGCAGGCACTGGGCCATGCCGATGAAGGCGGCCAGTCCCAGGGTGGTGAGGTCGTGGTTCACCCCCACCAGGCGGTAGAAGAGCCAGCCGGCGAAGATCACCGCGCCGATCAGGGCGCGCCGCAGCCAGCGCAGCCAGTGGTAGAGGTCCGGCTGGTCCACCGGAGGGTGGGCGACCAGCACCAGGTGGTTGAGGATCATCCCCGACAGCGCCAGCGAGATGATGATCATGGTGCCGCTGGTGGCCGCGAGGCCGGCGATGAACACCACGCCCTGCAGCCACAGCGACTCCGAGAGCCCGTAGGCCAGGTAGGCGCTGCCGAGCCCCGCGGCATCGACGCCCAGGCGCTGGGCGGCCCACAGGATCAGCGGCACCGGCAGCGCCATCAGCAGCAGGAACAAGGGCAGTGCCCAGGCGGCCTGCAGCAGGGTACGCCGCGAGAGCGTCTCGGCGAAGGTGATGTGGAACATGTGCGGCATCAGGAAGGCCGCGGCGAAGAACAGCAGCAGCAGGGTCCGCCACTGGGCCGGATCCAGGTGGTTCACGTGTGCCTGGGCCAGGCGTCCCGGGCCGTCGAGCCAGGCCTGCAGGTCGCCGGGGCCGTTGAAGACCACGAACAGCGCGAAGCCGCCCAGCGCCAGCATGGCGACCAGTTTGACCAGCGACTCCAGGGCGATGGCCGCCAGCAGGGTGTCGTGGCGGGCGTGGAGCCGGGTATGGCGGGCACCGAAGAGGATCGCGAACAGCGCGATCAGCGCGCAGAACGCAAGCGCCAGCAGGGCCGGCGAGGCGCTGCCGGTCAGCAGGTGGATGGTGTCGCCCAGGGTCTGCACCTGGAGGGCCAGCAGCGGCAACACGGCGAGCAGGCTGACCAGGGTGATCAGGGTGCCGACCCAGCGCGAGCGGAAGCGGAAGGCGAAGAGGTCGGCCAGCGAGGCGAGCTGGTAGGTGCGGGTCATGCGCTGGATCGGCACCAGCAGCACCGGGGCGAGCAGGAAGGCGCCGGCCACCCCCAGGTAGTAGGCCAGGTAGCCGTAGCCGGCGCGGCTGGCCAGCTCCAGGCTGCCGTAGATCGCCCAGGCGCTGGCGTAGGTGCCGAGTGCCAGGGTGTAGACCACCGGGTGGCGCGCGATGCGCGTAGGAATCCAGCCGCGCTCCACCGCCAGGGCGCAGAGGAACAGCAGCAGCAGGTAGCCGCTGCCCAGTGCCAGGACGGCGCCGAGACTAGCGTTCATCGAGCTTTCTCTTCTGTTCCAGCCACAGGGTCAGGGCGATCAGCACGCCCCAGACCACGAAGGGGCGATACCAGGCGATCTCGGGACTCGCCCAGCCGCTCATCAGCAGTGGCGAGAGCAGATACCCGCCGAAGACCAGGAAGAGCATGATGCGATAGACGTACACGTCGGGCTCCTCTCAGGGGGTGGTGGCGTCGGTCTGGCGATGGGGCGCGGCGCGCAGCCGGGCGACGTCCCAATGGGCGATACCCCACTGCAGCTGCTCGGCCACCGGGGCCGTGGCCATCGACTCCGGCGGCGCCTGGTCCAGCGCGGCCAGGGCCGTATGCAGCAGCGGGCGCACCGCATCATCGGCCTCGGGCAGGGCCGGCGCCAGGTTTTGCTTGGAGAGTTTCTGGCCGTCGTCGCCGAGGATCAGCGGCAGGTGTAGGTAGCGCGGCTCGGGATAGCCCAGCGCCTGCTGCAGCTGGCGCTGCCAGGGGGTGTTGTCGAGCAGGTCGACACCGCGCACCACGTCGCTGATGCCCTGGTCGGCATCGTCCACCACCACCGCGAGCTGATAGGCCCAGAGGCCGTCCTTGCGTTTCAGCACCACGTCGCCGAGCGCGGCGGGGTCGAAGCGCTGCTCGCCGAATAGCCGGTCCGGCCAGACCACCGGGCGCGGGCCTAGGTCGCTGCGCAGCCGCCAGGCCACCGGCCTGGTAAGGTCGCAGACGCCGTGGCGGCACCAGCCGGGATAGACGGCATGCTCGCGCCACTGCTTGCGCGAGCAGCTGCAGGGGTAGGCGAGGCCCGCGGCCTCGAGGCGCTCGAGCGCGGCGCCGTAGGCCGCGTCGCGGTCGTGCTGCCAGCTCACCGGGCCGTCCCAGCCAAGGCCGAAGGCCTCGAGCTGGCGCAGGATGGTGTCGGCGGCGCCGGCCGGGCAGCGCGGCGGGTCGATGTCCTCGATGCGCAGCCGCCACTCGCCGCCCGCCCGACGGGCATCGAGGAAGCTCGCCAGGGCCGCCACGAGGGAGCCGAAGTGCAGCGGTCCCGAGGGGGTTGGGGCGAAGCGCCCACGGTAGTCGCTCATCGCGCGGCTCCGGCGCGGGTGGCCGACACGCAAACGGGCACCCTCAGGTGCCCGTCGCGGGGGGAGATCCGGGGCATCGGCATCGCCGTTAGCCGCCCAGCTGCTTTTCCTTGAGCTCGGCCAGGGTCTTGCAGTCCACGCACAGGGTGGCGGTGGGACGCGCCTCGAGGCGGCGGATGCCGATCTCGACGCCGCAGGCCTCGCAGAAGCCGTAATCGTCCTCGTCGATCTTGTCGAGGGTCTCGTTGATCTTCTTGAGCAGCTTGCGCTCGCGATCGCGGGTGCGCAGCTCCAGGTTGAAGCCCTCTTCCTGGGTAGCGCGGTCGGCGGGGTCGGCGTAGTTGTTCGCCTCTTCCTGCAGGTGGCGAACGGTGCGGTCGACCTCTTCCATGAGCTCCTGTTTCCAGCCCAGCAGGATCTTGCGGAAGTGCTCCAGCTGCTTCTCGTTCATGTACTCTTCACCCGCCGCCGGCTCGTACGGGGTGAATTTCTTGGGAGCATCCATCTTCTTTTCTGCTACTGGCATGGGTCTGCCTCGTGTCTTGAGTGACTGCTGATCGATACCTGCCGCGGGCAGGGTATTTCACGCCAAAGGGATGCTTGTTTATCGGAAAAAGACCGGCGTTGCAACCTCTGGCGGCATCGGGACTGCGGCGTCACGCCAAAAGTCGTAACATGTCAAATTTGACCACCGGCCGTCGGAAAGATGCCCCTCGCTCTCCGGCGCGACCAGAGGAGCCACGGATGTCCTGGAATGCCCGGGTGGCACGTATTGCCCCCTTTCGCGTGATGAGTCTGCTAGAGATCGCCCAGGCCCGGGAGGCCGCCGGCCACGACGTCATCCACCTGGAGATCGGCGAGCCCGATTTCGCCACCCCCGCGCCCGTGGTGGCGGCCGGGCAGGCGGCCCTGGCGGCCGGCCAGACCCGCTACACGCCGGCGGCCGGCCTGCCGGCGCTGCGCGAGGCGATCGCCGGGCACTACGCCGAGCACTTCGGTGCCGAGGTCGACCCGGCGCGCATCCTGATCACGCCCGGGGCCTCCGGAGCGCTGCTGCTGGCCAGCCAGCTGCTGGCGGGTCCCGGCGACCGGGTACTGATGGCCGACCCCAACTATCCCTGCAACCGCCACTTCATGGCCCTGGCTGGCGCCGAGGTGGATGCCGTGCCGGTGGACGCGAAGAGCGGCTGGCAGCTGGATGCCGAGCTGGTGGCGCGCCACTGGCGCGACGAGACCCGGCTCGCCATGCTGGCCACGCCCTCCAACCCCACCGGCCACATGCTCGACGCCGACCGGCTCGCGGCGGTGGTCGACACCGTCAAGGCGCGCGGCGGTGCGTTGCTGGTCGACGAGATCTACCAGGGGCTCTGCTTCGATCTGCCGCCGATCTCGGTGGCCGCGACCACCCCGGACGCCTTCGTGGTCAACAGCTTCTCGAAGTACTTCGGCATGACCGGCTGGCGCCTGGGCTGGCTGGTGGCGCCCGAGGCGGCGGTCGAGCCACTCACTCGGCTGGCCCAGAACGTCTTCCTGGCCGCCTCCACTCCGGCCCAGCACGCCGCCCTGGCCGCCTTCATGCCCGAGTGCCGCGAGATCCTCGAGGCGCGGCGCCGCGAGCTCGGCCGGCGTCGCGACGCCCTGCTGGCCGGGCTCTCGCGGCTGGGGCTGGCGCCGTCGCTTCCCCCCCAGGGGGCCTTCTACCTGTGGCTCGATATCTCGCGCTACAGCGACGACAGCGAGGCCTTCTGCCGCGCGCTGCTCGAGGAGGAGAACGTCGCCATCACCCCGGGCACCGACTTCGCCCTGTCGGGGGGTGAGCATCACGTGCGCATCGCCTTCACCACCGGCGAGGCGCGGCTGGAGGAGGCGGTGAGTCGCCTCGAGCGCTTCCTGGCGCGCCGCTGATGGAGTATCCGACCCTGGTGCCCGGTACCCTGCTGCGTCGCTACAAGCGCTTCCTGGCCGACGTGCGCCTCGATGACGGCCGCGAGGTGGTGGCCCACTGCCCCAACACCGGTTCGATGCGCGCGGTGAACGTGCCGGGCTGCCGGGTGTGGCTCGCCGCCAGCGACAACCCGGCGCGCAAGCTGGGCTGGACCTGGGAACTGATCGAGCTGCCCCAGCTCGACGGCGGCCTGGCGGCGGCCTCGGTGCACACCGGACGCGCCAACCGCATCGTCGAGGAGGCGCTGCGCGCGGGGTGCGTGGCGGAGCTGACGGGCTACGCGGAGATCCGCCGCGAGGTGCGCGTCGAGGGCATCGACCATGACCGCACGCGACTCGATTTCTGCCTCGAGGATCCCCGCCGCGCCACGACCTTCGTCGAGGTCAAGCAGGTGACGCTGAGGGAGGCCGACGGCCACGGCTACTTCCCCGACGCGGTCAGCGCGCGGGGACGCCGGCACCTGGAGGCACTGGCGGCATTGGCCGCCCGGGGGCATCGCGCCGTGCTGCTGTTCTGCGTGGCCCACGAGGGCATCGAGGACGTGGCGCCGGCCGCGCACCTGGATCCGGCCTATGCCGCGACCCTGCGCGAGGTGGCCGCGCGCGGTGTGGAGGTGCTGGCGCGGCGCTGCGAGATCATCCGCGAGGGTGGCGTGCCGGTCGCGGTGCGCCTGGGGAAGGCGCTTCCGGTCTCACTCAACCGCCAGGTGGATGCGTCCGTCGTCGTCGACTGAGACGGGGATCTGGCGCAGGTGATCGCCCTGGCAGGGGCCGAACACGCACTCACCGTCCTCGGGCAGGAACAGCGCGCCGTGCATGGCGCACTGGATCAACTCGCCGCCGGCCTCCAGGAAGCGGTCCGGCTCGGCCTCGAGCGGCACGTCCTGGTGGGGGCAGCGGTTCTCGAAGGCGCTGACCCGGCCGTGCACCCGCACCAGCAGGGCGTCGCGCCCGTCGGACAGGCGTACGCCGATCGAGGCGCTGGTCTCGAGGTCGGCGAGATGGGCAATGGGGCGCGCGGCCCCCGCGATGGCGTCGGTCGGGGGGCTCATCGATCGATGTAGAAACGCTGGATGAAGCTCACCTCGGCGGGCTCGGCATTGCGGTCGTAGCGCACGCGCAGGTCGAAGCGCATCGGCTCGTCCTCGCGGATGCGAAACACCGCGACCTGGGAAGGCGTGTCGTCGATGCGCAGGCTGCGAAAGGCCAGCGGGCTGCCGTCGCTGCCGTCGAGCGCGGCGCTGCGGCCGTCGACCGAGGCGATCACAGGGCGGGTCGAGCCGTCCTCGAGGCGCTCCATCACACTGACGTTGAGCAGCGCCATGGCCTGGCTGCGCTGGATGCCGTGCTCCCGGGCCACCGCCTCCGGCAGGAAGCTGGTGTTCACGGCGCTGTAGTGGATCTGGTAGTCCCCCACCTGCTCGAACTGCTGGGCCTGGGCGGGCAGGGCCGCCAGCAGGATCAGGCCCAGCATCAGGGCTGTCAGGCTGTGTCGCATCATCGTCGGTTCTCCCTCTGGGCAGCGTCTGGGGACTCCTCCGGGCTCATGGCCGGCGGGCGACCCGGAAGATGGCGATCTCGCCGAACAGGTTGGGCCACCAGCGTGAAGTCCAGTGGCCCTCATGGTCGCCGATGCCCACCGCCCGGTCGACAATGCTCAGACCCTTGTCGCGGCACAGCCGTTCAAAATCGTTGAAGGTCGAGAGGTGGATGTTGGGCGTGTCGTACCAGGCGTGGGGCAGCGAGCGGGAGACCGGCATGTAGCCCTTGAAGCCGAGGTAGGCGCGGTGACGCCAGTAGGCGAAGTTGGGGAAGGTGATGATCGCTTCGCCGGCGACACGCAGCATCTCGTCGAGCATCAAGTCGGGGCGGCGCAGCGCCTGTAGTGCCTGGGTCATCACCACCAGGTCGCAGGCGTTGTCGTCGAAGTTGGCGAGCCCCTCGTCGAGGTTCTGCTCGATGACGTTGACGCCCTTGGTCAGGCACGCGGTGATGCCCTCCGGGTCGATCTCCAGGCCGAAGCCGGTGACCCGCTTGTCGCGGGCCAGCGCCGCCAGCAGCGTGCCCTCGCCGCAGCCGAGATCGAGCACCCGGGCGCCCTCGGGAATCCAGGCGTGAATCAGCTTCAGGTCGGCGCGCATCATGAGCGGTCCTCCAGGCCCAGGTCCCGGGCCACGCGGTTCATGAAGCCGGCGAACACCGCCTGATAGCGGGGCTCGGGCATCAGGAAGGCGTCGTGGCCGTGGGGCGAGTCGATGTTGACGTAGCTGACCGCCTTGTCGGCGCGGATCAGGGCATTGACCAGCTCCTTGGAGCGCGACGGCGGGAAGCGCCAGTCGGTGGTGAAGCTGACCACCAGGAAGGGGCAGGCCGCCGGCGCCAGGGCTCGGGCCAGCTCGCCGTCATGGGCGGCGGCGGGATCGAAGTAGTCCAGCGCCTTGGTCATCAGCAGGTAGGTGTTGGCGTCGAAGGAGTTAGAGAAGGTGTCGCCCTGATAGCGCAGGTAGGACTCCACCTGGAACTCCACGTCGAAGCCGAAGTTCAGGTCGGTGCTGCGCAGGTCGCGGCCGAACTTCGTGCCCATGGCGTCTTCGGAGAGGTAGGTGATGTGGCCCACCATGCGCGCGAGCTTGAGGCCGCGGCGCGGCACCGTGTCGTGATCGGCGTACCAGCCGTCGTGGAAGTCGGGGTCGGAGCGGATCGCCTGGCGCGCCACCTCGTTGAAGGCGATGTTCTGGGCCGACAGCTTCGGCGTCGCCGCGATGACCACGGCGTGGGCGATGCGCTCGGGATAGGAGAGCGTCCACTGCAGCACCTGCATGCCGCCGAGGCTGCCGCCGATCACCGCGGCGAAGCGCTCGATGCCCAGCCGGTCGGCCAGCCGCGCCTGGCTGTGCACCCAGTCGAGCACCGTCATGATCGGGAAGTCCGGTCCCCACTGGCGTCCCGTCTCCGGATTCACGCTGGTGGGGCCGGTGCTGCCGTGGCAGCCGCCGAGGTTGTTCACCGAGACCACGAAGAAGCGGTCGGTGTCGATCGACTTGCCGGGGCCGATGTGCGCGTCCCACCAGCCCGGCTTGCGCTCGTCGGTGGCATGGTAGCCGGCGGCGTGATGGTGCCCGGAGAGGGCATGGCAGATCAGGATGGCGTTGGAGCGCTCGGCGTTGAGCGTGCCATAGGTCTCGTAGACCAGGTCATAGGCCGGCAGCGTCCTGCCGCAGGCCAGGGCCAGGGGGTCGGCGAAGTGCGCCGCCTCGGGCGTCACTATGCCGACCGAGTCGTGGGGAAACTCGGGCATCGGTGTGTGGTGTCCAGTCGTTGTCATGGGCCAGCGTCAGAGACCGACCAGGGCCCCGACGACACCCGCAGCGCGGGTCAGCGAGCCCACCACGATACCATCGATCAGGCTGATGGCGATGAACACCACGATGGGCGACAGATCGATCATGCCCAGCGGCGGAATCACTCGGCGCACCGGCGCCATGATCGGTTCCACCAGCTGCATCACCAGCAGCGCACCGGGATGGCTGGCCTGTGGCGCCACCCAGCTGAGGATGATCATCACGATCAGCGCGAAGAAGTAGATCTTGAGGATGGCGTTGGCGACGGCGGCCACCGCTCCGATCGCCACGCTTCCGATCGGCGCCATGCCGAAGCCGGCGATCTGCAGGATCAGGATGATGCCGACCGCCTTGATCACGAAGGCCGTGGCCAGGGTCGCCAGGTCGAAGCGGCCCATCACCGGCCCCAGGAAACTCTGGAAGGGGCGCACCGCCGGCTGGGTGATCCTCACCACCGACTGGCTGATGGGGTTGTAGTAGTCCGCCCGGGATGCCTGCAGCAGGAAGCGCAGCATCAGCAGGAAGATGTAGATATTGATCAGGGTGTTCACCAGCAGTAGGCCGGCGCTTCCCAGTTGACTGCCCATCGGGGATCCTCCATGTCCTTGAAACGTGATCGTGGGGGCGCGTGTCGCCCCGAGGGCTCAGCGCTGGCCGAGCTCGTCGGCCATCTCGGCGGCGCGGTCGGCACAGGCGGTCATCGCCTCGGCCATGATGCGGCGCAGCTCAGCCTGCTCCAGATGCGCGATGGCGCGTTCGGTGGTGCCGCCCGGCGACATCACGTTGCGCTTGAGCTCGGCCGGCGGCTGGTCGCTTGCCAGCGCCATCTTGGCCGCCCCCAGCGCCGTCTGCATGGCCAGGCGACGGGCGGTATCGGCGGGCAGGCCGAGTGTCACGCCGGCCTCCTCCATGGCCTCGAACATCAGGAAGAAGTAGGCCGGGGCGCTGCCGGAGACGGCGGTGACCGCGTCCAGCAGGGCCTCGTCCTCGACCCACTCCACCAGGCCCACCGCCTCCATCAGCTCGGTGGCGAGCCGGCGCTGGGCCTCGTCGACCCGGTCGTTGGCGAAGAGGCCGGCGGCCCCGGCGCCGACCAGGGCGGGGGTGTTGGGCATGCAGCGCACCAGCGGCAGCGCGCCGCCGAGCCACGCTTCGAGGATCTCGGCCGGCAGCCCCGCGGCCACCGAGACGATCAGCGGCCGGCGCGCCTGGACAGCCTCGCGCATCTGCTCGCACACCTCGCGCATGATCTGCGGCTTGACCGCCAGCACCACCACGTCGGACTGGGCAACGGCCGTGGCGTTGTCGGTCTCGGTGCGGATGCCTAACCGCTCGCGCAGCGGGGCGAGCACATCGTCGCTGGGCGAGGTGGCGATGACGTCGTCGGGCGAGAAACCGCTCTCGATCATCCCGCCGATGATGGCGCCGGCCATGTTGCCGGCGCCGATGAAGGTGATTGTGCTGGCCATGGGAACTGTCCTTCTGATGGTGGAAAGCCTCGGCCGGCTGCCGGCGCGGGCGGGATTATCGCGTGTGACGTTCGCCGAAGATGGCGGTGCCCAGGCGTACCAGGGTGGCGCCCTCGGCGACCGCGGCCTCCAGGTCGGCGCTCATGCCCATGGAGAGGGTATCCAGCGGCGCCTCGGGGAAACGCTCGCGAAGCGCTTCCAGGGCCTGGCGCAGCCGAGCGAAGGGCACGCGCTGCTCGGCCGGTGTCTCGGCTGGCGCGGGGATCGCCATCAGGCCGCGCAGGCGCAGGCGCGGCATCGACAGCACGGCCTCGGCGAGCGCCGCAAGTGCCTCGAGGGAGACGCCGGACTTGCTCGTCTCGTCGCTGATGTTGACCTGCAGGCAGATGTCCAGCGGCTCGAGGCCCTCGGGGCGTTGATCGCTCAGGCGTCGGGCGATCTTCTCGCGGTCTACGCTATGCACCCAGGCGAAGTGTTCGGCCACGTCGCGGCTCTTGTTGGATTGCAGCGGCCCGATGAAATGCCAGACGATGCCCGTGAGGTCCGCCAGTTCGGCCTGCTTGTCCAGTGCCTCCTGGACGTAGTTCTCGCCGAACTCGCGCTGGCCCTCGTGCCAGGCCTGGCGGATCAGCGCGGCGGGCTTGGTCTTGCTCACGGCGAGCAGCCTGGCGGCGTCGGCAGGCCGGCCCGCGGCGTCGAGCGCCTCAGTGAGCCGGGCGCGAGCGGCGGCCAGCGACTCGGAAAGTACCAGGTCCGTCATGTCGTAGGGTCTGTCATACTGGTCATACAGAAGGGAACCTTATCCCGGAAGCAGGGGAAACGCATGGATATTACCGAACTGCTGGCATTCTCGGCAAAACAGAACGCCTCGGACCTCCACCTCTCGGCGGGCCTGCCGCCGATGATCCGCGTCGATGGCGACATTCGCCGGCTCAACGTGCCGGCCATGGAAGACCGCGAGGTCCGCAAGCTGATCTACGACATCATGGCCGACCGCCAGCGCCGCGACTACGAGGAATTCTTCGAGACCGACTTCTCCTTCGAGGTGCCCGGGGTCTCCCGCTTCCGCGTCAACGTCTTCAATCAGGCCCGCGGCGCCGGGGCGGTGTTTCGCACCATCCCCACCGAGGTGCTGACCATGGAGGACCTGGGCATGGGGCAGGTCTTCCGCCAGCTCTCGATGCTGCCCCGCGGCTTGGTGCTGGTGACCGGCCCCACCGGTTCGGGCAAGAGCACCACGCTCGCGGCGATGATCGACTACATCAACGATAACCGCTTCGAGCACATCCTCACCATCGAGGACCCGGTAGAGTTCGTCCACCGCAGCAAGCGCTGCCTGGTCAACCAGCGCGAGGTGCACCGCGATACTCACGGCTTCGCCCCGGCGCTGCGCAGCGCCCTGCGCGAGGACCCGGACATCATCCTGGTCGGCGAGCTGCGCGATCTCGAGACCATTCGCCTCGCCCTCACCGCGGCCGAGACTGGCCACCTGGTGTTCGGCACCCTGCACACCACCTCGGCGGCCAAGACCATCGATCGGATCATCGACGTCTTCCCGGGCGACGAGAAGTCCATGGTGCGTTCGATGCTTTCCGAGTCGCTGCAGGCGGTGATTTCCCAGACGCTTCTCAAGCGCCAGGGCGGCGGCCGGGTGGCGGCCCACGAGATCCTGGTCGCCACGGCGGCGGTGCGCAACCTGATTCGCGAGGACAAGGTGGCGCAGATCTACTCGGCGATCCAGACCGGCGGCAACCTCGGCATGCAGACCATGGATGCTGCGCTGGCGAAGCTGATTACCGACAATACCGTGGCGCGAGAGGAGGCTCAGGCCAAGGCCAAGGGCGTGCTGGCCTGAGCATGGATAACGAGGAGGCAGGGACATGACGGCAAAAGAGTGGCTCCACCAGCTGCTGGACATCATGGTGCAGAAGGAGGCGTCGGATCTGCTGATCTCGGTGAATGCGCCGCCCACGCTGAAGATGGCCGGCCAGCTCATTCCCCTCGGCGACCAGGGGCTCAGCGTGGCGCAGGTCAACGAGCTGGTCGGTGTCTCGCTTCCCGAGGCGCAGCAGGAGCGCTTCAAGCATGAGCATGAGGCCAACTTCGCGCTGAGCCTCAAGGGCATGGGGCGCTTTCGCGTCAGCGCCTTCCAGCAGCGCAACCAGATGGCCATGGTCGTGCGGCGCATCGGCTTCGACATTCCCCATCTGGAGGAGCTCTCGCTGCCCACCACCCTCGGCGAGCTGGCCAACAACAAGCGTGGCCTGGTGTTCGTGGTCGGTGGTACCGGCACCGGCAAGTCGACTACCCTGGCGTCGATGATCCAGCAGCGCAACGAGACGATCGGCGGCCACATCATCAGCGTCGAGGATCCCATCGAGTACGTGCACCCGCACCGCAAGGCGATCATCAATCAGCGCGAGGTGGGCATCGACACCGAGTCCTTCGAGGTCGCCCTGAAGAACACCCTGCGCCAGGCGCCGGACGTGATCCTGATCGGCGAGGTGCGCACCCGGGAGACCATGGAGCACGCGCTGACCTTCGCCGAGACCGGCCACCTCTGCCTGGCGACCCTGCACGCCAACAACGCCAACCAGGCGCTGGATCGCATCATCAACTTCTTCCCCATCGAGCGTCACCCCCAGGTGTGGCTCGACCTCTCGCTCAACCTGCACGCCATCGTCGCCCAGCAGCTGCTGCCCACGGTCGACGGCGGGCGCTGTCCGGCGATCGAGATCATGCTCAAATCGCCGCTGATCGGTGACCTGGTGCGCAAGGGGCAGGTCGGCGAGATCAAGAAGGTCATGTCGCGCTCGCGGGACCTCGGCATGCAGACCTTCGATCAGGCGCTCTTCGAGCTCTTCAAGGCCGGCAAGATCACCGAGGAGGTGGCGCTGGTGCACGCCGACTCGGCCAACGATCTGCGCATGATGATCAAGTTCGGCGACGAGAGCAGCGACGGGGTGGCCGGGGCCAAGGAGGCGGCCAGCCACCTCTCGCTGAGGGGCGAGGACGACTTCTAGCGGCTCGGCTCGCGCTCGCTCTTCAGGGAGCTCAGGGGGCATAGAGCCCGCCGAGCACCCGGTCGCCGGCGGCGCCGGTCACCGAGGGCAGGTTGCCCGGCTGGCCGGCGAGGCGCCGGGCGGCCAACCAGGCGAAGGCACCGGCTTCCAGCCAGTCGGCGGGCCAGCCCCAGTCGTCGCCGGGGGTGAGCGTTGTCTCGGGCAGCCGGCGCGCCAGGCGTGCCAGCAGATCCGGGTTATGGGCGCCGCCGCCGCAGGGAATCAGCCGCGCGGCCGGCGGGGCCGCGAATCGCTCCCGCGCCATCTCCACGCCCAGCGCCACGCTGGCGGCGGTCAGCTCGGCCAGCGTCGCCTGCACCTCCTCCGGCGTCTCGTCTCCCTCCAGGTGTCCCTCCAGCCATGCCAGATGGAACACCTCACGCCCGGTGCTGCGGGGCGGCGGACGGTGGAAGAAGGGCGCCGCCAGCAGGCGGGCCAGCAGCGCCTCGTCGACGCGTCCGGAGGCTGCCCAGGCGCCGTCGGCGTCGAAGCGCCCGCCGCGATGACGGGCGTGCCAGGCATCCATCAGGGCATTGGCCGGTCCGGTATCGAAGCCCAGCGGCGGGCGCGGGTCTTCGCTCGGCGGCAGCAGCGTGAGGTTGGCGAAGCCGCCCAGGTTGAGCACCAGGCGCCATTCACCAGGCGCTCGAAACAGCGCTTCGTGGAATGCCGGGGCCAGCGGCGCGGCCTGGCCGCCGGCGGCCAGGTCGCGGCGGCGCAGATCGCCGACCACCGGACGGCTGGTGAGCTCGGCGAGCAGGCTGGGGTTGTCGAGCTGCAGGGTATAGGCCGGGCCGCCGTCATGGCCCCAGGGCGCGTGCTCGATGGTCTGGCCATGGCTGCCGATGGCCGCGATGCTCTCCCGCGCCACGCCGCTCGAGGCGATCAGCGCCTCGACGGCGGTGGCTTGCAGGCGGCAGAAGGCGTCCTCGGCGGCTGCCAGCTCGGCGAAGGCCACGCGATCGGCATGACAGAGGCGCCACAGCAGGTCGCGCAGCGGCTCGGGCATCGATTCGGCATGGGTGGCGATCAGGCTCGGCGCTCGCTCTGGGGTGATATCGACGAGGGCGGCATCGACGCCGTCGAGACTGGTGCCTGACATCAGGCCGATGAAGCGGCTCATGGGGACTCCCGGGCGGGCTCAACCGTGGGTGGTCGGACATGGTACCATCCTCGACCATTCGAACACCGAGTGCCCGCCGGGTCGCGGGCCGCCTGCTGAGTGGAGAGGAGACAATGACCGATGTAGCCGGCGCCCTGGCGCTGCTCAAGCGCGGCACCCACGAGATCCTGCTCGAGGATGAGCTGGAGAAGAAGCTGGCCTCCGGGCGCACGCTGCGCATCAAGGCGGGCTTCGATCCCACGGCGCCGGACCTGCACCTCGGGCATAGCGTCCTGCTGACCAAGATGCGTCAGTTCCAGGACCTGGGGCACGAGGTGATCTTCCTGATCGGTGATTTCACCGGCCGCATCGGGGATCCCACCGGAAAGAACGTGACGCGCAAGCCGCTCACTGAGGAGGAGGTCAAGGCCAACGCCCAAACCTACAAGGAGCAGGTGTTCAAGATCCTCGATCCCGACAAGACCGAGGTGCGCTTCAACGCCGAGTGGTTCTCGGCCATGAGCGCGGCCGACATGATCGAGCTCGCCGGTCAGAGCACCGTGGCGCGGATGCTTGAGCGGGACGACTTCGACAAGCGCTACAGCGCAGGCCAGCCGATCTCCCTTCACGAGTTCCTCTACCCGCTGGTGCAGGGATATGACTCCGTGGCGCTGGAGGCCGACGTGGAGCTCGGCGGCACCGATCAGAAGTTCAACCTGCTGATGGGTCGCGAGGTCCAAAAGCACTTCGGCCAGTCGCCCCAGGTGGTGATGACCATGCCGCTGCTCGAGGGCCTCGACGGCGTGCAGAAGATGTCCAAGTCGCTGGGCAACTATGTCGGCGTCGACGAGTCGCCGGGGGCGATGTTCAATAAGCTGGTCTCTATGCCCGACAGCCTGATGTGGCGCTACTTCGAGCTGCTCTCGCTCAAGCCCAACGAGGAGATCGAGGCGCTCAAGCGCGATGTCGAGGCCGGTGCCAACCCGCGCGACATCAAGATGGTCCTCGCCCGCGAGCTGATCGGTCGCTATCACGGCGAGGAGGCGGCCGCCAACGCCCATCGCAGCGCCGGCAATCAGCTCGCCGCGGGCGAGCTGCCGGAAGACTTGCCCGAGGTCGAGGTCGACTTCGCGGGCAGCTTCCAGGCGCCGATCGCCGCGGTGCTCAATCGCTCGGGGCTGGCCAACAACAGCGCCCAGGCCAAGGACATGCTCGGCAATGGCCGGGTCAAGGTCGATGGCGTGGTGGTCGAGCGTGATCATATGCTCGACACCGGCAAGAGCTATGTCATCCAGGCGGGCAAGAAGCGCTATGCTCGAGTGACCCTCGGCTGAGGCCGCGACGCTATCTCTTTAGTCCGTCCAGACTGCCCTTATCACGACGCCCGCCTCGCGCGGGCGTTCGTGTCTCTGGAAAGCGGAGAGCTTATCCACAACTGGTAGCGCTGCAGCGCTGGTGGATAAGCGCGGCGAGTGCTGAGAGCGTGGCGTGAGAGTGGCACCCCGGGGTGCCGTGTCACCGCCGCGTCACGCTCGCGACACGCGCCTGACATTTTTCTTCGCCGAGGCCTTGCACGGCCCCGGGGAAATCCGTAAAGTACGCATCCGCTGCCGGCAACGGGCAAACGTTGCAGGCGGTGTTGGTGGCAGAAGTGCT